>JAZQBL010000001.1:0-93789 GCA_045545665.1 Eubacteriales bacterium
GCAGCAAACGAGATCATCAGCGGCGCAGGTGTAGTTCCTGCAAACTAAGGATTCAAAGCGACGGCGCACAAGTGCTGCCGCTTGTCCCCATTGAGGTTGATTATGAAGAGAAACAGATTATTTGAGAATATCGTACACGGCATATTTCTCATACTTGGTTTAATTACCGTAGGATGTGTTCTACTTATTACGGTATATTTGATTATATCGGGTATTCCCGCCATTAAGGAAATCGGACTTTTTAATTTCCTTTTCGGTAAAGAATGGGCATCCCCCGCCGCCGAGCCGAAATACGGGATATTGCCGTTTATATTGACAAGTGTGTACGGAACGGCAGGTGCTATACTAATTGGAGTTCCAATTGGCTTTTTTACCGCCGTATATCTTTCAAAGATCGCAAATAAAAAAGTCAGAGCTGTTGTCGAAGCCGCCGTTAACTTGCTCGCAGGTATCCCGTCGGTTGTATACGGTCTTGTGGGTATGCTCGTACTTGTACCGGCGATCCGTGAAATTTTCGGTGTACCGGACGGAGCGAGCTTGCTTGCGGCAATTATCGTGCTTGCAATTATGATATTACCCAATATTATTAAGGTTTCCATTACATCGCTTGATGCCGTACCGAAAGAATATGAGGACGCATCTCTTGCTCTCGGCGCAACTCCGACAGAAACGTTTTTCAAGGTGTCTGTTCCTGCGGCAAAAAGCGGTATTGCCGCCGCTGTGGTACTCGGTGTCGGTCGTGCCATCGGTGAAGCAATGGCAGTCATGATGGTTGCAGGTAACGTGGCTAATATGCCCTCTCTCTTTGAGAGTGTCCGTTTCCTCACCACAGCCGTTGCAAGCGAAATGGCATATTCAAGCCCGGGAAGCTTACAGAGAAACGCTCTGTTTTCCATTGCCCTTGTGCTGTTTTTGTTTATTATGTTGATTAACGCCACGCTCAATTTCTTCTTGAAGCGGGATAAGGAGAAATAAAATGAATAAAAAACGAAAACTATATATCGGTCTAATACGCTGTGCAATGATCGTTTGCACATCCCTCACGGCGGCGCTTGTGCTGTTTCTCGTGGGATATGTGCTTATAAAAGGGATACCGAATATTTCTTGGGAGCTGCTTTCCACAAAGCCAAGCTATTTAACCGAGAGGATCGGTATTTTGCCCGATATTCTGAACACGCTTTATATCGTGCTTGCTACGCTTGTTATCGTGCTTCCGCTCGGTGTAGGTGCGGCAATATACCTTACTGAATATGCAAAAAATAAAAAATTGGTGACTATGATTGAGTATGCCGCAGAAACTCTTTCGGGTATTCCGTCTATCATATACGGTCTTGCCGGTATGCTTCTGTTTTCCAATAACTTCGGAACGAGCCTGCTTGCCGGTGCGCTGACTCTTGTTATTATGAATCTTCCCACCGTAATGCGTACCACGCAAGAGAGCTTGAAGACTGTTCCTCAAAGCTATCGCGAGGGTGCTTTCGGTCTGGGAGCAGGAAAATGGCGTGTGATCCGCACCGTAGTCCTTCCCGGATGCGTGGACGGTGTTATCACAGGGTGCATCCTCTCTGTAGGCCGTATCCTCGGCGAGTCGGCGGCGCTTCTCTTTACCGCGGGCTTTGCCCACGCTTTGAACGGCATTTTCACGGGACTTTCTTCTCCCGGTGCAACCCTGACAGTCGCTCTTTATGTGTATGCAAAAGAAGAAGGAGAATTCGGTGTTGCATTTGCGATTGCCGCAATTCTGATGATACTGACACTACTGATAAATCTGTCCGCTTCGTTAATAGGTAAATACTTCGAAAAAAGGAGAAACGTATGAGTGAAATAATGACGGCTAAAGATCTGTGCTTATGGTACGGTGATAACCAAGCCTTGAAAAATATAAATGTTGAAATTCCAAATAAAAGCATCACGGCTCTTATCGGTCCTTCGGGTTGCGGTAAGTCTACTTTTTTGAAAACTCTTAACCGTATGAACGATTTGATCCCGATCGTAAAGATCACGGGCGAGGTTTTCTATAACGGATGTAATATTTTTGATAAAGATGTCGACGTAAACGAATTACGACGGGACGTCGGAATGGTATTCCAAAAACCCAATCCGTTCCCGATGAGTATTTACGATAATATTGCTTACGGTCCCCGTACACACGGTGTGACAAGCAGGGTGAAGCTTGATGAGATAGTTGAGCAGGCACTTCGTGATGCCGCTATCTGGGATGAGGTAAAGGACAGACTTAAAAAGAACGCTCTCGGGCTTTCGGGAGGACAGCAACAGCGCCTCTGCATTGCCAGGGCGCTTGCTGTTGAACCGAAAGTATTGCTTATGGATGAACCGACCTCGGCACTTGATCCTATTTCTACATCGCGAATTGAAGAACTTGCATTGAAATTGAAAGAAAAATATGCTATAATAACAGTGACTCATAATATGCAACAGGCAGTTCGTATCTCCGATAATACGGCATTCTTCCTTCTCGGAGAGTTGGTGGAATTCGGCGATACTGAAAAATTGTTCTCTCAGCCGCAGGATAAACGTACCGAGGATTACATTACAGGAAGGTTTGGTTGATATTATGAGAAACAGATTTGATGAGCAGCTCACCCTGCTGAACAAGAAAATGATCGAAATGGGCGCAGAATGCGAGGAATTGATCGCACTTACTGCTAAAGCTCTGCTGAGCGGCGACATAGAAGGAGCAAGAAAAGCAAAGGCGCAAGGTCACGAGATCGACCGGCTGGAAAGGGAGATAGAATCCATTTGTTTAAAGCTTCTTTTGCAACAGCAGCCTGTCGCAAAAGATCTTCGTGTGATCTCTGCCGCTCTTAAAATGATAACAGATATGGAAAGGATCGGAGATCAAGCGGAGGACATTGCCGAAATAATTCCTTTTCTTGACGGAAGAACGGGTGCGGAGTTTTCCGATTTTAAACCCATGGCAGAAGCTACCTGCAAAATGGTGACCGACAGCATTGATGCTTACGTAAAACAGGATGTTACTCTTGCTAAAGCTGTAGCCGAACACGACGATATTGTAGACGACGCCTTCGACAGAATGAAAGATACGTTAATAAAAATGATATCAGAAAATAAAGCAGACGGGGAATATGCAGTTGATCTTTTGATGATCGCTAAGTATTTTGAGCGCATCGGCGATCACGCTGTAAATATTGCAGAGTGGGTCGAATTTTCCGTGACGGGTATTCATAAAGGAGAGTGACGCAAAATGAAGAAAGCCGAAATACAAAGCGATCCGTTTTGCGCCCGCATTACGCTATACGTAATACCTGAGAAAGAGAGGTTATAACATGATCTGGTGTGTTGATGATGACAATACTATCCGCGATATTGAAGTTTATACGCTTATGCAGACGGGCTTTGAAGCCAAAGGTTTTTCAGACGGTGTTTCAATGCTTGAAGCGTTAAAAAATGAAATTCCCGAGTTGATCATCCTCGATGTTATGATGCCGGAAATGGATGGACTTGAAGTTCTGAAAAAGCTCCGTTCCGAATCGCTTTACAAGGATATACCTGTTATTATGGCAACAGCCAAAGGAACCGAGATGGATAAGATCGGCGGACTCAATTCGGGTGCTGACGATTATCTCGTAAAGCCCTTCGGAGTTATGGAAATGGTTGCCCGCGTAAAAGCGGTGCTTCGCCGTACAGTCAGAAAAGAAACAGCAAACGGTATTACAGTCGGCAATATCACATTAAAAGAAACAGAGCATAAGGTCGTTGCAGACGGAAAAAAGGTTGAGCTTACTCACAAAGAATTCGAGATGCTCAGGCTCTTTATACGGAATCCGAATATGGTATTTTCAAGAGATAAGCTGATGAGCGAGATCTGGGGCACGGATTACATCGGAGAGACCAGAACCGTTGATATGCACATCAAAACTCTTCGCCAAAAGCTCGGCAATGCCGGCGGTCAAATCAAGACCGTTATCGGTGTCGGGTACAGATTGGAGAGTGAAGTATGACAAAAAAGATATTTCATTCTATAGTTGCCGTAGCGTTTGTGGTGCTTCTTGCAAGCATCGGCATTGCAACAAGCTTTTTATATGATTATTTCAACGATTCTCAGGTAAAGAGGTTAAAGGCGGAATTATCTCTTGTTGCCGATACTGTGAATGAGGTCGGCACCGAGTATTTTGAAAATTTTAACTCAACCGTATTTCGTTTTACCGTTGTTGATACTGACGGTACCGTGCTTTACGATACGCAGGTAAATGCTTCCGAAATGGAAAACCACGCCGACCGTGAGGAAATTGCCGAAGCGTTCAAGATGGGTACGGGAAGCAGTGCCAGAAATTCCTCCACCTTGACCGAAAAGACGTTTTACGAAGCCGTTCGACTTGAAAACGGCGACGTACTGCGTATTTCTGTAAGCCAGTTGACGGTAGGTGCGTTGATCCTCGGTATGCTTCCTGCCATTATTGCCATTATTTTAGTTGCGTCAGTTGTTGCAGGTGTTCTTTCTCATACTATGGCAAAGAAAGTAACCGAGCCTTTGATGAAGCTCGATTTGGATCATCCTTCCGATAACAGTACGTATGAAGAACTCACTCCTATCCTTACAAAGATCCACAGACAGCACAAGCAGATCAAGTCCCAGATGGAAACACTGCGCCGTAAATCCGATGAATTTGAACAGATAGTTTCTTCTATGAACGAAGGACTCGTGCTTCTTGATGAACGCGGTATGGTGCTCAGTATGAATACGGCGGCAAAGAAAATATTTGCCGTTAAAAAGGATGTTAAAGACAGTGATTTTTTGCTTGTTGACCGTACGAGCAAAATGAGTAAAGCCATTTGGAATGCTCTTGACGGCAGTCACAGCGAATACACCGAGGAAAGAAACGGCTGTGAATATCAGTTTACGGTAAACCCCATCGAGTCTGACGGAAAGGTTCTCGGTGCGCTTATTCTCGTGTTTGACATCAGCGACCGTGCTTTTGCCGAGCGCAACCGCCGTGAATTCACCGCAAATGTTACACACGAATTGAAAACTCCGCTTCAATCCATCATCGGAAGTGCAGAGCTTCTCGAAAACGGACTTGTAAAGCCCGAAGATACGGAAAGATTTGTCGGTAACATCCGCAAGGAAGCAACAAGACTTGTATCACTCATCAACGATATTATCCGTCTTTCCCAGCTCGACGAGAACAGTGAACCTGCAACCGAAACGGTTGAACTGACAGAGGTCGCAAAGGAGGTCGTTGAGGTACTTACCGTATCTGCGGCAAAGAGAAACGTTACACTCGGTATCGAAGGTGATGTGCAAACCATTTACGGCGTGCGCCGTTATATTTACGAGATCATTTATAACCTTTGCGATAACGCTATCCGCTACAATGTTGACGGTGGCAAGGTAACGATCACGATCGGTAAAGAAAACGGTCGTGCGGTCGTTTCCGTAAAAGATACCGGTATCGGTATTGCGCCTGAACATCAAAGCCGTATCTTTGAACGCTTCTACCGAGTAGATAAAAGCCATTCCAAAGAGACCGGCGGTACGGGTCTTGGACTTTCCATCGTAAAGCACGCCGTACAGTATCACGGCGGCAAGGTAACGCTTGAAAGCGAACTCGGTAAAGGAACAACGGTCACTATCTCTTTTTGATTAACTAAAGTTTTTGTATTACCGCTCTGCGGATCAATGGTGAATAGTTGCAGATATAACAAAAGCGAGGTGTAAGAACCTCGCTTTTGAATTGAAATTTATCTGAATATCGCTTAATAAATCAAAGCCGTAAGCTCGCTGTCATAGCTTATCTCTGTGTTTTCTGTTTTTTCTTTGATATAATCGGAAAGCATTTCTGTTTTTAAATTGGACTTTATAACGTAACTGTAGTACGGTTCACCGTAAGAGGAAACGAATGTCACGAAATAACCGCATACAACGCCGTAATTCGTGTATTCCTGATATCCGCAGTCGTAAAGCTTGCGTCCGTCTTCAAACAGCCAGGAAACGACGTTTTGAGGAAGTGAAGTGCTCGTCGGTATAATGTTTTCAGCAAGGCCGCCTTTTTTGTTCGTAACTGTGTCGTTTGAATGCTTTTCGACGAGGGTGATGAATTCTTCATCTTTATTTTCAGATTTTGAAACTTGACTTATTATATCCTCGGCAAGCTTTTTTGCCGTATTTTCCGTGTATTCACCGAGTGAAAGATCTATATAAATGTATCTTGCATTAAGTATCGGAAAATCGTTTTCGTGGGGCGCCTTTATGACCTGTACGATCTTTACTCTGCCTTGCGAATCGACAAATTTTGTAACGTCGCCGTCAACTCTTCCGTCTGAAAATATCCAGGAAATGACCTCATCGGGATCCTCTGAATATTTTGCGTCGTTAACCGTGCAGCCCTTTTCAAACTTTTCGTAATCTTTTTTTTCAAGATCGGGGTATATAATTTTGTATGCATCAACAAACGACGTTCCAGATTGAACGGATGACATAAATGCGTCGCCTTTATTCAAAGCATCGTTTTTTGCATCCTGTTTTTGCTGCTCCGTACTTGTTGCATCGTATTTCGGAGTTATTGTAATAACATTATAATCAGCAACGGTATAGGAATTTTTGTTCTTTTCAAACTCTTTTTTGATATCGTCGTCCGTTATTTCAAACGAATCGTATTTTGTTTGCAGATATTTTGTTGCAAGCTGTAAAGTGTAATACGTATCTTTCATGATCTGCGGTGTTACACCTTCGCCCATTCCTTCGAGGTCTTTCATATATTCTTCAAAGGAAAGACCGTAACCTTTTGCAGTTGCAGCAATTGAATCAACATTTGCATCAACAGAGGCTTTTTCCTCATCTGTCAATGATACGCCGTCTTTTTTTGCTTCGGCAGCAAATGTTATATAGTATTCAAGATCACGCTTTGCTATTGAAAGAAAATAGTCGTACCAGCTTTGGTAGTCAGTATATCCATCTGCTTTAGGCACTTGGTCTTGAAGGGGGAGAGTAGGATCAAGATATGCGGAAATATCTGTATAGTGTGTTTGCTGAAAATCGCGGTAAGCCTGCACAAAGAAATATCTCAGTGCAAATACCGAAATATCAATTCCTTCGTACGTTGCCAACGTTTCCGAAGGGGGAGCAAGAGTCGCACCGACAGTATCCGAATTTGATACTTCATCAGTCGATGATGATTCTCCCGAACATGCGAGCATGGCAACGGCGAGAACAACACATATCACGGATAAAATAATTTTTTTCATTAGCGCTCCTTGTTTGAATCAAGAAATAAACAGTTTATCTACAATTCCGAGGATCAAGGGAACTGTTACAACGGAAAGAACGGTTGATATTCCCGTAAGCTTTGCGCCGAATTCAGGGCCCACATCGTATTTTTCGGCATACATTACGGTGTTTGAAGCGCACGGAAGCGCCGTCATTATAGCAACAAAGTAAATCCAGAAGCTGTCGAGATGCAAAAAATAAGCAATAGTCGAAGCACACATCGGAGTTACGATGAGTTTTATGAAAAGCAGGATATATACCTTAAAATCGGAAAATACCTTCTTAAAAGGAATAGTTGCAATGACTCCGCCGATTATAAACATCGAACAGGGGATAGTTATATCGCCTATCATTCCGAAAGCATCGACAACGACGGAAGGAAGCTGCCAGGGAAGCATATAAAGAATTATTCCGATAATGCAGGGAACCGTTCCGTAATTCAATATCATATTTATAGGCTTTACTTTGACTGCTGTACTGGTCTTGGATATTACGAATATTCCGTACGTCCATATAACTACATTGAAAATAATTATGTAGAAAGAACCGTAAAAAGCACCCATTTGTTCACCGAAAAGGGCTTTCAAAACAGGGAATCCCATGAAACCGGTATTTGCGAATATAAGGGCGAATTCACCTATACCGCGTGCGCCTTTGTCTTTTATGGGACGTGTTGAAATGAAAGCGATGACAGCGGAAAGTATGTAGATGCAAAGACCTGCAAGGATTATAAGAAATCCCGATTTTAAATTTTCGAAGCTTTTGTCTTCCGTTCCCAAAAGTCCCCCTAAAATAAGAAAGGGAGTTCCGACACAAATGACGAAGTTGGACAGCTTTTTTGAAAAATCTCTGTCCATGAATTTCAGCTTGTACGCTCCAAAGCCGACCACCATTATGATGAACAGCTTTATTACCGTGTTAAATAATTCACCGACGTTTCCCATATCAACAAACAAGACCGTGTGTAACGGCGTACTCCTTGATTTTTTGCATATCCTTCAGCATATCATCCTTCTTGTTCGGATCGCGAAGCAGTGCCGACGGATGATATACGGCAGTCATAATAAATTTACCTTTTTCAAAAAAAATCCCGTGTTCGGCTGTGATCTTGAAATCGGGCTTGATAAGACGCATGGCGGATATTCTGCCAAGACACACGATAAGAGATGGGGAAATTATCCTCACCTGCTCACGTAAAAAGTCAATGCACGCTTCCTCCTCCGTTTTTTGCGGATCACGGTTTTTCGGAGGACGGCATTTCAGTATGTTGGCAATGTAAATATTTTCACGTTTCATTCCGACAGCTTCAAGATATTTGTCAAAAAGCTTTCCCGCACGGCCGACAAACGGCTCACCTGTAAGGTCCTCGTTTTCACCGGGCGCTTCTCCCACAAACATAATATCGGCATTGTGCGAGCCGACACCGAAAACGGTATTTGTTCTCGAGGTGTGAAGCGGACACGCCGTGCACGCTTTGCATTTTTCGTATAATTCTTCCAGATTCATTTTATTTCCTAACAAAATTCAGCAAATATTTCGGATGCATTCTCCTCGGCAAGCAAATAACACCGTTCTTTAAGATAAGCACGTACCGCACGCGAAGGTCTGATCTCGCATTCGGCAAACTCACTTATTGCGCACATAGGATACAGCTCACTGCGTATGTCGTATACGCTTTGCGAAAACAAAAGGTAGTACTTCGTCTTGCCGTACGTGTCTTCGTAATAGACCGACGTTAATGATTGAGAAGGCAGGGAAGAAATAAACTTGCATGCACATACAAGCTCATTTATTCCGCTGAATACATATAAATACGATTCCATAATAACCCCCGTGCCGATATTTCTTTATATTATAATCGGCAAGGGGGTGTTTCGTTACATTATTTTTTATTGAGTCTTTCGCCTACAGCTCCGCCCGGATGAATAAGACCGAACTGTTCTTTTTTATATCCCGTAAGCTCCATAACGGCGGCAAGCAAAGCGTCAAAAATTGCAATCGTTGCAACGTATGATGCGGTTGCCATCATATTGTATTTGTCGCTTTCTTTCTCTATCTGCATTTTGATTATGTAATCTGCATTTTCCGCAAGAGGGGAGTTGAGATTTTCGGTTACTGCTATGAGCTTTGCGCCCTTTTTCTTTACTACGTCTATTATAGGCAGAAGCTCTACTGTTTTTCCGCCTCTTGATACCATTATTACGCAGTCCTCGTCCGTAACTACGCCAAGACCGCCGTGTACAGCTTCAGCAGGTGACATAAAGCATGCGGGTCTGTCAATACAGCAAAGGCTGTGCTGGAATTTTTTTGCCGCGATTCCCGAAGAACCGCTTGCACACGTTATTGTTTTTTTACATTCGCTGAGTGCTTTTGCGACCTTCAAAAATTCTTCCTTGTCGAGATATTCTTCAAGCTGTGCTATAGCATCCTTTTCTATCTGTAAAGACTGCCAAGCCATTTCAAGAGCTTTTTGTGAAAGATTGTCCATGATTTTTTCTCCTTTATTGTTTATCAACAGTATTTTTTTTAAGCTCCGATACACATTCGATCATTTCCTTGTCCATTTGGTCTATAATATCTGTAACGGACTGTGAATGTTTGTCGAATATGCTGCGGTAATTATCAAAGTACGTTTGAGTATGCTCTTTTGCGTTACGGAACATAACTTCGATTTCTTTTTTTGCATTTGAAATTATTGTTTCGGCCTGCTTTTTTGCATTTTCGATTATTGCATTTCCTTCGTCTTTTGCGGATGATATTACGGAGTCGGCGTTTCTGTTTGCATCAATTATGACCGCACCGATCTTTGATGACATTTTATCGTAAAGCTTTGCTTTTTCTTCAATTTCGGGGTCGTTGTTTGTCTGTACTGAAGCGGATGAAGCTTTCAATTCTTCGTTTTCCTTACACAGCTGGTCGAGGGCATCGTTCTGAGCTGCTGCCAATTCTTCACTTTCGGACAATTTAGCCTGAAGCTCTTTTTTTGCTTCTTCGGCAGATGCAAGTTCTTCTTTAAGACGTTCAAGTTCGGCTTTTAAAGCTTCATTTTCTTCCGCTGCCTGCTTGTACTCTTCGTTTTTTAACTGTGCTTCGGCGAGTTTTCCTTCGATTTCCTTCAATGCCTTTGACGATGTGTCAAGTTCCGATTTGAAGTTGAAATTCATTTTTTCAATATAATCTACGACGTCGTCTTTGTTAAAACCTCTTACAGCCGTTCTGAACAGCTTTACGTTTTCGTCCATAGTATCCCTCCGATTTTGACAAAAGTCATATACTGATATATAATAACACAAAATAATGACTATTTCAAGTCGTAACGACAATAAAATAAAACTTTCTTATTTATCGCCTGTTAATTATTTTAAATATTGTTATACCGCCGTAATAAATTTAAGATAGAATACAAACTTGAAAATACAATTATTGCGAGGTAAAATGACGGAAGTTAATTACGACCTGTGGGAATATCTTTCCACGGCAAAAAAACCGCTTGTCGTATACGGAATGGGCGACGGTGCTGATAAGCTTATAGCGGCGCTTGCCCGTATAGGCAGAGAACCTGATGACTACTTTGCTTCCGACGGGTTTGTCAGAGGGCAGCTTTTTCACGGTAAAAAGGTACTTTCTTTCGATGAAGTTAAAAAGAAATACAGTGAGTTCATCGTTTTGGTATCCTTCGGAACTCAATTGCCCGACGTTATAGAAAATATTTGCAAGATCGACAGCGAATACGAGCTGTATGCCCCGGACCTTCCCGTGTGCCCGGATGAGCTTTTTACTTATGACTATTACAGCCGCCATAAGGATGAATTTGAATACGCTTCATCTCTTTTGTGTGATGATGAATCGAAAAAAGAATTTGCCGACGTGCTCAATTTCAAGCTTTCGGGAAAGATAAAATATATTAAATTCTCACAAAGTTCTCAATTTGCTATTGCAAAATCTAAATTAAAATGTTATAATTATAAATCGTATGTTGATGCGGGGGCATATAACGGAGATACAGTCTTGCAAATGAGCTCTGTATGTCCCAATCTTTTGAAGGTTTATGCGTTTGAACCCGATGAGAGAAATTATAGAAAAATGATGAAAAATCTTTCATCGCTCGACGTTTCGCTTTCCTTGTACAATGCAGCACTCGGTAATACCGATGGGGAAAGAGTGATATTCGAAAAGGGAAACAGAAACACATCTTTGTATGCTTCTTCAGCATCGGACAGCAAAGAGAAAAAGATAAACGTAGTAAGGCTTGATTCTGTGCTTGACGGCGCTTCTGCGGACCTTATAAAAATGGACGTTGAAGGTGCGGAAGAGGATGCGATACTGGGCGCACGCAATACGATATCGAATTTTGCACCCGATATGCAGATATCTCTTTATCACAGACCGAGTGATATGTTCAAGCTTATCCCTCTCGTAAAAGATCTGTACGATAACGCAGAAATATACGTAAAGAAAACGAGATATATTCCCGCATGGGATTTTAATATGTATCTGATCAATAAAAACAAGATTTAATGAATTTTTCAGAAAGGCTATAACGGTATGAAAAACAGATTAAACAAAATAGTGGTGCTTATTCTCACTGTCTTTGTCGTGCTTTCTTCACTCGGTCTTTCCGCTTTTGCGGTTGCTGACAAGGATATTGCACAGATATCGGTTTCGGTATCGTCATCAAGCCCTCAAAAGGGTGATACCATAAAGGTTACAGTGCAGATAGACAACTACGCAACGATGACACCTAAAATATCAGCTATGGAAGTCTCTGTTCAGTTCGATTCGAACGTGTTTTCCCTCGTTCCCGGAACGGTCAGTACTTCTTCGCTCAAGATAAACTCGGGTGATGCTATCGGTGCCGTTTACGATGGAGATAAGACGGTCGATTTCTATTATTGTTATGCAAATAATTCAGGACAACCGCTTCCGAGAGGAAACATAAATAAGTTCATTCTCTTTACGTTTGATCTTAAGGTGTCGGAAGAAATACAAGAAGATACTTCGGTTGCTTTTGAAGTGACAAAATGTAACCTTTACGACAGCCATATGACGAGCACTCCCGGTTCAGAGATCAGGTGCAAAGAACCGAAGCTTCCTTCCGTAAAAGTCTACGTTGACCGTCCTGCCGTTCTCTATAACGAAAGCGGTGTAAACGAAGGCACGTACGACAAGATGGTAAAGCTTGAATTTGATGCTTCTACTGCAGAGCTTTCCTATGAAGGAAGAGATGCCGTAACGATCACAAGCCCCCATTTTCTTAAGGAAAACGGAACGTATGAGCTTAAAGTAAAAGCGGACGGCACAACAGTAAATGAAACGATAACCGTCGACCGTGAGATAAAATCAATATCACTGAAGGTCGGAACGTATACAACAAAATACGCTTTAAACGAAGACTTGAACCTTGAAAAAGGCGAGATAATCGTGCAGTATTACGACGACAGCCCATACAGCGAGGATAACGGAATATCGTATATCCCCCTGTCCGATTCTAACATAAGCGTTTCGGGATACGATAAAACTGTTCCCGGCGAGCAAAAGCTCAACGTAATATACATGGGATTTACAACGAGTATGAGCGTTACTGTTATGGAAGTCTCAGTTGCCGGAATTATTGTAAAATCGGGAAGTGAGCTTGCGTATAAGTACGTTCCCGTAGGATATCCCATTGATACGACAGGGTTGTATCTTATAGTACAGTACAGCGATGGTACGAAAGAAGAAAAAAACGTTGATGCATCTATGCTTGGAGAATATTTAAATGCCGAAGCAGGCGTTGTGAGCGTTGATATCAAAGTCGGCGACAAAGTACTTGAAGATGCTTTTGAAGTTGAATATGTAGCTGCTGATGAGCTTACAGCGTTTAAAAATGATGTAAAATCAACGGATCCCGACGATCTTGTTCTTAACGACGTAAGTAAGGTTGAAGATATGATCTCAAGATACAATGCACTTGTGTCGAGATTCGGTCCTTCGGTTATGACGAACGGTGTTGACGTGCAGAGCCAGTATGATGCTATCGTTCAGAAAATGAGCGATATAACAGGAGGAGAGATGACCCCCGGTTTGAATACGGGCGACAGCGAAACCGGCGACGTAACAAATGGCGATGATACAACGGGAACTCCCGATACACAACGCAATAACGGTAATACAATGAAGGTAATCGGAATAGTTATCGCTGTTATCGTTGCACTTTCTGTCGTGGCGGGTGTTGTGTATTTTATAGTCGTTTATCTCAAAAAGAAAAAAGAAGCTGAAGAATACTATTATGATGATGACGAAGACGAAGATGACGATGACGATGACGACATGGGGCTTGAACAGCCGACCGTTTCGGCAAGCTTTGATTATCTGTCTGATGATATTATAGGTATAAATTTTGAGGAGGATGAGGATGATGAGTAAGCTTTTGAAAAATATTTGCTCTTTGAGCTTGGCTCTTGCGCTTGTTTTTACGTTTTCTTTTTCTGTAATTGCTGTTGATGAATCTACTCCCGCTGATTCGGAAACAGAAGAGGAAACAACATCCCCTGACACAGACACAGACGCGCCGGTTGAATCTATAAAATTCGAAAAAGACCAGTATGTTCTTTACGAAGGAGATTCCGAAAAAGTAAATGTTGTCGTAACTCCCGATGATGCAAGTGACTACGTTATTGAATATTCATCGGACGATGAAACGGTCGTAACGATAGACGGCGAGGGAAACATTACGGCAAAAGGAAAAGGAACTGCAAAGATCACTGCTGAATGCGGAGATGTTTCTTGCGAAGCAACGGTTACTGTAATAAGCTTTGATCTTACGGTTGAAGAGGACAACGTAACGAAAGAAAAGTTTGTAAGCGGATTTGAACTCGGTATCACAGTCAGTGAAGCAAAGGAAATGTTTGCAAGCTTCAAAAAAACGGATGCCGAAAACGTGAAGATCACATCCGGTTCGGGTGAGGTCTCAAGCGGGGCATCTCTTGCAACCGGTATGGTAATAGAAGACGGCGGCGAATATTATACGGTCGTCATTTTCGGTGATGTCAACGGAAACGGAACTGTTACATATGAGGATACAAAAGAAGTAATTTCCGTTCTTTCGGGCGGTTCTTTCAAAGGTAAAGCATACGAAAAAGCGGCATACGTCAATGGCAATAATACGATTACTGTTAAAAATGCTCTTGATATTTCCGATTACGTGTGCGGAAAGCTCGCCTCTCTGTAAAAATAATAAGGCGGCTATACAGCCGCCTTTAATCATTTGAAAGTATGTACGTATGGAAAAATTGATAAAAAATCAAAAATATGACGTTGAAATAACGGATACTAATAATCTCGGATACGGAGTCTGCAAAATAAACGGATGCGCCGTTTTTGTAAAAAACTGTGTGCAGGGCGATAAATGTACCGTTAAGATCATCAAGGTTCTCAAAAATTATGCTATCGGCGTATGCGATGAGCTGAAAGAAGCATCTGCCTTCAGAACATCACCTGAATGTGAATATAAAAGATGCGGCGGCTGTGTTTTTCAACATATAAGCTTTGAATATGAAAACGAACTGAAAAAACGATACATAGAATCAGCTCTCAAAAAAGCGGGACTTTCCGATATAACCGTTGAGGATACGCTTTATGCGGATAATAAAACATCTCATTACAGAAACAAGGCGCAGTATCCGCTGACAAAGGATAAAGACGGAAATATCAAAGCAGGTTTTTTTGCACAGAAAACGCACGAGGTGATCCCGTGCGATGATTGTGCGATATCTTCCCGTATTTTTTCCGACATCGTCAGAACGTCGGTTGAATTCTTTCAGAAAAACGGCTTTACTGTGTACGATGAAAAAACGGGCAAGGGACTTTTACGCCATATCTATTTGAGATGTGCCGAAGGTACAGGGCAGGTAATGGTCTGTATCGTCATAAACGGTGATACTTTGCCGAAAAAAGACGAATATATTTCTTGTTTGACGGATAAATTTCCATCTGTAAGAACCGTATGCATCAACATCAATAAAGAAAATACGAATGTAATTCTTTCAAAAAAGACATTTGTTTTGTACGGTGACGGATATATCGAAGACACCCTTATGGGCAAACGCTTTATAATTTCCCCTGCATCGTTTTATCAAGTCAATAAACGCTGTACGGAAATACTTTACGGAAAAGCAAAGGAGCTTTTGGGCAATGATTACAAATGCGTGCTCGATCTTTACTGCGGTATAGGAACTGTCGGTATATGTATAGCATCAGATGCAGAAAAGCTCGTCGGTGTTGAAATCGTTCCCGAAGCAATTGAAGATGCAAAGAAAAATGCAAAGCTTAATTCGCTTGAAAACTGTAATTTTTACAATGCCGATGCTTCCGATATTGCAAAAATAGCACCCGATGCCGACTGCATAATAGTAGACCCGCCGAGAAAAGGAATAACGCGTGAGGTCATCGACTATATTGTCAAAGCATCTCCTGAAAAAGTTGTATACATTTCCTGCGATCCCGATACACTCATACGTGATATAGCACTTTTTGCTCCATTGGGATATGTAACTGATAAAATAACTCCGGTAAATATGTTCCCGAGGACAGAACACGTCGAGAGTGTCGTTTGTCTCTCACGAGCCAAAGCGACGTGATATAACGCCTTGCGGCGTGTGATATGGACACCTACGGTGCCGTGATATAGCTTCCATAACGACAGTTAAATCAAAAGAAGAAAAGTGATTCCGGCATAACACGTTTAGAGAAAGTATGAGGTGAATTTCAAATTAGCTATAGCTTAAATATATGGTCTTCTCGGAAAATCGAATCAAGTCAGCGACAGTTCAGCATAGGAGAATATACTGTTACCGTCGAAGAAAGTGTATTTGTTGAAATTGAGGATATACCGACGGATGTAAACCTTTCACTTGCGAAACTAAAATATCTCACGTCACTTCATTTACAACCGTATACGGACGAAAAAAAGATCATTGATAAGATGACCTCGTATGCAAAAAAGCTTGCAAAAGAATTTCACGGAGTTATTGAAGATCCGCAACTTGAAAACGGTGTAATATCTGTCGTCAAAGGAAAAGAATTTACAAGATCAACACGGAATGCAGATATAATTTCAATTTGTTGGTATATAGATCCTAAAGAAAGTTTGTCTTGTAAAACAGCGGATTTCATTAACTTGATTGAAAAATATTTTCCTTTTGCGATGCCGAGAAGATACGGTTCGTTTGAGCCGCCACAGTATAAATTATCCGAAAACGGAAAAGAACACTTGATTGATTTTTTGAAAAAAGAAAGCTTCCCGGTAATATATTGCCAAAAACCCGTAACGCATATTTTTTTATCTGATGCTTGCGTTGATAATCAAAGGTTCTGTATAGAAGAATATCGTTGTAACAAAATTGAAATTGAATTATTCAAAGAAGCATATTCGGAAGAGAACTGGCAATTTGCTGTAAAAAGGCTGTTTAAAGAAACGGCGAAGCTCTTTAAACCGTTTTATGCCGAAATAATTGATGAAAAAGACTCAACTGTCTGTTCGTGGTGGTGGAAAGGCATACCGCAGAAAA
Organism: Eubacteriales bacterium; assembly: GCA_045545665.1. GTDB lineage: Bacteria > Bacillota > Clostridia > Oscillospirales > CAG-272 > RGIG7213. The sequence goes on from JAZQBL010000001.1 coordinate 16,798, forward strand.
GAGGTAATACGGTAATAATCGGTGAACCTTACAGCGTTTTGATGAAGGATTTACCGAGTGAAAATCAAATCGCCCCTGATCTTTATTATTTTGATAACGATCTTGATAAAGTAAAAATACCGTCAAAATTGGTATCAAAGAAGAAATTTTTTGCCAAAAAAGAACGAAACATCGGTTGTTTTGCAGATAATTATAAGTCTGCAAAGATTTTTCCGTTTAGCTGATAGCTTTTTGTTTCGAGACAGTTGAATATATTGATCGTCTGTTTTTTGTAACAATATTTAATTGAATAATATAAGCAAAGAAGGAGTTAATTTGTATGATTTATTACAATAACTGGCTCAAGGAAGACTCTGTGAATTTTGCAATTCAAGTCTCGGATCTTTGCGAGAAAATAGACGGCTGCCCTGTATACGTAGATCAGCTTTTGTTATCCTCATCGTTAATAGGTGTAAATATCTCACAAACAAAATCAACTCAAAATAAAACTGATTTTATAAAAAAATACGAAGCAGCTCTTGAACAATGTTTATCAACTGAATATTGGCTCGAAATAATATACAGAAAAGGAAAAATGAGTGAAGACGACTACAAGAATATTCAAAATAAATCTCTTCTTATAAAAAGAAAGTTGTTTACTGTGATCAATTCTACGGGAAAAAGATTATCATTGCCCCAAAAATAAAAAAGGTGACTTTTCAGACACCGACAAAATTGAGAGTGATTTTATATGAAAAAAGGAATCATAATTACAAACGCATATACACAACTGGCAAGTGCCGAGTATCAGTCTTACCGCTTGGCTGAAGAATTTGAAAAAATAGGTATTACGGCGCACAGTACAAAAAACAGGGAATATCCGTGCTTTATAAAAGACGGCGGAATAGTTAACGAATATTCCTCGTATGATTTTGCCGTATATCTTGATAAAGACAAATACATAGCCGAAATGCTCGAAAAAAGCGGTGTAAGACTGTTCAATAGCTCACGCGCCATAAGTGTTTGCGATGATAAAATGCTTACACATATAGCACTTGCCGAACACGGAATCCCGATGCCGGACACGCTTCCGGGTGCGCTTTGCTACACTCCCGATGCGCTGATTCCCGATGAAAGTATAAAAGCCGTAACAGACACACTCGGACTCCCTTTAGTTGTCAAAGAAAGCTACGGTTCACTCGGTAAAGGCGTGTATCTTGTAAAAGACGATACAGAACTCAGAGCTGCTATGGAAAAGCTGAAATGTATGCCGCATATGTTTCAGAAATATATATCCGAAAGCTTCGGCAAGGATGTAAGAATAATCGTTATCGGCGGTAAATATCTGTGCGCCATGATGAGAAAAAGCGAGGACGATTTTCGTTCGAATATCGAACTCGGCGGTGTCGGTATCAAGATAACCCCACCCGATGAATATATAGAGATCGCTGAAAAAGCATCGAAAATACTCGGACTTGATTATTGCGGAATAGATATCCTTATCGGTAAAAACGGCGGACTCGTATGTGAAGTCAATTCCAATGCGTTTTTCGGCGGTATGGAAAAAACAACGGGTGTGAACGTGGCAAAAGCTTATGCGGAATATATCGCATCTGAGATATCATAAAGTTTTTGTAAAATGAAAAATAATAGATTTATATCTTTTTTTAAGTGGCTTTTTATATCGATCACGTCATTATTCGTTGCTGCTGTTATGATCTTTACTTCGGTATTTCTTGTAACTTACTGTTCAAACCGTATAAGTACCGAAAACGGTATTGACGAAGGCATCTATGTTCCTATATGCGGTCAAGAACAGTATCTGCTTATAAGAGGAGAGGATAAAAATAATCCCGTTATTATATGGCTTCACGGCGGTCCGTCGAGTCCGGATGCGTTTGCAAGTTATTCCTTTCAAAAATATCTCGTCGATAAATATACGTTTGTAAATTGGGATCAACGGGGATGCGGACGAACGTATTACCGCAATAAAGAAACGGATCCCAAAAATGAAACCGTATCGTTTGAACAGGCACAGAGCGATCTTGACGAGCTTGTAAACTACGTTACCGAAAGATTCGGTAAAGAAAAAGTTGTCATAATAGGTCATTCCTACGGCACGATGCTTGGCAGCAAATACACACTTGATAACCCCGATAAGGTTTCTGCATACATCGGGGTCGGACAGTTTGTAAATATAAGCAGTGAGGATTACAGCTATAACGATGCTCTTGAAATTGCAAAAAACAATGGTGACGATATAACAAAACTTCAAGAATCATACAAAGCGTATACGGAAAATAAAACTCTCTTAAATATGATGCAGCTGCGTATGAAAGTAAGTGAATATCATCCCGTACCAAAAGAAGCAGATCCTATAATGACGGGTATGATGTCACCTTATATGAATTTCGATGATCTTCGCTGGTTCTTAAAACAAATGGGTGATTTTGAAGATTATATTAATTACAATAAGCAACTGTTTGATTATATCTTAGTAGGTGATGTGACAAGCTACGGCACTGAATATAAAGTTCCCGCGGGTTTTATTTCGGGATCTTGTGATTGGGTAACACCTGTAAAATATTCAGAAGATTACTATAACGCAATATCAGCACCGATAAAGGATATTGCTCTGATCGACGGATGCGGGCACTCACCTTTTTATGACGATCCTGTCGGATTTACAAATGCACTTGAAGAGATGCTTGACGATATGCTGAATAAAAAAGATTGAAAACGTACCCCCTGACGGATACAGTGGTCTGTCAGGGGGTAATTTTATGTTGTCGTATTTTTCAGTATTTCAATAAATTCATCCCAGTCCGTGATGTATAAATGGTCGAAATCGAGTTTAAGATCGTCAGGTCCTGCCCAAAGATTTTCTTTTGACTTGTTGTCGTATCTTACAGGGAACATTCCCGCATTATGTGCACCGGTTATATCACATACGGTATGGTCTCCGCAGAACCATATTTTATCGGGAGTAAGGTCAGCCTTGCTGATTGCCAGATCAAAAATTCGCTTGTGCGGCTTTCTGTAAACATATTCACTTGATGCTATGATAAATTCAAATTTGTTTTCGGGAAGCGTTGAATTTATTCTTTCTGTGAGCGCATCTGCTGAAAATCCGATGTTGCTGACAACACCGCTTCTTATACCCATGCTGTTTATGAACGATATCATTTTATCGACCTTCGGCATAAGTACACCGCGTGATGTCGCAAACCAGAAGATACGCTCTATTTCTTCAAGCGGAAGATCAAATTCAACACCAAGCGTTTCGTACATAAGCTGCATAAACTGTCTTTCGTGTATTTCGATACATTCGTCACGGGATGACGAAAGATCGCCTTCGTACACTTCGTTTGCAAAATCGTCGGCATCTTGTGCCGTAACGCCTTTGGGGTTTCTAATAACGTGCTTGAATACGGCTTTCTGACCGTTTAAGGTGTTCCAACCGTCTTCGCAAATAAGCGTATTTCCGTAGTCAAACAGTATCATTTCGGGCCTTTTAAGCTTTTGCATTTAATTTCACTCTGTCGGCAGGGGTTACAACGGCTGAATAATTTGACTTGTATGTTACAAATCCGGGTTTTGAGCCTGCAGGCTTCTTTATGTTTTTGACCTGCGTGTAATCCACCTCGACGTTTTCTCCTTCTCGTTTTGTAGAATAATACGCTGCCGCTTCCGCCGCTTCCGTGAAGTCAACGGCATCAGGTTCTTCACCGTGTGAAAACAGTATAACGTGGCTGCCGGGGGCATCTTTTACGTGGAAAAACCAGTCGTACCCGTTTGCTGTTTTCATCGTCAGCATATCGTTTTGCGTGTTGTTTTTTCCTATTTGCACCTCATATCCGTTTGTGGTGGTGAAGTGAAGAGGGGAGGATTTGATGTTCTTTTGTCCCGATATATTTTTCATCCTTGAAGCATATCCCGATAAATACAGCTCGTGACGTATCTGGGCGATATCGGCTTCGCCGTCAGCTTTTGTAAGAGAATCGAAAACGGAATAAATGTAGTCAAGCTCACGTTCGGCAATAGCTATCTGCTTTGCAAGCTCAACGGTGGCTGTTTTTAATTTTGAGTATTTTTTATAATACTTCTGTGCGTTTGACGACGGGGAAAGCTTGTTGTCAAGCGGTATTTTAATTTCGGGACAGTTTTCGTCGTAATAATTTACAAGCACCGCCTCGGTCATTCCGCGTGATAAAGCATACATATTGGCTGTTAAAAGATCGCCGTAAAGCTTGAATTTTTCCATTTCGCGGCAGTCTATAAGCTCCTGCTTTTGTGATGCTATCTTGCGTTTAAGCCTTGATTCGGCGGCAGATAAAAGCTTAAAAACGTCGGAGGCGGTCTGCTTTATACGCTCGTTTCGCTCTTTTCCTTCATAGAAGGCATCAATAAGCTCACCAAAAGACGGATATCCTTCGTAAGAATATTCCGTGCCGTAATGCGTTATTGAAAGTACGGTAAAATCACACGGCTTGCCTTTTGCATCCTTGAGCATAGTCGGGGTAAGAGTACCGCTTTTGGCTTTTTCAATGTATGATGAAAAGAAAAACCACATTTTTTCGGGATCATTTCCCGAAAGGCTGTATATTTCACGGCTGACTATCGGGGAAATTCCTTGATATGAGGACATAAAAAAGCTGTCGTTTATCTCGTCTTTGTCACAAACACAGGAAATAAAACCGCTTTTTGTTTCGCAAAGCGGATTTTTTTTATTTTGCGACGGCGGAAGCTCGTATATCATACCCGGTAAAAGCTGACGCTTTGAGCTTGTCGTAAAGTCAACCGTTTTGATCACGTTAATTATTTTTTCGTTTTCGTCGGTTAAAACGACGTTACTGAATTTGCCCATTATTTCGGCGTATAAATGCTTTTCGCAGGGAAAACCCATTTCGTCCGTCGTTGTAAAGGTAAGCTTTGCTGTTCGGTCAAATTCAATTTGTTCAACCTTCGTTATTTTAGCACCCGTCAGATGCTTTCGCATGTGCATACAGAAAGCGCCGGGTTCTTTTGGATTTTCTTTGGTTATCTTTGTTAAATTTATCCTCGGTGTGTGTGCGGAAGCGCAAAGAGAAAGTCTTAAATTTCCCGACAAAGAGTGTAACAGCAGAACAAGCTCGTCCTTCGTCGGCACGTACACCTTTTCGACTTTTGCACCAATGACAGATGAGTTTAGCTCACTGACAACACCTGACATCATTCCTCCGTCAAAGGGCATATTTAAGCACTCCTTCCTCGGGGTATATGACAGCTTCAATTCCGTCTATATCTTTTAGAATACCGTGTAAACATTCCTTTGATATTATTTCGGAATGATAGTGATCGGCGGCAATGCAACCGATGCCTGTGTCGTATGAGTCAAGTAAAGCGTGGTATTTTATCTCACCTGTTATAAACGTATCGGCGCCGACCGATCTTGCGCCTTCCGCACCTTCGCTGAAAGAACCGCTGACAAGAACGACCTTCTTTACGTATTCGTTGGGAGAAGCGTAAGTCGGAGCAGGGCATTTCGTCACTTCTTTGACTCTTTCAAGCATTGTTTTAAACAAAACGGGGGTGCTGTATTCACCGGTAAATCCTATCCTTTCGCCTTCAAAAATAAAAGGGGTGATCGTTGCAAAACCGAGCTTTTCAGCCGTTTTCATATTGATGCCGTACTCCGATGCATCAAGCCTTGTGTGAAAGCTCATAAGGGCAATATTTTCACGTATGGCATACAAAGCGCGTGAAGATACCGCATCATCACCTTTAAGACTTGTCAAAGGCTTAAAAATAAGCGGATGGTGTGCAATAACGGTGTCAAAACCGTTTTCCTTTGCATATTTTAAAACATTTTCCGTTATGTCAAGTGCAATAAGCACTTTTTTGCTTTCATGCACAGGACTCGGTAAAACCGAAATTCCGTCATTGTCCCAGACACAGCAAAGACTTTCGGGAAGCACTTTTTCTATTTTTTCATAAAGCTCTGTAGTAAGCATAATTTTCTCCATTCCAAATGATATTTTATTATACTACACAATTTAGAATTTTTCAACTTGTATTTTACAATTTTATATTTGATTATTTATTTCGGTAAAACGGGTTTATGTAACGGTGATAATCCAAATTATTCACAAAATAGTATTTGACAATTACATATATAAAGTAGTATAATACTATGAATAATAATATTTTTTGTAAATCGGAGGGTGTATGCGTATTTTGGGTATCGACCCGGGGCTTGCCATTGTCGGCTACGGAATTGTCGATTATCATATGAACAGCTTTCGCACGATATCGTACGGTGCGATAGAAACACCCGCCGGGGTTGATGTTGAAGTGCGTATTGAAATGATATACGATGCACTTTGCGAAATAATAAACAAATATTCTCCTACGGATATGGCTGTTGAAGAATTGTTTTTCAACACAAACCAGAAGACCGCTATAGCCGTTGCCGAAGCAAGAGGCGCCATCTTACTTGCAGGTATAAAAAACAAGCTTATGATATACGAATATACGCCCCTGCAGGTAAAGCAATCCGTCGTCGGCTACGGACGGGCTGAAAAACAGCAGGTAATGGCGATGACGATGTCTATTTTAAATCTTAAAAAAATGCCGAAGCTTGACGACACCTCCGACGCTTTGGCGATAGCCGTCTGCCACGGTCACACGTGCGGCTCGGGAATCAAGCAATATTACAACGAAAAAAAGAAAAAACTGCTTTAGGTGGATTATGTTTTACTATATAAAAGGAACACTCGTTCATACCGATCCTTCAAGTGCCGTAATAGACACGGGCGGCGTGGGATATAAAATGACTGTCAGCGCGTCTACTTTATCACAGATCGCAGGCTTGAAAAACGACGTTAAGCTTTATACTTATATGGCTGTGCGTGAGGATGCGGTCGATCTTTTCGGATTTTATACCCTTGAAGAGCTTTCGCTTTTCAAGCTTCTTATAACCGTTTCGGGTGTCGGTCCGAAAGCGGCAATGGGCGTACTTTCCGCATTCACCCCCGAAAGATTTGCCATCGCCGTCGGAAATGAAGACGTAAAGGCTTTGTCAAAAGCAAACGGCGTCGGAGCAAAGACGGCGGCAAGAATAATACTTGAACTTAAAGACAAGGTGGCAAAGGAGATAACGTCGTCAAAGTCGGTACAGATCACGACAGGCGGTGCCGTAACGGATGCCCTGAACGCACTTATGGTGCTCGGTTACACAAAAGCGGAAGCAACGACAGCCCTTTCGGGTATCTCACCGTCGTTGTCGCTTGAAGATATGATAAAAGAAGCTTTGAAAAAATTGATGAAATAAAGGATAGAATATGCCCGATTACGAAGAATTTGTAAGTGAAGATTTTGATTCACGGCTCGTTGACGTAGAATATTCGGAAACGGATTCGGAAAACGAAATAACGCTTCGCCCCGAAACTCTTGATGAATATATCGGTCAGACTAAAGTCAAAGAAAATCTCAGAATATATATAAACGCCGCAAAGTACAGAGGCGACAGCCTCGACCACACACTTTTGTACGGCCCTCCGGGACTCGGTAAAACGACTCTTTCGCAAATAATTGCAAACGAGATGAATACGTCCATCAGAATAACCTCGGGTCCTGCAATAGAAAAACCGGGTGATCTTGCCGCACTTTTGACAAACCTCAACGAAGGCGACGTACTTTTTATCGACGAGATACACAGACTCCCGAGAACGGTCGAAGAAATACTGTATCCCGCAATGGAGGATTTTTCACTTGACATAATCATCGGCAAAGGACCTGCCGCCAGAAGCATCAGAATGCCTTTGAAGCATTTCACTTTGATAGGCGCTACGACGAGGGCAGGACAGCTTACAACACCGCTACGCGACCGATTCGGTGTTTTGATGCGTCTTGAGTTGTATACACCCGAGGAGCTTGCGACGATCGTTACACGCAGTGCGGGAATACTGAATATAAAAATTTCCGAAAGCGGTGCAAAGGAGATCGCAAAACGCTCAAGAGGTACTCCGAGAATCGCAAACAGACTTTTGAAACGTGTACGTGACTTTGCACAGATAATAGGTGACGGCGAAATAACGAAGGAAATTGCCGATTACGCATTAAAACAGCTCGAAATAGACGACCTCGGCCTTGACGGTACGGACAGAAAAATGCTTACCACGATAATCAAATATTACGACGGAGGCCCCGTCGGACTTGAAACTCTTGCCGCAACGGTCGGTGAGGAAGCCGTAACGCTCGAAGACGTTTACGAGCCGTATCTTATGCAGATAGGCTTTCTTAACAGAACGCCGAGGGGCAGATGCGTTACCAAATCGGCTTATGAGCATCTCAATATAAATTTTACAAAAAAAGCAACACAGCAAAGTATTTTTGACGATAATACGGATGGAGAAATTTAAATGTTCGTTTCAGATAAATGGAAGGATTATGAGCTTATAGACGCCTCCGACGGCGAAAGGCTCGAAAGATGGGGAAAGTTCATACTGATACGCCCCGACCCGCAGGTAATATGGAAGGGCAGAAAAACAAGCCCTCTGTGGAAACGTGCGGATGCCATATACCGCAGAGAATCAAGCGGCGGCGGAAGATGGGTAAAGTGTGACGTTCCCGAATCCTGGACGATAAATTATAAGGACTTGCGCTTTTTGATAAAGCCTATGGGATTCAAGCATACGGGCGTTTTTCCCGAACAGGCAGTAAACTGGGATTGGTTTTCAAAGATCCTCTCCGATAACGGCGGAGGAAGGGTATTAAACCTTTTTGCGTATACGGGCGGTGCGACGATCGCATCGTCGAATGCGGGAGCATCCGTGTGTCACGTCGATGCTTCAAAGGGAATGACGGCACAAGCGAAGCAAAACGCCGTTCTTTCGGGACTTGATAAAAATCCGATAAGATATATAGTTGACGATTGTATGAAGTTCATTGAAAGAGAAATAAGACGCGGTAATTCCTACGAAGGCATCATAATGGACCCGCCTTCTTACGGCAGAGGGCCCGGCGGGGAAGTCTGGAAGCTTGAAGAATGTGTTGATGAGCTTATAACAAAAGCTTCGTCCTTGCTTTCTGATAATCCTCTTTTCTTCCTTGTGAATTCATATACAACGGGACTTTCACCGTCAACGATAGGTTATATGCTCAATTCGGGCATAAAAAAGAAGATAGGCGGAAACGTCGTCTGCGACGAGATCGGTCTGCCCGTAACCCAAACAGGAGGAATACTTCCTTGCGGTGCGGCATCAAGATGGTACAAATAAAGGCGGAAACGTATTAAATGAACGTAATAAAAACAACAGATCTTTCGTTTTCATATAAAGACAGCGATGAAAAGCTGATTCCCGTGCTCAAGAATATCAATATTGAGATAAAAGAAGGGGAATTTGTTGCGATCCTCGGACATAACGGAAGCGGAAAATCGACACTTGCAAGACTTATGAATATGATACTCACCGAAGAAGCGGGCGAGTTTGACGGAAAACTGTATATTCTCGGAAAAGAAATAACGTCCGATATAACGGAAGATGAAATATACAGCCTTCGCCGACATATCGGTATGGTGCATCAGAATCCCGATAACCAGATAGTTGCAACAACTGTCGAGGAAGACGTTGCGTTCGGCCCCGAAAATCTCGGTGTTCCTCGTGAAGAGATAAGAAAAAGAGTGGACGACGCTCTTGAAGAAGTCGGAATGACGGAGTATATGCTCCACGCACCGCACAAGCTCTCGGGCGGTCAGAAACAGCGCGTTGCGATCGCAGGTATCATAGCGATGAAGCCCGATATTATGATATTCGATGAATCGACGGCAATGCTCGATCCGCACGGCCGTGATGAAGTAATGAACACGATAAAGCATCTTAACGAAGATCCGAAGAAAACGATCATCCTCATAACTCACTATATGGAGGAAGCGGCGAAGGCTGACAGAATAATCGTTTTAAATGAAGGAACGGTGTATAAAACGGGAACACCTAAGGAAATATTTTCAGATGCCGAAGCGTTAAGAAAAGTAAGCCTTGACGTACCGCAGGTGACGGAGCTTTTTGAAATACTGAAAAAAGCGGGCCTGCCTGTTGAAGACGTGCCGATATGCACGGAAGACGGCGTAAAGATGCTTGCAAAGATCCTTTCAAAATCAAAGGAGGAAAAATAATGCCTCTTTGCCTTGAAAATGTAAGCTACACTTACGGTGTGCATACACCGTTTGAACATAAAGCTTTGAACGGTCTCGACCTTACGTTTAAGGACGGTATCATAACGGGACTTATGGGTCACACGGGATCCGGAAAATCGACCGTTGCGCAGATGCTTAACGGACTGTTAAGACCTACAAGCGGACGTGTTACACTTGACGGAGTCGATATCAATTCCTCTAAAAAAATATGCTATGAGACAAAATTCAAAGTAGGTATCGTTTTTCAGTATCCCGAATATCAGCTTTTCAAAGAAACTGTATGGGAAGATATTGCATACGGTCCGAGAAATATGAAATTGAGCGATGATGAAGTAAAAAAGCGTGTCACGGAAGCTGCCGACTTTGTGGGACTTACAAAGGAAATGCTTCAAAAATCTCCGTTTGAATTGTCGGGCGGACAGAAAAGACGTGCGGCAATAGCCGGGATCATCGCTATGCGCCCTAAGTTCTTGATGCTTGATGAGCCTGCTGCAGGACTTGATCCGGCGGGCAGGGAAGACATCCTGACGAAAATATGCGAATATAAGAAAAACGAAAATTCTTCCGTCATACTGATAAGTCACAGTATGGAAGATATGGCAAAGTACTGTGATGAGATAGCCGTTATGGATGACGGGGTACTCCTTATGTACGGTACGCCCGAGGAAGTTTTTTCAAACCGTCAGCAGCTCAAGGAAGCGGGACTTAATTTACCGCAGATAACCGAGCTTATGTACGAACTGAACAGCTGCGGTATACCGACGGATCGCATACCGTTTACGGTAGAAGATGCCGCAGAACAAATAATAAAACTTTACGGTAAAGGCTCTAAATGATAAAAGATATAACACTCGGACAGTATTTCCCGGGTAATTCCGTTTTTCATAATGCTGATCCGCGCATGAAATTGATCATTACGTTTATAATGATCGGGGCGATATTTGCCGCCTCATCCGCTATAAGCTTCGCGCTTATATTCGTTGCCGTGCTTTTTTTGATATTTATTTCAAGAATATCCCTTACGGTAATACTCAAAGGCGTAAAGCCCGTACTTTTTATACTGTTTTTCACGGCTTTCATCCAGATATTTTTAACAAGAACAGGTGAGCTCCTGCTTGATGTATGGATAATAAAAGTATATTCCGACGGTATTGTTTTTGCAGTGAAAATGATGCTGCGGATACTCTTTTTGGTCGTTTCAACAAGCGTTCTGCTTTCCTATACCACGTCCCCGATAGCATTGACTGACGGAATAGAGGGACTGCTCAGCCCGTTTAAAAAACTCGGACTGAACGTCCACGATTTTGCAATGATGATGTCTATCGCCATGAGATTTATCCCGACTATAATTGAAGAGACGGATAAGATCATGTCGGCACAAAAAGCACGGGGAACGGATTTTTCCTCAGGCGGTCTTATAAAAAGGGCAAAGGCAATGATACCGATATTTATCCCCTTGCTCGCTTCCGAAATAAGACGCGCAGACGAGCTTTCCTGCGCTATGATATGCCGCTGTTACAGAGGCGGCGAGGGCAGAACGAAGCTCAAGGTCCTTAAGCTCAAAGGACGTGATTTTGTACTGTTTATCATTGCTGTGGTAATATTGGGACTCGTCATCTGTGCAAATATCGTAACTGCAAAATTAGGTCTGCCTTTATGAAATATCTTTTAAAATTGTCGTATCTCGGATGCGAATATCACGGCTTTCAGATACAGGACAACGCACCGACTATAGCAGGAGCTTTGAAAAAAAGCTGTGAGATGCTTTTTTCAGCCCCCTGCACAATACATGGCTGCAGCAGGACGGACACGGGCGTTCACGCACTCGATTATTATGCAACGTGTACCGTTGACGGCGGTAATAACGTACCCGAAAAAAAGATACCGTACGCACTTAATCATTTGTTGCCGAATGATATATCCGTTTTGGACTGCTGTATTGCGGATGATATGTTCAATCCGCGTCACGCCGAATATAAGGAATACAGATACGTCGTACACAATTCGCCCTTCAAAGATCCGTTTTTATATAAAAGAGCTTTGAGAGTACCCGATAAAATTGATGCCGATATGCTGCATAAAGCCGCGCAGGCGTTTGTCGGTACGCATGATTTTTCCTCGTTTATGGCAACGGGCTCGGAGGTAAAGACAACTGTTCGAACAGTCAAATATTTCAGTGTTGAACGTGATAATGACAGAATAATATTTACTGTCGCAGCTGACGGCTTTTTGTACAATATGGTACGTATAATGGTCGGAACACTTCTTGATATTTCAAAAGGAAAGATCGACAAAGATGCTGTTTCTTCCATAATTCTTGCAAAAGACAGAACGAAAGCGGGAATAACAGCACCCCCCGACGGACTTTATCTTGCAAAAGTTGTTTATAAAGAGAATTTTTTTACATCCCGGAGTTGATAATTTGAAAAAGAAAAAAAGAGTAGATATTACAAAAGATGATATCATCGACGTAAGACCCGGCTCTATTCCCAAAAATTCGTATTCAAACGGACCCGAACTTGATATATACGAAGATGAAGAAGAAAAAATAAACGAATATTACGTCAAGCTGTCATACAGATTCAGAATTGCAAAGTTTGTATCCTTGACTCTTTGTATAGTTTTCGTGCTGTGTATGCTTACGGCGTTTTCTGAAGATATAACCGCTGAAAATTTCAGATATCTTATGAAGGATATCAACTTCGAACTTCCCGAAAACGTATCTGAATTCGGAAACATATCGTATACCGAAGATACGGAAGCGGTATATGCAATGTTCAAAAACGACCTCGTGTGCGTCGGCAGAAACAGTATTGAAGTTGTCGATATGTCGGGCGATACGGTCCTCAAAGAGGATATAAGCTACGTAAAACCGAGAATATCAGCGGGAAAAAAGTATTTTTTGGTGTACGATCTTTCCGGATACAGCTTTTCTGTATACAATTCGTTTTCGTGTATTTATTCCGAAACCCTTGATTATCCGATATCGTATGCATACGTGAATGATGACGGACGCGCGGTGGTCGTAACAAGAAGTGAAGATTACCGTTGCTGCGTTCTTGTATACAATAAAAAATATGAGCTTGCATACACCTGGAAAACAAACGATAAATACGTTTTCGACGTCGTTTTGAACAACGATGGCTCGTTTGTCTTTCTTTGCGCGGGAGTTGATGACGGACTGTTTTCAAGAATAGATATTATCGGTAACATAAAAAATGAAGAAGTCACCGTTTCAGATCCGAAATACGGCGTGACGGCTCTCGATATGAATTATTTTGAAAACGGTAACCGTGTTGTATTTTGCACGGATTCTGCGATTTTTGAGAATGGCAGCGGTGAGATCTTGGTAAATTGCTCCTACGGGGCAGATACCTGCGTTTTAACATATTCAAACGGTACACACGCACTGACGGTGCTCGATTCCGTCACTTTGGGACGGGAAAACGTATTGACTGTCTATACCGATAAGGGGCAGACGTTGATTTCATCCGATGTTCCGACACATCCGAAGTCGGCATATATTTACGGTGAATATGCTTACGTGCTGTATACGGACAGCATCATCCGAATAGATATAAACAGCGGTGAAATAAAACGCTGTAAAAACGAAAGAGTGATAAACACGCTTTTGCAAACGGAAAACGGAATACTTTTGGCTGTCGGCAAAACACGGGCATATCCGATAGATGATTCGAAATTTGAATAATTTTAAATTCAAGAAAGGAAAACTTTGATCACTATGAATTTTGTTATAGATATTATAATTCTTCTTATTTTTGCTTACTCTATATGGAAAGGGCACAGGCAGGGATTTATCAAAACTCTTTTCAGCCTTATAATAAGAGTCGTATCTTTTGTGGTGGCAATTATTTTCGCACATCCGGTATCTCTTATATTTGCTGATAAAATTCTCTCAGGACATCCGGAGGCAACGGTGAGGGCCGTGTCATATACTGCCGCTTTCATTATCGTATATATAGTTGCACATATCGCCATCAGTATAGTATCGAACGTCCTTGACCTGATTTCAAAGCTTCCGCTTTTGAATCTTGCCAATAAAACGCTCGGTATAATAATAGGTGCCGCCCTCGGATTTGTCACAGCGTGGATATTTGCAATAGCTTTGAATTTTATTTTTCCGTTGCTTGTATCAAATTATCCCGATATCTTTTCGGCAAACACACTCGATGAAACGTTGCTTTTCAAGATCGTATATAACGCAAATATATTAAAGCCTATATATGCAAGTATCGTACAGTAATTTAATTTTATGAGGAATTATCAATGATGCAGCTTTGTTCTAAATGTAAAAAACGTATAGCCGTAGTCTTTATGCAGAGAATAGAAAACGGCAACACGATAAGTGAGGGCCTTTGTCTTAAATGCGCTAAAGAGCTCGGCATAAAACCTGTTGACGATATACTCAACAAGATGGGCGTAAGCTCGGACGATCTCGACCGTATGGACGAAGAAATGACCAATATGATGGAAAACGTCTCCGACTTCCCGACAATGGCAGGCGATGAAAATAATGCAAATGCACCTGCTGTTGATTTAGGTAAGCTTTTCGGCGGTATGCCCGGAGGCGATAAGAAACAGCGCGCAAAGGAAGAAAAGAAGAAAGATAAAGCACGCAATTATTTGAATAACTACTGCCTTAATCTTACAGAAAGAGCAGCGCAGGGCAAGCTTGATAAGGTAATAGGCAGAGACAGAGAACTTGAACGAGTCATTCAGATATTAAACAGACGTCAGAAAAATAACCCCTGCCTTATAGGTGAACCCGGCGTCGGAAAAACAGCCATCGCAGAAGCACTTGCACAGAGAATAGCTGACAAGCAAGTACCGTATAAGCTTCAGAACAAAGAGGTGTATCTTCTCGATCTTACAGCGCTTGTGGCGGGAACTCAGTTCAGAGGACAGTTTGAAGGCAGAGTCAAGGGACTTATTGACGAGGTTAAAACTCTGGGTAACATAATACTCGTTATCGACGAGGTGCATAATCTTGTCGGGGCTGGAGATGCGGAAGGCAGTATGAATGCCGCAAATATTATGAAGCCTGCGCTTTCACGTTCGGAAATACAGGTAATAGGCGCTACAACTCTTGCCGAATACAGAAAATATATCGAAAAAGATTCGGCACTTGAAAGACGTTTTCAGCCCGTTGTCATAGCCGAACCCTCGATATCCGATACGGTTAAGATCCTTGAGGGTATAAAAAATTATTACGAGGATCACCACGGAATTAAAATATCAAATGAAATAGTCTACCGCTCCGTCATTCTTTCGGAAAGATATATAACGGATAGATTCTTGCCCGATAAGGCGATAGACTTGCTTGACGAGGCGGCATCGCATCTCGCCATAAACACCCCCGCTTTGAGTGAGCTCGCAAAGAAAAAAGATCTTTTGGATAAGACGTGTGCTGAAAGAGAAAAGCTCGAAGCAGAAGAACCTAAGACCGACGAGGATACTCAGCAAAGGTATGAAAGACTTGCAAAGCTTAAAAGCGATGAAATACGCTTGAACAGCGATATAGAAGCTCTTGAAAAGGAGAAAGAGGGAATAGTACTCACTCTTGAAGACCTTGCACGCGTTATTGAAATATGGACGGGTATCCCCTCCGGCAATATTACAGAGCATGAGTTTTCAAAGATCGGTAACCTTAAAGCTCGTCTTGCCGACAGAATAATCGGTCAAGACGAAGCTATCGACTCCGTTGTAAAGGCTATAAAACGTAACCGTGCAGGCGTTTCGTATAAGAAAAAGCCCGTGTCGTTTATCTTTGCAGGACCTACGGGAGTCGGTAAAACGGAGCTTGTCAAAACTCTTGCGTCCGAAATGTTCGATACACCCGATGCTTTAATACGCGTCGATATGTCGGAATTTATGGAAAAGCATTCCGTATCCCGTCTTATAGGCTCGCCTCCCGGATATGTCGGCTACGACGATGCCGGTCAGCTTACGGAGAAAATAAGACGCAGGCCGTACTCTGTTGTACTGTTCGACGAGATAGAGAAAGCTCATCCCGACGTTATGAATATAATGCTTCAGATCCTCGATGACGGAAGAATAACAGACGCAAGAGGAAAAGAAGTCAATTTCGAAAATACCATAATCGTTATGACGACAAACGCAGGTTCAAATTATATGGCTTCTCCTGCGGGATTCGGCAAGGAAGCGGTAACGGCAGGTAAGGAAAAGACGGAAAAGGCACTGTCCGATTTTCTCCGCCCTGAATTTATCAACCGAGTCGATGAGATAATTACGTTTAATTCTCTCACACGTGAAGACTTCAAGCGTATTGCCGATATTATGCTCGGTGAGCTTGCAAAGGCTCTTTCCGACAGAGGTATAACGCTCAACTGCACGGAAGATGCAAGAAATAAGATAGCGAACGATTCGTTCTCCGTGAAGTACGGCGCAAGAAATATGCGCAGATATATCGAAAAAAATATCGAAGACAAAGCCGCAAATATCATTATAGATAATTTCAACAAGGACGTTTCTTCGCTCACAGTCGATGTGGAAGATGACGAAATAACGGTAAAAATATAAAAGGGAGGTGACGGTGTGAAGAACGAGCAGTGGTATAAATTTAATTTTAATCAGCTGAAAAGTATGCTCGATACGGATTTTGATACGGGGCTTTCGCATAAGGAAGCAAAAAAACGTCAAAAAAAGTACGGTAAAAACGTAATATTTCCTCACACCGTTCCCAAAACGAACGCAGTAAGCCGTATTCATCCGGGAATAATAGCCGTGCTGCTGGTTTTAATAAGCGTTATATACTACTTTGTAAGCCGTGATATAAGTGCGTTTTTTATCTGCTTTTTGCTGATAGTAAATTATTTGTTCGTTATATCCGCTTATAAAAGATCCCGATATCTCATATCGCAAACCAAAAAGTATTCGGAACCGGAAATACGTGTACTGCGTGAAGGAAAAATATTCAGGATAAATCAAAAAGCTGTCGTGCCGGGAGATATCGTATTACTGCGAGAAGGCGATATCGTGCCGTGCGACGGACGTATACTTTGTAAAGACGATAATTTCAAGGTCCTTGAAATGAATATAAGCGGCGGTGACGGCGAAAAGGATGTGGACTTTATTTCGTATGAACCGTCCCTTCCGACCAAAGAACAAAAAAATACGGTATTTGCCGCATCTGTTGTTTTCAAAGGTGAGGCAAAGATACTGTGCTGTGCAACGGATAAAAGCACGGTCGTAAGACGTAGAAACCTAACCTCCTCACAGCTTCGCGAAGGAGAGCTTGAACTGTTTAAGCTGTCTGAAAAATTATCGAATTATGTAAGCCTTGCGATGATATTTGCTGTTTTTCTTCTCGGTGCAATATCGCTTTTTGTATATGGCTTGAGCGATAAAATGACAGATTCCTTTATTTTGTTGCTTTCGTATGCAGCATCGTCGATGTGTGAGTTTTTTGCTCTGTTTTCCTGTATAAACGTTGCGTACTGTATATTTTTTGCACCGACTAAAGAAAAGAATTTTAACGAAAACGTCATAATAAAAAATATATCCGCAATTGATAAAATAAATAAAATGACGTGCGTAATAATTCCAAAGACATCGGGAATATGCAGTGATGAGATCAAAACGCAGTACATATATACAAACGGACATCAGTATTCGATAAATAAAGAAAATTTTTCAAGAATAAGCAGGGTATGCAGTATAGCGCATTTCACGGTCGATAAGACAAAAAAAACACACTCGGCAGATGAGCTTGCAATTCTCAATATTGCAGTAGAAAATCCATCAACTGAGCTTCTTGAATACGTCCCCGCAGGAGGTGTATCGCTGTTTGATACGGCGCTTACGTATTCTGACGGTGAGCTTATGATAATCCTCAAGGGCGGTGCGGATACGGTAGTAAACAGATGTACGAGCTGCAGAAAAATGACGGGCGTTCATCCGCTTGATAAAGACAATATCCGCGATCTTCTTTCTACTGCACGTTCCTATGAAGAAAACGGCTATAAAATAATAGCCGTTGCAACAAAAAAATCAGAATACGGAAATTTGAATAAAATCGTTTATTCTCAGACAGATCTCTGCTTTGAAGGCTTTATAATACTGAGAGAAACGGTCGTTGAAGGCTGTAAAGAAACGATAAAAGCTCTCACCGATGCGGGAATAAAAGTAATTATGTTCTGTGACGATATATCGGGAAGAAACGAGTATCTTGCGGAAAACCTCGGAATAAGCGACGATAAAAGCAAAAATATAACGTCGTATGAATTTGTAAATTCAAATTTGAACCTGCAAAATATAAAGCTGAAAAATTACAGACTTTATCAAGGATTTGATGCAAAACAAAAGAGGTATATAATCGACAGATTAAAGAAAAACGGTGAGCGCATAGGAATTTTGGGCAGTACGCTTTCTGACGTTTCCTTGACAGTCGGCTCATCCGTCGTAAGCTTTTCTGTCGGAACTATGTTGAATGCGGATAAACAGCTGAAAGGTGCAACACTCAATTCGGTTTCATCCGATAAGTTCGGAATAGAGGCGTTGAAGCTTACCTCCGACGTGCTTGTGGAAAGTGCCGGCAACAGCAAAAACGGAGGTATAAATTCCGTATTTGATGCAGTTGAGATATCAAAACGTGTCTATGACAATGCAGGCCGCATAGCAGGGTATTTGTTTACGTCGCTGCTCATACGCTTTATTTTATCGGTTTTGTCGGTATTCACGCCGCTGATATCACTGACACCGTCGCAGATGCTGTTTTCGGGGCTCGCTGTTGATCTTTGCGGTATACTCGTTCTTTCGTGCGCCAAACCGTGCAGAGAAAGGATTTATAAAAAAACGAGCTTTGATATACTGAAAGAAGCACCGATACCTTTGATTCTGTTTTATACCGTTTTGACGCTTATTTCTGCTGTTTTAACGGTGCTTGTGTGCTATGGTATAAAGCTACTCGGAATGGGCTTTTTTGCTGATTCGGGGGCATATTTTGCGTATATACTGATACAAATAGCGTTGGTGGTCATCTTTGATACAAGAGATAAAAAATTCAAGCTTAATAAAGGTCTTTTGATATTTTTGCTTGTCATAACGGAATTTTATCTTTTGTCCTCACTGTTTTCAGATATATCACGCTTTACGGCGCTTGGCACTGTGAATGCGGTGTCAATTATGATCGCGTTCATTCCTGCCATTCTTTTATTAACAGTACGTTTTTTTCCTTCAATAAAAGAAAGTATCAAAAAGATATTGAAGAAAATAAAAGACAAATAAATTCAAAAAGCGTATGATCCTTATTACAGAATCATACGCTTTGTTTATGTTCTATTTTTGTAAAAAGGGAGTATTAAAATCGAAACGATCGAAAGAAATAATCCTATCATAAAATACAGAGCAAAAGCATCGGTATTTCTTCCCGAGTTGTTTATGACACCTACAACAATACATCCGCATATAAATGTACCGCAGCCGGCATTCCAGAGATTAAATGACACCCTGTTGATATTTTTTTTCGATATTAATAACGGCACTGAAGGCACAACACCCATCAGAAGCGGAAATAAGAACATATATTTCATATGAATTGAGACCATTCCGTAACTAAAATGAGTATATACTGCATTAAATATAATACACAAGACGGAAATGATAGAATACGTTATAAGTGTTTTCTTGTATCTCTTTTTATTAATATCCGATATAGACAATGTCACTTACCTCTCTTTCGGTTGTTTTGTTTCCGATATTCACAGGATTGTTAATTATCTTTCCGTTGAAATACATCGTTGAAGAGCCTCCGCCATCAAGATTATAAGCTGTTGTACAGCCGTATTCTTTCATGAATGTTCCAAGCTCGTATAATGATAATCCCTTGCTTTCATCGGTTCTTCCGTCGGAGACTACGAAGACGTAATGCAGATCGTCAATTATACCGATAGCGGTTCTCGGATTGCTTGCCAAAGCTTGACCTACCTCATCATTTAATCCGACTGTGACCGTTGAATTCTCCACAAGAAAAGGACCGAATGCAAACAGCTGATAAACACCGCTGTTTAACAGTTCATTTGCAGATATCTCTTTTTCGTTTACAGATTGAAAGCTTCCGTCGTACATCACGGCAAGATCTTCGAATTTATAATCTCTTCTTACGGAACTTCTGTAAAGAACTCCGTTTTTTATAACGTATCCTTTCTTATCTGCTCCGTAATAATCGCCGTTTATAGCTAAAATTGCGTTGTTGTTTTTTGCCATTACAGACGTTTTTTCACGAATGTTTGTGCCGAATTTTTCTTTTGCTATTGCGGTTTTGAAATATTCGGCTGAATTCAATATAACGTCGGCAACATATACCTGTGTGTCGTGTAAGCGAAGCGTCGTCAGGGTGATCTTTATTTTTTCATCCTCGTATGATGTATCGGTTATTACCGGATACGTAACGGATGGGGAAGTATCTACAGCAGTAGTTGTTTCTTCTTTATCCGTGTCTTCGGATGTGATATCTTCATCTGAAGATGATGTTTGAGTATTTTGTTCAGATACCGTTTCGGTATTTTCGCCACTTGGTTTTTCTAAAAAAGAAAACGTTTCATCAGCTGTTATAAAACCTTCTTGGCCTGCTTGTACCTCTCTCGGTATAATAAAAGCGTCAAGGAGAATAAAGACAGACAGGAAGATCAAAAATATGGAATAAATAACCGCAAATAAATAAGGCTTTTTAAAAATGTTCATCGGCAACCCCTTCCTGATTTTGATGTCATTATACTCTATAAAAGTGTTGTGAATGTGAAAACACGGTGAATATTAAAAAAGGATGCAGAATTTTTCTGTTGTTCTAAACGGAGAATTAGCCGACACAAAACTTCGGCAGAGAACTTGTTTTCTCTGCCGATTTGTGATATAATGAGTTTAACAGAAAGCCTCCCTCCGAGAGGGAGGTGGCACGGCGCAGCCGTGACGGAAGGAGCCTGCGTAACTTTGAAGTTTTGATATGTTTTATTGTCACGCATTCTCCCTCACCCGACTTCGTCGTGAGCTCCCTCCCAGAGGGAGCCTCAGGGCGTGTGTAGCCATAGGTGTATGGGCTTTGCCATATGCCTTTGTAATACAAAGGCGAAACTTGCGATAAAACGGAGGAAAATATGTACGGACTTGTGAAAGTTTATGATCATAAAATAATTGCAATCAATCAAAACGATTCAACTATTGTTGTCCGAGACGGAAAAGACGTTCATACCATAGAACTCAAAATTTGTGCTGATAACTTTAAGAAAGAACACGGCGATTCTAATGGAATGTGTGTCGGCGATAGAAATGCTGAAGGCAAATATTTTTGTTTGAATACAAGTGGCATTAAAACCATGATTTATTTTAAGAGGCTTTATATTTGTAATCTGTCCGGTAAAAAGATTCTTTTTGGAAACAGAATACAACGATTTCATCAATTGCAAAAAGCAATTACACAATTAGGATATAGAACATATGACTTGACATAAAAATTCCCCGACAGACTTTGAAAATCTGTCGGGGTTGCTCTTTGTTGACTGCAGATCATTTTTTTCGTAGGGGCGTTCTGTGAATGCCTGGGGGCGAACACAGTTCGCCCCCTACCGTGGTGTTGGGTAACTGTTTCGTAATTTCTCCGATAAGAACATCACGCTTTTTGCCTGCATCCTTTTTTTATATTATTGAATATCAGAAATAATTTCTCGTTATGTTTTCAAGGTCTGTCTGTGTAACCGTACCGTTTTTGTCAAAGTCGGCGGCAAAGTTGTAACCGCTTATAGATATACCGTTTATCATCTTTTTGATCCTTAAAACGTCGATACCGTTTACTGTGCCGTTTCCGTCAAAGTCGCCCATTACCGAAATAAGAGCGGTCACAACACATACATCGTTTTTGTAACGCTTTATAAAACAGCCGGAAGCGACGGTGTCTGATGACGACATTTTGTTGCCGCTTGCGCTGTAAACAGAGCACGTATCAACATCTATATTTGAGAGTAATTCCGAAACGGTAGTTCCGGGTTTTATACCGAATAGAACGTTTTGACCTTGATACGTTTCATATGAGTATCCGCTTGTGCTTGATACGGGAATCGTTGCAAGATCACTTGAAGTAACGGTAAGATCGATTACCGCAACAGGGTAAGCCTGCGTTCCTGTTTTCGTTGAAAGAACACCTGTAGTACCTTTTATTACAATGGTGTGAGTACCGATAGGTAAACTGCTGAGATCAATGGTACCGCTGTAAGCGTTTACCGAGTGTGTCGGATAACCCGCAGAAGAGGTACTGCTCGTAATGTCGGAACGGTATTTTGACGTAAGCTTTGTCCACGTTGTTGAACCGTCGATACTGTATGAAAAACCTGTAACGAGCTTTGTAGTAACACTCCAACCGGATATATACAACTGAGAGCTTTCGGAAAGATCTACCGCGTGTGACATAATAACAGGTGTTGAGTCGCCGGAAGAATGTATAGTAGGTGTATCAACGCTTGCAAGATAGGAATATTTTTCGCCCGAGAAATATGTACCGGGGTCTGTCGTATATTCAGGCATGCTCGAATATACGGGAATGATGAATTTGTATTTTGCATCAAGGTTTGTCTGAAGCGCATACTGCATCGTGCGTCCTTCGGAATAGGGAGCCATAAGATTTTGCATATACTGTGCTTCGAAGTTCATAGATGAACCGTTGCTGTACTTACTTCTTGCGTCAACGTTGAATTTTTGGTAATAAAGTGTGTGGCGGTATGTAGCAAGGTATACGTCACGGAGCTTTTTAACACCGCCCTCGATCGCCTTCATACGTGTGTTCCATCCGGCGGTTTTTGCTTCCTTCATACCTCCGAGCCAGATGTTGAAGTATCCGTCGCCGTAAGCACCGATGTTAAAATAGTTATAATATCCGTCGTACTGCAAAAGGGTGCTGTCATAGCCTGAAGATGGAGCATCGTTTGTTCCGTTTAAATAAGAGTTATAAAGCTCTGTTCCGCACTTTCCCGAAATAAGAGGACTTGAACCGGCAACCCCCTGTTCCTGTCTTAATCTTGCTGCGATGAAAATGGGGTTGATATTGTAAGTGTTTCCGAGATTGAGAAAATACTGTGCATACGTAAGTGTGTTTCCGCTGTCGGGAATGACTGTGTTTGCCATAAAAGTACCCGCTAAAGCACTTTCGATATCAGCAACCGAATATGTTGTTGTGTCCTTGTAAAGGGTAAGAAACATAAATATGTGTCTTTCGTCAAGGAAGTTTCTCGGGTCCATTGCGTATTCAACGGCTGCTCTGTTTGCGGGATACCATCCCGAGTCGTACTCTGTGTAATTTTTAAGATATGCGCTGCCCGTGGACTTTGAAACGAGGTTCGTGTCCTCCGGATCAAGTTCCTCGGAAATTACGTAATTCCATGTGTAATTTATTCCGTAATGCTGATAAGACATTCCCGTGATATCAGCTGCCTCAAACTCCCAATTCGGGTGTATAAAATGAAGCTTTGCAAGCTTTACTGCATAAGATTCCGGAAAACCCGAATCGAGCAAAGACTGATAGTATGTATCGTATTCGCTTGCAGAAACGCTGATGAACGGTATACACGTCAGAAGTGTTGCCGCTGTGAGGATAAAAGCTAAAAACTTTTTCGACGGTTGCATTTTGTGCTCCTTTGTTTTATTCATTTGCCCACTGAAAAATTCGTATGACATTAATGGTACGATTATAATATATTTTTTGAAAAATATCAAGAGGTTTTGATTAATTTTGACTATTTCGACAAAAAAATAAATCGTATTTTGTGAGTAATTAACAAAAATACGTTTTACATTAACAAAAAAATGAAGATGCGAAGGGAAAAATTTCGTACTTATATTCATAATTTTCCAAAAAAGGGCGCATTTTTTTTTGCACTGTACATAAATTTTTAAAGAAGACAAGACAGCTCGAATGCGAAAAATGATGAATAATGTAAAAACAAAAGATAAATTTTATTCTTTTCTATTGATAAATTTAATAAATGATGATATAATGTAGATACAGAAAAAAGAAGTAGGAGAGTAACTACCAATGAACAAAACAGAACTTATTGCTGAAGTAGCAAAAAAATCAGGTCTTACAAAAGTACAGGCTGAAAATGCAGTTAATGCCGTTGTTGCTTCAATGACTGACGCACTCGCTGACAATGACAAGATTCAGCTTTCAGGTTTCGGTACTTTTGAAGTAAAGGAACTTAAAGCAAGAGTTGGTATTAACCCCAGAACAAAGGAAAAAATGGAGATCGCTGCATCTAAGCGTGCTGTTTTCTCCGCAGGAAAGAAGCTTAAGGACGCTATCAACAAATAATGCGCCTTGACAAATTCCTTAAGGTCTCGCGAATTATCAAACGCCGAACGGTTGCAAATAATGCCTGTGATACAGACCACGTTACCGTAAACGGAAGACCCGCAAAAGCATCCTACGATGTAAAAGAGAATGATATCATACAAATAACCTTCGGAGACAAGATATTGAAGGTTAAAGTCAAAGATGTACGTGAACACGTCCTCAAAGCTGACGCAAGTGAGCTTTACGAAGTTATTCAGTAACGTCGATGATTTTTGGATTGTTTATACAGTCCTGATAACGGCAGCTGTCATAAGGCAGACTGCCGTTTTTATATGACAAAGCCGTCGGAGACCGACGGCTTTTGTTTATTGCATTTTAAGATATTCTTCGTATGTTACAAGCTCGGTATTCGGGAAGTAGGAAAGAAGGATCTTATCGTAGGAATACCCAAGCTCGCCAAGGTCGCGTATTCCGATCTGCGACATTCCCGCACCGTGACCGTAGCCTTTTCCGATAAAGATAAAATTACCGTTTTCTTCCTCAGCTTTAGTTTCGGAGTTGTTGAGCGCACCGTTTACAAAATTTTCAGCTTCGGCAAGGACGTCAAGTGTGACAGGACCGCTTGAAGTGGAAACGGAAAGTATATTGGGTAACGCAGTCGTTTTGATCCCCGTCGATGTGATGACGTGAATTTTTTCGGCGTTTTCGGTACCTAATATTTTGAGTCCGTCGGCAGTCATAACGTGTATACCGGTCGATGTCTTGGGAAGACCGTCTTCAATTATGCCGTTATGAGATATTACGAAGTTGGCGCTCTTCAAATATGCACCTATTGAGTTTTTCACGTTTCTCGTTCTTACCATCGTTTCCTGATTGCCGTGAATATCCGTGACCGTCATAGAATAGACGTATGAAGAATTTTCGCAAAGTCTGTTTATTTTTATATCCTTTATGGCATCTTTCAGCTTTGTATATCCCTGGCTTCTGAGATATTTGCAAAGCTCCTCGGGCGTTGCTTCATATTGCCATACGCCGTATTTGTGTGTTTCATACTTTTCCCACGGCGTAAATTGACCGACAAGGTATTTTTGCGGTAACTGATTCCAGACTTCGTGCGCCGCCGCTATGGAGCCTCCTGTAACGGCGGAATAGTATGCTGTTGCGGGCTTGCCGTCACACACAGACAAAAGTCCCTTGGTTTCAGCCACAGCTTCCCGTACGACGGCGTTTACTCTGTCGTGTCCCAAAGAGGTCTGACATTCCGAATCGGAACAAAGATCACAACCGTACGCTGAGTGTCTGCCGAGGTTTGCATATGCGTACGTACGCACACATATAGCAAACGCTTTGAGCGTTTCTTTGGGCCAGGCGCTTGATATCTCCCACGGAACGACACTCTCGACGTATTTTTCCATTTCCGATATCATTATAAGAGTTATGGCATCTTTTCCGCTGCCGTCATATCTTTTTGCTTCGAATATACCGGGCCAATAATATCCCGACTGTATTTTTATATAGTTTTCCTCGCCGTCTTCCTTTATGGGATAACATCCGAGTCCGTATTCAAAGGACGACAGATAGTAAAAGAGTATTTTCCCGCTTTGATGATCGAGTATTTTAAGCTCGTTTTCATCCGAAGGTGAAATTACGCTCAGCTCTCCGTAAGTTTCAGCTAAAGCAGCCGATGCTTTATTTGCTTCACTTTCGGTGAAATATTCACCTATAAGTATTCTGTGTTCGCCGTTTATGTAAGCGGGAATGAATTTAGTATCTTCATCGTTTTTCTGAAGAAGCGAAAGGGAAGTCTCCAGATGCGTTGCGTGGGCGTAAACTGTGGGAAGAAGTAAATGATATCCGCCGACGGTCGCAACCGAAAGATTGGAGGTGGAGCGGTAATCCCATTTTGATGATGATTCAGAATGTTTATAAAGATTTCCGCCTTTTGCAAAGCAGAGGTCCGATACGTCCTTTATGGAATACAAATATCCGAACTCATGGTCCTCCGTCGTTGAATAAAGATCGAAGCCGAACTGACCGTGAGACGGGCGCAGGCGGTAGCTTTCTTTTGAGTCGGATCGGAAAAAGATGGCAACTCGCAAAAGAAGATCGTCTTCTTTGAATATCGGCTCGGGTACGTAAGGATCCTCGGGTGGAATGACGGGATATCCTCCCGTGGACGAATCCGCGGTGTCATCCGTTGTTTCGTCTGTAATTTCATCCGTTGTATCGGGAGAAGTTGTTTGGGGATCCTCAGATTCCGTTTCCGTGTCTGTTTGGATATCGGATTCCACGGCGTTGGTCTGTACGGCGGCATATGCAACGATACCTAAAACGAACATCGCCGCAAGTAATATCGAAACTATCCTGATAAGGTTTTTGTTCATTTTGTCCACCGTGTCAGCCTATGACCTTATATTCGCCTTTTATCATGATCTCGGTGCCCGAGGATGTACAGCAAATACCTCTTCCGTCTGCTTTTGGTATGATAACGTAATGGTTTTTCGAAATATCTGAGTTGTTCAAAAGGGATGTTTCCGTTGTTTTATCGGTAAGTGTCTGTGTTGCGGAGGGACATACAGCCTTTACAGAGCCTGTAAGCAATATTATGTCACACGCACCGAGGGCAACTATCTTCTGTCCTGCATTGAGCTTTTCGGTTGAAAAAACGACCTGCTGAGACGAAGAGCCGCCTACGGAATTTTTAGCTATTTCTTCACGTACGTACGCTTCCATTTCCGCTTTCATCTCTTCCTTCAGCTTTTCCATTTCTGCGTTTACGTAAGAAAGGGAAACGAGCGGATCTTCTTCTGTTGTGTACGTTTCTCCGGTTGCAGTCGCAAAGGCTGTAAACATAATACTCAACATGAGCACGGTCGTCAGACATTTTCCTGTAAGTTTTGCACCTGAGATCATAAGTTTTTTGAACATATAATTATCCTTTCTTATTCAATTATTCCTATCTGTCTTGCGTCTATATCGTACTGTTCAAGTAAAGTTCCCGCAGCGGGGATCTTTATTTTTTTGTACTTTGAAGTGTTTTCAAAAGGTGAGTCGGATTCCTTGAATGCGGCGGCTATCTTCTGATTTTTCTTCAAATTGAAGAGCGTCACACCGCCTGCGGTTCTCGTTGTTTTTTCGGGTATGAGCTTCGTTGAGATCATAATCGCACGTCTGTTGTCCGAAATTAGGACGATGTTGAACGGTTCGTCTTCGTAGAATATTCCGACAATGGGAGAAGATGAGCTGTATGCGCCTGTAAGCTTACGTCTGTTGCTCTTCGTCTCATAATTTTTCATCGAAACCTTGACGCCTTTTCCGTTTTCAAAGATGAACACGAGGTTTTTCGGCTCAAAATTATCGGGGATAAGCTTCATAAATATAGCTTTTTCACCGCTGTCAAAGGAAAGCTTCGAAGGTACGTAATCACCTAAAACGGAAGCTTTAAGGCAGTCAAAGTCGGTAAGCTTTGCTTTGTATGCCTGAGCTTTATCGGAGAAGAAGACGACACTGTCTCGGTTTTCACCGTCTTCGGAAATTATGATCCTGTCGCCGTCTTTGAGCATCTGCTCGTCGGAAGCACGTAAAGATACAAGCGTCGATTTTTTGAAATAACCGTCTTTTGTAAATACTGCACGTATGTTGAAGTTTTCAACGTGCTCACTTTCGTTGTATATCTGTACGTCCTCCTGGGAAAGTATCAGCGACTTTCTCGGCATTCCGTATTTGTTCTTTATTTCTTTGAGCTGTTTGATTATTACGTCTTTGACCTTCCTGTCGGATGCTATCGTTTCTTCAAGCTCTGCAATTTCTTTTTGCAGACTTTCAATATCGGCTATGCGGTTGAGAATATACTCACGGTTAAGGTTACGCAGCTTTATTTCGGCAACGTATTCCGCTTGCTTCATCGTAAGATCGAATTCTTTTGCGAGATTCGGTACTACGTCTGAATCCTTTTCTGTGCCTCTGACGATCGCGATCGCTCTGTCTATGTCGAGAAGTATCTTTCCGAGACCCAAAAGCAAATGAAGCTTGTCTTTCTTTGCGTTAAGATCAAACGTAAGCTCACGTCTTAAACACGTTACACGGAATTTTATCCATTCGTTGAGAATATCAATTATACCGAGGACCTTCGGAGAACCGTCGATCAGTACGTTGAAGTTACAGCCCATACTGTCTTCAAGGGGAGTAAGTTTGAAAAGTTTGAGCATAAGCTTATCGGGATCGACTCCGCGGCGAAGATCAAGAGTAAATCTGAATCCCTCTATACCTATTTCGTCACGGTAGTCGGTAATTTCCTTGAGCTTGCCTTCCTTTACAAGGTCGGCTATCTTTTTCATAATAAGCTCAATGGAGGTCGAGTAGGGGATCTGGGTTATGTTTATGCAGTTGTTGTCTTTGTCGTATTCGTATTTTGAGCGTATCTTGACAGCACCCTTACCGCTCAAATAAAGCTCTTTCATCTTTTCTCTGTTGTATATGATGAAGCCGCCACCCGGAAAATCCGGCGCTTTTACGATATCAAGCATTCTGTCAACGGAAACGTGGCTGTTTTTAAGAAGTTCTATTGTTCCGTCACATATTTCGGAAAGATTGAACGAGCATATGTTTGATGCCATACCGACAGCAATACCGAGGTTAGATGAAACAAGTATGTTCGGAAAGGAAACGGGAAGCAAAACAGGCTCTTTTTGCGTACTGTCGTAGTTGTCAACGAAATCTACAGCATCCTTGTTGATGCCGCAAAATACTTCGTTACAGATCTTGGCAAGCTTTACTTCCGTGTAACGTGATGCGGCAACTTCCATATTCGTTGAATGAAGTCCCCACGTACCCTTTGAGTCGATAAAAGGATGAAGCAGAGCTGCGTGTCCCGTCGTCATACGAACCATCGTTTCGTAAATTGATGCATCACCGTGCGGGTTAAGTGTCATCGTAGCGCCGACTACGTTCGTACTTTTCGTTCTTCCCGACGTCAGAAGGTTCATTTTATACATCGTGTACAAAAGCTTTCTGTGGGAGGGCTTAAAACCGTCGATCTCGGGAATTGCACGTGATATGATAACGCTCATAACGTACGGCATATAGTTCTTTTCGATCGTGTCGGTTATCGGCTGTGTTCTTATTTCAGCCAGCGGAAGATTTTCTTCCGCCGGTATATTTTTCTTCTTTTTCGCCATTACCGTTATACCTTATATATCGGCGTCTTTAATATAAAGTGCGCCGTAGTTTGATATAAATTCCTTTCTTGCTTCGATGTTGTCACCCAAAAGCGTATCAAATATCTTATACGTTGCTTCTTCATCAGTCGGGCAGACCTGTATAAGACGTCTTGTGGCAGGGGACATCGTTGAACGGTACATCATATCCGCATCGTTTTCACCGAGACCCTTTGAACGCTGTACGGTGTATTTTTTATCGCCGAGGGACCTTACTATTTCTTCCTTCTGCCCGTCGCTGTATGCAAAGAATATTTCGTCCTTGCACGTTATTTCATAAAGGGGCGATTCTGCAATATATACCTTTCCGGCACGTATCAAAGAGGGGAGAAGTCTGTAGAATATAGTGAGGATAAGAGTTCTTATCTGGAATCCGTCAACGTCGGCATCGGTACAGATTATTACCTTTGACCAGCGCAGATTGTCGAGATTGAATTCCGCAGTGTCGGATTTGTGCTTTGATTTAATTTCAACGCCGCATCCGAGGATCTTCAGCAGATCTACGATTATCTGACTTTCGAATATTTTTTCGTACGTACTCTTAAGACAGTTCAGCGTTTTACCTCTTACGGGAATTATAGCTTGAAATTCGGGTATTCTTGCAAGCTTACAGGATGAAAGAGCCGAGTCACCTTCAACTATAAAAAGCTCTCGTATATTCTTATCTTTTGAACGGCAGTCAACGAATTTTTCTATCTTGTTCGTTATATCGTTTGTCGTTGCAAGCTTCTTTTTCAAATTCAATCGTGTTGCCTCGGCAGACTCACGGCTTCGCTTGTTTACAAGCACCTGCGTTGCGATCTTTTCGGCATCTATCGGATTTTCCGCAAAGAATATTTCAAGATTTTGCTTCAAAAAGTTCGTCATACATTCCTGTATGAAGCTGTTCGTTATTGATTTTTTCGTCTGGTTTTCGTATGAGGTATACGTTGAAAAGCTGTTGGTAACTATTATAAGAGAGTCCTTGATGTCGCCGAATTGTATCTTCGATTCGTTTTTGTTGTATTTTCCGATGGATTTTATATATTTGTCTATTGCGTAAACAAAACCGTTTTTGACTGCGTTGTCGGGTGAACCGCCGTGTTCAAGAAAGCTTGAGTTGTGGTAATATTCCGTTACGTTTATTACGTTTGAAAACGTGAAGGCGATATCGAACTTCAATTTGTAATCGGGCTTGTCAGCTCTGTCACGGCCGACACCTTCGCCCGAAAGACTTACAGTCTGGCATAAAGACGTCGTGCCTGCAAGATTTTCTACGTAGTCGGATATACCTTTTTCGTAAAGATACTCACGCGTTTCAAAGTCGTTTTCCGAATTTTGTATTTTGAGAATAAATTTAAGACCTGCATTTACGATAGCCTGCTTTTTTAAAACGTCATCGTAATATTCCGTCGGTATATTTATATCCGTGAAAACGTCAAGGTCGGGCTTCCAACGTATTACAGTGCCCGTTTTCTTTTCTTTTTTTGCTATTTCACGTACTTCGAGTTCCGTTACGGGGAATCCTTTTTCGAAGGATATCGAGCTTACGTATCCCTTGGAGTAGGAACGCACCGTCATATACTGAGATGAAAACTGCGTAGCACAGGCACCGAGACCGTTAAGCCCGAGCGAATATTCGTACGCCGCACCTCCTGAGTTGTTATCGTATTTACCGCCTGCGTACAGCTCACAGAAAACAAGCTCCCAATTATAACGCTGTTCC
Organism: Eubacteriales bacterium; assembly: GCA_045545665.1. Taxonomy (GTDB): domain Bacteria; phylum Bacillota; class Clostridia; order Oscillospirales; family CAG-272; genus RGIG7213. The sequence goes on from JAZQBL010000001.1 coordinate 48,189, forward strand.
TTTTCATTGAATCCGAGCGGAACGCCTCGCCCAAAATCTTCAATTTCAATGGAATTATCATTGAATACCGTTACGTATATTACGTCACCGAAGCCCTCACGTGCTTCGTCGATAGAGTTTGAAAGTATCTCAAAGACGGAGTGCTCGCATCCCGAAAGACCGTCTGATCCGAAAATAACGCCGGGGCGTAAACGCACCCGGTCGGGGCCTTTAAGCATTTTTATATCTTGTTCGGAAATTTCCGCGGAAATCTTTTTTGCCATTATAAGTTCTCCTTAGATTAATATATTTATAATAGCACAAACGCACGGCAGAATTAATTAATATTATGTAAATATTTTATTTTATCTCTTACAAATTATTTGCGCCATCTGCTCCCGTACTTATTGACACGGAGGACAAAATGTTATATAATACGAGTATGAAGAAAAGATATATTTTGCACTGCGATCTGAACGGTTTTTTTGCCTCGGTCGAGTGTGTTTTCAATCCCGAACTTAAGAATATTCCTATGGCGGTCGGCGGCAGCCGTGAAACACGCCACGGCATAATTTTGGCAAAAAATGAGCTTGCAAAAAAATGCGGTGTCAAAACAGCCGAAACGCTTGCGTCGGCAAAAAAGAAATGTCCGGATCTCGTTATCGTTCCGCCGAGACACTCCGAATATAAAAAATTCAGCAGGATAGTGAATTCGATATATTTGCGTTACACGGATCTTGTCGAGCCGTTCGGTATTGACGAATCGTGGCTTGACATAACGGGAAGTATGCACCTTTTCGGTGATAAAAGCTATGAATGTGCCGAAAAGATAGCAAACGAAATAAGAAACACGGTAAGAACCGAAACGGGACTTACTGTATCGGTCGGTGTTTCATTCAATAAAATATTCGCAAAGCTCGGTTCCGATTATAAAAAGCCCGATGCCGTGACGGTTATTACGGAGGATAATTTCAAAGATATCGTCTTTCCGCTTGACGTCGGATCGCTTCTTTTTGCAGGAAGAGCAACAGGGGAAAAACTGCACGAATTACGCATAAAAACAGTCGGTGAGCTTGCCGGATACGATCCGGCTTTGCTTGAAAAAAAACTCGGTTCCGCCGGACGTGCTTTGTACAGATACGCAAACGGTCTTGACGACTCGGAGGTCTTGTCTTTTTATTCAAAAAGGGAAGTAAAGTCGGTTGGCAGGGGGATGACCTTTACGCACGATCTCGGTAATATTTCCGAGGTTACGGCAGGAATTTCCGCTTTAAGCTCCGAGGTCTGTGAATCATTACGAAAACAGAATCTTGAATGTAAAACAGTTCAGCTTTCCGTAAAGGATGTGAATTTAAAAACCGTACAGCGCAGAGCACCGCTTGAATATCCGACGAATTCCACCAAAAAGGTAACGGAATGCGCGCTTTCAATATTTGAAAAGTGCTGGAATTTAAGAAATCCCATAAGGGCGATGACGGTTACGGCAATAAATCTTACATCGTCTTTTGAAGCGCAAGCCCAGCTTTCTTTTTTTGACAGTGAGCCGAACGACGAAAAAGAAAAAAAGCTTGACAGCACACTTGATAAGATCAACGAAAAATACGGCAAAAACTCGATAAAGCCCGCAAGCTTTATAAAAAACGATATCGGTATAAAATAATGCTTAAAAGAGAAATACAGAATATTTTTGAATGTGAAAAGATCAAATATGCCGAGGCTATCCCGTATTCACTTACAAGGCGAAACGAAAGCTGTAAAAAGACGGCGGAATTTTCTCCGAATTCCGCAGTTATTTTTCTGATACCGTATTTTAACGGCGTGAATGACGGCAACGTGTCGGTCTACGCACAAGCGAAGGACTATCATCTGTACTGCAAGGAGCTTGAAAAACGCATCGTTCCCCTGTTCGAAGAGATAACAAATGAAAAAGCCGCACTTTTTGCCGATACTTCACCTATATATGAGGTGGATGCGGCACTCACCGCAGGGCTCGGTGTAAAAGGTAAAAACGGACTTTTGATAAACAGGGAATATTCCTCGTTTGTGTTTATCGCCTCGCTTTTAACAACTGCAAAAACGGATGCTCTTACCGATAAAAAAGACTATGTGGTAAGCGAGTGTATCAACTGCGGAAAATGCATGAAAAACTGTCCCGTAAATCTTGACAAAAGCAAATGTATATCATCTCTTACCCAGAAAAAAGGACAGCTTTCGGATGATGAAATAACAGCTTTAAAAAATCAGGCGTATGTGTGGGGATGCGACGTGTGCCAGCTTGTATGCCCGTATACCGAAAAAATGATAAAAAACGGTACGAAAACGGAGATAGAATTTTTTAAGACCGACATTGTTTCAAACGTCACTTTGAAATATCTCGAAAATATATCAAAGAAAGATTTTGAAAAAAGAGCTTTTTCCTGGAGAGGTAAAAAGGTCCTTTCAAGAAATATCGGAATATGCGAAGAAAAATAAAAGAATTATACGAAAGATGGCTCGTTCTGCGGATAATGAACAAAGAGTCACAGCTTATCGACACAGAAGAAAAAATTTTGAAGCTGACAACTAAAAAAAGTAAGCTGTCGGAAGAAGATAAAACTCCCGGCGTCGTTGCAACGGCAAAGCTGCGTTTTTTTAAGTACAGGCAAAGCGAACGGTATTCAGCCGAGGAAAAGGTGAATTATGCATATTCACGTATAAAATTCAATCCCGTTACAAGCTTTTTCAGACTCTTTTTCTCCTTTACGCGTAAATACAGATTTATGACTGGCTTTTTGGCATACTTTTCTTTGATAGTTTCGGCTGTTCAAACAGGTGTTATATTTGTATTTTCCTCCGCTTTTTCGATAATATTGCTTCCGTTTGCTTTAATTCTTTATGCCGTCGTGGCAATCCCTCTGAGGATAAAAACGGTAAAATACGGAAGGGTCATATCCCGCCAAAAAAAGAAAATATCGTTTATAACAGTTGACGGTATTCCGTATGAGAAGATAAAAGACGGTTATACAGGCAAGCTTATAGAGTGCCTTGCCGAAGATTCTGTATGCGTTATATCTTCGCTTAATATAACAGACAATTTTTTTGCTGTCAAAAAAGTAAATGATAACGTATACTGCGTATCACACAGATTTACCGTCCATCTGAAGAAGCATATACCGCATGATAAGATATACAGTACGATAAAATTATAACTGAAAGGATTTAAAATGGTTGAATTTTTGTTCGGTCACTCGGGCTCGGGTAAGACAACACAAATATATAATAACATCAAACGAGATCTTTCCGAAAAAAAGCGCGTTATGCTCATCGTACCCGACCAGGAGGCGGTAAGTGCCGAGGCTATGTGTGCTGACGTAACGCAAGGCGTACCTTCGACCGAGCTTTACGTGTGCAGCTTTTCGAGACTTTGCAACGACGTTTTCAGAAAATACGGCGGTATCGTTTATAACTATGCGGATAAGACGACGGGAAGGCTTCTCGTCTTTCTTGCTTTGCGTTCCGTCAGAGAATATCTTAAGGAATACAATACCGTATCGTTTTCCGATACGTCGGCATTATCCGTCATACATTCAACCGTTGGTGAATTTAAACGCTGCGGTATAAGCGCATCCGACCTTTATGAAATTTGCGAAAAAATACCTTCTGAAAAAAAACAGCTCAAAGACAAGCTTTCGGATATTGCACTTATATACGATGCGTATAATTCAAATCTCGGTTCTTCGTTGTGCGATCCGTCGGACGATATGACAAAGCTGTGTTCTATCCTTGAAGAAAATAACTTTTTCGCTGATTTTGACAGTGTTTATATAGATTCCTTCCATTATTTTACGCATTTACAGCATAAGGTGATATATCATATTTTCAAAAATACGCCTTACGTCTGTGTGAGCGTGTGCGCGCCTTACGCCGAAAAAGCAAAGCAAAAGTTTACGTTATCGGAAATATATTCATCGTTCGATGATCTTTTAAAAATAGCCGGGAAAGCAAATGCCGATGTATCGGTAACAGAGCTTAAAGAGTCGTACAGATTTTCAAACGGCGAAACGAAATATCTTGAAGAGGCTTTGAGAAACGAGTATCAGGACAGCTTTTCTTCAGGTGAGCATATCAAGACCGTGCTTTGCCGTAATCCTTTTGACGAGGTCGAGTTTGTTTCAAGCGTTATATCAAAGCGTGTAAGGGAAGACGGCAAACGCTTCCGTGATTTTGCCGTTGTCGTGAATTCCGCAGATTCTTACAAGGGAATTGCCGATGCTGTTTTTGATAAATTCGGCATACCTTATTTCATATCCTCAAGAACGGATATTATGCAAAAGCCTTTTGTAAAGCTGATATTTGCGGCATTCAATATTCATTTGTCCGGCTTTTACAAGGAGGACGTTATATCGTACGTAAAAACGGGACTTTCGGGGCTTTCTTATGAAGACACGGACCTTTTTGAAACGTACGTAAAAAGATGGGGCATAAACGGTAAACGCTTCTGTGAAGCGGCGTGGGATATGAATCCGTCGGGATACGGTGCAAGATTTTCAGAAAAAGATACAAAACAGCTCGACCGTATCAACAGGATAAAAGACTATATAATAACCCCGCTTTACGATTTTTCCGAAGCACTTTCGGAAGGTGCGCTTACGTGCGAAAAGATACTTAACTGCATATACGATCTTCTCATAAAAACAGATATAAAAAAACAGCTTTCGGATCTTGTTCTTGCGTGCGAAGATGAAGGCGAAAAAAGCGAAATATATCAGATATGGCATCTGTTTTTCAAAGCCGCAACGGATATTTCGGATATCTGTAAGGACACGTGCGTAAGCGTTGAAGAATACAGAGCACTCCTTGCTATGGTCCTTTCCGAGGTCGATATAGGTAAGATCCCGACGTCGCAGGATCAGGTTTTGATCGGTGAATCGGGAAAAGTCAGAATAAACAATCCTACCGATATATTTGTCCTCGGCGTAAACGAGGGAGATTTTCCCTCCGGTGTTTCAAATAATACCGTTTTTTCGTTTGCCGATATACGTATTTTGCAAGATTGCGGAGTGCATTTTATAAATGAAGAAACACTTCTGCTTCGTGATACGTTCAGTTTTTACAAAACCGTCACGTCGTGCAGTGAAAACGTGTACGTAACGTCTACTGTCAGGGATTCGTCGGCTGCGGCAAAAAAGCCGTCCGTGCTTTTTCAAAAGATCAAAGGATTGTTTCCTTGCGGATACAGCACGTTTAAAGGTATCACCGCCGATGACGTATGCACGTATGCTGTCGGAGTCGATTTTATCGGACGTAATGCCGATAAAGTACAGATCGCTTCGGTAAAGGCTGTCCTTGCGGAAAACCCCGACACACTTCACGTAACAGAGGATTATTTACCGACGACGGTTATTTCAAAGGATACGGCACAAAAAATATATTCGGGAGATATAAAGCTTTCACAGTCCAAAATAGACAGCTTCAGAAAGTGCAAATTCGGTTATTACTGTAATTACGTGCTGAATCTCAGAAACGACAGCAAGATAGATGTGGAATCAAACGATCTCGGAACGTACGTCCATTACGTTTTGCAGCGGTTGCTTGAAGATTATATAAAGGGTAACGTGAAGGCGGATATAGACGAATCGGAGCTTAAAGAAAAGCTGGATATTTATACTTGCGAATTTACATCGAGTTATCTTAACGTCGATATTTCAAAGCCCGGATATGCGAAAATAAAAGCACTGTTTGAGAGAATGAAAAAAAATACTCTCAAAGCAGCTCAAAATATACTGTGTGAGCTTTCTTCAAGTGAGTTCAAGCCCTCAAAGCTCGAACTTAATATTTCGGACAGCGGTGAGATGCCGCCTCTTCGTATACAGCTTTCCGACGGAAGTTCTGCCGTTCTGGGCGGTGTTGCCGACAGAGTCGATACGTACAGCGCTGACGGAAAGACGTACATAAAGCTTATGGACTATAAAACGGGTAAACCGTCGTTTTCTCTTAACGGAATAGAAAAATGCGACGGAATACAGCTGTTCGTCTATATGATAAGTATTTGCACAAAGGGCGGAAAACTGTTCGGGGGCGATATAAAGCCTGCCGCTGCTTTTTACGTTGCGGTAACTCCCGAGGTCAAGGAACACGATTTTCCGATAGATGAAGAGACAGCCGACACACTTGCGCGTGACGGTATTATCCGCCGAGGTGCCGTGCTTAACGATGAAGAGGTTATGAAAGCCGTGTTCGGAACAGACGGTAAATTTATGCCGAAATACGCATCTGACAAAAAGATCGTGTATATAGCTGATGAAGAATTTACCGATGCGTTCAATAAGCTTGAAAATGCCGTATCGGAGCTTGCCGAAAAAATGAAAAACGGATCGGCAGAGGCACTGCCGGAGAAGATAGGCTCATACGAGCCGTGCGAATATTGTGATTACAAAATGGTCTGCAGATATGAAAGCAAAACGGTGATTGAAGATGAGTGAAAGAAAATGGACTGAAAATCAGCTGAAGGCGATAACACATAAAGATTCCGACCTTATCGTAGCCGCCGCGGCAGGTTCAGGTAAAACGGCAACGCTTACCGAAAGAGTGATACGGTATATCACCGAGGAGGGCGGCGATATATCAAGAATATTGATAGTTACCTTTACCAAAGCCGCAGCGGAAGAATTAAAGGTCAAGATCCGCAACGCACTCACTAAAAAAAGTGCGGAGGATCTGTCAAACAAAGCTGTCAGAGTCAAACTGCTTATGCTCAATTCCGCACAAATAAGCACGATACACGGCTTTTGTTCGTCGTTCATAAAAGAGAATTACTCGCTCTTGGATCTCCCGTCAGGCATGCGTATAGCGGACGAGTCGGAGGCGGTCTTGTTAAAAAAGCAGGTTATGGATAAGACGCTCGACAGCTATTTTGAAGATGACGTCCCCGATGAATATAAAAGCGAAGGCTTTCCGCTTTTGTTTGATAATCTTATAAGAGGGAAAACAGCCGAAAGACTTTCCGACGTGTTGATATCCGTTTACGACACCGTAAGAAGTTGCGCCGAAGGCGTGGAAATAATCAGTAAAACGGCATCGAATTTCAAAGAGGTCGAAGAAAACGGCTATGTCGGAAGTGTGTACGAAACCACACTTGCAAGCGTACTTAAACGAGTACTTGCACATTTTATATCCGTATACGGTGCGCTAATTGATAAGTATTACTGTGATGAGATATTTGAGAATAAATACGTCCCAACGCTTAACGATGAGCTTGAAATGATGAAGCTTTCTTCTTTTAAGCTTGAGGAAGGCGACGTTTTTTCCGCACTCAATATATTTGCATCCTTTGATTTTAAACGCCTTCCGCCCGTCAAGGGAGAACACGATTTCAAAAATGAAACAAAATACGTACGCGATGAAGTAAAAGAGGAGAAGAAAGCTCTTTTTCCGTATTACTCATTCTCGGATAAAGAAATAAAAGAAGTAGCCAAACGTGCAAGACTCCTCTTTGAAAGTATGTACAAGCTCCTTTCTTACTTTGAAAAAGTGTTCAGAGAAGAAAAAAGACAGCGTAAATTTATGGATTACGGCGATCTTGAACAGTTTACGTATGAACTGTTGTATGATAAAGACGGAAACAAAACGAAAACCGCATACGACACGGCGGAAAAATACGACGAAATATACATTGATGAGTATCAGGATTGTAACAGCCTGCAGGATGCCATATTTGCGGCAATATCGAAGAAAAACAGATTTATGGTAGGCGACGTGAAGCAGTCGATATATTCGTTCAGAGGTGCTGAACCGTATCTGTTTTCCGATTACAGAGTCCTGTTTGAAGAGCCCGAAAAAGGAAGAGCACTGTTTTTATCAAATAATTTCAGATGCTCTGAAAATATTATCGCCTTTTCAAACCTTGTTTTTTCTGATATTTTTACAAAGAATCCGCAAATACCTTACGGCAAGGAAGACGAACTCGTTTATTCAAGAAATTATTCCGACGCTCACCCCGTCACAGTAGCACTCGTTGAAAAAACGCAGGACTGCGACGCAAAAGAGACCGATGCGGAATACATAGCCGATACGATCGCAAATATGATCAAAAACGAGAAAAACGCCGACGGTGCGCCGTATTCACCGAAGGATTTTGCGATCTTACTGCGCAGTGCAAAAACATCGGCGCAGATATATGAAAAAGCGCTTGTTAAAAGAGGAATTGCCGTACATAACGGAGTTGAAAAAAACTTTTTTGAATCAAGTGAGGTGCTTTTGGCGCTCTGTCTTATCTCTGCAATAGACAATCCCATGCGTGACGTGCAGCTTGCAGGACTTATGCAAAGCCCTCTGTTCGGCTTTACTCTTGATGATATGATCGAGATACGTCGAGGCAATAAAGACGTACCGCTTTATCTCTGCCTTACGAAATATGCAGAGAAAACAAACGACAGTAAATGCAAGAGATTTCTTGAAAAACTCAAGCTTTACAGAAAAAAAGCGCAGGGAATGCAGACGGACAAGCTTATCTGGTATCTGTACGGAGACACGGGAATTTTTGCACGTGTCTGCTATGATAACGACAAGCAAAAAGCTGATTCAAGACGTGCAAATCTTATGATGCTTTACGAATACGCAAGAAAATTCGAAGCGGGTTCTTTCAAAGGTCTTTACAACTTTATCAATTACATAAGCGAGATACTTGAAAAGAAGACGAAGCTTGAAGCAGTAAATGCTGACGGTGATGAGGATAACGGTGTAAAGATAATGACGGTACATAAATCAAAGGGACTTGAATTTCCCGTTTGTTTTCTCGCCGATGCCTCCGCAAAACTGTCGGCGGCGGGGAAAATGCCGTATAAGTATGACAGAAAATGCGGCTTCGCTGTCAAATTAAAGGATTCAACGGGCTTTGTTTTTTACAAAACGCCGATGTACTGTGCCGTTTCCGCTGAAGAACACGACAGAGAAACAGAAGAAGAAGCGAGAATTTTATATGTTGCCTTGACAAGAGCGCAGGACAGACTTTTTGTTACAGGCTCGACGGATGACGCTGATAAAACGCTTTTATCACCGTTTGGTGAAATAAAAAGCGTATATTCGTTCTATAATTCGAGATCGTATTTTGATATGATGAGACCGATATTGTTTTCATCAGATCCCTCTTTTGAATTTAAAATAGTCAAAAACTATACTCCGGCACTTGATGAAGTCAAATATTCGAACGAAAATGCTTCTGAAATTGATGGATCTGTCTATGAAAAAGTCAAGGAGAATATTGCGTTTGAATATCCGTATAAACTGCAGACGTCGTTACCGCAAAAGGTCTCCGTGTCAAGACTTTACCCTGATCTTCTTGATGAAAACGATGACAGCGCAGAGCTTACGGAAGATGAAATACCGCTCGAATTCAAAGACCCCGATGCTATAAGAAAAGAATCGGAGAAAACGAAAAAAGGAATCGCAACGCATCTTTTTATGCAGTTCTGTGATTTTGACAGCGTGCTAAGATCCGGTGTTGAAAACGAAAGGCAAAGACTTTATGAAAACGGGTTTATGTCGTATGAGGATATGAATTCGGTGGATATAAGAACGGTCGAGGCGTTCTTTTCTTCCGATCTGTTCGGAAGAATAAACGATGCAAAAAATAAAGGCGCGCTTGTTAAAAGGGAATACCGTTTCAATATCTATCTCGATGCGGCACTGTTTACAAGCGAAGATGACAAGAAGCAAAAGCTTGAAAACGAAAAAATACTCGTTCAGGGCGTAGTTGATATGCTGTTTGAAAATCCCGACGGCAGTATAACTTTACTTGATTACAAGACGGACAGACTTTCTGACAGCAAAGAAGACATTGACGCTTTCATCTCACGGCATCGCACACAGCTTAAATATTACAAGCTTGCCGCAGAGAGGATAACGGGGAAAAAAGTTTCCGATACCGTTCTTTACTCGTTTTCACTTATGCGGGAAATATACGTTCGTGATTGAAGTCGGCTATTTTCAAAATATGCGTTTTGACGCACGGTTTTTTGACTATAATAGATCATATTTCCGAAAAACGAATGTTGATATCTAAATGATATCAAAATGTAAATAAAAATTAACGAAAAAATAACAGTTTAAAGTGTTTACATATATCAAAATATGTGGTATATTGGGTATTAATGTAAATAACAATATTTTGGAGGATAAACAGTTATGGCAAGAAAAATGAAGACCATGGACGGTAACAATGCCGCCGCCCATGTTTCCTACGCCTTTACGGAAGTTGCTTGTATCTACCCGATCACACCTTCCTCTGTAATGGCTGAAGTTACTGACCAGTGGAGTGCCAAGGGCCAGAAGAACATTTTCGGACAGCAGGTAAAGGTTGTCGAAATGCAGAGTGAAGCAGGTGCGGCAGGTGCCGTTCACGGTTCACTTCAGGCAGGCGCTCTTACAACAACTTATACAGCATCTCAGGGACTTCTTCTTATGATCCCGAATATGTATAAGATAGCAGGTGAGCTTCTCCCCTGCGTTATCCACGTTTCCGCACGTGCGGTCGCTTCTCATGCACTTTCCATTTTCGGTGACCATTCCGACGTTATGGCGTGCAGACAGACAGGTTTTGCAATGCTCTGCGCTAACAACGTTCAGGAGGTTATGGATCTCGGTGCTGTAGCACACCTTTCAACGATCAAGTCACGTGTTCCTTTCCTTCACTTCTTCGATGGCTTCAGAACGAGCCACGAGATCCAGAAGGTAGAGCAGTGGGATTATGAAGATCTCAAGGAAATGGTAGATATGGACGCTGTTGCCGAATATAAGGCACGTTCACTCAATCCCGATCACCCTGTTCTCAGAGGTACAGCTCAGAACCCCGATATATTCTTCCAGGCAAGAGAAGCTTCCAACCCCTACTACGACAACACACCCGCTGTTGTAGAAGAATATATGAACAAGGTAAATGCTAAGATCGGTACAGATTACAAGCTCTTCAACTACTACGGCGCACCCGATGCGGAAAAAGTTATCGTTGCTATGGGTTCAGCTTGTGATACTATCGAAGAAACGATAGACTACCTCACAGCAAAGGGCGAAAAAGTAGGTCTTATCAAAGTTCGTCTTTACAGACCTTTCTCTACAAAGCACTTTGTTGCAGCTATCCCCGCTACTGCGAAGAAGATCGCAGTTATGGACAGAACAAAGGAACCCGGTGCTATCGGCGAACCTTTGTATCTTGACGTTTGCACAGCTCTTGAACAGGAAAACGTAAGCGTTGACGTTCTCGTTGGCGGCCGTTACGGTCTCGGTTCAAAGGATACAACACCTGCAAACATCATTTCCGTATACAGAAACCTTGACGCTGATGCTCCCAAGAATCACTTCACGATAAGCATCAACGATGACGTTACAGGTCTTTCACTTACAGATACAGAAAATCCCGATACAGTTCCCGAAGGCACGATCTGTTGCAAGTTCTGGGGTATCGGTGCTGACGGTACTGTCGGTGCAAACAAGAACTCCATCAAGATCATCGGTGACCACACAGATAAGAAGGTACAGGCTTACTTCGCTTACGACTCCAAGAAGAGCGGCGGCGTAACTATCTCCCACCTCCGTTTCGGAGATAAGGCTATAAAGAGCCCTTACTACGTTTCTATGGCTGACTTCGTTGCTTGCCATAACGTTGCATATCTTACGAAGTATGATATGACAAAAGACGTTAAGAACGGCGGTACGTTCCTCCTTAACACAGGATGGACAGCGGAAGAGCTCAACGAAAGACTTCCTGCAAACGTAAAGCGCGACCTTGCTAACAAGAACGTACAGTTCTACACGGTAGACGGCGTTAAGATCGCAAGAGAGCTCGGTCTCGGCAACCGTTTCAGCATGGTTCTTCAGGCCGCTTTCTTCAAGCTCGCTAACATTATTCCGATAGACGAAGCTGTAACTTATATGAAAGACGCTGTTGTTAAGTCCTTCTCCAAGAAGGGTGATGACATCGTTAAGATGAACCAGAGCGCTATCGACCTCGGTATCGCTAACCTCGTTAAGATCGACGTTCCCGCTGAATGGGCTGAAGCAGCTGATCCTGTTGACTGCTCATACAAGTTCGTTGATGAGAGCGATATGCTCACAAGATTTGAAAAACAGATCCTCACACCCGTAAACGCTCAGAAGGGTGACGATCTTCCCGTTTCAACGTTCGTTAAAGAAGCTGACGGTACATTCCCCCAGGGTCTTGCAGCGTTTGAAAAGAGAGGTATTGCAGTTGACGTTCCCGAATGGAACCCCGAAAACTGTATCCAGTGTAACTTCTGTTCTTACGTTTGTCCTCATGCGGTTATCCGTCCTGTAGCTATCCCCGAAGGTGAAGACACAGGCGATCTCAAGACTGTTGCTATGACAGGACTTCCCGGATATAAATTCGCAATCGTTGCATCCGCGCTTGACTGTACGGGTTGCGGCTCTTGCGCTCAGGTATGTCCCGGTAAGAAGGGTGCAAAGGCTCTTACAATGAAGCCTCTTGATACTCAGGTTGCAAAACAGAAGTACTTTGATCTTGCATACAAGTACACAGATGATGCTGACGTACTTGCTAAGTTCAAGCCCGAAACGGTTAAGGGTTCACAGTTCAAGCAGCCCTTGCTTGAGTTCTCCGGCGCTTGCCCCGGTTGCGGTGAAACACCTTACGCTAAGCTCGTAACACAGCTCTTCGGTGACAGAATGTTCATTGCAAACGCAACGGGATGTTCTTCTATTTGGGGCGGTTCCGCACCTTCCACACCTTACACGACAAACAAAGAAGGAAAGGGTCCGGCTTGGGCTAACTCCTTGTTTGAAGATAACGCTGAGTACGGTCTCGGTATGGCAACGGCTACAAGACAGCGCAGAGCGCTTCTTGCAGAAATAGTTGAAAAACTTGCTGATTCCGATAACGCAGCACTTGCTGAAGCTTCCAAGGCATGGCTCGCAGCTAAAGACGACGGCACAGCTTCCAAATTCGCAGCAGCAGAACTCGAAGCAGCTCTTACGCCTTGCGCTGACAAGTGCGACCTTTGCAAGCAGGCTCTCGCTATGAAGGATCTCTTTGTTAAGAAGTCCATCTGGATATTCGGCGGCGACGGTTGGGCATACGATATCGGCTTCGGCGGTCTCGACCACGCTATCGCATCCGGCGAAGATATCAACATCTTCGTATTCGATACGGAAGTTTACTCAAATACAGGCGGTCAGGCTTCCAAGTCTACACCTACAGGTTCCGTAGCTCAGTTTGCAGCTTCCGGTAAGCCCACAAAGAAGAAGGATCTTGCACAGATCGCTATGTCTTACGGTTACGTATACACAGCTCAGATCGCTATGGGTGCTGACTACAACCAGTGCATCAAGGCAATTCTCGAAGCTGAAGCATACAAAGGACCTTCACTCGTTATTGCATACGCTCCTTGTATCAACCACGGTATAAAGAAGGGTCTTGCAACGAGCATGCAGGAAACAAAGAACGCAGTTCAGTCCGGTTACTGGCATACGTTCCGCTTCAACCCCGAAAAGGAACAGCCTTTCACACTCGATTCCAAGGAGCCCACGCTTTCCTACCGTGACTTCATCATGTCCGAGGTTCGTTACAACTCTTTGGTAAGAGCATTCCCTGAAAGAGCAGAAGAGCTCTTCGCAATAGCTGAAAAGCAGGCTAAGGAAAAATACAGAAAGCTTGTTAATATGGCTAAGCTTTACGAATAATCCCATTCGTTAAATACTAATAAGGGCGTGCGCCGTCCTTTGCGGCAATACCGTGCCGTACGGCGCACGCTCGCTTTTATTATAGTGATTATGAAAAAAATACTTCGTTTTTTAACACACCGACTTGTAATACTTTCTTTAATACTTGTATTACAGTTTTTTTTGCTCATACTTTTTCTTGTTGAGTTCAGAGAATATTACGTTCAATATCAGACTCTGTCGCTGATTGTTGCCGTACTGTGCGCTCTGCATATAATTAATGATGACAGTAATCCTGCTTATAAAATGGCGTGGATACTTCCGCTTATCATTTTCCCGATGCTCGGCGTGCTCGTGTATGTAATATTCGGAAAAGACAATCTTTCGAAACGACAGATAAGGAAGATGACTATTATAAACGAAAAACAAGAGGAGCTTTGTGCAAGCTCGTATAATCCCCATACCGTTATGGATGATGCTGTGGGTAAAAAACAGGCGGCGTATATGGAAATGTGTGCCCATAGTCCTCTTTATAAAAATACGTATGCCGAATATTTATCTTCGGGCGAAAGAAAACTCGATGTGCTTCTTAAAGAGCTTGAAAAAGCAGAGAAGTATATATTTATGGAATACTTTATAATACACGACGGTGATATGTGGCAACGCACGCTTGATATACTCAAGCGCAAAGCTGCGTCGGGCGTTGATGTACGAATCATATACGATGATTTCGGATGTGTAACGGGACTTCCGAAAAAATATCCCGAAGAACTCAAAAAATACAATATTAAATGCTGTATATTCAACAAACTCAAACCCGTGCTTTCTCCGAAACTTAACAATAGAGATCACAGAAAAATATGCGTTATTGACGGTAAAGTTGCTTTTACCGGCGGTATCAATTTCGGAGATGAATATATAAACAAGAAAAAAAGATTCGGATATTGGAAAGATACCGCTGTCGTTATAAAAGGCGATGCGGCATTCAGCCTTGTGGTCATGTTTCTCGGTATGTGGAGATATATCACAGGAGAAAACGAACCGCTTGAGAAATTTTACTTTGAAAATACGGAAGATACACCACCTGACTCATATGACGGTTATATACAGCCTTACTGCGATAACCCGACAGACAGGGAACCGGTCGGTCAGAACGTGTATCTGAATATGATAAACTGTGCAAAAGAATATATCCTGATAACGACTCCGTATCTTATAATTGACAACGAGATACGTACAGCACTTTGCAATGCCGCAAAGTCGGGTGTTAAGGTCGTTATCATAACACCCGGGATCCCTGACAAAAAGCTTGTTTTTCAAGTTACACGGTCGAACTATTTGGAATTGCTCCGTGCGGGTGTACGTATATTTGAGTTTGCACCGGGTTTTATACACGCAAAAATGTTCGACGTTGACGGTAAATACGCAACGGTCGGAACTGTAAATCTCGATTACAGAAGCTTGTATCTGCATTTTGAATGCGGTCTTTGGATGGCAAATTGCAAGTGTATAAAGGATATTGAAGATGATATCGTGCAGACTATCGGCGTTTGTAAAGAGATACCGAAGGATTTTGTTTTAAGTAAATCTTGGGTGAAAAAGCTTTTTTATGCTGTCGCCCGTGCATTTGCACCCCTTATGTAAAGAGAATGAATAAATATACATGCATATTTATTCATTCGTCAAAATGCACAAAACGATGCTTTTGTGTAAATAAATTTGATTTTATAGAGATGATATACCTATGAAAAATATTATCGAACCGCTTTTGAATATACCCGGACTTGAAATTTCAGAAAACACGTCGTGTAAAACCCTCACAACGTTCAAAGTCGGAGGATGTTGTACGGCTGTCTATCCGAAAACCAAAGATGCGTTTGCTGCTTGTATTCAAGCGCTTAAAGAAAACGGTATTAAATTTATTGTTATCGGCAACGGTTCCAATATTGTATTTGATGACGACGGATACGACGGTGTAGTTGTTGTAACTACGGAACTTAAAGATATTGAAATATCAGAGAATAAAATTCATGCGCTTTGCGGCGCACCGCTTCATTCGCTTTGTACTGCGGCATGCGCAGCCTCTCTTTCGGGACTTCAATTTGCTTACGGCATACCGGGAACTGTCGGCGGTGCGGTGTTTATGAATGCAGGAGCTTACGACGGCGAGATCAAGGATTGCATTGTAAGTGTTGAATGCTTTGATCCCGAATTGATGAAATTTATAACGCTTTCAAAAGAAAAATGCGATTTTTCTTACAGACATTCCGCTTTCGAGGATAACGGTCTGATCATAGTATCTGCGGATTTTGAATTGCAGAAAGGGAACAAAGAAGAGATCAAATGCCAAATGAGTGAGATAATTCAAAAAAGACGTGATAAACAGCCATTGAATTATCCGAGTGCGGGATCAGCCTTCAAACGTTACCCGGGCAGATACACTGCCAAAATGATAGATGAAGCGGGGCTTAAAGGGTACTCTGTCGGTGGTGCGCAGATATCTGAAAAGCACGCAGGCTTTATTATCAACAAAGGCGGGGCGACGTGTGAAGATATACTCAACCTCGTGAACACGGTAAAAAGCGTTATCAAGGATAGAGAAAAAATAGATATCGAATGTGAGATTCGATTTATCAAATAGGTGAAAAATGTCTTTTTCAAGTGAAACAAAAACCGCTTTGTGCGAAGCGGAGGTAACACAAAAATGCTGCAGACGTGCTCTGCTTTCGGGTATGCTTGCGTTTTCGAACATATTCCAATTCGATAAGCTTAAGCTGATAACGGAAAACGAGTCTGTCGCAAAGCTGTATTCGACCCTTTTGAAAGAACTTTACGAGATAGATACGAACGAATACATCACAGAAAAGCATTCCTCTGAAAACGAAGAAAAAATAACGTATAAAAGCTTTAAAATAACGGCTGTGGCTGCACGAAGACTCGCTCCTTTAAAGGAGCTTGTACCGACGGGCGCGGCATCGTATTACAGAATAAACGAACGTATATTTGAATGTGAAAACTGCAGGCGTATGTTTATAAGAGGCGCTTTTCTTGCCTCCGGCACAGTTTCAGATCCCAAAGCGTCATATCATCTTGAGCTGTCCACGCCGTATACAAACCTTACAAAAGACGTTTCAAAGGTTTTGTGCGATATAAATCTGCCGCCTCGGACGACGATCAGAAAATCAAGTAACGTGATATATTACAAGGACAGCGAGCAGATACTCGATTTTTTGAATACCGTAGGTGCTGTCGGTGCCGCATTTGAGATGATGAACAATAAAATATTCAAGGAATACAGGAATAACGCAAACAGACGTGTGAATTTTGAAACGGCGAATATCGAAAAAACGGTAAACGCATGCAAAGAGATAAATGCACTTATAAGATATCTGATAGATACGTCAGCAATATCGGATCTTGATGCAGATCTTCAAAAAACCGCATATGCACGTCTTGAAAATCCCGAATTAAGCCTTGCGGAGCTTGCACTGACTTTCGATCCGCCTATATCGAAATCGGGGCTTTCACACAGATTGAAACGTATAACCTCGTTTGCAAAAGAAAGGATGAACAGATAATTGGGATTCGTACATCTTCACAATCACAGTGAATACAGCTTGCTTGACGGAGCTTGCAGAGTTTCCGAAATGGCGAAATACGCAAAATCTCTCGGACAAAAAGCAATAGCGATAACTGACCACGGAACGATGTACGGAGCTGTGGCGTTTTACAATGCCTGCAAAAAAGAAGGCATAAAGCCGATCATCGGATGTGAAGTATACGTTGCACCGCACTCACGTTTTGATAAAACGAGAGGAAATGACGGTGCGTATTATCATATGGTACTTCTTTGCAAAAATGAAACGGGATACAGAAATCTAATAAAGCTCGTATCCGCAGGATTTACGGAAGGCTTTTACGTAAGGCCGAGAATAGATACACAGCTTTTGCTTGAACATAAAGAAGGGCTTATTTGTCTTTCGGGATGTATTGCGGGGTATATTCCGTCAATGCTTTTGAAAGGCCTTCCGGACGTTGCACGTAAATATGCTCTTACCTTGAAAGAAGCTTTCGGGGAAGATTTTTATATCGAGCTTCAAAATCATAACACACAGGAAGAGGAAGAGGTATTTTATTCGCTTTGTGAGCTTGCACGTGAGATCTCCGTAGATACCATTGCCACAAACGATGCCCACTACGTAAGACGCAGAGATGCCGACACGCAGGCTGTTCTGATGTGCATACAGACAAACTCCGTTATAACAAACGGAAGACCTATCGGTTTTGATACGGATGAATTCTATATCAAATCCGAGGATGAGATGAAGAGAATATTTTTCAGGATCCCCGAGGCTCTCGAAAATACGTGTAAGATAGCGGATAAATGTAATTACGACTTTGATTTTTCAAACATATATCTTCCGACTTTTACGCCGCCGGACGGTATGTCTGCGGAAGAATATCTTAAAAAGCTCACCTATGACGGATATAACAAAAAATGCGCAGACGGTGAAATAATCCCTCTTGAAAATGAATACACCGACAGAATAGATTACGAGCTTTCAGTAATATCGCAAATGGGATTTTGCGAATATTTTCTGATAGTTTCGGATTACGTTTGCTATGCAAAAAGAAACGGTGTGTCGGTAGGTCCGGGAAGAGGATCGGGAGCAGGTTCACTTGTTGCGTATCTTATCGGAATAACGGATATCGACTCGATAAAATACGGCTTGATGTTTGAAAGATTTCTCAATCCCGAAAGAGTCAGTATGCCCGATATCGACGTTGACTTTGCCGATGACAGACGTCACCTTGTTATAGAATATCTTACGGAAAAATACGGACGCGACCACGTTTGCCAGATCATCACATATAACACCCTTGCGGCGAAAGCGGCGGTGCGTGATTGCGGCAGAGCGCTCGGAATGTCGTATGCAGAGGTCGATTCGGTTGCAAGACTTATACCGCAAAGACTGAAAATAACGATAAAAGATGCACTTGAATCACCCGACGGCGAAGCACTTTTGAACGTGTATAATACAGACAGCAAAATACGCAATCTGCTTGATACGGCGATGAGCATCGAAGGTATGCCGAGAAATATATCGACACATGCCGCAGGAGTCGTTATAACGAGAGATACTGTGGATTCCTACGTTCCTTTGGCAACAAACGGTGATACGGTGCTTACACAGTACGATATGGATGCTGTATCAAAGCTCGGACTCGTTAAATTTGATCTTTTGGGAATAAAATACTTGACTATCATAGATAACACGATAGAGCAGATACAGAAGACAGATAAGGATTTTGATATATCGAAGGTGTCGATCGACTGTCAGGATGTCTATCAAATGATAACGGCAGGTGACAGTGAGGGCGTTTTTCAGCTTGAAAGTGCGGGAATGCGTAAGCTTCTCACTCAGCTTAAGCCGACGTGTATCGAAGATATAATTGCCGCAATCGCTCTTTACAGACCGGGACCTATGGACTCCATACCGAAATATCTTAAAAACAGATCGGAACCTGAAAAAATATCCTACGTTTCGCCGCTTTTGAAAAATATTCTCGATCTTACCTACGGCGTTGTCGTTTATCAGGAACAGGTAATGGAAATATTCCGAACGGTAGCGGGATATACTTACGGTAAAGCCGATATAGTCCGAAGACTTATGTCGAAAAAGAAATCGGATGAAATGGAAGAACACAGGGAGATATTCATAAGCGGAGCGAAGGAAAGAGGTTTTACGGAAAAAGATGCCGACGAGCTCTTTGACAATCTTGCAGGATTTGCAAAATACGCTTTCAATAAATCCCACGCCGCTTCGTACGCTTTTTTGACATACAGAACGGCGTATCTGAAGTGCAGATATTTCCCCGAATATATGGCGTCGCTTCTTACGAGCGAACTTGGAAACTTCTCGAAAACCTCGTGGTACATCACGCATTGCCAAAGACACGGCGTTGAAGTTTTACCCCCCGACATAAATGAAAGTGAAAAGAATTTCACAGTCGTCCGCAAAGACGGTAAGGCGAAGATCCGCTTCGGGCTTTTTGCCATAAAGAACGTTGGCGGCGGCTTTGTTGATAATCTTATAAAAGAAAGGGAATCGTTACCGTTTCACTCTTTTGAAGATTTTATCCGCCGTATGGCGAAATACGACAGTAATAAAAAACAAATAGAATCGCTCATAAAATGCGGTTCTTTCGATTCGCTGGGCGTTTACCGAAGCAGATTGCTTGCCTCGTACGAAGAATTGCTGTCGGCACAGCTTGAAACAAAGCGCAGAAATATAACAGGGCAAATGGATATGTTCGATATATCGGATAAAAGTGAGGACATTCCATCCGATTACGTTTATCCCGATATACCGGAATTTTCACTGAAAGATAAGCTGAACTTCGAAAAAGAAGCTTCGGGACTCTATTTTTCAGGACATATGCTCGATGATTACAGTAGGAATATCGGCGATATTTCGCCGTCGATGATATCCGATATATATGCATCGTTTGAAAATAACGACGGTAAATATAAAGAAAAGCAGTCTGTGACGCTTTGCGGGATCATTACAAGGCGAACCGATAAAAACACAAAAAAAGGCGACGTTATGGCGTTTGCAACGCTTGAGGACAGATTTTCGGAAGCTGAAATAGTTATCTTCCCGAAAGTCTTGAACACTTGCGCTCAGTATCTCACTACGGATTCAGCGGTTGTTGTGTACGGTGAAATAACGCTCGACGGAGATGATTCCTTCAAGCTCTTAGCCGCATCTGTTTTGCCTTTGCAGGATAATAACAGATATGTACCGCGCAAGACCTCCGCAAAAACAAGAAAGACAGTTTATATAAAGCTTCCCGAGCTTGATGGAGAACTGTACAGAAAGACGGTGAACCTTGTTTCTATTTACGAAGACGATGCATCCGAATATAAGGTGCAGCTTTATTCCGAGAAAGACAAAAAATATACTGCTTTGAATATAAAGATCACGCCTACGGAATATATGCTCAAGACGCTTCGTGATATGTTAGGAGAAAATAACGTGGTCGTAAAATAAATTTGGTACAAAAATGTAAACTTTTAGTAAATGTGTTGACAAATAAATATTTTTATGATATCATAATTCGGCACATTGAGAAATGTGACTAAAAAAATCCGCACACTTCATAAGCTGTGCCCGGTGGTATTCGTACTCGCACAGGGGTTTTGAGGTGGAGGAAAAACCAAGGAGGACAATATGTCTGTTATCACGATCAAGCAGTTGCTTGAAGCAGGTGTTCACTTCGGACACCACACAAGAAGATGGAACCCTAAAATGGCTGAGTACATCTTCACAGAAAGAAACGGTATCTACATCATCGACTTGCAGAAGACCGTTAAGAAGTTTGAAGAAGCTTACATGTACGTACGTTCACTTTCCGAAGAAGGAAAGAGCATTCTTTTCGTAGGTACAAAGAAGCAGGCTGCAGACGCTATCAAAGAAGAAGCTTCCAGATGCGGAATGTTCTTTGTTAACGAGCGTTGGCCCGGCGGTATGCTTACAAACTTCAAAACAATAAAGAAGAGCATCAACCGTCTTATCAGCCTCGAAAAGATGAGAGCTGACGGTACGTTCGATCTTCTTCCCAAGAAGGAAGCTGCTGCTCTTAACAAGGAAATTGCAGATCTCGAACGCAACTACGGCGGTATCAAGGAAATGACAGAACTTCCCGATGCTATATTCATAGTTGACCCCAAGAAAGAAAAGAACGCTGTTGCTGAAGCGAAGAACCTCGGTATTCCCGTTGTTGCTATCGTTGACACGAACTGCGACCCTGATGATGCTGATTACATCATTCCCGGTAACGATGACGCTATCCGCGCTATCAAGCTTATAAGCTCGGTACTTGCTGATGCTGTTATCGAAGGTAAGCAGGGTGAAGCTTTCGAAGCTGCTGCAGAAGAAGCGGCTGCTGAAGAAGCAGAAGAAACAAACGAATAATCGGAGGGTATTACAATGGCTAAATTTACAGCTAAAGACGTTGCAGATCTCAGAGCTAAGACAAACTGCGGTATGATGGAGTGCAAAAAAGCACTTGACGCTGCTGACGGTGATGTTGAAGGCGCTATCAAGTATCTCCGCGAAAAGGGACTTGCTGTTGCTGCAAAGAAGGCAGACCGTATCGCTGCTGAAGGTATCGTTGATATAATGGTAAGCGAAGACGGCAAAACTGCTGTTATGATCGAAGTAAACGCTGAAACAGACTTCGTTGCAAAGAACGAAACGTTCGTTGCATTCGTTAAGGATATCGAAAAGACGATCCTTGCAAACAAGCCTGCTACGATCGAAGAGCTCCTTGCACTTCCTATGGTAGGTTCCGAATTTACTGTTGAAGCTTCACTTAAGGATAAGATCTTCACGATTGGCGAAAATATGAACATCCGCCGTTTTGTAATCGTTGAAGGAAACGTTACAACATACATCCACGGTAAGGGCGCAACGGGCGTTATCGTTAAGATGGATTGTGCAGACGACGTTGCAAAGAACGAAGCTGTTCTTGAATGTGCTAAGAACGTTGCACTTCAGATCGCTGCTATGTCTCCTTCTTACCTTGCTAAGGAAGATGTTCCCGAAGAAGTTATCGCAAACGAAAAGGATATCATTATCAACCAGATAAAGAACGATCCCAAGAACGCATCCAAGCCCGAAGCTATTCTTGAAAAGATGGCTACAGGTAAGATTGGCAAGTTCTACGACAACAACTGCTTGTTGTTCCAGGCTTACGTTAAGGATGATTCCTTCACAGTAGGTAAGTACGTAGAATCCGTAGCAAAAGAGATCGGCGCAGATCTTTCCGTTGCTGCTTTCGTTAAGTACGAAAAGGGCGAAGGCATTGCAAAGCGCGAAGACAACTTTGCTGCTGAAATCGAAAAGCTCGTTAACGGCTAATATAACTTTGATAAAATCGGCATCCGACCAAAAGCGGATGCCTTTTTTATTTCATTTTTACTCTGTTTACAAATTTATCAATACAGGTTAAAATGTATGAAGTAAAATAAAAAATAAAATATTATAAGGAAAAGTGTCTTATGTCTAATTCTGTTTACAAAAGGATCCTCATTAAACTTTCGGGCGAAGCACTCGGAAACGGTGCTGACGAAGGTGATATACTTAATTTTGACGTTTTGTCAAATATAAGCCTTGTTGTTAAAAAACTCGTTGATTCGGGCGTTCAGGTGGCTATACTCATTGGAGGCGGTAACATCTGGCGCGGTGCAAGAAACGGTGTTTCACTTGACAGAGCAAGAGCTGACGATATGGGTATGCTCGCAACGATGATAAACTGTATTGCATTTGAGCAGGCACTCAAAAAAGAGGGAGTAAATTCTGTCGTTATGTCCGCTGTCGAGATGAATAAAGTTGCAAAGCTTTTCACAGCGCGTGACGCTATTGCTTCGCTTGAAAACGGTTCTGTTGTTATATTGGGAGGAGGAACGGGCAATCCCTTCTTTACAACAGACACAGGTGCTATTCTGAGAGCACTTGAGATAGAAGCTGATATCGCATTCCTTGCAAAGAATATTGACGGTATATATTCTGCCGATCCGAGAATTGACAAAACCGCAGTAAAATATGACAAGATCACCTTTGCCCAGGTACTTGAACAGAATCTCAAAGCAACGGATCCCGCATCAACTTGTCTTGCGATGGAAAACGGTCTTCCCATTCTTCTGTTTGCTTTGGATGATCCCGAAAACATTGTAAAAGCTGCCTGTGGTGAAGCCATAGGAACAATTATAAATAACTGATTTAAGGAGAACTTAAAAATGAAACTTGATGTTAAAGATTACGAAGAAAAAATGAAAAAATCAATTGCCGCTTACAGCTATGAGCTTACAACGGTAAGAGCAGGAAGAGCAACACCCGCTGTTCTCGATAAAGTAACGGTTGAATATTACGGTTCGCCAACACAGATACAGTCCATGGCAGAAGTTAAGTGTGTAGATGCAAGAACGATAACTATCGTTCCGTGGGATTCCACAACGCTTAAAAATATCGAAAAAGCAATTCAGGTAGCAGATATCGGTATCAATCCCCAGAACGACGGTAAATGCATCCGCCTTGTTTTCCCCGCACTTACTGAGGAATCAAGAAAGACACTTTCAAAGCAGGTATCAAAGATGGGCGAAGATGCAAAAGTTGCGATCCGTAACATCCGCCGTGATGCAAACGATACAAGCAAAGCTATGAAGAAAAATAATGAAATGACAGAGGATGAGCTTAAGCAGTCCGATAAAGCAATTCAGGATCTTACTGATAAGTATATCAAAGAGATCGACAATCTCACAAGCGCTAAATCAAAGGAAATAATGGAGATCTGATGTCAGATAATACAAAAACACTCCGCCACATCGCTTTTATAATGGACGGCAACGGCAGATGGGCAAAAAAAAGATTAATGCCGAGAGAGTACGGTCATAAAGTGGGTGCGGAAACTTTCAAAAAGACTGTTGAATATTGCCGTGAACGCGGAATTGAAGCAGTCACGGTGTACGCTTTTTCTACAGAAAACTGGAAAAGACCCGAAAATGAAGTAAAATCAATAATGGCGCTGTTTTCTCAATATCTCAATTTTGCATTGAAAGAAATGATGAAGGAAAACGTGCGTATAATTTTTCTCGGTGACAAAAAAGTTTTTCCGGAAGATCTCAGACAGAAGATGGAAAAGGCGGAATCTGACTCCAAAAATAATAAGTATATTCTCAATATCGCTTTGAATTACGGTGGACGTGATGAAATAGTCCATGCCGTAAACGAGTGTATAAAAGAGGGAATCACGGAAATATCGGAAGACGATATTACCGAAAGATTATATACAAAAGACTCACCTATGCCGGATCTTATCGTAAGAACCGGCGGTGAGTACAGAATATCGAATTTTTTGATGTGGCAGAGCGCATATTCCGAGCTTTATTTTACCGATGTTCTCTGGCCTGATCTTTCACCTCGTGACGTTGATGCCGCCATCGAAGAATTCTATAAAAGAAACCGTCGTTTCGGCGGAGTATAATATGGAGATTTTCTTTTGCTTACCAGAATAATAACAGCGATCGTCGGATTTGCAATTATTTTTCCCGTACTGATGTTTTCCGACACGGTCGCACTCAATATTTTAATTGCTTTACTTTCGGTCGTGTCCGTGTATGAATTTTTGAATTGTGCGGGATACATCAAAAATAAAGCCGTATCGATAACGTCTTTCGTTTTTGCACTGTTGATACCGTTTGCAACGAGGGCATCAAGCTATTTTGAACCTCATATTAACTCAAGCGTAAACGTATGCATTTCCATTGTGATAATATACGTTATCGTATCCTTTGCATTGTCTGTGTTTTCAAAAGGGAAGAACGATATCGTCACGTCGTCGTTTGTAACGCTTTTCGGCGTTTATATCGTTTGCGGACTTTCATCTATAATAATCATACGTGATATGAACGGAGGAGAGTTTTTCTATCCGCTTATATTTGTTGCGGCATGGGCAACTGATATTTTTGCATATTTCGTCGGTGTGTTTTTCGGAAAGCATAAGCTCATACCCGACGTTTCGCCGAAGAAAACGATAGAGGGGGCTATAGGCGGCATCATCGGTAATATGGGATGCTTTGCTTTGTACGGCGTACTGTTTCTCGAGCTTGAGCCCGCACAGTACATATTTCTTATAGCAATGGCGCCCGTTGCGTCTGTCATTTCGCAGATAGGCGATCTTTTAATGTCGCTTGTGAAGCGCAGATTTTCTATCAAGGATTACGGCAAGATACTTCCCGGTCACGGCGGTATACTTGACCGTTTTGACAGCACGATCGCTGTATCACTGTTCTTGTGTATAACGTGCGGAACGATGGGGTTGTTGATCTGATGTCATTGGAAAATAAAAGTATTACAGTGTTGGGCTCGACAGGATCTGTCGGGATGCAAACCGTTGACGTTGCGCGTTTTTTCAAAACGAAAATAAAGGCACTTGCGGCAAATTCAAACGTAGGTGTACTTGAAGATCAGATAAGAGAATTTGCCCCCGAATACTGTGCGGTTACCGACGAAAAGGCGGCAAACCTTTTAAAGATAGCTGTAAAAGATACTCCGTGTAAAATTCTTTCAGGTTATGAAAGCATCTGCTATATAGCGGAAAACACGGACTGCGATATAGTTTTTAATTCCATATCGGGCAAAAACGGACTTTTGCCTACCGTATCCGCACTCAAAGCAGGAAAGACGCTCGCTTTGGCGAATAAGGAAAGTATGGTATGCGCAGGTGATATTGTAAACGATACTGCAAAAAAGCACGGCGGTGTGATACTTCCCGTTGACAGCGAACACTGTGCAATACACCAATGCTTGAACAATGGTACAAAAAAGGAAGTAAAGAAAATACTGCTTACAGCATCGGGCGGTCCGTTTTTCGGATATACTAAGGAACAGCTTGAAAATGTTACACTAAAGGATGCTTTGGCGCATCCCACGTGGAATATGGGAAAAAAGATAACGATCGATTCGGCAAGTCTTGCTAACAAGGGGCTTGAAATAATTGAGGCGATGAAGCTTTTTGACGTCGAATGTGATGAAATAGATGTAATAATTCACAGACAGAGTATAATTCACTCGATGGTTGAATATAAAGATAATAGCGTAATTGCGCAGCTCGGTGTGCCCGATATGCGATATCCTGCAAAATATGCATTGTCGTATCCGGAAAGAATATCCGGCGTTGTTTCGGCAATCGACTTTACAACACTTTCAACCTTGACTTTCGCTAAACCCGATGAAGATGTTTTTCCCATGCTTTCGTTAGCAAAGCATTCCGCAAAGCAGGGTGGTCTTTTGCCTTGTGTGTACAATGCGGCAAACGAAGTGGCAGTAGCGCTTTTCCTTGACGAAAAGATTAAATTTACGGATATATGCAAATTGGTCACCTATACGGTAAATAATTTTAAAAATAAGCAAGAACCTTGTCTTGACGACGTATTATCAGCCGATAATGAAGCAAGACAACTCACGAAAGAAGCATATACCGGAAAGGCTTGGTAATAAAAATAGGTATTTTATCTAATTTACTTTATATTTTGCTTGCGGTATTCGTGTTCGGAATACTTATATTCATCCACGAATTCGGTCATTATATAACTGCAAGGATATTTCACGTTTCGATAAATGAATTTTCTATCGGAATGGGCCCAAAACTTTTCAATTTTACAAGCAAAAAAACAAATATTCTTTATTCGCTTCGACTGCTGCCAATCGGCGGATACGTCAGTATGGTCGGCGAGGATGAAGAATCCGACGATGAAAATGCACTTTGCAAAAAGCCCGCTTGGCAGAGATTTATAATCGTCGCCGCAGGTGCTGTTATGAATATTGCAGTCGGAATAGTTCTTATGGTACTCCTTGTCGCACTCTGCTTCAACATCGGCGGTACAACAATATCGAAATTCGACAGCGAATATTCCGATATTTCAGATGCATCCGGTCTTATGATAGGCGATACCATCCTTGAAATAGACGGTGAAAAAGTAAAATATACGCAAGATCTTTTGTATGCCGTGTTTGATAAATGTACAAAACCTGTTGACGTTACCGTAAAGCGTGACGGCGGAACGGTCGTACTTAATGACGTTGTTTTTCCCGTTTCGGAAGAAGACGGAATAAAGTTCGGCGAGATCTTTTTTAAAGTGGCACCGCTTGAAAAGAACTTCAAAAACGTAATGGCGTACGGCATATCGTCTGCATTCAATACGATTGAAATAATCTGGGATTCGCTTACGGGGCTTTTGACAGGTAAATACGGAGTATCTCAGCTTTCGGGACCGGTAGGTGCTACGTCTGCTGTTGCACAGACTGCAAGAAGCGGTCTGCCCGACCTTGTTTATATGGGTATATTCATCAGTATGAACCTCGGTATATTCAACCTCTTGCCGCTGCCTGCACTTGACGGCGGAAGACTTGTGTTTATCATTATCGAAATGATAAGAAGAAAGCCGATACCTGCAAAGTACGAAGGATACGTTCATTTCATAGGTATTGTCATTCTTATGTTTCTTATGGTATTGATTACGTTTAAGGATATAATTTCGTTTGTAAAATGAGAAGAAAAACAAAAATAATTAAAATCGGAAATACCGCCATAGGCGGTGATGAAAAGATCGCCATTCAGTCAATGACGAATACACCTGCGGGTAATTACAACGAACTGTACGAACAGTCAAAAAGTCTTTATGACGCAGGATGCGATATTTTAAGGGTAGCCGTACCGACGGTCGAAGAGGTGAAAAACATTGCAAAGCTTAAAGAAGCTTTGCCGGATCTGCCTCTTGTTGCCGATATCCATTTTCATTACAGAATACCACTTGAATGTATATCCTGCGGTGTTGACAAAATACGTATAAATCCCGGTAATATCGGAGATGAAGACAGGGTAAAAAAAGTAGCACACGCGGCAAAAAATGCAAATATCCCGATAAGGATAGGCGTAAACGGCGGTTCTCTTGAAAAAGAAATACTTGCAAAGTATTCTTCACCCACGGCGGAAGCACTTGCAGAGTCAGCATTCTATCACGTAAATCTTCTTGAAAAATACGATTTTGACGATATAGTCATTTCCGTTAAATCTTCAGATACGATGAAAATGATAGAAGCTGTTAAAATAATTGCGGAAAAATGCAATTATCCGCTGCATCTCGGAGTTACGGAGGCAGGAACCAAGTATTCCGGAATTGTCAAAAATTCCGTCGGCATTGGTGCACTTTTAAGCTGTGGAATAGGTGATACGGTAAGAGTTTCTTTAACGGCAGACCCTATTGAAGAAATCAGGGCGGCACGTGAAATACTTTTCAGCCTCGGTCTTTTTGAAAAGAAGGTAAATCTAATATCGTGCCCTACGTGCGGTAGAACGAAAATAGACCTTATTTCCATATGCGAAAGATTTGAAAAAAGGATCCCTTCATTAAATCCTTCAAAAAACATAAACGTTGCAATAATGGGTTGTGTTGTAAACGGCCCCGGCGAAGCAAAAGAAGCTGATATCGGTATTGCAGGCGGATGCGGTGAAGCGATACTTTTTAAAAAAGGGAACATCGTTAATAAATATAAAGAAGACATAATACTTGACGTATTATGTGATGAGATTAACAAGCTATGAGCGAAGCAAAATCATTACAAAAAGTATTTTTTAAATATACGCCGAAGAATGAATTTCAACGGCGTATTTTATCATCCTCTTTTTCTGTAAAGACGTTGGTTGACGTTGAAAAAAGATACATAGAGGTCACAGCTTCAATGGAAGAATTTGTATCTTCAAGACAGCTGTTTGAGCTTTGCGAAGAAATAAAGGATGTATATCAGGTTAATTTTATAAAGATCAAACCTCAGTATCCGAGTGAACTTTTTTCACAAAAAGTTATGGACAGCGTGTTTTTTGAAGCAAGTCTGCGAGGTGCCATAACGAGGGGATTTTTCAACGAATACAGCGTTGTAATAAAGGATACGTCTATTCACGTAACCATATCAACGACAAACGGCGGAATAGATCTTATTTATTTAAGTGAAGCTCCCGAAATAATCAGCGATATCATATACGAACAGTTTTCAAAGCGTTTCACGGTAACCATTGAACGTGATACGTCATCGTACGACGCCCCTTTGCCGTATGAAGAGCAGCAAAAAAAATGGCTTAACGAGCAAAGAGAGATAGCGCGCAAGGCTATTGCGAATGCCGAGGTTGCATCAAGTGCGCCCACTGTGAAAAACAAAGACGAGCTGCTTGATGAGTACAAGGACAAGCTTACCACTTTATACGACGATGAAGCGTTCTGCTCTTCGGACGGTGATATTTTTTCTGTCGGTAAGTTGAATTTTAACGTGTCATCCCCCGAAGTTTTGTACGGTGAAGAATTTACCCCGTCAGATCCCGTGCCGCTTAGAAATATCAAGGGCGAATACAAGAATATATGTGTTTTCGGTGAAATATTCGGTATTGAATCACGTGAAACAAGAAATAAAACAAAGATAATATTATCGTTTTACATAACGGACAATGATTCGGCTATAACTTGCAAGATCGTTTTGCCGTCGGAAGAAAAAGATTCACCGATCTGCTTTACCAAAAACGGTACTGTCGTTGTTATGACCGGTGCCGTTAAAATCGACAAATTTGACGGCGAGCTTGCCTTTTCTCCTAAAAACATTATGAAAATAAAGAAAAAGGGCAGAAGCGATAAATCGGAAGAAAAACGAGTAGAGCTTCATTTGCACACTCAAATGTCATCCCTTGACGCTACTATTCCCCCGGACGAAGCCGTTAAAACAGCTGCCGCTTGGGGACACAAGGCAGTTGCAATAACCGACCACGGAAACGTGCAGGGCTTCCCCGAGGCAATGATCGCGGCAGAAAGACTGAATAAATCAAAAGCTGAAGGAGAAGAACCGTTTAAGGTAATATACGGACTTGAAGGCTATTTTATCGACGATTCTTCATCTGTTATTTACGGAGAGGCGGACGGAGAACTTGACGGTGAGTTTGTGGTTTTTGATATAGAAACAACAGGACTCAGTGCAATTGACTGCGGCATTATTGAAATAGGTGCTGTTAAGATAAGAGGCGGAGAGGTAGTCGATAAATTTAACACTTTTGTCGATCCCGGAATGAAAATACCGCCCAATATAACGAATCTTACAGGTATTGACGATTCTATGATAGAGGGCGCACCCGACGTAAAGACTGCAGTATCGGACTTTTTGGAGTTTTGTAATGACGATATTCTTATCGCTCACAATGCCACGTTTGACGTAAGCTTTATTTCAAAAGCCGCTAAAACTTACGAGCTTGATTTTAAAAACAAATATATTGATACGGTATCTCTTTCCAGATACGTAAATCCCGAGCTTAAGCGCCATACTCTTGACAGAGTCGCAACGCATATGGGACTTGGTGATTTCAATCATCACAGAGCGTGTGATGACGCGGAAATGCTTGCGCTTATCTTTATTAAGATGGTCGAAAAGCTTCACAAAGAGGGAATCAATACGGTAGCTGATCTTGATGAGGCTGTATCGTCTTCGTCAACGCAGCTTAAGGGTCGTCCGCATCATATTATATTACTTGTAAAGAACAACACGGGACTTAAAAATCTTTATAAGATAATATCAGCTTCGAACTTAAAATACTTCTACAGAAAGCCCCTTATTCCCAAAACCTTGCTTGACGAATTGCGTGAGGGAATAATAGTAGGTTCGGCATGCTCGTCAGGCGATCTTTATTCGATGATACTTGACGGACGAAGCGATGAGGATATAAAACAAACCGCATCGTATTACGATTATCTCGAAATACAGCCATTGTGTAATAACGGTTATCTTTTAAGGACTGAAAAAGTTAAGAACAAAGAGGTTCTTATAGATATCAACAAAAAAATAATTGAACTCGGAAGGGAATTGAATATCCCGGTATGTGCAACGTGCGATGCACACGTTTTGAATAAAGAGGATGAAATAGCAAGAAAAATAATTCTTGCAGGCAAGAAGATGAAGGACGGAGATTCCGATATAGGAGTTTATTTCCGAACGACAGACGAAATGCTTGCGGAATTTGATTACCTGCCAGAGGAGCTTGCACGTGAGATCGTTATCACCAATACGAATAAAATTGCCGATATGATCGAATACGTGCGCCCGATACCTAAAGGCAGTTATCCTCCTAAGATCGACGGAGCAGATCAGGAGCTTACCGATATGTGCTATGAAAAAATGAAGAGTATGTACGGTGATCCGCCTCCGGAGGTCGTATCAAAAAGACTCGACCGTGAGCTTTCTTCGATCATTTCAAACGGCTTTGGCGTTCTTTATATTATCGCACAGAAGCTTGTAAAAAACAGCGAAGAAAAAGGTTATCTTGTCGGTTCAAGAGGTTCTGTCGGTTCCTCCTTCGTTGCAACAATGGCGAATATCACAGAGGTAAATCCTCTGCCGCCGCATTATTTGTGCCCGGAATGTAAATACAGTGAGTTTATTGAAGACGGTTCTGTAAGTTCGGGATTCGACTTACCGGACAAGAATTGCCCGAAATGCGGTCACAAAATGAAAGGTGACGGACACGATATACCGTTTGAAACGTTCCTTGGATTTTACGGTGATAAATCCCCCGATATCGACTTGAATTTCTCAGGCGACGTCCAGGCTGATGCCCATAAATACACGGAAGTTCTTTTCGGTGAGGAAAACGTCTTCAGAGCAGGTACGATAGGTACACTTGCGTCAAAAACCGCGTTTGGACTTTACGTTATGAAGTATATTGAAGAAAATAATCTTAACGTAACGAAAGCTGAAATACAGCATCTTGTGAACAAATGCGTAGGCGTAAAGCGCACAACGGGACAGCATCCCGGAGGAATTATAGTCGTTCCGAGAGAATACGAAGTGTACGACTTTACTCCTGTTCAGCATCCGGCTGATGATCCCAAGTCAACTATAGTTACAACACACTTTGCTTTTGAATATCTTCACGATACTATTCTCAAGCTCGACATACTCGGTCATGATGTTCCGACAAAGTATAAAATGCTTGAAAAGTATACGAATACTTCCGTGCTCGATGTCCCTATGAACGATAAAAACGTACTCGGACTTTTGCTTTCAACAGAGCCTTTGGGAGTAACTCCCGAGGATATCGGATCTCCCGTCGGTACGTTCGGACTCCCCGAACTCGGTACGAAATTTGTCCGTCAGATGCTTGTTGATACAAAGCCGAAGAATTTCTCCGACTTGTTGCAGATATCGGGACTTTCTCACGGTACGGACGTCTGGCTCGGTAATGCACAGGAGCTTATAAAAAACGGCACGTGTACGATTTCGGACGTTATCGGTACGCGTGACGATATAATGGTTTATTTGCTTCACAAGGGGCTTGAACCCTCAATGGCGTTCAATATCATGGAGATAGTCAGAAAGGGAAATAAACCGCCTAAAATACTCAAAGAGGAGCATTTTACTGCCATGCGCGAGCACGGTGTTCCAGAATGGTACATTGAATCGTGTCTTAAAATAAAATATATGTTCCCGAAAGCGCATGCAGCGGCATATATTATATCGGCTCTGCGGCTCGGATGGTACAAAATTTATTATCCGCTTGAGTTTTATGCCGCATATTTTACGGTAGCTCCGGGAGGATTTGACGGCGTGGCAACGCTCAAAGGCAAAGCGGCTTTGAAGGAAATAATTTCTGAAATTGAAAATAAAGCAGATAAAAGTCAGAAGGAAGACGAACAGTATTCTGCATGCCAGCTTGCACTTGAAGCTGTAAGCAGAGGTATCAAATTCCTGCCTGTCAGCCTTGAACATTCCGATTCACACGCATTTCTGCCCGAAAACGGAAAAATAAGGCTTCCGTTTTCCTGCTTGCCGGGTCTTGGTGACACGGCAGCTGTGAAAATTGCGGAAGCTTGCAAGGGAACTAAAATATTTTCTATCGAAGAACTTGCTCAAAAAGCTAAAATATCAAAGGCTGTTATTGAAATACTACAGCAAAACGGAGTACTTGACGGCCTTTCTGAAACAAACCAAATATCAATGTTTTCGTTTATTTGATAGGCGCATCGTAATATGTGATGTTGTCGGCGTTGAATGTAAGGAGTGCGCTCCCGTTTTCGGTGCCGGCAACATCATATTTTTTCCATACGTCGTTATCGACATAGCTGAACGTGTGGGCATATAATCCGTTTTCATATTGACCGTGATTATCAAGGGAGAAGCCATACACATAGTGTTAACAATTTCGTAACAATTAGCAATGGATTCATCGGAGATAAATTGCTGAGCAACCATACCGCCGAGTGAAATACCTGCTAAAAATAACTTGCTGTTTTCCGGAATTGCTTTTTTTACAGTATCTATCAACGAGGTGAGATAATCGTTATTTTTTCCGAATCCCGATAAAATATCGGTCTTGATATCCGTGGCTTGACCGTCTTTAAACTCAGTACCGCCTAAAATATGAAATAAACATCTTCGTGCGTATCATTTATATAATATTTAGCAGGAACGATTCCTATAGGACCTGAGTTTCTGTTGATTGCAGAAAGACAGCACGAATTTTATTAAAGTAATCATCGGCATCAAATGAGTTGAAAATATCAAGTGAAGCGTCTGAATCGGGCGCGGTATCTTCGAAAACATCTTCTGTAAAAATTTCCGAGTTGCATTCAATTGTAGATTCATACACAGCGGATATTTTGGATTCGGCAGTCGAATCATCCGATTCTTGAATATTATCACCGCACGAAACTAAAAACAGCGCAGACAGTATAATAGCTGTGGATTTGAATATAATTTCTCATAAAGCCCTTTTTTGGAAAAAAGTCAGCAATTATTACACAAAATTTGTATTTTGTGTAATAATTGCTTTATCCCCTATTAAGTATAAGATATTGCGGATCTCAGAATATCGAGTCCGTTTAAAAGCGTTTCTTCTTTTTGCGAACGTAGTTCTGCGACGATCTCGCCTTTTTTTATTTTTTCACCAAACTTGCACTTAAATATTATCCCTGCATACGGATCAATACTTTGTTCTTTTACAATTCTTCCTGCGCCGAGTACACATGATGCCGTACCTACTGTTGATGCGTTTACACAGTTTAATATTCCGTCCTCATCGGCTTTAAGCTTCGCTTTATATAATTTGTCGGTCTCAATAAATTTATCAAGCTCATCAAACACCGCGCAGTCTCCACCTTGCAAACGTACCATTTCAATAAACTTATTGTACGCATTGCCTGAACGTATGGCGTTTTCGGCGAGTGTGGCAGCTTCGTTTTCTGTAATAGATAAAGCGGGTGCTATCATTTTTGATGCAAGGCGTACTGAAAGATCAAAAAGCTTTTTGTCGTAATTTCCGCCTTTTAACAGCGTTACAGCTTCATATACTTCAAGATTATTCCCGACGTACATTCCCAAAGGAGCGTTTGTACACGTCGTAACAGCGTCTGTGTGCTTACCTGCCGACCTGCCTATTTTTACCATAATTTCAGCAAGCTTTTCGGCATCTTCTTTTGTTTTCATAAAAGCGCCGCTTCCGTATTTAACGTCAAGGACTATAATATCGGCACCCGATGCCAATTTTTTACTCATAATACTTGAAGCTATAAGCGGAATGGATTCAACTGTTGACGTAGCATCACGAAGAGCATAAAATATTTTATCGCAATATGCAAGGTCTGATGATTGCATAGCAACGACACAGCCGCAGTTTTTGCATATTTCAGCTAATTTATCGTTATTTATTGCAGTTTTGAACCCGGGAATACTTTCCAGCTTATCAACAGTACCTCCCGTGTGACCGAGTCCCCTGCCTGAAAGCTTTACTGTTTTAACTCCGCAAGCAGCAACCGTTGGAACGACAATGAGCGTTGTCTTATCGCCAACGCCCCCTGTAGAATGTTTATCGGTTATTTTATTGCTTATATTGGAAAAATCAAGAATTTTTCCCGAATGTGACATATGTTTTGTCAAAGAAAATATTTCATTTTCTTCCATACCGTTGAGATATACAGCCATCAAAAAAGCCGAAAGCTGATAATCGGGTATTTCGTTTGTGACAGCGCCGTTTACAATAAAGGATATTTCTTCATCGCTTAAAATTCCACCGTCACGTTTCTTAGCGATAACATCTACTGTCCTTATCATATCACTTCTTGAATGTGTCCATAAATGCTTTGGCGGAATCTTCTGTAAAGGAAGTATTTGTACCGCCTGCAAATGACCATATTCCGTCAGCACAGCCTGTAGTTTTTACTTCTTTGCCTTCTCCGATATTAGAAAGCTTTGTAAGAGTATTCTGTATGACCTCGGTAAGAGCTGATGCATTTACCGTGTATGAAAATGCAGCTTCGGAATCTGCCGTTTCAATCGATGCAAATGCTTTGTTACCGTGCGATTCTTTTAATGCACTTGCGAATTCACCGTTTTCGGGAATGACTATATCACACGTTTCGTAAAGAGATGCCGCACGTGTTTTTGCATCTGCATCATAAGATGTATCATCCGTAAGCGAAACGTCGGATATGGAAAGCTCTGTTTTCGCCTTTGCTACTCCCTCTTCTATTCCCGCTTTAAAGCTCTTTGAATATTCACTGTCAGAGCCGAGATATCCTATTGCTTTGTATCCGCATTTTACTGCCGTATATCCGTAAAGCTGTCCGAGTTCATTTTCATTTACAACCAATGATACTGTCTTGACAGCTAAATTATCAACATTTGCTGCTTGATGGACCGAAGAAACGCCGGGCAGTAAGAACCAGATTCCGTTGTAGTTTTTGTCATATTTTTCGTCTTTTACAATGTATTCAAAATACGTGTCTGCACAGTCCTCGCCGGGCAATACGATCATTGATTTGGTGGCATTTCTTTGATTTGTTGCAAGCTGGATCTGTGTAAAATATGAGAGGCGTTTAGCTTCTTCTCTCTGTTTTTTTTCAGTTTCCACGCGATTTGATATTTCCGTTTCGGAAGGAGCAAAGTATTTGTATTTCTGATTTGTTCCCTCTGTAAATCCTTTTACTGCAAGCCAGGAGATATCTTCAAGTGTTTGCGGCTCCTCTTTTCCGCTTATATCACCTATCATCATAATGTCATACTTAGTGCCCGTAGAAGTTTTATCGGATACACATGAGCCGCAGGACGTAAGAGTCGATACCGTCAATGCAAATAAAATTAAGAATAAAAGCGATCTTTTGAGTTTCATAATCAAATTCCTATCTATAGTTATTAATACATAATTATAATACTCGCACCTCATTCTTGCAATACAATAATTATAAACTATTTTTTAATTTTAATACAGAGGGAAATTTTATAAAAAAAGCAATCAAAAATCCTTGTAAAATCAAAAATATTATGTTATACTAATCGTATATTTTTTATGGAGAGATATAATGGGATTTTTAAAAGTATTATTCATCATTTTGATAGTCATCTCGTGCCTTATAGGTATCGCATACGTAATGATGATATTTTTAAAGAAAACGAGATATAAGCAAATAAGCGGAAAAAAGCTTTCAAATTATGCAAGGCTTCACGAAACGATATGCTCGGAGCTGTTTAGAAAAAATGTTTTTACCGGGTACTTTTTTCCGTCAAAAAAAGAAAAAAACGGCGCGATAACAAAATATTCAAAGATCGACTGTGTTGTTGTCACACGGGGCGGAATAGCAGTGATAACGGTATGTGACAAACAAGGCAGGATCGACAATTCCAAGCAGGATGTATGGGTACAGTGTCATAATGACAACGTAACCGAATTTGAAAATCCTCTTATAAAAAACGAAGGAAACAAAAAGATCGTATACGATATACTTCGTAAAGGAAAACTGCGTAATATCCCGTTGTATAACATAGCTGTCTTTGTAAATAAAAATACGGAATTTCTTGCAGAAACCGATAACGTATTTTCGATTGATGAAATAGCTATGGTTCTGAAGCAGATGAATCACGAAAATGCGCTTACTATGTTTGAAATGTTCAATGCCGTTCAGATACTTAATTCAAGTAAACGCACTGCCGCTGAAGTTAAGGCGTATATGAAAAAGTTAAACGGTGAAAAAACCAAATACATTGTTGAATGATCGAAAGGGTCAAAAAATGAATATTACCGTAATCGGCTGCGGAAGATGGGGTTCCTGTCTTGCGTGGTACTTTTCCACACTCAATTATAACGTTCTGATGTACGGACGTGAAGGTTCGAGATCCTACGACGAGCTTTCGAAAACACATAAAAACGAATATCTTACGTTGCCCGAAACAGTTCGTTTTACAAGTGATCTTTCCTATGCTTTATCTGAAAGTGATATAATAATCGTTTCTATCGCATCGCAAAACACCCCTGCCCTTTTTGATCAGATAGCAAAGACAAATATCAAGAATAAAATATACGTTCTTTGCATGAAAGGACTTATTGAGTCTACGGGTGAAAGACTTTCCGAGGTTGCAAGCAAACGCCTTGATTACACTTCGAGAGTTGCCGTGTGGGTAGGACCCGGCCACGTTGAGAACTTTACAAAACGTATTCCCAGCTGTATGGTGATTTCCTCTGCCGATTCAGAGCTTGCCGAAGGACTTTGCAAGGATTTTTCATCCGATATAATACGTTTTTATCATTCGAACGATCTTATCGGCACCGAAGTCGGTGCTGCAAGCAAGAACGTAATGGGCATTTGTGCGGGATTACTTGACGGTCTCTCCGTTTCTACCCTCAAAGGCCCGCTTATGGCAAGAGGTCCGTGGGAAATTTCCCGACTTGTGGAGAAGATGGGCGGTGACGTTATGTCCGTGTACGGTCTTTCTCATATCGGCGATTATGAAGCGACCCTTTTTTCCGTACACTCCCATAACAGAGCGTTCGGTGAAGCGTTTGTGAAAAAAGAAAACTATTCATATCTTGCGGAAGGATATTCTACAACAAAGGCACTTTTGCAGCTTGCAAAAAAATATAATGCAGATATGCCTATCACATCTGCATTATACGATATTCTGTTTGAAAACGGAAAGCCTGACGAAGTGTTGAAAAATTTATTTATGCGTTCATTAAAGTCTGAATTCTGAGATGTTTTCTTCTATCCAGTTGTATCTGTCATTTATAAATTTTCTCAGATATTCTACTTGAAGCTCATATGTATTATAGGTGCGGTGGTCAACATTCCCCGCTCCTATTTTTTTATCCATTATATCCCAACGCTCGAAATTTCGCACCTGAGCTGATGCAAGAGCTTTTGCTTGAATATCTACCGTATTGAGAGCTGTTTGTAAAAGCTCATCTTTTACTTCATCCCAGCGAAGGACAAACTTTTCTGTGAATTTCGGGTCTTTAAAAAGAAAACTGTACCAAGATACACTGTCGTTTCCAAGATGGGTAAATTTATTATCTATACTGCACCAACCGTCGTAGTTCTTGATATCATAAGAATAATTGCCGAAAGCCATATCGAAATCCCAGGCAGGACCGAATTTAAGCTTTTCTCCCGACGGTTTATACATATAACAACTTCTGTAGAATACGTTTTCCGTGTTGTTGGTAAATTCGGTAATTATCAGATAATCTATAAGGCTGTCAACGTCGATATATTCTTCATAACCGTTAAGTGACACGACGGCGTTTTCCGCTTCTTTCATATAATTTATGATGTAATTTCCCGACGGTGTATACCTTTTTGTGAACTCGGGTTCTTTTATAACGATCCTTAAAATGTAGTCGGTGTCAAAATAATTCATACCGTACACCATATCGTCGTTATAATCCCAGCCGACTTCAAGCAGATAAGAGGTGTCGACCGTTTCACCGTCCGCTGTATATTCGAGCTTGCCACCGCCGAACTCTATTTTTTCGGCAAAGCCGTAAACTCCCATATATTCACCGTTTAAATAAAGCTCAACAGCGATATGAGTAGGTGTATATTCGAGATTGTCAAGCTTTTTTGCCGTATTATGTGCCACGATGTTTCTCATAAGAGATTTATCGGCGTAATTTGAAACGAGTAACCAGTCTTTATCCTTTTTCATTCCGAAGAGGCTTATGCTTTCATCAAGCTTTATTCGGTACGATTTCTTTGGGAATTGGTTCCAGGATGCATTTCCGCGTCCTCTTATCCTGATATTTATATCAGATATGTCGCAATTCGAAAACCCCGTTTCTTCATCGCAAACAATGCTCATTTTTGCAGACTTATATTCACTTTTTGAAGTTATTCCCTCTTTGTCATCCGTTATGATGTTGATTATCGGTACTGCCGTTACTTCATTTTCTTTCGGTACATCGGTTTCGGTTGACGTTACTGCATCCGTTTGTAAAAAAGTATCTGCCGAGGTCGTTGATCCGTCTGTACTTTCGCTTGCTTCATCAGAGGTCGAATGAGGTTTTTGAGTTTCATTTTGCAGAACTTCTTCGCTGCACGATGAGGAAAGCAGTGTAATCAGAATAATAAGTAATGACACCGCTTTTCGAAATATATTTTTATGCATAGATCAGGCCTTTCGTTTTTCTTCATTAATACTATCATTAAATCTCGAAAAAGTAAAGATGATATCATCAATTAATTATCGGAAATTGTTAATTTTTAACCGTTTGATATAATTTGTACCGCGGATATCATATTATATAACACATTTGTTTTAAAGGAGATCAAATATGGATGCGTGTATTCTCACACTCGATGAGTTAAAAAATAAGGAAGTGATAAACGTTTGCGACGGTCACAGATTAGGGTTCGTTATTGATGGACAGCTTGATGTTGTTTCCGGTCGGCTTATATCGATAATAGTTCCCGGAGAATGTAATTTTTTGGGAATAAGCAAGGGAGAGGATATTCTTATTCCCTGGGAATGTATCGAGCGCATAGGCGATGATATAATACTTGTCAAAATAAACGATATGTACCAGCGCTGTCAGCACGCCAAAAAGAGAAAATAAGCTGTATTACATATGTTTTAACAATAAATTTAAATTCATCTCTTGAAATTACTTCCTTATAATGTTAAAAATAAGATGTATATAATTCTCGTGAGAGGTGTTTCAAATTAAAGATAAATTTTTAAAGATCAAAGATGCCGTGCGTAATTTTTTTAAGAAAATATATTCTTTTGTTAAAACGAAAAAAGAAAATTACGAACAGCGTTATCGTGATGAGGGTAATGAAGTTAGTTGGAGTAAAGCCGTAAAAAGGAGTTTTCATATCATCTTTCGGGTGGTTTTACGCGTTTTCTCGTATTTATTCAACATCATTGCCACAGTTCTGCTCGTCGGTGTTATAACGGGTATTGTTGCAGGTGTCGTATTTATTTTTTATTTAAAATCAAATGTCGATCCGGAAGTTGATGTAAACGTGTTAAAAACGGAACAGAACGCAACCTCTAAATTTTACTATTATGACAAAGACGGAAACGCGGTTGAATTGGAAGAAGAACGTATCCACGGTTCCGAAAACCGTATTTGGGTATCTATCAGTGAAATGCCCGAATATTTGAAGGATGCATTTATTGCAATTGAAGACCATAGATTCCGCGACCACTCGGGGGTTGACTGGTACAGAACTCTCGGTGCTGTCAAAAACTTTTTCGTTCCCTCTTCAAGCACTTTCGGAGGTTCAACGATAACA
The DNA here is from genome assembly GCA_045545665.1 of Eubacteriales bacterium. Taxonomy (GTDB): domain Bacteria; phylum Bacillota; class Clostridia; order Oscillospirales; family CAG-272; genus RGIG7213. Next base: position 88,996 of record JAZQBL010000001.1, read on the forward strand.
CAGCAGCTTATAAAAAACCTTACAGGTGAAGATGAGGTAACGATACAAAGAAAGGTGCAGGAAATATTCCGAGCGCTGTATCTTGAAAAAAAGATGAGCAAGGACGAAATACTTGAGCTGTATTTGAATACGATTTACCTTTCTCAGGGATGTTCGGGTGTAAAGACGGCGGCGTATACCTATTTCGGTAAAGAAGTATCGGATCTTACGCTTGTTGAATGCGCCGCACTTGCTTCGATCACGAAGTATCCTACGAAGTATGACCCCGTGCAAAATCCGGATAACAATACGGACAGGCGTAATACGGTACTTAAGACGATGCTTCAGTACGGTCTTATTACTCAAAGCGAGTTCGATGAAGCGTTTGACAAAGAGCTTGTTCTCGATCTTCAGGAAGAACAGACAAATAATTCGAATTCTGTAAGCTCTTACTATGTGGATGCAGCTATAGAAGACGTTATTACGGACCTCATGGCAGAAAAGAAAGTAAGCCGTGAAATAGCATCTAATATGCTGTTTTCGGGCGGACTCAACATTTATCTTTGCATAGATCCCGAGGTCCAATCCATTATGGAGGAAGCGTACCTCGATCCGAATACGTTTCATTCAAGTGATAAAAAGTATATAGTTAAGCCTCAATCTTCAATGGTAGTATGCGATATTACAGGCGATTGTCTCGGAATCGTCGGCGGCAGAGGCGAAAAAGTATTGAGCCGAGGACTTAACTATGCTACGCAGACCAAGCGTTCTCCCGGTTCTTCGATAAAACCGTTGGCTGTATACGGTCCTGCGCTTGAGCTTGAGCTCATAACAGCAGGAACTGTGTATGATGATATTCCGTATTCTTTTGACAGCAATTACAATTATTGGCCGCAAAATATTAATAAGACGTATACAGGCTTGAGAAATATAGCCTATGCTGTTGAGGTCTCATTAAACACAATCGCCGTGCACGTTCTCGATGAAGTAGGTATAGAACGCTCGTATGAATTTACACAGAAGTTGGGCTTGTATAATTTGAGAGAAACGTACACTACCTCAACGGGTGTTGAGATGACCGACCTCAGTTTGGCTCCTCTTGCACTTGGTGCGACTACAGTCGGTGTGACCGTACGTGAAATGGCAAGTGCGTATACAACGTTTACGAATGACGGTATACACAACGAGTCAAGAACGTACACGAAGGTAACAGATTCGTCCGGAACTGTCATTCTTGATAATAAACAGACAAGCACATCTGTATTTAGCACTGAAACTGTTTCGGCAATGACGAAGATGCTTGAAACTGTTGCTTTGACAAAGAACATTGAGATAAAAAAATATCTCCCCGTGGCCGGCAAAACAGGTACGTCTATGTACGACCATGACCGTTGGTTCTGCGGTTTTACTCCGTATTACGTAGGAGCTGTTTGGTACGGTTTTGAAGATCCTAAATCACTTTCCGGTGTTAACAGTTACGTTTCGGTTTATATATTTGACAACGTAATGATGAAGTTACACGAAAAAATAATAGAGGGTATCAAAAACGGTACAGTTGAGGAAAGGTCTTTTTACGAAGAAGGTGATCTTATTCCGGTTGAAGTATGTTCAAGCTCCGGAATGCTTTATAATCCCGAAACGTGCGGTCTTGATCCACGACACAATCAACGCGAAACACTGTATTACACACCCGGGACTGAACCTACCGAATATTGCACAAGACACATCGTTATTGATTTTTGTGCCGATTGTGACTGTGTGGCAAATGATAACTGTCCCAATAAAATAAAGCAGGCGCTCGTCCTGGAAACTGAACGTGAATTCCCTGTGTTTATGTACGTGACGGATGCGCAGTATATATACCGTCCGCTCGGAGCGGCGTTACCGTACAGCTCAAGCAGATATCCGTTTTTCCATAATGCGGTTGAAAAAGGCACGCACATAGGAATAACGAGGACGGATAAAAAGGCGGCAAACTCACTTTGTACAGTGCATTGACCGCAATAAATTATCATAAATTGTCAAATAATAATTAATTTACTTGACAACGCCGAATAATTGTAGTATAATTAGACAAAGTAATGTCTTAACATTTAAGGAGGTTTAATTACCGATATGAAAATTAGAAAAATTTTAGCTTTGATCCTTTCCGCAATGATGGTAATTTCTGTTTTTGCTTCGTGCGGTGACAATTCTGACGATCTTACGGATACAACGACGTACGTTTCGGTGTATGCGTATAATACAGCCGGTAAGAGATTTCTTAATCTCGACGCAGTATGTGTTATCCCCAATGAAAACGCCGAAAACGATTGGGAAAAGACCGCTACTCCCTACCTCGCTTTGAAGGCGCTTTGCGACAACAAAAAGAAGGACTGCGTTATAACTACCGATATCGGTAAAAACGTAACGGTGGAAAGCATTTCCAACTTCAGCGCAGGCACATCCGAGGATGGAAGTCCTTGCCTTTGGTATGTTTACGTAAACGGTGTGAAGGTGGAAGACTCCAAAAACTGCGTTTTGAAGAATTACGACCTCGTTGAGTTCAGACTTGAAGAAGATAATTACAGAACGATCTCCATTACGTTCAACGCAACGGACGGAGCTAAGAAGCTCATAGATGAAGAGGCTGTTTCCTTTGGTGGTGACAAGTCCGATCTTACCCTTTATAACTTCTTTAATATGTCTGCATTCAATTCCGCAGCTAAAAAGGAAGGAAAAACAGAGCTTATTGCAGAAGGCGCAAGCGTTTCCGAAATGGAAATCGGTCTTTCCGAAGATAAGACGTCAATTGTAAAGATCGGCGATTCCGAAGCGACGGATACAACAAAATGGGCAGTATACGTAAATGACGAACTTGTAACGTCATCCTTTGCAGAACTCGTACTTAAAGACGGAGATACGATTCTCTTCGATCTTGAAAATATCGAAAGTGGCGACGAAACTGAAGTTCCCGAAGCGTAAAAATCTATAAAAAACAAACGAATTGTCAAGGGAGCGCATCCATTACGCTCCCTTTAATTCTCAAAGGAAATAAAATGTCAAGAATTAATATAATTAACCCCAAAGCCGGTAAAGGTCTTGCCGAAAAATTTGTAAATGAAGGCGAAGAAGTTGTTTACACAACTTGCATAGGTGATGCCGAGCGCATTGCATATGAAATATGCAACGAAAACGAAAATGCTCATTTGACTGTTTACGGCGGAGACGGAACTATTAACGAAGCTGTAAACGGTATTATCAAAGCAAAATATGCCGATTCGGCAACTCTTTCTGCTTATCCTGCAGGTACGGGAAATGATTTTTTGAGAATTGACAAAAAGAAGACCGTTCTTTGTGATGTCGGTAAGTATAATGACAGATATTTTATCAATATGCTTAACATAGGATTTGACTGTGACGTCGTTATCAAAACACAAAAAATGAAGAAAAAACCCCTTATTTCTGGAAGTATGGCGTACATTTTGAGTGTTTTGGGAAGATTTTTTAAAAAATTCGGACAGAAAATGTCTATAACGCTTACAGATGAAAACGGCAATATACATTCGTTTGACGATGAATTTCTCTTGTGTATCGTTGCAAACGGTACTCATTACGGCGGAGGCTTTAATTCTTCCCCGGAATCTGACGTAACCGACGGCGTTTTGGAATTTTTGTTCGTCAAAAAAATTTCAAGACTTAAGTTTATTTCGTTGATTCTGAAATACAAAAAAGGCGCACACATAAAAGACGGAAAGGTTATTAAACAATTTGCCGACGTCGCGAAGTACATAAGATGTAAAAACGTGACTATAAAAGGTATGGAATACTACTGTGCTGACGGCGAGATAGAATATTTGAGCGATAAGGATACCCCGCTGAATATTAACGTTGTTCCGGGCGCTGTGAGATTCGCATTTTGATATGAAAGAACTTGATAAATGCGGTTTGGTTGAGCGCAGTATAAATAAAAAGTTTCGTAAAGGTATCTGGAACAGGTTTATTGAGGGCGTACGCAATTATAAGCTTATCCAACCGGGCGACAAAATAGCTGTTTGTATGTCAGGCGGAAAAGATTCTATGCTCTTGGCGAAGCTTATGCAGGAGCTTCAGCGTCACAGTGACGTGCCGTTCGAGCTTGAATTTATCGTAATGGATCCCGGATACAGTCCGCAGAACCGCGAAAAGATAGTATCAAACTGTGAACTCCTCCGTGTTCCGATAAAAATTTACGACACAAATATATTCGCTTCAGTCGAACACATCGAAAAATCTCCCTGCTATATTTGTGCAAGGATGAGACGCGGTTATCTTTACCGCTTTGCACAAGAGCTTGGCTGTAATAAAATTGCACTCGGCCATCATTATAACGACGTCATCGAAACTGTTTTGATGGGACTTTTATACGGCGGTCAGTATCAAACGATGATGCCGAAGCTCCACTCAACTAATTTTCCCGGTATGGAGCTTATACGTCCTATGTACTGTGTCAGTGAAGATGATATAATTGCCTGGCGAAATTATAACGAGCTTGAATTTTTGCAGTGCGCTTGCCGATTTACAGAAAAGATCGCTGATGAAAACGCTGTTATGGAATCAAAGCGGCAAGAAATGAAACGCCTCATCAAGAGTATAAAAAAGGACTATCCGCAGGTTGAGGCAAACATTTTCAAAAGCACACATAACGTAAATTTAAATACAGTTATCGGGTACAGTGTCAACGGTGAGCACGTCGATTTTCTTGATAATTATTGATTTTTCTATTTACAAAAATATAAATGCGTGATATAATGTTTACGTTATATCTACCTACCCTTAGCTCAATTGGATAGAGTA
>JAZQBL010000002.1:0-18585 GCA_045545665.1 Eubacteriales bacterium
GCTTTTGTTTGTTTTCAGGGGGCGGCACGTTCCGCTTTTGCGGAACCGGCGGTGTGCAGATCTTGTTATCATAAAATTTGTTCGAAATACACACCGTCGAATTCACAAAGTGAATTGTGCCGCCCCTATAACACAATCAGCTTTGCCTGCTGAAAGGGGAGAATTTGCACGGTTCGGCACCCTCAACGGTTTAAATAACTCTATCCGCCACAGGCGGATAGAATATCACGCTGACGAAGTCAGCATATCACGAAACCGTCAGGTTTCATATCACTTTCGCGAAGCGAAAATATCACGCCGACGAAGTCGGCATATCTCCTGACGTAAAATCGTATGTGTCGATCCTCCCGGACGATTCAAATCACCGCATTGCGGTGATACGCCTCCCCCGTTGGGGGGTACGGGAGGAGGCGTAGATGAAAAATGAGGAACGTAGGGTGGAGGGAAAATGAGATAATAGATAATAGATGATAGATAATAGATAAAATCGGTAGGGGTCCGGCGCCCACGACGACCCGTATGATGCAGGGCGTGGGCTTGCTGTCGCCGTTTCGAAAAAAATTGATGAATGAGAAACGTAAGGCGAGAAAAATCAGATAATAGATAATAGATGATAGATAAGAGATAATAGATAAAATCGGTAGGGGTCGGCGCCCTCGACGACCCGTATGATGTAGGGCGGGGGCAAAAATGAGATAATAGATAATACATAAGAGATAAGATAAAAACGGGAGGTGTGGATGAGAAACACAGGGGTGGATTGACATATTTGCCCGACTGAAAAACCGCTCGTTGAGCGGATTTTTATACCAAAATAAGGCAAAAAATTCTTTTATAACCCTCCTTATGTGACGGTTGTGTGAAAAATTGTGAAAACTGAATGAAAAATTCTCACTTTCTATTGACATATTACAACATAATCAATAAAATGCTGTTGGATATCTAACAAATGGGGGGTAAATATGCAATACAGTGAAATCATCCTTTCGTTGTCTTTACTCAGCAAAAACTATAATGACAAACTGAAAAAGGAACTGAAGAAAGTCGGGATAAAAGTGGCTTACTGCAAGCTTCTTTCAGCTCTTGCCGCAGAGGACGGCGGAACACAGCTCAGCCTTGTTGAAAGAACGGGACTGAAAGCACCGACTGTAAGTATCGTTTTACGCAAGATGGAAAAGGACGGCTTCGTCACAAGAAAGTCAGACGAGATCGACCTGCGCCGCACACACGTTTTTCTCACGGATAAAGGCAAAAACGCAAACAAGCTTGCAATCGACGTCGTATCCGGACTTCAGAAGAAAATGTTTTCAAGTGTTTCCGGTGACGAAATGAAGACATTCATCGGTGTTATACAAAAAATAGAAAAAGAAATTAAGTGATATATACTCCGTAATTCAAACGGAGTATATTATTTTTTATATTTTTATACTTGATTTTGCCTTTATTTATGTTATAATTAAAAAGGAACACATAAAATGAGCAACATGGATGAAAGGCTTTGTAAAACGTGCAAGATCGTAAAATTTGATACATAGGAGAACGAATATGAAAAAAATACTTTCATTTATACTTTCCGCAGCAACAGTTCTGACACTTGCTTCCTGCTCGGGAAACGATGCGGACACAAATGCGGATTCGGCAGCTGCAACCGATACACAGGCATCCGAACAGACGACGGAGGAAGGCACGGATGATAAGACAGCAAACGTGTCGGCAAAAGACCTTCTTTCAGTGCTTACGGCGATGGTTGAAAACGCACCCGAGAGCATCGTTTACGACAATGCGGAAAAACCGCTGTCGGCAATAAACTTCATATCGTGCTTTGGCGGTGAGGTCGAATTTGACGATAATTTTGAACCGATATACCCGGCTGTTATGAACAAGGTAGAAGAGTACGCTTTCTGTATGCCGACGGGAAAATCACCGATCGAGATCGACGTTTTCAAAGTGAAGGAAGGCGAGGATGTAAAGGATATACAGACTCTTTGCGCTGACCGTATACAGAAAATAAAGGATTCGGACATAAAGGTCTACGATCAAGAGGGTATCTGCGATAAGGTATTCCCCCTTATGACCGTCTATACATCGGGCAGATACGTCATAATGATAAGCGTTGAAAACCCCGAAGAGGTAAAACTGACAGCAGATGCACTGCTGATGCAGGAACAATAAAATCAATAAAATAAATTGCCAAGTGTCGGCACAGAGGAGGATATTATGTCAATTTTCGATAAGCTCAAAAGCAAGGCCCCCGGTACAAGCTCGGATACGAATACTGATGTCATTCAAAAAGAAACTTTCGTATTTTCATCTTTGCCCGAAACTCTTGCACAGATGCAATCGTTGCCCGAAGCTGCTTTGAGCAGTCCTTTTCAGACAGCCGCGTTGACGGTGTGCGCGTTGTGTGTGTATGCGGCGGATAAAGCTGTCGGTGCGGAAATGCTCAACTGGCTCAGAGGACCGCGTCCTTTGAGCGCATACGATATTTCGTTTTTAAACGACCGTTTCCGTGACGGCAAAACGTACGTTCCTTTTTCTTACTTCAAAGGAGCTACACCCGAAAACGATTATACACCCGATCAGCCGTTCGTTTTGACGGTGGAAACAAATCTTTATTCGGACGCCAACGAGGGATATAAAAAGCTGTTTGTCAGAAGCGGCGGCGCGGATAATCCGCGTGAGATCGTTTTACGCAAAAAAGGAAGCGGCGAGTGGCTTTTGTGGGATCAAATGATACTCGTGGGAATACGCGATCCGAAATCCGCCGATCCTTGGGCATAAGAATATCATAACCTGCGTCCGCCAAAAGGCGGACGCTTTTTGGCAAAGATTTTCACTGAACAGGATGGATATGATAATGAAATTAAACGAAGCTATTGTAAAACGAATTGAAGAAATATGCACAGAGCAAAACAGCAACGTGTGCGATATTTGTTTAAAAGGCGGTATGTCGCCATCAGCGATCTACGATCTTGTAAAAGGGAGAACAAAATGCTCGAAAGTCATAACCGTAAAGCGGTTTTGCGAAGGCTCCGAAATTACCCTGTCTGAATTTTTTGATAGGGACTATTTTAACGAAATTGAAGATTAAATAAAAAAGAGGCTCTCAAACGGAAGCATCCGTTTGAGAGCCTTATTTTAATAAATATTAAAGGGAATAGATCTTTTCAGCGTCAAGAAGCTTGATGCCTGCGTTTGTCAAAAGCTTTGAAGCAAGCTCGGGAGATGACGTGCTGATTATAACGCACGCGGCTTTCTCGCTTCCGGGAGTGAGAAATGCGTACATATAATCAATGCTGACCCCGGCACACGCAAGGGACTGCATAGCCTCCGAGAAGCTTCCCGGACGGTCCTCGATCTGTATTGCTATAACGTCCGTGACAGCCGTCATAAGTCCTGCTTTTTTGCAGACCTCGGACGCTTCCTCGGGCTTGTTTACTATAAGTCTGAGAATACCGAAATCCGTCGTATCCGCAATGGACAGCGCGCGTATATCAATACCTGCACCTGCTAAAATACGTGTTATCTCGGCAATTCTTCCCGACTTGTTTTCCATAAATATTGAAAGCTGTTTTACGTACATAGTAATCTCCATATATAAATTCAAGGGGTGAACTGTTAGTGTATTTTCTATACAGAATAAGGTCTTACGCCATTATTCTGCGAGGGAATAGCCGTCGGAAAATGCCTTGACGTTCGTTTCTTTCGTCTTTTCGGGGACTGTATCGGTGATAGTTTTTATCCACACTTCTTTGTCGATGTGCAAAAACTTTGCCGCCATGCCGAGAAGCACCATATTTACCGCTTTTGCCGAGCCTGCTTTTTCTGCGATCTCAAGTGCGTCGGCGCTTATCGTCTTGATGCCTGTTTTTTCTATCTTTTCAAGGATATTTTCGGGATATTGAGCTTTGCCCATTATTACCGTCATCGGGTCTATTTTCTGTGTATTTGTGATTATTATACCGTCGGGCTTGAGGTAGGATATCCAGCGTGCCGCTTCAAGCTGTTCAAACGATATGAGAATATCAGCTTCGCCCTTTTCGATAACGGGAGAAAATACCTTTTCTCCGTATCTTACGTACGTAACGACGGAACCGCCTCTTTGCGACATTCCGTGTACTTCGCTTACCTTTACGTCGTAATCAAGACCTGTGAAAACTGCGCCCATTATTTTCGAAGCCAGAAGCGTTCCCTGACCTCCGACGCCTACGATGAGTATATTTTTAACCATGACCGTTACTTCCTTTCCTTATTTCTCAATAGCACCGAGCTTGCAAGCGTACGTACATACACCGCAGCCGAGACACTGATTGCGATCTATAACGGCGCGCATCTTGCCGTCGTCGCACTTTTTAAGAGAGATAGCGGGACATCCGCACGTAAGGCAGACCTTACAGCCTATACACTTGTCGGCGTTTACCTTGAGTGCGGCAGGGTGCTTTATACCCTTCAGAAGCGCACAGGGACGGCGGGAAATGATGAGTGAAGGCTCGTCTGCGTTCATTTCCTCGTCAACGACACGGCGTACCTCGTCAACGTCGAACGGGTCGACAACGGCTATTCTCTTGATACCGATAGATCTTGCAAGCTCTTCGATATTTACAGCCGCCGTGGGGTCGCCCTTTATCGTAAAACCGTTTGCGGGGTTGTTCTGGTGGCCTGTCATACCCGTTATGGAGTTGTCAAGCACGACTACCGTGGAAAATCCCTTGTTGTAAACTATATCTATAAGTCCCGTAATACCCGAATGGATAAACGTGGAGTCACCTATTACGGCGAGAGATCTCTTGCTTTCTTCGCCTCTCATCTTGTTGAAGCCGTGAAGAGCAGATATCGACGCACCCATGCAGATGCAGGAATCAACGGAGGAAAGAGGAGCGGCAGCACCGAGTGTGTAACAGCCGATATCACCGCTTACGTACGGCTTGTACTTGTTTATTGCATAGTAGAAGCCTCTGTGCGGACAGCCTGCACACAAAACGGGCGGACGCTGGGGGATCTCATCGGGGAACGTGATACATTCAGCTTCGAATCCGTCGACAGCTTTTTTGACGGTCGCCTGTGAAAATTCACCGAGAAGTGAGAATATTTCCTTACCGATGACCTTTATGCCGTTTTTAAGGCAGTGTGTTTCAATAACGTCGTCAAGCTCCTCGACAACGTAGAGAGTTTCGACGTTCTTTGCAAATTCTTTTATTATTTCGATGGGGAGGGGATTTACCATACCGAGCTTGAGATAGCTTGCATCGTCCCCGAATGCTTCACGTGCGTAGTTGTAAGTCGTTCCGGCACAGATGAAGCCTCTTTTTTTGTTGTAGTATTCGGTTTTGTTTATTTCACAGCTTTCAGCCCACTGCGCCATTTCCGCCATTCTTTTTTCAACGTATACGTGACGGGGGCGAGCCATAGCGGGCATCATTACGTTTTTCGCAGGATCTTTTTTGTATTCTTTAAGCTCAAGCTCCGTTCTTTCGCCAAGCTCGACGAGTGAGCGTGAGTGGGATATTCTCGTGGAAAGACGCAAAAGCACGGGCGTGTCGTACTTTTCGGAAAGCTCGTACGCCAAGACCGTGAAGTCACGGCACTCTGCGGCGTCCGACGGCTCAAGCATCGGAACCTTTGAGCCTATTGCGTGACGGCGGGAGTCCTGCTCGTTCTGTGAGGAGTGCATACCGGGGTCGTCTGCAACGGCGCATACGAATCCGCCGCCGACACCTATGTAGGACATCGTGTAAAGCGGGTCTGCCGCAACGTTAAGACCGACGTGCTTCATAGCGCAGAAGCTGCGTCCTCCGCCTATTGATGCGCCCGATGCAACTTCAAAAGCTACTTTTTCGTTAGGCGCCCATTCGCTGTATATTTCGTCGTACTTTGCAACGAATTCGGTTATTTCCGTGCTGGGTGTGCCGGGATATGACGATACGACCTTTACACCTGCTTCATAAAGACCTCGTGCAACAGCCTCGTTTCCCAAAAGTAATTTTTTCATAATACAAAACCTTTCTGTTTTGGTGTTAATAATATTATTTATGTTATGATTTTTATTTTACGTTTCTCAGATCAATAACTCTCTTTGCCTTGCCGACAAATCTTTCAATGCTCTTCGGTTCGACGAGAGTTACCTTTATTTCGATACCGAGGATTGATTTTATCTTGTCGTGGACTTTGCGCTGGAGCGCTTCAAGCTCACCGTAACGTGCAAGAAGCGATGCGTCTATTATCTCGACCTTTACTTCAAGGCTGTCAGCGTATCCTTCACGTCTTACAACGAGCTGATAGTGGGGAGATATCTGCGAAATGCCTATAAGTGCGCTTTCTATCTGTGTCGGGAACACGTTTACGCCTCTTATCTTGAGCATATCGTCGCTTCTGCCTATTATCTTGCTCATACGTGCGGAGGTTCTTCCGCAGGCGCACGGCTCGTAATTTATATTGGTGATATCCTTCGTTCTGTAACGGAGCATGGGAAGTCCCTTTTTCGTGAGATTCGTCACGACAAGCTCACCTGTTGAGCCTTTGGGGAGAACCTCGCCTGTTTCCGAGTCGATTATCTCACAAAGGAAATGGTCCTCTGATATGTGCAGACCGCTTCTGAATATACATTCGCCCGACATACCGGGGCCGTTAAGCTCACTCATACCGTAGTTGTCGGTTGCGAAAAATCCGTTGCCCCACTTCTGTTCTATCTCCATACGCATTTCGGGCGTTGAGCCTTCACTGCCCAGAAGTCCGAGCTTGAGCGCGTACTCGCTCATGGGGAATTCGATCGAATGTTCTCTTGCCGCTTCCGCAAGATACATACAGTAAGAGGGAGTTGCAACTATCGTGTCCGTCTTGAAGTCGCGCATAAATTTAAGCTGTTTTTCGGTGTTGCCCGAGGACGTGGGGACGACCGTCGCACCTATTCTTTCAAGACCGTAGTGAAGACCGAGTGCACCTGTGAACATACCGTAGCCGAAGCATATCTGGACGATGCTTTCATCCGTTGCGCCTGCGGCAACGACAAGACGTGCCACCTGCTCGGACCAGTTGTCAAGGTCCTCTTTCGTGTATCCCACGACCGTGGGGTTACCTGTTGTACCGGATGATGCGTGTATTCTTACGATATCCTTCATCGGTACGGAAAACATACCGAAGGGGTACGTGTCACGAAGGTCCGTTTTGTTTGTAAAGGGTATGTATTTTATATCCGACAGCGTTTTGATCTTTTCTGCCGTAACGCCCGCTTTTTCGAGTCTTTCACGGTAGAAAGGCACGTTTTTTGCGGCATAATCGACCATTGCCTTGAGTCTTTCAAGCTGGAGGGCTTCCATATCGGAGCGTTTCATACACTCCATATCTCTGTTATAAATGTTTGTTTTCATTTTCTTGTCCTTGTTCATAATTATTCGGAAATTTCCGTAAGATAAAAATCATCGTTTGTTTCTTCCGTTTTCTTTACGGAATTGTATATTTTCGTTCCTATGAAGCAAAGAGGGAACGATACAGCCATTGCAAGGCAGGCAAAGTGCGGTCCCATTGACGAAAGCTGTCCTAAGGGAGTTTGTGCCGATATTCCGCCGAGCTTGCATACAAGCGGAGGCAGAGCCGTCAGAAATCCGCCGATCATGCCGACCCAGGCACCGAATCTGTTTATTTTTTTCCAATAGAGGGAAAGGATGTAGGGTGCCATAAACGAACCGGAGATGATACCCCAGGAATACGACATCATAACGAGTATGGGCGTATCGGGCGTTATGGCGATGACGAATGAAAGCAGGATGAAAAGCACGGATACGATCTTGCAGACGGCGCCGACCTTTTCGCCCGATGCTTTTTTCATACAAACGGGTGATATGAAATCCATTGTAAGTGTTGTTGCCGCCGTTATCGTGATGGATGCAAGAGTTGACACCGATGCCGATATGAGAAGCACGAGTATTATACCGAGAAGTATCGTCGGCACTTTTGCTATAACGAGCATATTGGGTATGATGTTATCGTAAACACCGTCGGCGAATGCATCGGGAAAAAGACGTGACAGAGAGCCGATAAAGTAACCGCCGCCTGCTATTATAAGGCAGAAAAGCGTTGATATTACGGTACCGCGTTTTACCTCTGCTTTGTCCTTTATGCCGTAGTATTTATGTATCATCTGAGGAAGTCCCCACGTGCCGAACGACGTCATAAGGACTGTTGCCCAAAGACTTACGTGATCTTTTGCCGAAAGGGAAAGATCCTTCGTTGCGTTTGCTATATTTTTTATACCGTCTGTGATACCGCCGACCTGCTCGGTCCTCATTATGACGATTATAAGGGCGATAACACCGCCGACCATAACGATACCCTGCAAAAAGTCAGCCTTGAGCGTTGCCATATATCCGCCGAGAACGACGAGCACTGCCGCAACGCAGGCGATGATTATACAGCACAGCATTTCGTCAATGCCGAGAAGAATACTGCACACACTCGTAAGTCCTTTGTAAACGGATGCCGAATACGGTATAAGGAATATGAATATAACGAATACGCAGAACTGCTTCATTACCTTGTCGGAAAAGCGTTTTTCGAAGAACTGCGGCATCGAGCGTATATCGTGGCGCCTCGTTATATCTCTCGTCCTGTTTGCAAGAACGAGCCAGGCAAAGAGCGCACCGAATATAGCGTTGCCAAGACCGGGAAGTACGCCCCAAAGACCGTAGTTCCATCCCGTCGTACCTGCGTATCCGATGAACATAACTGCCGAAAAATACGCCGTTCCGTATGAAAAAGCGGAAAGCCACGCACTTGCGTTTCTTTTTCCCACTGCGAAATCGTTTACGTTTTTTGCGTTTCTGCTTGAAAGCACGCTGACGATAAGCATTACTGCAAGATATACGGATATCGTGCCGTATATTATAACTTCTTTTGAGCCCATGGTAAGATGTCCTTTTGTTAGTTTTACTTACTCTTTTTTTCAGGTAAAAGAGCGATGTTCTTTGTTCCGAGAACGTACATTATAAACGTTGCAAAAACGCTTATAAACGGTGTTATCGTGTAAGTGAAGGGGTTCTGGTTCAGATCCGTTCCGTTTATCACGATGTTTTTGAAAATACCCAGATACATAGACTGAAGCATACGCAGTATGGCGTTTGCTATCGTGAAAAGGGTGTTTTCGCCGATAAAATGCCCGATTATTACGATGATACCGAAAACGAAGTTCGGCACGTTTGCCAACAGTGACATATAAATGGGTTTTGCGTAATTTATCTTTACGTGAGCAACGTCGAGCCTTATTTTGTCGTTGCCGCCTATCTCCCATATGAAATCGTAAATTATGAAGATGTAAAGCAGTACGCCGATGACGCTTGATCCTACCATCAGAACAGGCGAGTTGATCGTCGCCATAGACGTAATAAGACCGTAAACAGCCATAGCGAACTGAGCCAAAAACAGCTTTACCGAATCATAAAAATTAGACTTGAAAAATGACATAGTTCTCCTCTTTAATATAATATACAATCTATTATACTATACACACTAAAATTATTACACAGTTATTATTTAATATTTTTTTAACAATTTAAAGGAAGCCCGCCTCAGTTATATTCGCCTGACGGCGAGTTATATTGTTTCGCAGTTATATTTGGACTTCGTCCAAGTGAATTGCCTTCGGCAGTTTTGGAGCGAATATAATAAAACTGAAACCAAAGGTTTTAATATCACTTTGCCGTAAGGCAAAATAAAACTGTGAGACTTGTCTGACAATATCACTTATTACATTTATCTTTGAGATAGGTATAATTTTAAAGTATGTAACCCACTATGACACTTTCAAGCCGAAAGTGTCATTTTTTATAAAAAGAAAATAGGGAGAACACCTCTTTATGAAGTGTCTCCCTGCGAAGCTCTTTTTTATTTATGCACCGAAATTTACTGAAATGTCGATATCGTCGATGCCGTCTATATTCTTCCACTGATCTTCACTACCGTTGAATTTTATCGTTTGGAGTTTTGAACAGAAGGAAAATGCGCATATCCGCTCGTTTAAAAGCATTTTCCGCGTTTTGGGCATTGTATCAAATTTGCGGTCTTTGATCCTCTTTGCGTTTTTTTACAACAAAGACTGCCGTGCAGGAAATTATGCCGACTGTGGCAAGTATCAGGACTGTTTTAAAAACAGTACCGCCGTTTGACGTATCTTCACTGTATCCGTCCGATACAGGCGAGCTTTCCTCGTTTTTCGTTTCTTCATTTGCCGAAATTGATGAGACCGCACCTTCGTATATGCAAAGCCTCGGAGTGCCTGTGCCTTTTATACCTATGATGAGTTTTTCCGCATCAAACGAAGGATCAAAGCTTATGACCGTTTCCGTATCCGCCTTGACGTCCGCTATGGCGCACGTTTTTTCATTCGCTGACACCGCATAGACAAAAACCTCAACGCTTTCCGTGCCTGATTGCAGATAGTCTGCCTTTACCTTGATGCTCACCGTATTGTTTTTCAGATCTGCCCCTTCGGGAAGGCTCACCGTGGCAAAGCCCATTCCCGTACCGTTTGTATCAAAAGATGCAAAGAGCGCATCCCCGTCTGACGAAATTGCCGTACAGCCGACGCCTTTTTTCCATCCTTCAATGCTTTCGGCACAAAAAAGTGATTTTCCTCCGTCTATTTCTCCGTATGAAGTGTATGCAGGCTTTATCTTCAAGACGTTTGAAGAAAAGACCTCGTCGGGACATAATTCATCCCAGGTGTCAAACTTAAAACCCTCGCAGTATTCATTTGTATACTTGTCCCTGTCGGACGTATCCATGTATTTGAACACTTTTCTGTGTTTGACAGCATCCGAAAAGGATACTGCAATGCATTCAACGGAGCTTTCGTAAAGCGAATAGAAATCACGCAGGATGCGTTTTGCATCGTCTTTGTAGCCGTCGAACACGGCGTACACCGAAAATTTCCTCTGAAGTCCTGCTTTTGCAAGTGTTTGCAAAAGCCCGGGGGCTTTGTAATAGCTTCCGTCTTCTTCCGCCGATGCAAATACCGTTATATCGTGAATGTACGGACAGTGTACGAGCAACGACAGCATAAATTTATGTGCGGGTATTTTTCCGTCTGCATCGAGTGAAAGCATTATACGGCTCGATGAATTTTCCCGCCTTGCGGCAATATATGCGGTATTCAAAGAAAGCTCGGCACATTCAAGTGCGTCCTTCATTCCGAACTCGCTTTTGTTAAGTCCCGTGCCTATGACAAAGCCGTTTACCGTACCGTTTTCACCGCCGTTATACCGTTTTGCTATAAACGATATGACCGACGGATACACCGTCATAAATTTTTCATCGGAAAATTCCGTATGCGAACTCGGAGCTGATATGACGATATAGACCGCTCCGCCCGTTTCGTTTATTCCCGACACTCTTTCGTCGAGATATTCAACGGTATCACCGTTTATGAAGACCTCGTTTTCACCGAACGTATAGGAATACGGCGTTCTGTCTTCGGACACCGCAGCCGATACGTCTATTTCAAGAAAGACCGTGCCAGAAAACTCCGCGTACTCTCCGTACACGCCCTTTTTCGTGACAGGCGTTATAAACGCTCCGCCGCCGGCGCAGTTTTCGGGATCTTCAACGGTAAGCTCCTCGCACACCGTTTTAAGCTCTCCCTCTTTGTCATACATTACCTTATACTTATATAAAAGGTTATTTTCTTTTCCGTCAATTACGGGAAAAGTAAAGCTTTTTTCGCCCTGCAGATCAGCACGGTAGGGCAGGGAGGTCTCACTTTCTCCCGGAAGCATTCTGTAAAGGTAGACGGGATAGCCTTCGGGTACGTCGGCGTCTTCATACGAAACGGTTATGTTTTCGCCGTCCGTCGTGCACGTCCCCTTTGTTTCCTTTTCTTCTTCAAAATACGTGAAGGATATACCGAAAACGGTAAGCGTTCCTTCGGGCTTTGATGCAAACGTGAGTCTGAACTGTTCAAGCGCATCTGTTTTGTCAAGCGGGAACGTATACGTACAAAGCCCTTCTTTCAGCGCTTGCGTATGAGTGTGCGCTTTTGCGAAGCTTCCGTATTTATCCGTATACGCAAACGTGATCTTCTCGGCGTTCGTACCGTTGTTGACTGTTATACTTACGGCGTTTTCATCGTCTTTCAAAAGACAGCCGAGTCTGTCTGTCGATGCCGATACGTCCTTTCCGCTGCAGTTGAGCGTAAGCGCATTTGAAGATATTTCGGCTTCAGCTCCCGATATTTCATATTCACGTGTGAAATTCGGTATTGAATCGCACGGTGCGTACGTGACGGATGCGTTCACGTAGTCAATACAAAAGCCTCCGCGCGACGCTGTGATCTTTATTCCGTCGGCTTTCTTTTTATTTTTCATTTCACGTATATCAAGGCTTGCGGTGTAATATCCGCCCGTCGGGATCGTTCCGTACGCCGTAAGCTCGTCGTCTCCCGAGGTGACGGTGACGGATATATCAATACTGCTGTCGGAAAAATTCCCAAACGTCGCCATAATGCCCGAATAAGGCGTTAAATTCTCATTTTCGAGAGGGAGATAAAGCTCGGCTGATCCATCCGATATGACGTTCATACAGCCCTCTCCGCACACGGCATCCGCTGCTTTTTCAAGCGTTACACCGTTGCTTGCCTGCCATGACGTGACACCGTTTTCGAAATCGTCAAGAAGCTTTCCGCACGTGTACGATACCTGCTCGGCGGAAACAAAAGGCGCAGTATACAACAGCGCCTTTTCTGTATCTTCTTCGGCGAAAGCAGGTACGTTTAAAAGCGATATTGTCAAAAGGCAGGATATTGCTTTTTGAAAAATATTCTTCATAAATTCCATTCTTTCTTCACAAAGTAAAGATTTTTTATTTTCTTCCGTATTTGCTTTCAAGGAACTCGACAGCTGCTCCGACACCGTCCTCGGCTTTGAGAAGTCTGCCCGTTTCCTTTGCTTTTTCTTCGTTTTTTATTTCCGAATTTCAAATGTTCTTCCATAATTTTAACACAAACAGTGAATAATGTCAAGAATAAAAAACAATAATACGGTCGCACACTTATTTTTTGTGAGCATATAATAACTTCGAGTACGTTTACGATTTGTTAATACAAAAAATCACGAGAAAAAAGGCTTTTCGATAATTATGTAAAATAATCATTAATTTTAAATTTTACCCCTTTAAAAAAAAGAAACTTCGTGCTATACTTATGTATAATCTATTCTTATGCTCTTAACGAAAAACGAATTACGGCGATAACGTTTTTCTTGAATATATCGTAACGTCAACATCCTTCGCCGGGAAACGGATCATTGTCTATGGAAAATATTATAATCAACGGAGGGAATAAGCTGAGCGGCACAATTGAAGTCAGCGGAATGAAAAATGCCGCTGTTGCCGTTATTCTTTCCTGCCTCCTTATAAAAGATAAATGTACACTTGAAAATCTGCCCGATATAAGCGACGTACGCACGTCGTTTAAAATACTCGAAAGTATGGGGGCGATCGTAAAAAGACACTCGCCGACGGTCATTTCCGTCGATTGTACGCACTGTAAGTGCGGAACGTCTCCTTACGACCTCGTACGTAAGATGCGCGCATCTTACTACCTTATCGGTGCGGAACTCGGAAGATTTCACAGAGCATCTGTCGGCTGCCCCGGCGGATGTGATTTCGGCATACGCCCGATAGACCAGCACATAAAGGGCTTTGAATCCCTCGGCGCAAAGGTCTCAGTCGAGGGCGGTTACATCGAAGCTGTAGCTGAAAACGGCGTCATCGGCAACCAGGTCTATTTTGACGGCGTTTCCGTCGGCGCTACGATGAACGTCATCATTGCCGCTGTAATGGCGCAGGGTACGACGGTTATAGAAAATGCCGCAAGAGAGCCGCATATAGTCGATCTTGCAAACTTCCTCAATACCTGCGGTGCAAATATCACAGGCGCAGGTACTGACGTAATAAAGATAAAGGGTGTTCAGTCGCTCCACGGCTGTACGTACGCAATAATCCCCGATATGATAGAAGCGGGAACGTATATGATAGCTGCGGCGGCAACGGGCGGATGCCTTAAAATAAACAACGTAATTCCCAAGCATCTTGAGTCGATAACGGCAAAGCTTGAGGAAATGGGTGTTACTGTTGAAGAAGGCGACGATTACGTCACAGTATCGAGAAGCGGTCCTTTGAGCCGTGTGAACATAAAAACTCTGCCGTATCCCGGCTTTCCTACTGATATGAATCCGCAGATGTGCGTGCTTCTTTGTCTTGCAGAGGGCACAAGCTACCTCACAGAGGGCGTGTGGGATACACGTTTCCGCTACGTTGAAGAGCTGAAGCGCATGGGTGCAAATATCAAGGTCGACGGAAAGATCGCCATCGTCGAAGGAGGCACACCGCTTTCCGCAGCTCCTGTAAGAGCTGTCGATCTCCGTGCAGGTGCCGCTGTGATAATCGCAGGTCTTGTTGCACCCGGAAGGACTGTGATAGACGATATATATCACATAAAGAGAGGATATGACGATATCGTCGGTAAACTCAGAGCAGTCGGCGCCGACATAAAAGAAGTAGTCATCCCCGACGAGCTTTCCTACGAAAAAGCAAATTGAAAACAGTTTTGAAAATTACGATAAAAACCGCAGATCACTCTGCGGTTTTTTATGTTGCAATACAATAAAAGTTGTCGGATTTTGTGAAACAAAAGACTGAGAGAGAATGCGATATCCTTAAGAAACGGCGGGAGCAAGCCCCTGCCCTACATCATACGGGTCGTCGGGGACGTCGACACATACGATTTTACGTCAGGAGATATGCCGACTTCGTCGGCGTGATATTTTCGCTCCGCGAAAGTGATATGAAACCTTTCGGTTTCGTGATATGCTGACTCCGTCAGCGTGATATTCTATCCGCCTATGGCGGATAGAGTTATATAGCCCCCGCCCTACATCATACGGGTCGTCGAGGGCGCCGACCCCTACTTCGTCAGGTGATATTCTATTCACCTGCGGCGAATAGAGTTATACGAATCATCGGGGGCGCATACCGCCACCCATTCCGCCCGGACGCATACCGCCGCCCATTCCGCCTGTAGACGTTCCCGCTTGCGTGACGTTTGACGACTGCGTAAAGGTTACGACGCCGCTTCCGCCCGAATACGTACCGCTTTTGTAAAGTCCGTCGGTTTCATCTCCCGTACAGCTTCCGCCCGAAGATACGGTATACGTTTCGCCCCTGACAAGCTTGGGGGTTGATATAAGCGCGCAGGAATACGCTTTTGCAGGTCTGTACGTTACGACGTTTTCTCCGCTTGATGATGAAACGTTGAACGTCTCCCCTCCGTTGCCCGAAAGATACACGAGAACACAGCACTGCTGTGACGATGCGCTTGCATTCTGCATCATTCCCGATGAGCCGACGGCAATAAGCGTTCCGCCGTTTACCGTAAAGGATGAAGAATAGTCAACAGGGCCGTTGCCGTTGTTTGTCGGTCCGTCAACGATGACGGTACCGCCCGTCATTGTAAAGCTTCCGTTTGAGTCGAGTCCGTCGCCCGAAGCGTTTATATAAAGGTATCCGCCCGTCACGGTAACGGTCGCATTCGATGCACCGCCCCAGCCTCCGGGGCGTCCCATAGATGACGAATCGTTTCCGCCTGCACCGTTTATTCCGTCATCCGATGCGGTTACGTGCGTATTACCGCCCGATATGATAATATCGACCGCTTCAAGTCCTTCGTAGGATTTTGAAAGCGTGACCGTACCGCCCGATATTTCAAGTCTTTGCTCAGCGTGTATGCCGTCGTCGCCCGAGGATGCCTTGATATTTCCACCCGTTATCATAACGTCGCCGTTTGAATGAACGGCATCGTCGTTTGAATCTATCGAAAACGCACCGCCCGAAATAACTATCGAAGCATCCGACTTGAGCGCCTTCGCACTGTCACCCGATACTCCGCCCCACGCACCCGATGAGCCTTGCGCCGTTTTTATAAGGAAAGAACCGTCCTTGATCGTCAGCGTATTTACTGCCTGTATTCCGTCCTCTGCCGCGCTTATATTCAAAGTACCGCCGTTTACCGTGATGTATCCTTTGTCCGATTCCGTTTCGTTGTTTGATTTTATTCCGTCACCGCCCGACTGCACGTTGACAGTACCTCCGTTGACCGTTACCGAATCCTTTCCTCTTATACCGTCGTGAGCTGATATGACGGTTAAGGTCGCATCGTTTATCACAAGGTCGTTTTTTGACGTTATTCCGTTGTTACAGTTCGCTGAAACGATAAGTGAGCCTTTGCCGTTTATTGTCATATCGTCCTTTGAAAAAACGGCGGCGTTCGGTTCGTTCTCACCTGTCACGTCGTATGAATATTCCGTGCCGTCAACGAGCTTGTTCGACGTGTTTTCCGTAACCGTCAAGGTGAATTTATCGCAGTTTTTTACAAATATCGGCGCAGAATCGCTGCACGTTATGAACGCTCCGTTTAAGACTAGCGTTACCTTTGCATCGTCCGACGCATCGACGGTTATCCTGCCGTTTTCAAGCGTTCCCGAAACGCAGTACGTCCCCTCTTTTGTGATCGTCACGGACGTTTCCTCGATCGTAACGCCGTCATCGGTGGATTCGATGCGGTCTGAAAGCAGGCGTATTCCGCTTTCCTTTGCTTCATATTGAGCGTTTTCGGAAGACGGAGAGCCTGTTTGCGCTCCGTTTTGCGTGCTGTCTGTAAGATATCCGCTTATTATGCCGTCAACGTCGGCGGCATCCTGTGTGTGCTCACCGTTTTCGATGGTGCCCTCGGTAAGACCGTGCGACATATCCTCACCGATGATAATATCCTCGCCGAAAAACGCTGTCGTGTCGGAACCGTCCTCACCGCAAGAGCAAAGCACGGTAGCCGTGCACAGTGCTGTAAATATTGACAAAAATCTTTTCATTTTTCCTCCTACGTGAAAGAGAATACTGATTTATTTACTTTACGGTGTAATTATAACCGCCTTTTATGATTGTCCTGTGAAAACGGGATGATTTTTTTCAAAAAAGCGTATGATGTGTTTATATCCGTCTCTTGACACGGACACTTTACTGTGATAAAATACAAAGCAGTAAAATAAGGAGAAGATAAAATGAAATTACTCGTTATAAACGGACCGAATCTCAATATGCTCGGTATAAGAGAACCCGATATATACGGCAAACAGAATTACGAAACACTTGTAAAAATGATAGAGAAAAAAGCCGAGGAGCTTGGTGTCGGCGTCAGCGTTTATCAGTCAAACCACGAGGGGTGTATTGTCGATGAAATACAGAAGGCGTACGGGAATTTCGACGGCATCGTCATAAATCCCGCCGCATATACGCATACGAGCGTTGCGATCCCCGATGCGCTTAAGGCTGTGGGTATTCCGACAGTTGAGGTGCATATATCGGATATAAACAGCCGAGAGGAGTTCCGCCGCCATTCGTATACCTCCTGCGCCTGTGTTCTCACGATAGCGGGAAAAGGCTTTGACGGATACCTCGAAGCGATGGAATATCTTGCGAAAAGATAAAAAAATTTGCTTAAAATGGGATAAAAACGGCTGAAAAGGGCTAAAAAACGCTCTGAATCAGCCGTTTTTCAGAAAAAATAAAAAAAATAAAAAAAATTCGAAAAAGGGGTTGACAAATCAGAAAATCTGTGGTATATTAATTAAGCCGTGCAGCGAGAGGCAATCGCACAGCAGACGGCATGGGAGCATAGCTCAGCTGGGAGAGCATCTGCCTTACAAGCAGAGGGTCATAGGTTCGAGCCCTATTGTTCCCACCACACGGCCCGGTAGTTCAGTTGGTTAGAACGCTAGCCTGTCACGCTAGAGGTCAGGGGTTCGAGTCCCCTTCGGGTCGCCACTTGCCTCTGTAGCTCAGTCGGTAGAGCAGAGGACTGAAAATCCTCGTGTCGTTGGTTCAATTCCGACCGGAGGCACCAGCCTGTACTCACCAAGAGCGCAGGCAACATATGCGGATTTAGCTCATTTGGTAGAGCGCGACCTTGCCAAGGTCGAGGTGGCGGGTTCGAGCCCCGTAATCCGCTCCACTGAAACGACAGAAATCCAAGTGATTTTTGTCGTTTTCTTCTAAATCGCCCCGCAAGCGTAAACGTGTTGCGAGGTTCATAGGGCGCCATAGCCAAGCGGTAAGGCAGAGGTCTGCAAAACCTTTATTCATCGGTCCGATTCCGATTGGCGCCTCCAAAACAAAAAGCACTTCCCAAGAAGTTCTTTTTGTTTTGGGACGATGTGTTCCGCTTGCGCGGAACGAGATGAGCACTTCGTGCGTGATGTAGCCTTCGGCAGTGATGTGCGCTTCGCGCGTGAGGATGCGGAACACATCACATCACTTTGCGACCAACGGGAGCAAAACATCACTGTGCGTTAGCACTACATCACTGCGGCGTAGCCGCAACATCACTCAAAGCTTCTCCCTCATGGCTTGAAAAACACCGAAAACTGTGATATAATAAAATCAGAAAGGCGGTGGAGATATGAAGCGATTTATCAAGCCAATTATTTTTTGCTTATTAACAAGGAAAGGCTGAATTCTTCCAAAAATATAAAGAGGCTTGGGATTTAATGG
>JAZQBL010000003.1:0-51508 GCA_045545665.1 Eubacteriales bacterium
CTGTAAACAAATAATTGACCCCAACAGATTTTTTAAGGTCTGTTGGGGTTTGCTATTACATAAACAAATTAGTTTATATTATTGTTTTTCCATTTTCTGATTTTATTGATGTTCGAGGAACTTAAACACCAAATTATGTATTTCTTATTGTCTACTGTTTTTATGGTCACTTTATTTGAAGAGCCACTTCTACCGTGTACTAATTTAGGATGTATGGATTTAATGTGATTTTTGTATATTGAACTAATACCAGCCCATATAAGCCAGTTTTCCGAAAGATACAATGTCGTTTCTAAATGAATAACATTATAGTCATCAAATTGGACTCCATATTGCTGTTCTTGCATTTTTATCATTTTCTTGAAACGTATAGTGGATAAAGATGCTATTGCAACACATATAGCTGCAAATACAAAAGGGGCAAATGCAATTAAGGTATCTTCGGGAATGACATCATATATCAGTGATACGATAAACAAAGGTATGAATGCAATACTTGCACAGAATAAAGCTAACAAACAGTTACGTTTGGTATAGATATGTATGTATTTGTCTATCATGAATATTCCTTTGTTTTTATCGCCAGTTTCGCATTTGTATTACAAATGCTTCGGGCAAAGCCCATACCCCTAAAGTTGTGCGCATCCTAAGGCTCCCTTGTGTAAAGGGAGGCTTTTCGTTAGCACCATTATAACACAAATCGGCAGAGAAAACAAGTTCTCTGCCGAATTTTTGTGCCTGTCAATTCTCCGCTAAGAATGCAGAGAGAACCGTTCGTCCTTTTTATTTATAAGAAAATACCCGACCTTCAATGAAGATCGGGTATATTTTATTAACCTGTGATACCTGAACGCTCGATACCCTGGATAAGATATCTCTGGCAGAACAGGAACAATATAACGAGGGGAAGGATTATCATAAGTCCACAAGTATTTCTTATTGCCGCATTGTAAAGACTGGAAGCAGCAAACGTAATATCAAGTGACTTAGGAATTGCAATAATACTCTTCATCAGGTAAATATCCGTCTTTGTGAAGAACAAGCCTGTGTAGAAGCTGTCCGTCCACTGCCATGAGAATGCGAAGAGGAATATCGTTATCATCATAGGCACGGAAAGCGGAATGATTATCTGGAAGAACGTACGCATAACACCTGAACCGTCAACGTACGCAGATTCCTCAAGCTCATCGGGTACGCCCTTGTAGAACTGTCTCATCATAAATATGTAAAGACCGTTCTTAAATGCAAGACCCGTAAGTGAAAGAAGTATAAGCGGTGTGAACTGGTTCGTCAAGTTCAAATACGTTACGCCGCCCGTCACGTCAATAGAGTTGAACACACCGCCGCCGAGGAAGTTGAGGATTCCGAGAACGTCGAAATATCTGAACTTCATAAACATAGCGAGCTGGAGCGTCTGGTGAGGAACGACCATTGAGAATACGACGAGTAAGAACAGAAGTCCGTTACCCTTGAACTTGAATTTTGCAAATCCATATCCGATAACCGAGCATATGAACGTCTGCAAAACAGCGCACGAGAGTGAAAGAAGAGTTGTATTAAGTACAGCCTTAAGATAATGGTTCTCAAGGAAGATGTACTTATACTGGTCAAACGTGGGATACTTAGGTATCAATTTAACCGTTGCATCAACGAAGTCATCGGGTGACATAAACGAGGATGCTATCTTCGCAAAGAAGGGGAACAGAATAACGTACGATATACCGATAAGAAGAACGTATCTGAACAAAGCCCAAACGAATTTCTTAAGGAAGAACATCGAAAGATATTTTGCCTTCATTCTCTGCCAGAACGGGGTTCTGTCAAAATCAACCTTTACAGTGTCTTTTGCTTTTCTTTTTGTTTTTACACTTGCATCAGCATTCATTTAATACACCCCCTTAATCTCTTCTCTGGTAGAATACGTAAGCTGAAAGTATACCGGAAACAACAGCGATTATCAAAATTACCACAAGGAAGTACATCCAAGCCATCGCGGAAGAAAGAACGTCACCGTCTGTTTTGCTGTATACGTCGTTTATGTAAGACATAACCGTATTCGTTGAAGATGTAAATGCGTCGATAATTGTATAAACTGCGTTTGTCAGGATCATCGGGCTTATCATCGGGAACGTTATTTTCCAGAATGTTTCCCATGCAGATGCACCTTCTATTTCACAAGACTCGTAAATAGCCGGTGAAATTGACTGAAGACCTGCAAGGAATATAAGCAACTGAACACCTGAACGGTTGACGATGTTATAAATGTTGTTGATAGCATTTACAACGTAGTCAACGAGCTGTGTACCGACCTTCATACTTGAGAACAAGTATTTGAAGTCCATCGCCGAAACGATCTCCGATACACCTGTGCTTTGTGCACCTGTACTGATACCTTCATCAGTATTCTGCATGTAAGAGAGCAACTCGTTGCCCGAGTCGATCTTTGCAACAAGACCTGTTGAAAGAACGACGGGCACGAAGAATATTGCACGGAACGCCGCACGGCCGACCATCTTCTGGTTAAGAAGCACAGCCATAAACAGCGAGAATATTATGATACAGGGAATATCAAGGAACAACTGCTGTATACCTGATGTAAGAACCTGAACATAAGTTGTATCAACGAACAATGCTTCACGGTAGTTATCAAGACCTACAAACATAAGCTGATATCCGTCAGCACCGTGCTTGATGTTGGTAAAACTGTACAGAATGGAGTCGTATACTATCGGCAAATACATTGCGATAAGACCTATAATAAAGGGGAGTACGAATATATAACCGGCTCTCGCTTTTCTTCTGTCAAGCGATGCTTTGCTGCGCTTTTTCTTAGGTGCAGCTTTTACCGGGGTTTCTGCTGCTTTATTCATTAGCCTTCTCCTCCTTCTGTGAGTGTGATGAAGCTGAGAGCTTCTATTTCCTGACCGTCAACACTTACTTTGAAGTTGTTGTAGTTAAGTATGAATACTTTACCGCCTTCATACGTTACCTTAACGATCTTGCCGTTGTCAACGACGTTTTCAAGAGCGATCTGCTCTTCGGGTGTAAGTTTGTCTTCTTCCTCTTTTTCGGGAACATCTTCTGCAGGATCATCGGGAATACCGTCTGTCGTTACGTCTTCCTCGGGAAGAGTTGTTTCGTCAGATGATTCTCCGTCTGCAGTTGTATCGTTTGCCGTTTCATCAGTTGAAGTTGTTACGTCAGCTTCTGTCTCGGAATCAACAGTTTCGCTTTCTGTATCAGGTGCTGTGGTTTCAGACTCTTCTGCACGGAGCTTATCTGCCAAAGCCTGCTGATATTCTTCTTCTGTAAGAACACGTACACCTGTGATAAATTCGTGATCTATAATGAGCTTATCCTGAACGTCACAAAGTGCGCCGTTGAGTTTTTCATAGCTTTCAACAAGACCGTCGAACCAAGTGTCGAAGTTTACAGAATAATACTTCTGGAGTATCGTATCTTCCTTAAGCTTGTTCGTGTTCTGGTAGCAGAGTATGAAGTACATAGAAGAACCGTTTTCGATGGACTTCAATATTTCATAATCTATATCGCCTGCCATATTCAAAGCAGAGCCCGTGAAGTTCACGTATCCGTGAAGAACCATACCCATGAAAGGAATAGCATTACTTGACTTCAGATATTGGCTGGAATCAAGCGGAACGTTAAGAATGTAATCAACGTAAGGAAGTACGTAGGAGTTACCGCCGCTTACCATAACGCTTGAGTAATCATTCTTCATTTTAGCAAGGAGATCTGTTACAAATTCCTTACTGTCTTCTCTGTTGTAAGGATCGTCCTCGTCAAAGTCTGAGTTAAGATCCGAACCGAGTGTGGAAACGGATATGCCCGTAGGCTTCGTTTTTGTAAGATCCTTCGACATTTTGTCGTAGAAATATTCAAATACGGAGGGAGAGATGGGGTTGTAGCCCGTCTTGTAATATTCCTGGAATGCAGGGTCGTACTGACGCTGTGAAGGATATCTTCCGTCCATCGTCTTTACCGCGTGCTTCTTGTAGTTGAAGCCGTCGAAGGTGGAAACGCTCTGCAAATAGGAGAATTCAAATTCGGGATAGATGCCTACATCCTTTTCGTTTGCAAATGCCATAAGGTCTTCAAATCCCTTAGAACCGCCGACCTTCTTTTCCCATTTAACCTTGTTGGGAACTGTGGAGTTAACACCGCCGTTAGCGTAACCGGTAAGCTTGAAATTGATATTTGTTATCTCTTTTTCAGCCAATTTACCGTACATTGCTTCGATATCATCGAATGTTGTAAGCGGAACCTTTACAGTTACGGGAATACTGAATATCTTTTCTGTTGAAAGGATAACGCCCATCGTTTCAATACAAAGCGGGATATCATCCTTAACATCTTCAGCTGTCATTCTTTCGATTACGCCTGTAGATTCAAGATAATCTCTGCAAACGTTTACCATACCCATATAATCTGCGGGATAGTATTTGTAATTTTCGTCCTCGACTTCAGCAGCTTTAGCTTCATCCGTAAGCATCGTATACTTGATTACGTAACTGCCTGTATACTTACGTTTTGAAGTTACCGTCCACATTGCATTTGCACCTACGCTCGTTGCATCTGCAAGGTTGTAGGAGTCCGTAGGACGGGGATAGAATGCTGTCGAAACGGAGCTGTAATCGTGAAGGACTCCACCGTGGTTAGTGGATATCTCGGCAAGTGCGTCACCTTCAAGAAGGATAGCAAAATAACCTCTGTCTTCTTCATACGTCGTCGTTTCCGTTACGGATTTCGAGCTGATCGTGTTACCGTAACCGTCAACGTATTCAATATCCTCAGGATATTCGCCGTTCTTCATCGTTACGGCTGCTTTTCCATCTGCATCGTAGAAAATTCCGCCTTCGGGATAAACGTTTATCCATCCCTTGCTTTCATCTTCTGCGATATATCTTATTATTTCACTGCCGTCAGCGAAATAATATTTTTTAAGAGGAACGTTTACTCTGTATGTTTCAGAATCAACGTAATTTTCAACAACACCGTAAACGGGAAGTCTCATGGGCTGACGGTGCTGAGGATCATCTGTGTGGTATGCAAAGTCCGAACCGTACATTTTTGCACTGAGCGAAAGCTGTGTGGTAACATCTTCAAATCTTGTAAGTGTACCGCTTCCGTCGGGGATAAACGTATAGCCGTCGTTGCTCTTACTGTTACCTGCACCGAAATAAGGAAGTATCGTTATCTTCTTCAATTTGTACGAAGACTCATTGAAGCGGATACCGTTTGCCGCAAGGCGTGCGGTAAGTCCTTCTTTATCAAGTGTATACTCGATTGACAAACGGAAAAGCGGAGGAGCTGTATCCGTTACGCTGTATTCAACCAGATCATGGTCTTCATCAAGCTTTTCGTAAGTATACTCGGGGCAATATTTCTTTATCTGCTCTTCGATCCAGTTATACTCTCTGTCCTTCGTATCGTTTGAAAGAACATAGATAGCATATTTTTTCGTGATCGGCCACTGGTTATACATAGCGTTAAGCGTTGTCTGGGTAACACCGGGAGCCGTGGGGTCTTTAAGCAAATAGTATGATGTAAATTTGTTCAAAAGCCAGCTTGAAACACCTGCTTCCTTGAGCTTTGCAATAATGTTCGTTTCGAAGCTTTCCTTTGTTATCTGACGCGGAACAAGCTTTCTTGTTTCCGTACGTCCTATAGCGTATTCAACTCTCAAACCGTTCTGAATATTCTTAACGATTATCTGGTCACGGAGAGCCGCTTCCGTATAGCTGTAATACGTCTGGTTTTTGGAATTGTTCGTAAACTCGACAATTACCTGAGAAAGAAGCATTTCCTTCGTGTCGGTAGAACCTGTCGTTGAACCGAGATCGTAGGGGTTAGAGAAAAGTATCTGACCCGTTCTTCTGTCTTTAACAGCGATCTCACCCGTTCTTGCGAAGGAGTAAAGCTCGTAATTTTCATTCTGAACACGAAGAGTCATGGACTCAAGCTTATCTTCGGGTGAATCGTACTCTACTCTTGTATAGTCGATAGCGCCTGAAAGATCTTCTTCTGTCTCTTCTTCGCCTTCGGTATTTTCCTCGCCTTCAGTCGTACCTGTTTCTGCATCTTCTTCCTCGTCTGCATATACGACAAACGTTGCGGTAAGAGTGCCTACTATCATCATTATAGCAAGGAGTATTGATAAAAATCTTTTTAAAACCATTGTAATTTTTCCTCCCTTACTACATTCTGTACGAAATTTCGACCACGATACTCGTGACGAAGCTTATGATCTTCTGTATCAAGCTTGAGAACAGGAGCGCAATAAACATTATTGCCGCCATACCTACTATCGTACTTATACTGATCACAAGGTTCTTTCCGAGTGAATAGTCGTGCGTGATCATTGAGCCGAAGAACACGAGCAAGCCTACCCAGATCCACATAAGTGATGTGATAAGCGTTATGATCTGTGCTTCGTTAAGTGTGAATATGTTTGTCAAAAGTGTTGCGGGAACGAGCAAAAGCGGAATAGGTGCCAATGCGTATGAGGAAGCTATAAAGATATCCTTGAAGCTGCCTTCACCTTCAAACAGCGTCGTCAGACACCAGTTTGCCACGCACCAAAGGAGCAGCGGAACAAGTATCGAAATGATCTGTCCGAAAATGCTGATATACGTTCCCTGCGGATTAAAGAGGTATGCAGTACCGATACCGTTGTACGTAAATGCCGCAATAGCAAGTATAATGTAAACGATAGCAGCTCTTACCGATCCGCGTTTTTCATGTTTAAGATCCCAGAAACCGTCAAACGGATGCATAATTACGTACATACCGTAAAGGATCTCTTCCCAGAAGGTTCTCGAACCGTCAGGTCTTGTCGCAACAGCCTTGTTGCGCTTACCTGCGTATTTGAAGAACTTTGTTACAGCAACTGCAACAACGACTACAACGATCGGAACGATAAGTGCATATTTTGATACCCATTCCTGTCTGTAGTACTTGAATGCTGTAGAGTAGTTCTCCGTATCGTATGCAAACTTATACATCTCCATAGCATCTTCGTATCTACCGTCTCTGTAGTACGCTCTGCCGAGACCTACGTAAGCCGCATCGAAGTTGTTGTTACGTTTGAGAATTTCGAGCCAGTCGTTCTCCGCTTCATCATAGCGGCGTTCACGCTGATTCTTGATAGCGTTTATAAGCGTGTCACCGTAATCGGTACGCTTCATAACCGTAATGTTGTCGGCTGTTTTATCAAGCAGAAGCATTTCGTCGCCCATATAAGTTATGGCCTGTATGCTCTGCATATTACCAAGCTGTGTTCCCTGGTCACCGAATACGAAAAGCAAACGTCCTTCTTCATCGTATGTGAATACTTTGTTTCTCTTTTCGTCGATGATGCTCCACGTTCCTTCCGGACCGAGGGCAACGTCAATGATCTTTGAAGGACCTGTTATAGCCGTTGCATCTGTCGTTGTCTGTTTTTCGTTTACTTTAACTTCACCGGAAGGAGGCCAGAAGCCGTTTCTGTCAAGTATCTCGTCACCTGCTGTGTTAAGCTTTTTAACAGGTGCGTAGTCACCCGACTTATCTTTTCCGGTTATCGCGTTCTGCTGAGCAGCCTCATCGATAGACGACGTTGTAACGTAAATAAGTCCCATATCGTCGATCGTTATGTTGTTATACTCAGTAGATACGACCGTATCGGAGTATTTTCTCTGCTCTTCTGTCTGGAACTTTCTCCAGAATATTTCCCAAGCGGAAAGCGAAGATTTCTGAGCACCGATAAAGCCCTGGAACTCGCCTTCTTTGTTGATTGCTATAATACCTCTGTACGTCGTTGAAGAAACGATGTACATACGTCCTGCCGCATCAACGGCAAGAGCTATAGGACGGTAAAGGTCATCAACGCTTATTTCTTTCGAAACAGGCTTGCCGATCGTTTCGAGAAATTTACCTTCTTTGTCGAATACGGCTATACGGCTGTTATCCGTGTCGGCAACGTAAATAAGATCATCCGTTACGAATACACCGTTAGGGTTTGCAAGTGCATCTTTTACACCGTGCTCGTTAACAAATTCACTGATAATATATCTCTGCTTGTAGCGGTTGTTAAGAACAACGATTCTGTTGTTTGTAGCATCAGCGATATAAATGTTTTCATCGCTGTCGACCGTAATATCCTTCGGGTCGTCTATTGCAAGCGTAAGACCCATTGAATCACTGTCAACTATCTCCGACGGAACGTACGCATCGGGAGAGTTCATGTACCAGCCTTCAAGTGAGTACGTATACGTATCATATGAGTAATACGCAGACGCCGTAATGGGCGCAAGCAACGTAAGCACACCTATAAGGACTGTAAGTAATCTGAAAAGTTGTTTTTTCATATATCCTCCTTAATCCTTCATACCCGATGTACCCATCGTTTCAATGATATTACTCTGCGTAATAACGAATACCGTAACGGGGACGATCATCATAATAACCATCGCCGCCGTACTTGCTCCGGCACGTACGATACCTGCCGACAATATCTGGTTTATTGCGTAGTTAAACGTTTTCCACTGTTCAC
The DNA here is from genome assembly GCA_045545665.1 of Eubacteriales bacterium. Classification (GTDB taxonomy): domain Bacteria; phylum Bacillota; class Clostridia; order Oscillospirales; family CAG-272; genus RGIG7213. Next base: position 8,552 of record JAZQBL010000003.1, read on the forward strand.
TCTGAATGTAAATGGAAGAACCTGTGTTCCAAAGTCCCTGGAACGAGTACACGATAAGTGTAAGCCAAGCGGGCTTAACCATCGGCATCGCGATCGTCCAGAATACCTTGAACTCTCCTGCGCCGTCAAGACGGGCAGATTCAAGTACCTGGTCGGATACGGAGGATTCCATAAACTGCTTCATAAGGTAAAGACCGAGAGTTGAACAGAATGCAGGAATAATTATTGCAAGAATGTTATCGATAAGGCCGAGGAATCTCATTGTAATGAAGTTTGCAACACCTGTAATGGTTGAAACAAACATAAGTGAGAGGACGACCATCTGGAACATCGCTTTTCTGCCGGGGAAAGGTATCTTTGCAAGCGCATAAGCTGCCAAAGAACCGAGTGCAAGGTTACCGAACGTACCGCACACCGTGATAAGCACCGTATTGAAGATGTAACGTGAGAAAGGAACCCACGAGGTGCTCATCAATTTAAGAAGGTCTGAATAGTTCTTCGTTGTCGGGTTGATAACGTAAAACTTAGGCGGGAATATCCACAACTCATCAAGAGGCTTGAACGACTGCATTACCGCAAAGTACATGGGCAAAAACATCATGGCTCCAAGTATGACGAGCATGACCGTGATTCCGACGTCGCCTCCTGCCGAACGGTTGAGGACGACTTTATGATTACGAACTCTTAATTTCTTAGCCATATTATTCGCCCACCTTCGAAAGTAATTTCTGAATCAGCAAGTTTGAACCGATCATCATCAAGAAGAGGATGGTTGCAATAGCTGATGAATAACCGACCTCGAAACGCTGTCCGCCATAGTCCTCGAGGTGGTGCATTATCGTATGTGCACAGTAGTCAACAGACGGGAAGCCTGCAAGCGCTGTAACGATAGCACCGAAGCTGAAGGAGTTCGTTATAGCCATAACGGCACCGAACAAAAGCTGCGGACGCATTGCGGGAAGTGTTATATACCAAAGTTCCTGCCATCTGTTACGTACGCCGTCAATAGCTCCTGCCTCGTAAAGGCTGTTATCGACTGTCTGAAGACCTGCGATAAACGAAAGGAACGTAACACCGAGTGACGTCCAGAGCGCAACGACTATACACAAGGGCATAACGTAGTTGGCATCCTGGAAGAACTGTATCGGTTCCGTTATAATGTTCAACGAAATAAGTATAGCGTTTACGTAACCGTAACGGTCGGATGAGAAGAAAATTGCAAAAATTGAATACATAGCACCCGAAATACTCGGAGCATAGAATATAAGCGTTACTACCGCTCTTACTCGCGGCGAAAGTTCGTTAATGAACCACGCAACGAAAAGCGACATTATGTACGATACAGGTCCTGTGATAATAGCAAATATCAAAGTATTTTTGATAGCTATAAGGAATATATCGTCATCAAGAAACAATCTTAAGTAGTTGTCAAAACCTAACCATTTGGGCCATTCAAGCAAGTTGAACGACGTAAAGCTCAAGAACATCGACAAAATGACAGGAATAACTGTGAAAATGAAGAAGAGTATGAAGAAGGGCGCTATCATTACGTAACCCATCTTGTACTTTTTCATTTCTTTCCATGTCCACTGCAATTTCGACATATCTTTACGCGCTACCGGTTTGGTGTTCCCGGTTTTAACTGCCGTATTTTGTGACATGTGTGTACTCTCCTATTATAGTAATATATTAATGAATATCCTTTTTCTTATTATCAGTCGTTTGCGTGTACGTCTTCCCATATCGGCAAGCCGAATTCCTGACGCTTTCTTGAAAGCTCTGCGTTGATGTTTACAACGTTATCAAGAAGTGCATCAACGGGATCTGTTCCGTTGTTGTATGCATCGAGGAATGCAAAATCGACGTAACGTGTTATAATGTAACCGCCGGGATATTCGGGAGTACCTTTGAGGTTCTTGAACTGTGCCTCAAGGTTCTTCATTTCGGAAGAGGTCCACGGCATACTTCTGAGCGCTTCCATATTAGCTGTGTTGTACTTAGCAGCCATACCGATGAGCGCTTCATACTGTCTTGCGTATTCACTCTGCGCGGGTGCGTCTGTCCACCACTTGATGAACTCCCATGCATCGTTTCTTACTTTTTCCGGTCTGTTTTCGTCCGCCATAAGGATAACAGCAGAAACAGAACAAGGAACGGAGTTGTTTATTTCACCCGTTTCGGGATCTACCGTACCGGGAAGCGGAATGAATTCCCACAAGCCCTTGATTTCCGTAGCGTATATTGAGAACTGGTTGTACGTCAGGTAATCGGCAATAGCGATAGGCATTTCACCCATTCTGAAGTACGTTGCGAGGTCATATACTCTCGGGAAGTTGTACGACGTGAAGAGGTCGCAAAGCTTCTTGAAGCAATCAAGCGACGTGTTGGAGTCGATGTTGATCCTCATACCGTTTTCTTTATAAAGGTCTTCATCAAGCTGATACATAAATATCTGAAGACCTGCAAGGCTGGATGCCATACCGACGTCACGGTAGTTCGTCTGAAGGTCGGGAACTATCTCATAAAGATCGTCCCACGTCTTGGGAACTTCGATATCAAGCTCTGCGAATATATCCTTACGGTAGAACATCATAACGAAGCCGAGACGTTCGGGAACACCGTAGTAATCGTAGTAGCCGGGATCGTTTTCATCCGTGATATCGGGGTTCTGAAGTCTGAGGCCGACGAGCGTTTCAGGATTGAAACGGTTTGTGTCGCCTACATAATCAAAGTAGTCATCAAACTGCGAAAGAGGTTCTATCGCACTACGTATAGCGTAGTTGATAACATCTGTCTGTGTTGTTGCAAGGGATATGTCAGGACCTGTTCCTGCAAGTGTTGCGGGAAGAAGTGTACCTGCGGCAACAAGCTTAAGGTTTACTGTTACGGGGCAGTCTTTGTCGACAAGCTCACGCATAACCTGTGCTTCATCACGGCTCGTTGCGATCCATACTTCAACCACTTCGTCGGGATCTATCTCAACGGATGCACCGAGTGAGTTGTAATCCGTAACAAAGCTCTGGAAGAATGACTTCACCTCAAACCAAAGACCTTCCCAGAAGCTTGCGTTTGCTCTGGGCATTTCGCCGCCTGCAGGCTGAATGAGCAGATAGTCAAGCGTCAAGGGCTGAAGCTTTGTGTTCATTATCCACGTACCGAGCGTACCGGAGTTTACCTTGAGGTTTTCAAGGTTCTTCGCTATCTCATCTTCATCGGTACACATTTTATTAAGGATAAATATGATCTTTTCAAGTGTTGCTATGTTCTCTGCAGACTTACCGCCTGATATTTCAAGGAACATGTTAACGATATTCTGAAGTTCATCTCTGGTCTGCTGCATGAGTACGATCGTGTCGTAGATCTGCTCTGCAAAACCGTAGTCCATATTCTCGTCGGGAGAAGGACCTGTGATTCTCAAAATAGAGTTGTATATTTCGTTCATGTTCGTCAACGCTTCTTCGCAGCGGCGAAGTGCATCGGACAAACTACCGTAAACAACTTCAAGTCGGATTGTGTACTCTTTGCCTGCCTCAAGATAGAACTTGAAATCCGTTTCTCCGTTATTGAGAGAAGCGGTAGCCCAGTCATCGGCATATCTGAACTGCAAGTAGCTTGCTTCATCAAAGGGGATCTCGCCGTTGATCATTATACGGCGTGATACGTAAAGACCTGCGAGTGTGTTCTGCAAATAACGGGGAACGATGTTGTAAAGTCCCGACTGTGTTATCGCATCTGCAGGTATCGTCCATTCGATCCACTGACCGACTGTCTGCCATTTGCTTCCGCCTATCGTGTTGAGCTTCTGCTTAGCAGGGTCCTGCGGTTCGGTGATGGGCGAGGTTCTGTCGTTAAGTCCGTATATCGTAAGATCGGACGTAGCGGCAGGAAACTCTGCCTGGATCTTGTAAGTGGACGATGCATCGACAGCGGGAAGTGATGCATACTGTGCGATGTACTCTTCATAGGAAATGAGAGTCTTCGCAGGCTCGATAACGATCTCGGAAAGATACATATCGTTCATCGTAGCTTCCAAAGCTATCGTGTGTTCGCCTTCTTCGATAACAAACTTGAAAGGATCGATATGATAACCTGCCGAGTCGCAGAGGCTGTACTGTGACCAGTTGTATGCCTGCTTCTTTTCGGGCTTCTTATCGTTTCCGTTTACGTCAAGCTTGAATGCAGGTGCGCCGTTTTCATCCTTTTCCGTGTAAACGTCCGCAAACGCACGTGTCATTTCAAAATAGTTGGCTTCCTTGAAAGGAACCTTGCCGTCTATTCTGAGCACACGCTCGATCGTAGAGGTGTTAGCAGAACCGGAATCATTTTCAACGGGTCTGTATGTAAGTGTGATGGTGTAATAACCGGTCTTACCGATCGTTACGGGCCACGATACCGTACCTGTAGCGGGAACGTAAAGGACATTTCCCTTTTCTCCGTCCGGATCAGCTACTGCCGAAGCATCGTCACCTTCCTGTCCGTATTCCTCGTCTGCCTCAAACGTGAAGTTTTCCGCTGCATTGATAGTAACGGAGCCTTCGCCGTCGGTTATTCCGAGGTTGTTGTTCTCCTGGAGATAGTCGTAATACGTCTGCGCTTCAAGCAACTCACGTACATCTTCGATGCTTGTAGTCGTAGACGTACCTTCAGCCGCATTGATGCCGACAGGCGATACAGCCATCAGCAGGGCGAGAAAAACAATCAAAGCTCTTGTCAATTTTGATTTTCTCATTGGGTGCTTCCTCCTGTGAAAATTAACTGAAAACAAGTTGAAAACTTGCAGGAATAAACAAAAAACCGACACAATCCGAGCGATTTTCCATTTAACCGTTTCATATTTATAATTATAATAACACATAATTCCCATATTGTCAAGTGTGAGAAATCCGCTCTCGGTATGCTTTTCTTTGAATTACTGTGAACATTTTATAGCCGAAAAGGGTGTTTTTTATGGGGTAAATTCACACATCCGCAAAAGGCGCAAAAAGCCCCAAAGTGTAGTAAATTAAATTCACCTTTACTTCTTTTGCTGCTCAACGTCATTGAGGTTTTTGTGTCTTACGGTTTAATTTTTTAAAACCAATATGTAAATTTCGGGTTATTTTTCATCGGGTATCCCACGGTATAGTAAATCAAATTCACCTTGTTTGAACTCTCAAAAGTTCACACTCTTGAATAAAGTGTGTTTTATGTTGTGCAAAATGCACAAAAAATGAGCAAAAATTTCTACACATCAACAAAAAGTTTTTTTGAAACTTTTTTCTTTTTGAATTAAATTTCAGCGGCGGTATTTACTTTTTCCGGAAAACTGAGTATAATGTTCGTATACTACTTTTGAGGGGATGTAAATGGAAAAACATTTGATAAAAAAATATTTCAGACACGTACCGACCTTTGAAACCGAAAATCTTATTCTGAGAAAAATAAAAGTGTCGGATTACACAGATATGTTTGAATACTCTTCCCTTGATTCCGTGACGGAATACCTGACGTGGAACTCACACAGAAACGAAGAATACACGAAAAGATATCTGAAGCTCGTACAGGATCAATACTACGACGGCGAATTTTACGATTGGGCTGTCGTTTTGAAAAACGAAAACAAAATGATAGGTACTTGCGGTTTTACGTCGTTTGATATTGAAAACAATGCAGGCGAGGTCGGTTACGTGATAAATCCGAATTACGCAAAAAAAGGCTACGCAACGGAAGCCTTGCAAAGAATAATGTACGAGGGGTTTATGACTTTAAACCTCCACCGTATTTACGCCCGTTGTATGGACGGAAACGGCGCAAGTCTGCGTGTTATGGAAAAATGCGGTATGGCGTACGAGGGCTGTGCAAGGTCGAGCATGTACATAAAAGGAAAATACAGGTCCATACACACCTGCGCTATAATAAGCAATGAATTTATCAAGAATTTAAAAAAATAAAATCACATTGGCAAACAAGGTCAACTCGAACAAGTCAATGCTAATCCGAAAGAAATTAAAACTAATCAGTACATCTTGTATCAAGGAATTTCACAAATAAACAATTCATTGGATGGATCAGCTCACGAAATTAAAAGCATCACTCAATCTACAAAGGAAATTGCTGTCAGCAGTAGAATTACAGCGATTTGTTCAGAGGTTACCGCAAACAATACACTTGCCGCAAATTATATCGCTATATTAGATTAATAGATAATCACATATCCAAAAAGGGCTTGATTCAAAATCATTTTGAGTCAAACCCTATTTTTTTCGTATATGGAACAACAGACTAACTCTATATAACCAGTATTTAAATCCGCAAAAAACACCGCACAGCGGTGATGTGTCCTCCGCCCGGTTGCTTCGCAACTCGGGGGGATGGGCGGGGGACACAGGTTGTATGGATTTATACTCATTATGGGTATTTAATTCGCGGCAGAAATCAAAAAAAGCCTCTCCTAAAGGGCGTGGTGGCGGCGCAGCCGACGGAGAGGGCGAAATGGAGCAACGAAGACCCTCTCACCCGCTAACGCGGGAGCTCTCCCAAAGGGAGAGCCTATACTGCCAACTTTACCTTTGTATGTGATTACACCTCCCCCGTTGGGGGAGGTGTAGGAGATAATTTGAACTTATACCGCTGATCGTACTGCGATGATTTTAGTTTATCGTGCTATATATTCGCGCCCATACTGTCATACATTTGTTTTATTCTTAAAACGACCTCGTCTTCACGCAGACGGTCTTCTGCGTACGCCTTTCTCAAAAGCTCGTGCGGGATATACTCGTCGTATTTTTCAAATATCGGAACTTCTGACACGGCGACAAGCTCATTTTTATCAAAGCCGTCTTCACAAAGTGCGTACAGCTTACTTATAAACTCTCTTTCGCTGTTCCCTTCGTATTTAAACGTAAGATAACAGCAACCGTCAAACTCTATATTCGACACGTTCAGATACTTTGAATTTTTCGCCATCAGCTTACGAAGCGTTCTGAAGCTTCTTGTGCCGAGCCACGGGAACATACAGTACGTCATTCCGCCGAGCGGTATGAGATATTTACCGTCAAGTCCTGCGTTCCGTGCAACCTTACGTGCGATATCAAGCCTTTTTTGAGCATTCGGTTTCAGATACGGGTACACCTTATCCTCACACAACACCTGTTTCATTCTTTCAAGAATACGCGTGTGTATTTCTCCGCTTTCACCCGGCCAGGTAACTTCCATTTTACCTTTAACGCCTTTGACGTAAATGAGCCTTCTTTGTATATCAAGCTCCGTTACCTCCCACACTCTGCCTGCCAAAGCAAAGCGGTCTCCGACGGGCGGCGGTGTCGTTATCGTACCTATTTCATCAGACTCGCATCTTACCGAAAAATTCTCCGTATCCTTGAACACAGCATAGAATTTAAAGCTGTTTACTATTCTCTCCCCTGCAAGTCCGATTATGAGCGTTTTTTCCTCGGTCATCTGAATATAATCGTTCTTTATCATACTTACAAGCAACGATTTATACTCGGGTTTCGTCACGTTTGCAAACGGCGGAAGCGACAAAACACGCTCTGCAAGTGCCTTTGCCGTTAATTCACCTGATGAAAAAAGTATAGACAGCGTTTGCTGAAACAAAAGCGAAAAAGGCAGTCTTTTTTCGCTCGGCGGTTCGATAAACCTTTCCTCTGCATAAAGCTGAATTATCGCTATCGCCCTGATAAGCTCCCACGGAATAAGCTGCGGCATAGGCGTTTCGGGCAGAGGATTTTCCTCTCTGAACACCATAAACATTTCAGGCGGTGAGCCGCGTCTTCCGCTTCGTCCGAGTCTTTGCAAAAAGCTTGACACGGTATTCGGTGAATCTATCTGCATTATTCTTTCAAGTCTGCCGATATCGACACCGAGTTCGAGCGTTACAGTCGCGCACGTGACTACGTTATACTCGTCGTTTTTCATTTTAAATTCCGCTTCTTCACGCAAAGACGCCGAAAGATTTCCGTGATGTATAAGAAAAATATCGGGATCGTTTCTGTTTTCCGCTATCTGTCGCAAGGTTGCCGTAATATATTCCGTTTGTTCTCTTGAGTTTGAAAACACAAGGCTTTTTTTATTCTTTACGCAATCGTAGACATATTCGTATCCTGCGTCAATAACGGCACGACGGCTTACGGGATCTTTCGTTTTTTCTTCGACAAGCGACTGAACGTCGCTTTTTTTCGATGAATATTCCGAATTTGTCTGATCGAATTTTTCGTTTTGAATATAAAAATGTTCAAGAGCAAGGCGCCACGACGTTTTCCCTTCGTTCAGCACGGGTGCTTCGCAAAAGCGGGAAGATCCGCCGCTAAGCCATTTTTTAGCTATTTTCATATCGCCGACGGTTGCCGAAAGTCCCACACGGCGAACGTCTTTACCGATTATTTTCGCAATACGGTTAAGCTGGCATATTATCTGATTTCCTCTATCGGTTCCCGTGAGTATGTGTATCTCGTCGATGACGATAAATCTCAGATCGCAAAACAGACGCACGATATCGTTTGATCTGTTCATCAGCATACTTTCGAGCGATTCGGGAGTTATCTGAAGTATTCCTTTCGGATTTTTCAAAAGCTTCCCTTTGTGCGACATGGAAACGTCACCGTGCCAATGAAATACGGGAATATCACACTGACGCAAAAGCTCGTCAAGTCTTAAAAACTGGTCGTTTATAAGGCTTTTCAAGGGTGCTATATAAAGCACGCCGACGCTTTGTGCAGGGTCTTCGGAAAGCATTGAAATAATGGGAAAGAACGCTGCCTCCGTTTTTCCCGATGCGGTTGAGGAAGTAAGCAAAAGGTTATGTTCGCTTTCAAACAGCACCTCGGCGGCAGCCGTCTGCACCGCCCTTAACGACTGCCAATTATGGCTGTAGATATAATCCTGTATTACAGGAGAAAATCTGTAAAAAACATCAGACATTTTTTATTCCTTATGATCAGTTCCAATAATCAACTTCGTGCGGAAGACCGATATTTTCCGCTTTGAAAACGGGGTCCTTCCCTTCTTTACGCTGTTTGTCGTAATCGTTAAGCGCACGTATAGCATACTTACCGAGTATTACGATAACGGGAATATTTATTATCGTCATCGCTCCCATTGTGATATCGGCAATATCCCAGAGAAGTCCTGCGCTGAGTCCCGCACCCACAAAAATAACGAGTGATGCTATTATACGGTACACCGTTTCGAATTTTTTGCTCGGTTCTTTTTTAAGTATGAAAAATATACATTGATCCACATAATAAAGGTTGCCCAAAAGCGTTGTAAAAGCAAACAGTATCATTGCAAGTGTGATGAATATCGGGCCGAAATTTCCGAGAACGGTAGCAAGGGAGGTCTGTATATAAGGCGCTCCCGCAAGCTCGCTTGTAGGTTCAACGCCCGAACACATACACATAAACGCCGTTGCACTGCATACAAGGATCGTATCTATAAATACCGAAAGGATCTGCACGAGTCCCTGCTTTACAGGATGGCTTACGTCAGCGGATGCCGAAGCGTTGGGTGCTGAACCGACACCTGCTTCGTTTGAAAAAAGTCCCCTCTTTATACCGTACATAATACACGAACCGCTGAAGCCTCCGAATATTGCACGGAAATCAAACGCTTCCTTAAATATACGCAAAAAAACGTCGGGAAGTGATGTGATATTTACAGCAACAACGACAAGCGCAACTGCCACGTACGCCACGCCCATTATCGGAACGAGTGACGACGTTGCTTTTATTATACGTTTTCCGCCTCCGAGCAAGCAATACCCGACAACGACAGCGATAATAAAGCCTATTATCCAGGGAGAATACTGTTTATTATAAAAGCTGTATGCGGAAAAAGTTGACTGCAGATTATACGATGCAAGCATATTGAATCCGAAGCCGTACGTTATTATCAGAAGGACGGAAAAAAGCACGGCAAGTCCTCTTGAGCCGATAGCCGTCTGTATATAGTAAGCCGGACCGCCGTGGCTTTCGCCGTTTTCGCCCCTCTTTTTGTATATCTGCGCCAGCGTGCTTTCGATCAAAGCACTTGCACCGCCGATAAGAGCGATGATCCACATCCAAAAAACAGAACCGAAGCCGCCAAGGCAAAGAGCCGTCGAAACACCGACGATATTTCCCGTACCTACGCGGGAAGCCGTTGACACCATAAGTGCCTGAAATGACGAAACGCTTTTTCCGTCCGTCGGTTTTTCGGTAACTGCCTTTATTTGCTGTCTCAAAAGTCTGAACTGTGCAAAACGTGACCTTAACGTAAAATAAAGCCCCGCCAGAACAAGTATTATTATAAGCACGTAGCTGTAAAGCGCATTGCTTATAAACGAAATTATCTCACTCATTTTCTAAACTCCTTGTATGTAATACAGTATATTTTACCATATTTTTTTACATTTATCAACCTTTTGCAAACAAAAAAATCAGTCACGGTAAATCACACGTGACTGATTTTTATAAAGATCATCTGTGCTGTTTATCGACAAATACCGGCACGGTGCCGTCATCTTCCCGAAAGCTTTTACTGTCAACTCTTATATAAGCACTTCCGATATCCGATCTTAAATAAGGAATAATATCTCTGTCGTAATTACACACCGTATTCAAAGAAAGTATGTGAATGTTGTCAGGGTCGTTTATATATTCATCATCTTCGTCTCCTGCCATAAACCGCCATCCGCTGTCGGGGACGCCTTCGTCCGGCTCTTCTCTGTACATATATCCGACCTTATAACCTTCTTTTGCTATTTTATCGGAAACAAAACAGCCGTCGCCGTTGGGTTCATCCCACTTTATCAGCTCCTCGATATCAGTTTTCGTCAATTCATCTTTTTTCTTGAAAAAATCAAACAGTCTCATAAACTACCTTTCTTGCACTGTAGATAGTGAAATTTGGCAGAGAAAACAACATCTCTGCCAAACTTTCACATTTAATTTATCTGTTAAGTATAAGCTTTGTAAGTTCAACGGGATCTACGATCTTACCGTCTTTGTAAACACGCATATTTCCCGATGCTATTTCGTCGATGAGCATTACCTCGTCGTTATTGTAACCGAACTCAAATTTGATATCCCAAAGATCAAGTCCGATGGATTTAAGATCGTCTGCAACGATCTTTGTGATCTTGAGTGTCTGCTCCTTCATGCTTTCAAACATAGCAGGAGTCATTACACCAAGTGCTGCAAGGCCTTCGCCTGTTACAAGCGGATCTCCCTTTGCATCGTTCTTAAACGTACATTCAACGTATCCGCCTTCAAGAGGTGTACCGTCTTCGATATATTCGCCGTATCTGCGGATAAAGCTGCCCGTTGCAACGAGTCTGCAAATAACTTCAAGTCCCTTACCGAACACCTTACCGGGAAGAACTTCCATCGTTGCATCGTCAAGATTTGCACTGACGTAGTGAGTTTTGATGCCTGCAGCTTTGAGCAGTTCGAAATAGTGGATAGACGTTTCGAGATTTGCACGGCCGATACCTTCGATCGTAAGTCCGACAGAGTTTTCGCCGGGATCAAACACGCCGTGTTTTCCTGTGCAGTCGTCCTTGAACTTCAGCATTACGTTTCCGTTGTCGAGTGAATAAACGTCCTTTGTTTTTCCTTCGTAAATCTTTTTCATACGTAAGACTCCTTTGTAGTAATAAAATTACGGGAATTATTCTATCACATTTTTTTTAATTTGTATAGTGTTTTTCGAAAAAAAATTCCACCAAATTACATTTTTTATTCGCATATTCAATTGACAAAAACGTAAAAAAAGTGTACAATAACGTTAGCAAATGCTAACCTGGAGGCAATTATGGAAAAAATAACACTCAGCGTTGACGGTATGATGTGTGTAAAATGCGAAGCACACATGAATGAAACGGCAAAAAAGATGCTTGGCACGTCAAAAGTATCATCCTTTCACAAAGATAAGAAAACGGTAATAATAACCGATAAGAAAATAAGCGATGAACAGCTCAGACAAACGGTTGAAAAAGCGGGATACAAGCTTTTAAAGATCGAAAGAAGTGCCGAAGAAAAGAAAGGTATCTTTTCAATATTCAAAAAATAATTTACAGATCATCCGTACGGCACGGCAGTAAATCTGCTGTAAAGATTATTCAGAGAGGTTATTATGACGAGAGGAAACGTTTTAGCATCCGTTTTATACAACACGTCGATCAGTTTAAAAACCCGGGACTTCAATAAACTATCACGGAAACACAATCAGGATAAATTGATTTCTTCTCTTTCGGCTATGCAATTTCTGACTGCGTGCATAGGAGCTGACAGCATATCCCTTTCGCAGGCAGAGCAAATAAGAACCGTGTTGAAAGTCGAATACAATTACGACACAGATCAGTTTTCCGAATTACTGAAAGAAGCTGAAGAGAGATCGGATCATTCCCCCGAATACAGAGACATCATTTTTCAAATGCACCTGATATTGTCTGTCTGTATCAACAGCGTAACAGAAAAAAGAAAAGGATATACAGAAACGGTAAGCAGATATATAAAGGCGTTTCACAATTTCCCGAGAGTTTTTTTATCCATAACCAACAGATCAAAGATCTCTCCGTCAGACGCCGTTGAATATTCAAAATCATATTTAAAATCAGATTAAAAGATCTCCTGACGAGTTTGAAATTTGTCAGGAGATCTTCGTTTTTAAAACAATTTCTATACTTTTTTCGGTATAAGAGATAAAAAATCCTCGGAAAGCTGTTCGGGCGGGATCTGCGTTTTGTCCTTTATCCACCACTTGACCGTTTCGGCAAAGCTTACGGAAAGGTGGTTTAATAAATAATCCTGCCGCACGTTCGGTGTAAAATCATCAATGTGATCTGAAAAAAGCTGTAAAAGATACTCTTTGAAATATTTCATAAACACTTCTCCGCCCTCGCAGGTAAGTATTCCCGAAATATCGGATCTGCTGTACTTGACGTGGTAAAGCAAGTGTGTGAGCTTCGTTTTGAGATCCGCCTCACAGTCAGAAAAATCGTGTGTTTTCTCGCACATTATCGGCTCCTTTGCAAAAACGTGGCCGAAAATATCCGTGCACATTTCGTAGAGCAGATCGTCTTTCGTTTCAAAATGAGAATAAAACGTACTTCGTCCGACGTTTGCACCGTCGATTATCTGCTGTACGGTTATGCGGTCGTATCTTTTTGTTTTTAACAAGGCATTGAATGAATTAAAAATAAGCGCCCTTGTTTTTTGCTGTCTTCTGTCCACACTATCATCTCCTACGACTTTATTATACATCTGTATTCCGGCACTGTCAAGCGAAAAGAATGTACATTTCGTACATTTTGTTCAGTATCTTACACGATGGCTTGTTTGTGTGTTGATTTTTCCATCAAAAGCACATATAATATCATCAGAGCAATTGCAAGAAAGGAATTGTGATATTATGAAAATACTGTTTGAGATACTCGAAAGCAAGACAGCGCTTGTAATAAGCGGTGTTTGCCTTGCTTTGAGCCTTATTTTAAGTCTTACAAAGACCGAATTTGTTTTCGATCCTGCAATAATAACCGTAATATTATCAGGGTTGCCGTTATTATTTAACGCCTTACGCAAGCTGATACGCAACACGGGGCTTGCAAAAATATCATCCGCACTTCTTATATCCATTGCAATGGGTGCATCAATATACATAGGCGAACTGTTTGCCGCAGGCGAAGTTGCATTTATTATGGCTATAGGTGAGCTGCTTGAAGATATGACGACAAAAAGAGCCAAACGCGGACTCAAAAAGCTTATGGAAATTGCCCCCGACACGGCAAGAAAGCTAAACGGCGAAAAAGAAGAAATCATACGAGCCGACACACTTTGCGAAGGTGATGTAATACGCATACTCCCGGGTGAAAAAATACCTGCCGACTGCAGGATAATAAAAGGCGAAACGTCAGTCGATCAATCCATCGTAACGGGCGAATCCGTGCCGTACGACAAAACAGTCGGCGATGAAGTTTTCTGCGGTACGGTCAACTGTTTCGGTGCATTTGATGCCGTTGTCACGTGTGTCGGAGAAAACAGCTCTCTTAACAAGCTCATCCGTCTTATAAATGAAGCTGAAGAAAAGAAAGCTCCTATGCACAGGACGGCTGACAAATGGGCAAGTATCCTCGTTCCCGTCGCACTTCTGATAGCAATCGTCGCATACTTTATTCCTCCGTTTGATATACAGCGCGCCGTTACCGTTCTCGTTGTTTTCTGTCCTTGCGCGCTCGTTCTTGCAACTCCGACGGCTATAATGGCGGCAATAGGTCAGGCAACGAAGCACGGTGTTATAATAAAATCGGGTGAAGCGCTTGAAAACATGGGCAAAGTTGACACGGTCGCCTTCGACAAAACAGGCACTATCACGTACGGTTCACTTGAAATATGCGACGTTATTCCCTTCGGGATATCGGAAAAAGAGCTTCTTTCATCCGTCGCACGCGCAGAAAGTCTCAGCGGTCATCCGATATCACGTGCCATAGTTGAACATTGTAAAAAGTTGAACATCGACACATCAAGCGTCGGTGTTACGGATTTTTTGGTAGAATCGGGAAAAGGCATAACGGCATCCGTTGACGGCAATAAAATGCTGTGCGGAAACGAAAGACTTATAAAAGACAACGGCATCACTCTTTCGGACGAAGCATTGTCTGCACTTGAGAATTTAAAAAATGACGGCAAGGCTTTCGTCATCTGTTCTCAAAGCGGTGAGCTTATCGGAATTATCGCTTTGTCCGACAAGCTCCGAGAGGACTCGAAGGACGTTATCGAAGCACTTTCAAAACAAAACGTGTCATCTGTTTTGCTTACAGGTGATAATGCGGAAACAGCAAGGATGTTTGCACAAAAAACAGGCATCGAAAACGTAAAAGCAAACCTTCTGCCCGAAGACAAGGTGGCGTGTATAGAACAGCTAAAAGAAAGCGGTAAGACTGTGTGTATGATAGGTGACGGAGTGAACGACGCCCCCGCTCTCAAACGTGCCGACGTCGGAATTGCCATGGGCGGTATCGGAAGCGATATTGCGGAAGAATCATCAGGAATCGTTCTTCTCGGTGACGACATCAAAAAACTCCCTTATCTTAAACGTCTTGCAAAAGCGACGCTTAACACAATAAAATTCAGCATATCATTATCCCTTATAATAAACGCCGCGGCTATCATTCTTTCCCTTTTTAACTTGCTTGATCCCGTGACGGGAGCGCTCGTTCACAATGCAGGATCCTGTCTTGTTGTATTTATCGCCACATGCCTTTATGACAGAAAGTTTGAATAATAATTTAAGCTTGAGTTATTCTGTTGCGCGGTATTTTTAAAAACACCGCTTTGCGGTCTTTCCTCCCCGTCGGGGTACGGAATGGTATTAAGTAAAAAAAGCTGTATTAAATGTCAAAATCAACATTTAATACAGCTTATTTTTTATTATAAAACGTAGAATATTATTCCGAAAAACTGCAAAACACTTCCGGCGATAACAAAGAGGTGGAACACGGAGTGCATATATCTTATCTTATTGCCGAGCCCGTACAGAACAGCGCCGAGCGTATAGGCAACACCACCGAGAAATATGAACCAAAGTCCTGCAGGAGCTATCGTTGCGACAGCTGGTTTTATGGCAAAAACGATACACCAGCCCATACCGAGATAGCAGAACATAGACATTTTCGAATACTTCTGCCAGTCTATCGCCGTAAACACGGTCGCTGTTGCCGCACAGCCCCAGACGATACCGAATATTACCCAAGCCCACACGGGATGCTCGGGTCTTAAGGCGCACAGCACGACGGGAGTATACGTTCCCGATATAAGATAATAGATCATACAGTGGTCTATTACCTGCATTACCTTTTTGCCCGTATTCTTACGCAGACCGTGGTAAACGCTTGACACCGTATAAAGCAGTATCATGGATGCACCGTATATGCAACTGCTTACAACTGCCCAGGCATCGCTGTTTACCGCCGAATAAACAACACACAGTGTCAGCACGGCAACACCTATCGCCGCACCGACTATGTGGCTTACCATATTGAATATCTCTTCGCCTTTTGTATAGTCTGTGTATTCTCTGTCCGCAAGTTTAGTTCTCTTCATAATTACCTTTTATCTAAGCATTTCTATAAGCTTGAACAGCACGGGTTCAAACTTTGCACCGTACGGGTGATTTTCCTCCTGCGCCGTTGCTTTTATACATTCAACTGTATAATCTGCGGCTATTTTTGCGGAAAGATACGCATTTTTTCCGTTTAAAAGTGCGCCGACGAACGCAGAGGCGTATATATCGCCCGTGCCGTGACAGCTGTTCGGAAGCAGGTCGTGCTCATAATAATCGTATTTGCCGTTTTCAACGACGACAACACCCGTTTTACCTTCGTTATATCTTACGCCCGTAAGAATGATATTTTTACATCCTATGTCCGTAAGACCGTTTATTATTCCGTCGATATAATTTCTGTCGTACTCCGTTTTATACTCAACACCCGTGAGCATACAAGCCTCTGTGATATTGGGTACAACGTAGTCAGCCGCAGAACAAAGCTTTTTCATCTCCTCGACAAATGCACCGTCAAAGCCGGGATAAAGCTTTCCGTTGTCAGCCATAGCGGGATCAACTACAAGAAAACCGTTTTCCGCGGTAGCTGCGTAGATATCCTTTACGTACTGTATCTGCTTGGCAGAACCGAGGTAACCTGTGTATACGGCATCAAATTTAATACCCTCTTTTACCCAATGGTCCTTTATTTTCGGCATATCATCGGTAAGATCGGTAAACGTGTATCCCGAAAAGCCCGCCGTATGTGTAGATAAAACAGCGGAAGGCAAAACGCACGTTTCAATACCGCAGGCAGATATGACAGGCAGGGCGACCGTCAGCGAACACTGACCGAAACAGGATATATCCTGAATTGTTAAAACTCTTTTATACGACATAAAAATCTCCTTTGATTCTTGATATACCGATTATACACGTTTTTTGATATGATTTAAATAGCCAAATTGTAGCTTTTTTATATAACCAGATTGAATTATTTCTTCTTGAGGCACTTTACGACGACCCCGGAAAGGGCGAACAGTGCGATCGCATTGGGGATGACCATAAGGAAGTTGAACATATCGGCAAGCTCCCAGACGAGATCGTTTGAAAGGATAGAACCGAGGAAAATAAACCCAACAGCGATTATCGAATAGATAAGCACGGAGAGCTTTTTGCTGAAAAGATACTGAACGTTGATCTTACCGAAAAAGTTCCAGCCGATTATAGTTGAAAAAGCAAAGAACAAAAGACAAACAGCAATAAGAGCACTGCCGAGGCTGTCGCCGAAAACGGTCGCAAATGCATTTTGCATAAGGTTCGCCTTTGTGTATCCGTCTTCGCTTCCGTCAGCCAAAGGACCGCCGTTTGTATAAAGCGTCGTGATAACAACAAGTGCTGTCATTGTAAGAACAACGAACGTATCTATAAATACGCCTATCATTGCAACAACGCCCTGATCGTGGGGTTTTTCTACGTTTGCCATTGCGTGTGCGTGGGGAGTTGAACCCATACCTGCCTCGTTTGAGAAAAGTCCTCTTTTTGCGCCCTGGCTTATAGCGGATTTAAGTGCCGCACCGATACCGCCGCCGATTATCGCCTGCGGTGCGAAAGCGTACTTGAATATAAGAGCAAACGCTTCGGGAACACGTGTTATATTTACAGCAAGCACAACGATACTGAGAAGAATGTAAAGAACAGCCATAAACGGAACTATCTTTTCGGTAACGGATGCAATGCGCTGTATACCGCCGACGAAAATAAACGCCGATACAAGCACAAGAACGATACCCACAGACCACGTGGGGATACCGAACGCCTCGTTACAGCTCTGTGCTATGGAGTTTGACTGTACCATAGTACCCATAAATCCGAGTGCGAGAATAAGAGTTACCGAGAAGAAAGCGGAAAGGATTTTACCGAATTTGCCTTTAAATGCTTCTCTTATATAGTAAACGGGACCGCCCGAAATGCTTCCGTCGGAGTTCACAACACGTGTTGACTGTGCAAGAACTGCCTCTGCATATATCGTTGCCATACCGAAAAATGCAATTATCCACATCCAGAATATAGCACCCGGACCACCGACGAGAATAGCACCGCACGCACCGACGATATTACCCGTACCGACCTGTGCGGCAATAGCTGTGGAAAGTGCCTGGAATGAAGAAAGACCGCTTTTCTGTTTTCCGCCCTTCATTGAGAAGTTACCGAAAACTCTTTTCATACCCTCGCCGAAGCAACGGATCTGAACAAATCTTGTCTTGACGGAATAAAAGATACCGACACCGACAAGCAATACAATAAGAATGTAGTCAGACATGTATGCATTTACAGTCTGAACAACCTTTAAAACTGCGTCCATAAACGCCTCCTGTAAAAACAAAAAAAAATCCGCTGAAATAGCGGAGAAAAAGGAAATACTCGGACATAGTTCTGCCCGCTCTGTCCTTTTGCCTGAGAGATTCGGCTTTCGCCTTGCACCTTCGGCACCCATACGGTTTATGGGATTCTCCAGAGCGCCCTCCGCCTTCGGTCTTGCAAAGCAATTCCCAAAGCTTCAACGGTCGTGACGAATATTCTATCACAATAAAGCTGTGATTTCAATATCAATTATGCACAAAAAACGTCGAATTTTTTTGTGAATTAATGATATACCCAAGCTTATACAATTAATTTCATTTTTTTGATTTAAAATAAATATAGCGTATTCATATTTTTGAGTTATCATATTATAGAGCAGATGCAAAGGAGATATCATGGAAACGAGAGTAGCGCTTATAAGCATAATAGTTGAAAAGTACGATTCGGCAGAGAGCGTCAATTCCCTCTTGCACGAATACGGCGACTGCATCATAGGAAGAATGGGTATCCCGTACCGCAAAAAAAATATTAATATTATAAGCGTTGCCGTCGATGCTCCGCAGGACGTTATATCCGCACTTTCGGGTAAGATAGGAAGACTTGACGGAGTAAGCGTTAAAACTGTGTATTCGGGAGGTATCTGATGTTCACCTTTGAACTTATTGATAAGCTTGCAGCAGAACATTCACTGCCGCTTGAAGAATACGAGCATCTTGTAAAAAATTTCCGTGACGATACCTATGACTATGCCCGTGCAAAAGCAGTCGAGGAAAGGAAAAAGGTATACTCAAACAAAGTCTTCATACGCGGACTTATTGAAATATCGAACATTTGCAAAAACGACTGCTATTACTGCGGTATCAGAAAAAGCAACAGCCTGTGTTCCCGTTACAGACTGAAAAAGGACGAGATACTTTCTTGCTGTGACGAAGGCTATTCCCTCGGCTTCCGTACCTTTGTTTTGCAAGGCGGTGAGGATGGATATTTTACAGACGACGTTCTTTGCGACATAGTAACGTCAATAAAGGCAAAATACCCCGAATGTGCCGTAACGCTTTCTCTGGGTGAACGCTCGTTCGACAGCTACAAGCGTCTGAGGGAAGCCGGGGCTGACAGATATCTTTTGCGTCACGAAACCATAACCCGTAAGCACTACGAAGCGCTTCATCCCGAAAATATGTCATATGATGAGAGGCTGCGGTGCTTGAACGATCTGAAATCACTCGGCTTTCAGGTCGGAGTCGGATTTATGGTATCATCACCGTTTATGACAGCAGAGCATATAGCAAGTGATTTGAAATTTATTGAAGAATTTGATCCGCAAATGTGCGGTATAGGCCCGTTTATTCCGCACTGTGACACACCTTTTGCGGATTTCCCGGCAGGAGATGCCGATCTTACGTGTTATCTTCTGTCACTCATACGGCTGATACATCCGAATATTTTACTGCCCGCAACGACAGCTCTCGGTTCGGTATCTGTCGGCGGACGTGAAAAAGGAATAATGTCGGGTGCAAACGTCATAATGCCGAATCTTTCACCGTCATCGGTGAGAGAAAAATATATGCTTTACAACGGAAAGGCGTATACGGGAAGCGAAGCGGGAGAAAACCTTGCAAACATCATGGCAAGCCTTGCGGAAATAGGCTACGAAACGGTCGTTGACCGAGGAGATTATGCAAAATAAATTTATCTAAAGGGAAAGAAATTCTGACCCTAAAGAAAGGAAAAATAAAATGGCAAAATATGATCCCAGATCACTCAAAGCGGAAGAATTTATAAGCGATGAGGAAATAAGAGAAACCTTGGCGTATGCTGAGGAAAACAAAAACAATTTAGAGCTTATTGACTCTATAATCGAAAAAGCACGTCCCGTAAAAACGGAAACGGGTTACACGTGCCGTGGACTTTCTCACAGAGAAGCATCAGTCCTTCTTGCCTGCGAAGATCCCGAAATGATCGAAAAGATCTACAAGGTGGCAGAGGAGATAAAGCTTGCGTTTTACGGTGAAAGAATCGTTATATTCGCACCGCTTTACCTTTCAAACTACTGTGTAAACGGCTGTGTTTACTGTCCCTACCATTTGAAAAACAAGACTATTCCGAGAAAGAAGCTGACACAGGAAGAGGTAAAAGCGGAAGTCATAGCACTTCAGGATATGGGGCACAAGCGTCTGGCTATCGAGTCGGGCGAGGACCCCGTAAACAATCCCATCGAGTACATTCTTGAATGTATCAACACGATATACAGCGTAAATCACAAAAACGGTGCAATACGCAGAGTAAACGTAAACATTGCCGCAACAACTGTCGAAAACTACAAAAAGCTCAAGGATGCGGGAATAGGTACGTACATCCTCTTCCAGGAAACGTATCATAAGGAAAGCTATCTGAAGCTTCATCCCACAGGTCCTAAGCACGATTACGCATACCACACGGAAGCACACGACAGAGCAATGCAGGGCGGTATTGACGACGTAGGTCTCGGTGTGTTGTTCGGTCTTGAGCTTTACAAGTATGAATTCGCAGGTCTTCTTATGCACGCAGAACATCTTGAAGCTGTTCACGGTGTCGGACCTCACACGATAAGCGTACCGAGAATAAAACGCGCGGACGACGTCGATCCTACGCAGTTCGACAACTCCATAAGCGATGAAATATTTGAAAAAATAACGGCTTGTATCCGCCTTGCGGTTCCCTACACGGGCATTATCATCTCGACAAGAGAAACGGAAGAGGTACGCTCAAAGCTTCTGCGTCTCGGTGTTTCGCAGGTAAGCGGCGGCTCACGTACGTCTGTCGGCGGTTACGCTTGCGAAGAACGCCCCCACGACACGGAGCAGTTCGACGTTTCGGACCAGAGAACGCTCGACGAGGTCGTACACTGGCTTATAGATAACGGACACATTCCGTCATTCTGTACCGCTTGTTACCGTGAAGGCAGAACCGGCGACAGATTTATGAGTCTTTGCAAGACAGGACAGATAATAAACTGCTGTCATCCGAACGCTCTTATGACTTTAACCGAATATCTCGTTGACTACGGCAGCGAAGAAACGAAAGCCGCAGGCTATAAGATGATAGACAAACAGCTTGAAAAGATAACAAACGAAAAGGTAAAAGCCATAGCAAGGGCGAATATTGAGGACATCAAAAACTCCAACCGCCGTGATTTCAGATTTTAAGAGGTCGTTATGGGACTTAACAGTACGCCTTCGGGCGAAAGACTTACAATAGGATTTTTCGGCGCAAGAAATGCGGGGAAATCAAGCATTGTAAACGCAGTAACGAATCAGAGCATATCCGTCGTTTCGGACACTCCCGGAACGACGACGGACGCTGTAAAAAAGTCAATGGAGCTTTTGCCGATAGGTCCGGTTACGATAATCGACACACCGGGACTCGACGACGAAGGATCGCTCGGTGACGAGCGTGTAAAGGTATCACGCCGTATTTTGGCATCGGTCGATGCCGCTGTTCTCGTCATTGACGCATCCCGTGGGATGTCGGACTTTGACAAAGAGCTTCTTGAAGATATAAAGGCACGGGGCATTCCGTACCTTACCGTTTATAACAAATCGGATCTTGCGGAAGTAAAGGAAAACGGTATATACGTAAGTGCAAAAAGCGGTGACGGAATTGATGCACTTAAAGCGAAAATGGCGGAAGAATTTTCCCAAAAGGAAAACGGAAAGCGTATAGTTTCCGACATATTGCCGAAGGGCTCGCTTGCCGTTCTCGTTATACCCATTGACGAGGCGGCGCCGAAAGGCAGAATAATTCTGCCGCAGCAGCAGACGATACGCGATCTGCTTGACAACGGATGTATGTGTATATGCTGTCAGCCGAGTGAGCTTACAAGTGTATTGGCATCCCTTAATAAAAAGCCCGATATCGTCATAACAGACTCGCAGGTATTTGCAAAAGTATCTTCCCTTTTACCGGATGATATACAGCTTACGTCGTTTTCTATCCTTTTTGCAAGATACAAAGGAGAGCTTGAAACGCTTGTGAACGGCGCATATGCAATATCGGATTTAAAAGACGGAGATACGGTGCTTATTTCCGAAGGCTGTACACACAGACGAAGCTGTAAGGATATAGGAACGGTAAAGCTTCCCGCACTTATACGAAAGTATACGCAAAAGGAGCTTAATTTCAAATTCACCTCGGGCGGTGAGTTTGAAGACGATCTTTCCGACGTTGCACTCGTTTTGCACTGCGGCGGCTGTATGCTTACAGAAAAAGAGATGAAATACAGAATGAGCATCTGCAGTCAGTACAAAAAACCGATAGTAAATTACGGTGTTGCAATAGCACATATGAACGGAATACTGAAACGCACAACGTCAATGTTTTCGGAAATAACACACAAATAAAAATAACGGCAGCTTAATACCGACAAGGTAAAAAAGCTGCCGCTTTTGTATTTAATTATCTTGCTCTGCGTTTTTTGAGCATTACGCCGACACCAAGTATTGAAACAAGCATACAAACAGTAATAAAAGGTGCGGCGTCTGATGTTTGGGGATTATCGTACAAATGCAATATACTTACTACAGCCTCGCCGCCCGAAATGCGCCATCCGTTATCCGTGTATTCAAAGTTCACTGCAACATTTTTCATCTGAACGTCATCAGTTCCATCAAAATACCCGTGCACTTTAACCATTGCTGTCGCATCGGAGGATATGAGAATATTGCTTTTATAATCATTATCAAGCAACGGATAACCGGGAGCTGATGCATAGCCTTCACAAAGATACACATCACCGTTGTAATTTTTTAAGCCTTCTTTAAAAAGCTCATTTTGAGAAATAAATTCCTCGGTAAAAATAGATCCGAGATAATTTTCTCTCCACCACTCTACTGTTCTGTATTCTTCTTTCGGAATATAAAACTTTATATGGCTGACGTTAAAATATCTGTTTAACTCCGCATTAAGCTCATCGCTTACGGCAGAATCAACGTATTCATCTATATCACCGTTATATATTCCAACCGTTTTTTGCATACTGTCAATAAGTGCTTCGGCTTCTTCTTTCGTTATCTTTTCACCGGCAAATGAAGCGATTGAAAACATTGAAACGAATATTGTCACACTCAATATCAAAGATAATATCTTATACATTATATCTCTCTTTTTGAAATTCTTTGCAAGTTGCACATGTTTTTTCTGTTATAAAATTGATCATTACAGCATGTACCGATGCGTAACGTCACACCGTGTGTCCGTATCTGCGTTTTTTGAGTATTACGCCGACACCGAGTATTGAAACAAGCATACAAACAGTAATAAAAGGTGCGGTGTCTGATGTTTGGGGATTGTCAAGCTTTGCGCCGATATATCCGTCTGCTGCAGATCCGCCCGAAATACGCCATCCGTCCTGTGTATTTTCAAATTCAAATTTATACGTTTCCGTAACGTCCGAATCTTTATAATAAGCCGACAGTATAGCAGTGTCTTTATCTTCAAGCGTCACCGTAACTTCACCTTTTGACATTCCGCGGCTTGGGAAAGTAACGTTTTTCACCATACCGTCAACAAAATAAACGTTTCCGTCATACGCCATCATACCGCTTTTATAATAAAGGATATTCGACTTTGCAATATATTCTTCCGTAAAGAATCCTTTCAGCTTATTCTGCCAGTATTCAACGCTTTCCGTGCCCTCTTTTGCACAAAATACGTGTCCGTATGCAAAAATACCGCCGTACTCCTTGCTTATTCCGTCGCATACGTCCTGGCTTGCTTTTTCGGAAGATATATATTCATCTATGCCGCCGCCGAAAAGAATTGTCGACAGTTCTTTTACCTCATCAATCAAAGCGTTCGCTTCATCAAGCGTAATGGCTTCATCCGCATACGATGCTATGGAAAACGCCGACAGAATCACAGTAAAACAAGTCACTAAACACAATAATTTTTTCATAATGATATTCTCCTTTTTCGGTACAGAGGATAATTTATACGCACTAAATTATCTCTTCTGATTTAATTATATCAAGAATTTCCCTTTTGTCAAGCGGTTTTTTCATTTTTCACAATATCTTTTAAAAAAACAAAAGCAGTGATTTTTTCTTAAGCTCTATGTTTGACAAACATATTCGGCTATCGAAGTTAAAACATTTACCCGTGTCTGCGTTTTTTGAGCATTACGCCGACACCGATGGAGGACACGAGCAGGCATATGATAACAGGTGTTGCACTGTCAGCCGTTTCGGGGTTTGTGTTATCGTGTGCAATTGCGCGACGCATAAATCGCTCCGTTGCTTCGCCGCCGCATATTCTCCAGCCGTTATCCGTATATTCAAAATCAACTTCGTATTTTGTCGGATCAAATCCGTCAAAATGTGCTTCAAGTAAGACTGTATCGCTGTCAACCAGCGTCAAGTGATCCTCAAGTGAAAGTCCACATTCACATAAATGCGGAAAGCCCGGCACTTCCATATACGCTACGGGGTCTATCATATAGACTTTATCATCAAGTTCAATGAGTCCAAAACGCAAAATCACATTATTTTCAACATAATCATCTGTCATGAATTTTTTTATGTGGTCATGCCAAAAAGAAAGTGTACCATATTCGCCTTCAGGCAGTGATAAAAGTTCCATTTCAGGTTTATATCTTAATTTTTCACATAAGCGTTCGTACACAGATCGGTCTGTTACAGTTTTTTTGGGAAGTTCGCCTAAAAATATATCTGTATTCGTGCCCCCAATCGTTTCTTTGAACTTATACATTTTGTCAATAAGCTCTGCCGCTTCCGTTTTCGTTATTGCCCGCTCGGCACTCACAGATATAAGAAGTAAAGGCGAAAACAAGGTAATACAAAGAAATAAAGATATTAGTCTTTTCATAATCAAACCTCCGCAAATCAAATTAACAAAGTATTTTCGGCGTAACGTCACACCGTGTGTCCGTATCTGCGTTTTTTAAGAATTACACTGACACCGAAAGAAGATGCAAGCAAGCAAACGATAACAGATGTTGCACTGTCGGCCGTTTCGGGGTTTGTGTTATCGTGTGCAATTGCATAATACATAAACTGCTCCGTTGCTTCACCGCCGCATATTCTCCAGCCGTTATCCGTATATTCAAAATCGACTTCATATTTTGTCAGTCCATCTTTTTTGTAATACGCTTCAAGTAAAACTGTGTCATTGTCAATCAGCGTTATGCGATCTTCAATAGGTTTACCGTCAGATATAAGCCCCGGCAACCCCGGTGTCACCTCAAAGAACAATGAATCAACGCGGTATATTTTATCATCGAGCATAAAAATCGCCCAATTAAATCGTACATTATTACGTATATAATCATCAGTCAAAAATTGACCTATATGATCATACCAAAATGATGGGGTGCCGTAATCGCCGTCAAGAAGATAGAATATAAGATCATCGGACGGTGAAAGTCCGCTTAACTTAAAAAGGCGGTCGTATGTTTCTTTATCCGTAACTTCTGTACCATTAAGATCGTGTATATTTATGTCGCCATTCGTATCACTCAAAGTTTTATGATAACCGTTCATTTTTTCTATAAGCGTTGCCGCCTCAGCTTTTGTTATAGCAGGTTCGGCATTTGCACCTGTTAATAACAAAGCTGAAAACAAAGTGATGCAAAGAAATAAAGCTGTTAGTCTTTTCATAACCAAACCTCCGCAAATCAAATTAACAAAGTATTTTCGGCGTAACGTCACACCGTGTGTCCGTATCTGCGTTTTTTAAGAATTACACTGACACCGAAAGAAGATGCAAGCAAGCAAACGATAACAGATGTTACACTGTCAGCCGTTTCGGGATTTTGTGTATTACTGTTTTTCCAAGCATAACGGAGAAAGCTCTCTGCACCTTCGCCACCTGAAATACGCCAACCGTTTTCGGTATATTCAAAATTTATTTGACGTTTTGTATCCTCATAGCCGTATGATGCTTCAAACATTACCGTATCATCGTCAATAATTGTTATACATTCGCTTATAGATTTTCCGTATGCCAAAGTCGGATAACCCGGCGCCAGATCATACGCTATGCTTGACACGGTATATGCACTTTCTCCTACCCGAACAAGTGCATAGTCAAGCTCCAAATTCTCCTCGACATATTCATCAGTTAAAAAATTTTTTAAACGATCAAACCAAAACGACGCTTTGCCGTACTCTCCCTGAAGTTCATAAAATATAATACCCTCATTGCTTTCGTCAATTCCCGTTTGTTCACGAAGTTCTTTTATAACCGTTTTATCAGTGACGGGATCGCCTCGTAACTTTTGAATATCTATTATATATTCACTGTCTTCAACATCACCTAAAACAGTATATTTAAAATCAACCATTTGACGTATAAGATCTTCCGCTTCATCCAAAGTTATTTTAGGATTTGCGAATGAAGCGGTTGCAAAAACAACCAAAAGCAGAGCGGAACAAATAATGATAGAAAAAATCTTTTTCATAAAATCACCTTCCTTTTATAAGCATCTGATGTAAAATCAAAGTTAACACATATACCCGCGTCTGCGTTTTTTGAGCATTACGCCGACACCGATGTAGGACACGAGCAGGCATATGATAACAGGTGTTACACTGTCAGCCGTTTCGGGATTCTTAGGTATTACTTTTAAAAACTGATGTACCGCATCACCACCTGATATACGCCAACCGTTTTCTGTATATTCGAAGTCAACCTCATATTCACAAGTATTTTCGTAATCATACAATGCTGTCACCATAACGGTATTACCGTCTACCAAACGAACAGCACTACCTATATCATCATCGTTTATCACAGGATAACAGGGAGCTGAGGAATGCGCTTCTCCTATATATACTTTCCCCTCATGAGCATACAGCCCGCCTATGAACATATTATGTGTAGACACATATTCATCAGTTAAAAATGATTTAAAATACCTTTCCCAATCTGAAACGCTCTTATATCCATCAATGGGAAGTAAAAAATTTACACTTTCCCGTGAGAAGACATCGTTTAATTCTTTATTCAATTCATCATCAGCATATCCATTCACAACATCTATACCTTTATCATGGAACAGCATATCATGTATTTCAGAAAGTCCTTTCACCAGTACGGTTGCTTCTTCTAATGTTATCTCTTTGTCGGCATACGATGCTATGGAAAACGCCGACAGCATCACAGTAAAACAAGTCACCAAGCACAGTAATTTTTTCATAATGATACCCTCCTTTTTCGGTATAGAGGATAATTTATACACACTAAATTATCTCTTCTGATTTAATTATATCAAGAATTTCCCTTTTGTCAAGCGGTTTTTTCATTTTTTACCATATCTTTTAATAAAATCAAAAACAGTGATTCTTTCTTAAACTCTATGCTTGACAAACATATTCGGCTATGGTATAATTCTATGTCGGAAAGCGGAAAGGAGGAAGAAAACCATAAGTTTTATAGATAAAATATTCGGGCAAAAAAGAAAAAACGCCCTCGTTTTCGTGGACTATGAGCACTGGCACGTTTCAATGTACAAACTATATTCACGGCGTCCCGAGATCAAGCGCTGGAAAAATGAGCTTGATAAGAAATACAACGTAGTTGATATGTTCTTTTTCGGGGACTTCTCGAACCCCGGTATGCGTTACGAAATACCTGCCATAAGAGAAGTTACAAACAACGTCATAGAAACGCAAAACACGAGCCAGCACTACAAAAAAGACTTTACAGATTTTATTATGCTTGACATCATATATCAAAGGGCGATGTTTGCAAAAGATATCGACACGTTTATAATTTTCACAGGGGACGGGCATTTCACATCTGTCGTTAAATTTCTTACGAACACCTGCAAAAAAAACGTCATAGTTTACGCTGTGCGCGACTGTCTTTCGGGTATGCTTAAAAATGCCGCGTCTTCATATGAGGAGATACCGACAGACTCCGAGCTTGAAAGCATACGCATATCAATGGTCGTAAACTATCTTGCATCACAAAAAGCCTTGCGCCATCAGCGCCGTTACATCACGTTTTTATCAGCAATGGAAGCCGTTGCCGAAAAGTATAACGAAGACAAAGAAACGGTACGCGAAATAATGACGAAAATGCTTGAAAACGGCTATATCCGCCAGGAAAGAAAGTTTTTAACAGGCGGCAAACAGCTGAAAGCCCTTTATCTCAACGAAGAAAAGCTTAAAGAAAGCAACATCGAAATATTACCCGACGAAAAACTTTCGCAAAACGAAAAAATAAAAACTAACCGCAAAAAGAGTTAATGATATGACACCCTCATACAAGCCCTTTTCAGCTTACTATAACGAAGAATTACCGATGATAACGGTAAACCTTCTCAACGAAATAGTGGATTATAATTTCAGTTCAACAAAAGAGATCAGCATGCACATAGGCGACGTTGTGCATCTGAGACCTCTTTCGCACGGCTATGACAAAAGCTTTCCTTATACAGCCGTGCTTACCGTGAACGAAAAAGAATATCTTGCGTGCGTTACAAGCTTGAACAACGCAACGTATCAGATATATTTCAGCGACGTATTTTCAAATTCATCGGACGAGCTGTTGCTTGCAAGGTATATGATCGAATATAAATACGCTGAAAAGGCGAGTGCGGGCAATAGACGTCTGTCGGCAAACACGTCCTCGGCTATTGACTTTTTCGGCAGTATTGCCTTACTTTCCGGTGTCAATTGCCGGCATATCAAAAAAGAAGATATCAACTCTTATATCGGCTGTGCCGTACAGAGATACAAAGAAAAGTTTCCCGAAAAAAGCAACGTATCGTATTCATTCATCTGTGAAGAAGACACCGTATCCATAGCCGACAGCATTCTTTCCGTCATTATAGCTTTGACGATCCTTTCGGTATCGGTTGCAAAAACGCACTTTACGTTTACGGTTTCCGCAAAATTCGGCGGGACTGTCTTTTCCGTCTGTCTTGACGGTGTCAAAATAACCGAAAATATATTTTCTTTTGGTTTTCCCGGTCTTTTCCTTTCTCATATGGAAAAGCTAAACACCCTGAAAACGGAACAGACGTACAGCGCACCGAAGCTGCAGACGGTAATATCGGTAACTGTTCCGAAACAGACAAATCATTGCAGACTTCATTCAAAGAGTACTACGCCGAATTATACCAAATATGCATCCGCTGTTACCGAAATAATGCTTTTAACTTAAACAAAAAATGACTTAAGGCACACTTTTTACAGAGTGTGCCTTATTGGTATCCGTTTCTTTGCAAAAAAGGGGAGGTGAATCTTTGGTATGATATTGTCTGCGAACGATGATATATATTTTGGCATATTAAAAACGGAGACTGCTTCTTTGCGAAGTGTCTCCGTTGATTTTTTTTAATTTTTTATTCTTTTCCGTTCCAGCAATACGTACAAAGACATTCGGAAGGAAGTCCCGTTGCCTCTATCATATCGTCAAGGCGGTGGTATCTGAGCGACGTAAAGTGAAGCTTTTTGCATATAACGTCGATCATTTTTGCGTATCTTTCCGATTCGGGATCTGCATATTCTTTGAGCACCGCTTCGGAAGGATCGTCACCTTCAAGTTCTTTTATAACTCTTCTTGTTATAAGCTCCATTTCCGAGGTGGAACGTGAGAAATTGAGATACTTACAACTGTACAAAAGCGGCGGGCATCCGAGTCTTATATGTACTTCCTTTGCTCCGCTTTCGTAGAGAAATTCCGTTGTTTCACGAAGCTGTGTTCCGCGTACTATCGAGTCGTCTATGAGCAACAGACTTTTTCCGTCGATAAGATCGTGTATGGGCAAAAGCTTCATTTTGGCAATAAGGTTACGCTTCACCTGCGTCGGCGGCATAAAAGAACGCGGCCAGGTGGGTGTATACTTTATAAACGGACGTGCGTAAGAAAATCCCGAGCACGTAGCATATCCTATTGCGTGCGCAATTCCCGAATCGGGAATACCTGCAACTATATCGGGAGTAACGTCGTCGCGCTTCGACAAAAGCTCACCGCACTTGTATCTGACTTCCTCAACGCTCTTTCCTTCGTACGATGATGCGGGATATCCGTAATATATCCAGAGGAATGTGCATATCTTCATCTTTTTACCGGGATCGGAAAGCGTTACGACTTTATCGGGCGTCATTACCGCTATCTCACCGGGGCCAAGCTCCTTATACGGCTTATATCCGAGATTGAGATATGCAAAGCTTTCAAAGCTTGCGCAGTATCCGTCCTCGCGTACGCCGACGGATATCGGCGTTCTTCCGAGCTTATCTCTTGCTATATAGACCCCTCTCGGTGTCAGTATCAGCATACTTACAGATCCGTCTATGATCTCTTGAGCGTAGCGTATACCGTCAACGAAATTTTCTTTTTGATTTATTATGGATGCGACAAGCTCCGTCGGATTTATCTCACCGTTACGCATTTCAAAAAAGTGAGTTTTATCCTTAACTATCTCGTCAACTATCTCGTTTGCGTTGTTGATCCTTCCGACGGTCGTTATCGCAAACGTTCCGTGGTGTGAACGCATAAGCACGGGCTGAGGCTCGTAATCCGAGATGCAGCCTATACCCATCGTTCCTTTCATCTCCGTTGCTTCGGACGAAAATTTCGTTCTGAAGGGAGAATTCTCTATATTATGGATAGATCTGTCAAAGCCCGTTTCCACACCGTACGTTGCCATACCTGCACGGCGTGTTCCGAGATGCGAATGATAGTCTGTTCCGTAGAACAGTTCAAAAACACAGTCTTCCTTTGATACTACCCCAAAAAAACCGCCCATTTAACTACCTCGTTATTATGAATTTGCACCACTTATTATATAATACGTTTGTTGAAATGTCAATATTTTAGCTTTTGGTTTTTAAAAAAGTTTTTGCATTTTTCTTTTTCACTTGACAGGTACGTTCATAAGTAGTAAAATCAGGAAAGAAAGGATAAAAAATATGAAGCTTGTTTTTATTGACGTTGACGATACGTTACTTGATTTTGAAGAATGCTCGAAATATGCCATAAAAAGATGCTGTGAGGATGCGAGCATCGAATACAGCGATGAAATATACAAAGTATTCAGACCGTACAACGATCTTCTGTGGACAAAAATAGAGGACGGAAGCCTTACGAAGGAACAGCTTTACGGTATGCGTTGGACGCACATATTCACGGTTTTGGGTATTGACTGTGACGGAATAGCTTTCGAAGAAAATTTCAGGCACTACGCTTCCATGTCTGCCGTACCGATAAAAGGCTCGCTCGATATTCTTGAATATTTGAGTAAAAAGTACATTTTATGTACCGCAAGCAATGCATCGTACGAAAGGCAGTACGGACGGTTGAAAAAGGCAGGTATGCTTGATTATTTCGACAAGATATTTGCATCAGGTGACGTAGGGTGCCAAAAGCCGATGGCGCTGTTTTTTGAAAGATGTATGGAACACTTCCCCGAAATTTCAAAAGATGATACGGTTATTATCGGTGATTCTTTGACAGCCGATATAGCAGGCGGTAAAAATTACGGAATACGCACCGTATGGTTCAACCGTCAAAGAAAACCGCACAGCGGAGATATCATCCCCGACTGTACGGTCTACGATCTTTGTGAAATTAAAAATATACTATAATGCTTTGAGTGTCTTTCTTATCACTTCAAGTGCGTATTCGCTGTCGTCTATATCAAGCGTTGCACTTTCAACAGGACACATTCCCGTGTTTTTTCTGTTTCTTATACCGTCGGTCAAGGTTGAATATTCAACCTCTATTCCGTGGTTTTTCAAAAGCTCGTACGCAGGAACGCTTACCGTATGTGCATAGACACACCGCACGTCAAGCAAGACGTAAAGGTGCGCCGCGCCCTTACCTACGACTTTATCCGCCGCGGAATATCCCGAAAGCACAGCACCTTCATCAAGCAATGAAAGCAATGGTTTTACCCCTCTTTCGTTGCTTGTTTTTTTATCGTCTCCCATAACGGCTGAAAACGTATAGCCCTCTTTTAAAAGTTCCTTTGCTTTTTGAAGGTCGTTATTCATTTTTCATTTTCTTAACTATATAAGGCACTGTAAGGAGCTGTAAAGCAATGCCGGGAAGCCCCGTTACGATGCTTGTATATATGATGTGTGCGTTTACCTTTGATGACAAAGCGTATACGGCAAAAAGTATTGCGACAGCTCTTACAGCTCTGCCCGCTGCCTGAACTGCCAGAACCTTCAACGTACCGTTCATACGTACGTTTGATACAGCACCCGATACTGCTCCGTAAGCTGCAAGTTCAATGGCAATGAACGGAAGCATAAGCGGCGCAGGCATACCCGTTATCATAAAGCTTATAACGGGCGAGAGAATACCTGCGGCAAGTCCTGCGGCAGGTCCTGCAAGAAATCCCGCAATCATAACGGGAAAGTGCATCGGCAAAAATATTTCCCCGGCCGACGTGCCTATATTCAAAACACGTCCCAATGCGTGGAACATCCACGGAAGTGCAACTGCGAGTATGACCGATGCCATAACCGTTGCCGCCTTCATTTTTATACTGTGCGACTGTTTTTCAAACATTGTAAATTTCATATTTTTTCTCCTTAATCAAGCATATCGGATACGGATTTAAGCAATTCTCTCACAGGGAGCTTCTGCGGGCAGTGTTCTTCACACATTCCGCACTCGATACAGGCTGACGCTGCCCCGTGCTCCTTCAAAAGCGCATTATACTGTCCTCTGTACGTGTTCGCCTTGGGTATTCCGAAGCGTTTGTAATCGTTGTATATTCTGAAATATTCGGGGATGGCGATATTCATCGGGCAGTCGTCAACGCAGTAACGGCACGCCGTACATTTAATTGTTATATCATTACGTACTATCTCGGCACATTTCAAAACGAGATCAAATTCTTCTTCCGTAAGCGGTTTGAAATCCTTCATATAGCTTATATTATCTGCCATTTGCTCTTCGTCGCTCATACCCGACAGGACCATTTCAACGCCGTCAAGCGATGCCGCAAAACGTATCGCCCACGAAGGAACGGAAAGCGACGGTTCTTTTTGTTTCATAAGCTCTTTTGCCTCGTTTGATATATCAACGAGCGCACCGCCCTTTACGGGTTCCATAACGAGTACCGGTTTTCCGTGTTTTCTTGCGACCTCGTAGCATTTACGTGACTGTACGCCGTCGTCCTCCCAGTCAAGATAGTTTATCTGAAGCTGTACACATTCAGCCTCGGGGTGTTCTGTAAGTATCTTATCAAGTACCTCTGCCGTGTCGTGGAAAGAAAAACCGACGTGCTTTACACGGCCTTCGGCTTTAAGCTTCTGTGCAAATTCAAACGCACCGAACTGCTGAGCCTTTTCGTAAGACTTCTCCGAAAGCGAATGCACAAGATACAGATCGACGTAATCGACACCGAGCTTTTCAAGCTGTGAATCAAAAAAGCCCTGCATATTCTCTGCTTTTTCTATCATAAAAAGACTTAACTTGTCCGTTACCGTGTACGCATCACGCGGATATCTTTGAGATACGGCAATCTTGAATATCTCCTCGCTTTTTCCGCCGTGATACGGTGCGGCAGTATCAAAATAAGTGAATCCGTTTGATATAAAAGTGTCCGTCATATCGCACACACGTGATATATCTATTTCTTTTCCGTCGTTCGTCATGGGGAGTCGCATAAGACCGAAGGCTAATTTTTTCATATTTTTCTCCTTAATTTTTCAAAAATTCCATAAGAGCATCAAAATCCCCCGTCGGGCATTCGGGCATATTGTTTTCGCATATAAGGCATTCGGTAAGCAAGAAAGCTGAAAGTCCTGCTTTGAGGGATGCTTCCGCATCCTCTTGTGCGTTATTGCCGATCATAAGGCAATTTTTTGCATCAAGGTTCATTTTTTTCATTATTTCCGTGTAATAATACGGATTGGGCTTG
This sequence comes from Eubacteriales bacterium, assembly GCA_045545665.1. GTDB lineage: Bacteria > Bacillota > Clostridia > Oscillospirales > CAG-272 > RGIG7213. The sequence continues at coordinate 42,810 of JAZQBL010000003.1, forward strand.
CAATACGATGAGTTTGAATAATCCGTTGCGTAATCGAAATCACGGCACGAAAGACCTATCCAGTTGAGCCGCGCTTCAACAGCGACCGTCGGAAACATAGGATTCGTTGCCAATATTATTTTATCCGCATACGTTTTTGCAAGCTCGACGACCTTTTTTGCGTACGGTGTAGGAAAGGTAAACTTTACGGCTTCGTTGAATTTTCCGCCGTAATACGCATCAAAATACGGTATATCGGACAATGTTTTTTCTCCGAGTACGGATGCAAACGTATCCCAGAATACGTCGTAATTCGTCCTTTTTCCGTCGTTTTTCACCATTGCCGCAACACCTCGCCACATAGCAGGCAGAAGCGTTTCTTCCTTGTAGCCGTACTTTTCGACCTCACCTGCAAGGCTGTGCAAATATCCTTTTGAAAACGTATCCATATCCATAGGCAGCAGCGTGCCGTCAAGATCAAACAGTATGGCCTCGTATTTTTTCATAGAATCCCCCGATCGTTCACTATACTGTTATTTTACAGCAAATGTCCGCATTTGTCAATAATTTTTGAAAAACCACTTGACATAATGAAAGAAAGCTGATATAATCAACGTGGTTTTAAAAAACAGATAATCTAATTTCGGAGAGCAAATAATGTCAAGTTTTAAAATAGTAAGCGACTCTTCGTCGGATCTTCGTATGATATCCGATATTCCTTTCTCATCCGTACCGCTCAAGATAAGCACGGCGGAAAAAGAATTTACCGACGACCAAACACTTGATCTTCCCGCTATGCTTTCGTATCTTGAAAGCTACAAAGGAAAATCGCATTCGTCGTGCCCCAACACGTCGGAATGGAAGGCTGCCTTTGAGGATTACGAAAACATATTCTGTATAACGATATCAAGCTCCCTTTCCGGAAGCTATAATTCAGCCGTATCAGCCGCCGAGGAATATATGAAAGAAAAAGAAGGACGCAACGTATACGTCATTGATTCCCTTTCAACAGGTCCCGAATCGTCGCTGATAATAGAAAAACTGTGTGAGCTTATAAAAGCGGATAAAAGTTTTGAAGAGATCAAGTCAAAGATCATCGACTATCAAAAAAGAACTCACCTCATTTTTGCGCTTGAGTCGATGCGAAATCTTGCAAACAACGGCAGAGTAAGTCCGCTGGTGGCAAAATTCGCAGGTCTTATCGGCATAAGAGTTGTCGGAAAAGCAAGCAACGAAGGAACGCTTGAAACGACAAACAAATCGAAGGGCCTCAGAAGAATGCTTGCCGATATAGTTGACAATATGGAAAGGTCGCAGTTCAGCGGAAAAGCGTTCATACATCACTGTGAAAACGAAGAAACGGCAAAAGCACTTGAAAAAATGATAAAAGAAAAATTCAAAAATGCAGAGATCCGTATAAGATCGGTCGGAGGACTTTGCGGATTTTACGCCGAAAGAGGCGGTCTTATCATAGGGTTTGAAGGCGGAATAAAATAATTTTATCTGTCACGGTACATACCGTGACAGTTTTTTTATATCATTATTTTTGTCACAAAATACGCAAGCACGCCGCACGCAGGAAAAGTGCATACCCAGGCGAGGATCATTTCCGACACAGTCTTACGGTCGACCGTACCGCCGCACGCCTTCCCCGCGCCGAGCAGCGCTGAGGTCTTCGTATGCGTTGTGCTCATCGGTATGCCGCCGCTTACACTGCCGATAAAAAGGCAAACAGCGCTTGCAATATCGGCTGAAAAGCCGTCCTTTTTATCAAGCGTTACCATCTGCTCACCGACTGAGCGCACTATCTTTTTTCCGCCGACCCAAGTACCCAAAAACATTATTAATCCTATCAAAAAAACGCCTGCTGTGTGCGGTACGCCATCGGATGATATCATCAAAAGTCCTGCAAATTTCAGCCCATCCTGTCCGCCGTGCATAAAAGACGAACAGCACGCTCCGAATATCTGCGCCTTTTTAAAAAATCTTTCGGACGTACCGGCAAGATATCTGTGAACAAAACGTGATATCAAAAAGCCCAAAGATCCGCCTGCAAGCGTTGAAATAATAAGTCCGTAAAGTACCTTTAAAAGCCCCGAGGTATCCGCAACTGCGCCTGTATTAACGGCAAGAGATGCACCTACAAGCGATGCTGCAAGCGCATGGCTTTCACTTGTCGGAATACCGAACACCCAGGTAATACACGCCCACAGTATGACGCAGATAACAGATGCTGAAAGTGCCGTTTTTGCAGTGCTGTCATCCGAAAAGCTGACAAGCGTACCGAACGTATCCGCCACAGAGGTGAAGAAGTGCCCCATTATGATGACACCAAGACAGTTAAACACGGCTGACATAACGGTTGCGCTTGACATTTTCATACATTTCGTTCCCACACACGACGCTATGGAATTCACCGCATCCGTTGCACCGTTTAAAAAAACGGTTATAAGTATCAGCATCAAAAGAAAAGAATTTCCGTTCGTCATAAAAGCAATTACTCCATAATTTGCATAAAAGTTATAACTAAATTTAAATAAAATTCAAATATACGTGTTACAATTACAATGTATTACTATGCGGAGGTGTGTCTATGGCTGTTAAAACGGACGTTATGAAGCAAACAAAAGAACTGCTCTCGGGCACAATGCAGGGCGCATATCTGCTTTGGGGCGGTGAAGAATATCTCAAACGAGCGTTTCTTGCCGATATAAAAAAGCACGTATGTCCCGATGAAGATCTCCGTGATTTCAACACAAACACATTTGATTCTCTTGAACAAAAAGAAGATATATCCGTTGCGCTTTCAACGCCTCCTCAATTTTCGGACAGACGGCTTGTGATACTGTACGGCGCAGATCTGAAAAAAGGCGGAAAAGCTCCCGTTGACGTTCTCTGCGAGCTTTCAAAGGAAGCGTCAAAATACGATTACGTGACGTTCGTTATCTATCTGTACGCAACACAGCTCGACGCATCGGATGCGGAAACGAAGTCAAAGCTTCAAAAATTATCAAAGACCTCGACGTCGGTATTTTTTGATTTTCTGCCAAAGGAAAAGCTGTTAAAATGGATAAACAGACATTTTGTTTCCGAAGGCTTTTCCGTATCGGTGAACGCCGCATCGCTTATCGCTGACAGAGCGGCGTGCGATATGAGCGTCATATCAAACGAAGTGTCAAAAATATGCGCTTATTTGCGCCAGACGGGCGCCGACGAAGTAACAAACGAACTTATCGAGCGCATAACGGGAAAAACAAACGTGTTTGAAGCCTTTTACGTATCAAACAAGATACTGAGAAGAGATCCCGAAGCGGTCCTCGCCTACACGACCGATGCTTTAAAGAAAGGCGGAGATCCCATGATGCTGATCGCGGAGATAACCTCCGAGGTCGAAAAGCTGTACCGCATAAAATCCGCAATGCGCTCGGGGCTTAAGCCTGCCGAGATCGCATCAAAGCTCAATATGCACGAATATGCGGTAAAAGTCAGAACGCAGTCTTTAGTTTCCATTCCCGATGCGTACATTTCCGAGTTGCTCAAGAAATGCAGAGAAACGGATATCTATGTAAAAAGCACGGGAAAAGATCCGAAAGGTGCGCTCTTAACGCTGATAACAAGCCTATAATATGGAAAAACTCAAGATAAAATATCCCATCATCTGCGAGGGCAAGTACGATAAAATAAAGCTTTCCTCGATAATTGACGGAACGATAATTACGACAGACGGTTTCGGAATATTCAAAAACGAGGAAAAAGCCTCCCTGCTTCGCAAGCTCGCCAATGAAGAAAAGATAATCGTAATAACCGACAGCGACGGTGCGGGACTCGTTATAAGAAATTTTATAAAGGGTATCATCCCCGCAGAAAAGACCGTAAACGTATACATACCGAAAATAAAGGGCAAGGAAAAGCGCAAGGAAAAGCCTTCAAAAGAAGGAACGCTCGGTGTCGAAGGGATGACGGCCGAACTTTTATACAACGCCCTGTCACCGTACAGCGGTGAGATAAAAAACAAGCTCTCACTTACAAAAACAGACTTTTTCACGTTGGGTCTTTCGGGAACGGACCGTGCTTCGTATTTGCGAAAGCAATTCTGTGTCCGTGCTTCCCTGCCGTCCGAAATGTCTGCAAACGCTTTACTTGAAGCCGTAAATCTCCTCTTTACGGAAGAAGAATTTTTTAAGATAATGGAGGATATAAAAGAGTGATATTTTTAAATGCTTCCGCCCCGTCTTCCGACTCTGATATAGAACGCCTTATAGATTGGGGTATTGCCAATATCAAACCGATATTATTGGTCTCACTCGGTGCTTTACTTATTTGTGCCGTAATATATGTATGCTTCTTTAAAAAGATCAATGCACTTTTATTAAAACACAGAGAAATAATCGTTTATCTTGTAGTCGGTGTTGCAACCACGCTTATAAACTTTGCCGTTCACTTCACACTTGGGTACCTGACGAATATGAGCTCACTTATCATTGTTTTCATATCGTGGATATTCGCCGTCATTTTCGCTTATATAACGAACAAGTTATGGGTCTTCAAAAGCAAAAGCTTTAAAAAAGACGTGCTCGTACACGAGATAATCTCGTTTACTGCCGCAAGACTCTTTTCTCTCGGCATTGAAGAAATAATGTTCTTGATATTCGTGATCTGGCTCGGATTCGGTCAGGGTGTAATAAAGATCGCAGCAGGTGTTGTCGTTATAATACTCAACTACATCTTCAGCAAGCTGTTTATTTTCAGAAAGATAAACAAGCTCGCAGAAGGAGAAAGACCCGTATGAAAAAAATATCAATTATAGCCTTGCTTTGTGTTTGTTCTTTCGTTCTTTTTTCGTGTACGGGAAATGACACCGACAGTACCGAAGCATCCGATACCGCCGAAACGGTAAAAGCAACGAACGCTGACAGCATTGCACCCGATATAAACACATCCGTATACGATGACGTCGAGATACACGAAGGTTTTCCCTCCTCGTGCCTTATAACGTACGATTTCGGCACGTCGGTAATGAGTCTTATAAAAACGGATAAAGGCGTTTACATCCGTTCGGGTGACAGTGAAATGCTGTTTATAAAAGCATCAAACGGGTATTCAACGTACGCAAAAGATAAAGACGGTGTATTCGTTTTATCTGAGGATCTGCAAAACCTTGCAGACGGATACATGAATCAGTACATTTCAACATTCAGCACGTTTTGTTACGCTCACGAACAGAATTTTGCTTCAATGACGAAAGGAACGAAAGTAACCGTTTGCGAAAGAATTTGCACCGAATATTATTATACGGTGACAAACGAAGATTCACGTTACAGCTATACGTATGCAATTGACGACGAAACGGGGATCTGTATGAAATACCGTCTTAACGGAACAGAGGACGGCGAAAGCAGTGTACACGAATACACCTGCACGGAATTTCAACTTGAAAACGTAAACTTACCGAAATACAAATAACAGGAGAATAATAAAGTGAACACAGGTATCGAAAACTTAAAAAACAAAAAAGCATTTATTTGCGATATGGACGGTGTTATATACCACGGCAACAAGCTTTTGCCCGACGTGCAGGAGTTTGTCAACTGGCTTATAGAATCGAATAAGAAATTTCTTTTCCTTACAAACTCAAGCGAACGCTCGCCCAGAGAGCTTGCACAGAAGCTTGAAAGAATGGGGCTTAAAGTATCGCCCGACAACTTTTACACTTCCGCCCTCGCAACGGCGTCATTTCTTCAGACGCAGTGCCCCGGCGGAAGCGTCTATGCAATAGGCGAGCCGGGACTTTTGAACGCTCTTTACGATGCAGGTTTTTCAATGAACGACCAGAACCCCGACTACGTCGTATTCGGTGAAACGCGTTCGTTCAACTACGAAAAGATCGAGCACGCAGTAAAGCTTATACAAAAAGGCGCAAAGCTTATCGGAACGAACACAGACTTGACAGCTCCCGGTGAAAACGGTATAATACCTGCCTGCCGTGCGCTTATTTCTCCCATTGAGCTTACGACGGGTAAAAAGGCTTATTACATAGGAAAGCCCAATCCGCTTATAATGCGCCACGCACTTAAAAAGATAGACTGCTTAAGAGCGGATACAGCTATCATCGGTGACAGAATGGACACGGATATAATATCGGGAATCGAAAGCGAACTCGACACTGTGCTCGTTTTGTCCGGTGTCACTTCAAGAGAGGACGTAAATATGTTCCCGTACCGTCCCAAATATATTCTCAACGGTGTGGGAGATATAATAAAATAATTGAATAAATCAAATATAGGTCGTGATAAAAAATGAATTACTTTCTTTTAGCTCTGTCGGTATGTGCAAACGTTGCATATTCCTCATTTTACAACTACTTCGGTAAAAAGGCTGTACGTTCGCAGTCGGATACATACAAAATAAATATGTGTATCTACTCCGTGGCGTCCGTCATTCTTGCAATAATCGGTATTTATTCGGGATTTAGCGCGTCACTGTTTACGGTACTTTTCGGTGTTGCATTCGGTATCGTTACCGCGCTCAGCGGTGTTTTCAAGATGAACGCACTGAACTGCGGACCCATGTCGTTCACTATCCTTCTTATAACCTCGTCTATGATACTTCCCGCATTTTCGGGCTTTATCATATGGGATGAGCCTTTGTCGATATGGAAGGTAATAGGTACGCTCCTTATGATAGTTGCCGCCTACTTCTCAACGGAAAAGCAAGCGGACGGCAAGTCAAAAAGTGTCAAGTGGCTCGTTCTCTGTTTCTTTGCATTTCTGTTTATGGGCTCTATCGGCATTATGCAGAAGGTTCAGCAAAAATCGGATTATGCTTCCCAAACAGGTGCTTTTCTGACTATTGCATTCATCTCCGCATCCGTTATGTGCGCCCTTTGCTACCTCATAACGAAAAACAAAGCAAAGGCAAGCGATACTGCCCCTGCTGAAGTAAACGGCAAAAAGCTCATTATGCTGACGGTCGTATGCGGTATATTCATAGCATTTTTGAACAAAGTCAACCTCTTTTTGTCGGGCGTTCTTCCGAGTGCGTTTCTCTTTCCGATACAAAACGGAGGAACTACGATGCTCTCCGTCGTAGTTGCAATGACACTGTTCCGTGAAAAAGTAAGCGGACGCCGTGCTGTCGGAATGTGCATAGCGCTGTTTGCTCTCGTACTTTTGGCATTAAGCGAGCTTCTTGCAAAGATATAAAAATAACCTGCTGTAAGGAATAATCTTACGGCAGGTTTTTGCTTATTAGTTATTGTTTTCTTTTGAGGATCGTTTCGCATCGGTTATTAATCGCCTCTGTAAATATCATAACAGATTTAGTGAAATCGATCGCTTGCGCTCGAGGTGAAATAATTTACTTGCGTAAATTATGAAATTTGATGCCTCGGCATCAAATGAAATCCTTGCTGATGCAAGGATGAAATCAGCTAACGCTGATGAAATCTTCGGCTTTGCCTCAGATGAAATTAAATCCACCCACTCGCCGTCGAGGCGAATTTCATCCAACGAAGTTGGATTTCATTGTCAAAGACGATTTCACCCACCCGCAAGGGTGGATTTAGTTAAAAAAAGCCAAGTCGATGACTTGGCTTTTTTCTGTGTAAGGACTATAAAAAAGATATTTTTGCCGTTTTTGCGTATGACTTCGAACCCTCACATAATTTCCAAGTGCTTGAAAAATCCATGTTTTACGCGTCTTTTCCAACGCTCGCACCTGGACTTGGGGGTTCAGATTTCACCGCTTTACTCCGTGCATTTGGAGACCGAGAGATCTGAACCCTCACAGAGCCGTACTCGCTTTTTCTTTCATTAAAACGGCATTTTATCTTGAGCTTTCTGCTTTAGTGTGTGGTGGTGAGCCACCGTCAGTCGATCAGTGGCTGTACCACTTTGAGACCGCCTACAAAAATCACCGTGATCTGTTCTTTGGAATCTACCGTTATGCATTCGAGCAGTTGTCTTACGATCTGCTCATCGTATTCCATCGGGCGGTTTTTCAGTCCGTCCAGGATGGTGTATATATCGTCGAGTCGGGTTTGGGTTTTCTCTCTTTTGAGCTGACCGTCTTGGATGTCTGCGAGTTGCTGTTGCAGTGCGACCTTTTCATCCATGAGCCGTTTGGCTTTTTCTTCATCGAAGGCATCCACCGTTTCGGTGGATATTTTTGATAGCATTGCTTTGAATTCTGCATCGATCTCTGCGATTCGGATTTGCAGTTCCATGCTGTTGTCCTCGGTTGGCTCATTTTCCAAGGCCATGCCGATGTGTACTTTCAGAGTCTGCAGCACACCGAGGTTTTGCTGTGCCGTTTCCATAATGGCTCTCATGACGGCTCGTTGCAGGATGCTTTCCTCTACAGTCGGTGAGTTGTGGCAGTATTTCTTGCCGAAGTCAAGCCGATTGATACATCTCCACACAATCTTCTTTTGCCCTTTTACCGTCCATGTGCATCTGCGGTACGGTGTCTTGCATTCTCCGCAGACGAGCAGTTCGGTCATGGCGTATTTGCTTGAGTATTTGCCTTGCTCGGTTTTCGTGCCGACCTTTTTGGTCTTGGGCTTTCCGGCACGTCTTGCGAGTTCCTCTTGGACTCTGCCGAAGGTGACCGCATCGATGATGGCAGGATGGTTGTTCTCGATGTAGTATTTCGGGCGCTCGCCGTTGTTGACCATGACCTTTTTGGATAGGCAGTCTTTGATGTAGGTCTTGTTGATGACC
>JAZQBL010000004.1:0-6811 GCA_045545665.1 Eubacteriales bacterium
CTTGACCCTCTCGACGTGGCCGTCTTCGTATTCGACGATAGCGCACGTATATTTGACGACGCCGCCACCGTGTCCGCCAATCATAACCGACGGCGCGTATATTTCGGAATTGTCTTCCCACCTATGGAATAAAGCGTGCTGGCCTTTTACAAGGCACGGCCGATATTCCGACGTGGCGAATGTGATCGTTCCGTCAAGTGCTGGCATTTGCTTTCCTCCGTTCGTAATCCTTCAGCCATTTTTCGAAGTCTTCCTGAACGCCCGGCAAGGCGAAGAAGCGTTCGACGGCGTGAAGTGTGCTGCGGGCCAGCGAATCGGCCCGGTGTTTCGGAATCGCTTTCGGCTTGACCGCCACGGCGCTTCCTGACGTGATCGTCAATGTCTGCATAGTCAAGCCCCCTTATGCTGATTTATTTCGAAAGATATTCGGGTCAATGTTAAGCGCGTTACAGATCAGCAAGAATTCGTCGGCAAGAATCCGGCGGCTTCCGTTCAGCATTTTAGAAACGGTATCGGGGGTAAGCCCCGTTTTTTGCGCGATATAAACTTGCTTGATTCCGTTTTCGCTGACATAGACGCTTAAACGCTCATTGATACTCATATTTTCAACCTCCTAAATCTACGTTTTTTAGACTGCGTTTTTATTATAATCTATGTTTTTGAGATTGTCAAGCGTTTTTCGCAATATTTTTCTACGTTTTTTAGATTTTCATATTGACACTTGCTATTTCTTTGTGTATAATAGGAACATATCCAAAACCAATATAAAAATATGGGGTGTGTAGAATGTCGCGTGAATCAATAGCGAAAGCGTTAAAACGTTTAAGAGAACAAAGCGGATTGACCGCCGATCAAGTCGGCGCTATGGTAGGAAAAAGCGGAAAGACGGTCAACGCGTGGGAAAATAACCGCGGTCAACCTGACGCCGAAATCTTAATGCAGTTATGCGATATATATAATGTAGGGGATATTCTCGCGGAATTTCGCGACGAATCTTCCGAAGCGCCGTTCGCTCTTTCCGAAAAAGAAAAAGCGGTCGTGCTTGCGTATCGCGCGCGGCCGGATATGCAAAGCGCCGTCGATACTCTTTTGGGGGTTCAGGCGGGGGCGAATATTGCCGCCGACGCCGCTTCCGTTGTTGCGGAAGGGGAAAAGATTTTCGGTGCAGTACGTACCGAATCAAAATAACGTTTGTTTTGCCCGCTCCCAGCGGGAACGTATATATTTTTACGATCTATTACACATAAAGGGGATTCCGCTATGAAAAAGGGAAAGAAATTTATAATCGGTATTGTTTTACTTGCGATCGGCGTTGTCGGTCTGTTCGGTCTGTTTGGAAATACAGATGATAAAGCGGCGCTGGCGGTCGGTTGCGTTCTTTTAATTGCCGCCGGCGCGGTTCTTGTAGTTCTCGATAGGAAATTCCCCGATAAAAACGATTCGGGAAGTGATCGCAAGAAATCCAAAGTTTACGTATTCGTTACAAAGACCGGCAAAAAATATCATTCTTCGCCGTCCTGCTCCGCGCTGAACGGCGGCGGGTATAGAATGGAAATCAACAAAGCGCGCAAAGGCGGTTATACACCTTGCGAAAAATGTCAGTACGATTATTTGAAATAAAAAAGCCGCTCGACGAATCGAACGGCTGAAAGGCGGTGAAATATGAACGGCGTAATTTATGCCCGCTATTCTTCGGATAGACAAACGGAACAAAGTATCGAAGGACAGTTGCGCGAATGTCAGGAATACGCGGACGCTAATAATATAAAGATCGTCGGAACGTATATTGACCGCGCGAAGACCGGCCGAAATGATAACCGCGCCGAATTTCAAAAAATGTTGCGTGATAGTAAACAGAAATTCTTTGACGCCGTTATCGTTTGGAAAATAGACCGCTTCGGCCGTAATCGTGAAGATATAGCAAAGAACAAAGCAATTCTTCGCCGGAACGGTGTTTCGGTGCTATACGCAAAAGAACACATACCCGAAGGCGCGGAAGGAATTATCCTTGAAGGATTGCTGGAAAGTTTGGCCGAATATTATTCCGCTGAATTGCGGGAAAAGATAACGCGCGGTATGCGCGAATCGGCGTATAAATGTCAGTTCAACGGTTCGGGGCTTTCGATCGGTTATTCCGTGGATAAAGAACACAAATTCCACATAGACCCGGACGGCGCGAAAATCGTTCATCTTCTTTTCGATATGTACGACGACGGAAATACCGTTGCCGAAATCCTGCGTCATATAAAGGCGCGTGGAATAAAGACGCGGCGCGGAAAAGAATTTACACACTTCGGAATAACGCGCGTTCTTCGCAATCGTCAGTATATCGGCGAATACCGCTGGCACGATATAGTTATACCGGGCGGAATCCCGCGTATTATTTCCGACGAACAATTCGAGAGGGTCAACCGTGAAATGGATAAAAATAAAAAAGCGCCAGCGCGGGCGCGTGGCGAAGACGTTTCGTTTTTGCTGACCGGGAAGATATTTTGCGGCCATTGTAAGGGTACAATGATCGGCGATTCAGGAACGGGCAAAAGCGGCAATAAATTTTATTATTATTCTTGCCGGGCGAAGAAGACCCGCCACACGTGCAAGAAGAAATCCGTTAAAAAAGAATGGCTGGAACGCGAAGTCGTACGTTTGACCGCTTCCGTCGTTCTTCAAGACGACGTAATCGAATATATCGCCGATCGCGTCGTCGATATTCAGCAGAAAGAACGCGAAGACAAATCAATCATTGATTATTTGAATAACCGTCTTTCCGAAACGGAAGCCGCTATACGAAATATTATGAAAGCGATCGAAGCCGGAATAATAACCGAAACAACGGGCGCACGTCTTCGGGAATTGGAAGCCGAACGGGAAGACCTGAAAATCGAAATCGAAAAAGAAAAGATCGCGCGGCCGGTAATAAGCCGCGAACAAGTGATTTATTTTCTTGAACGCTTCAAGGGCGGCGACGTAGACGACAAGGAATACCAGCGGCAAATAATAGATATGTTCGTCAACAAGGTTTTCTTGTATGATGATAAAATCATTATCACATATAATTATAGCGGCGATAATAACGAAATTACCGCCGAAATCGTGGAAGAAGCCGCGGAAGAAGCGCTTTCCGACGCGGTGGGCGGGTGTTCGGATAAGCGCCCGTCAGGACCACCACTAAAGGTGGATAATCCTTGCTTATTCAGCGGATTATCCGCCTTTTTTTCTTTATATTTTTCAAGGGTGCTGTCATTTACAGCACCCTCTTTTCTTCCGCTTGATTCGATTGACTTTAACGCTTCAATTATTTCAGGATCGCACCTTGTCATATACTCGATCAGTGTTTCATCCTCTTTTATGCCGAGCGATCTGTCAAGCTCTCCTTTAAGTATATCCGCCGGCAGCGTGTTGAGATAAAATTCCACGTGGTCGTAATACACGACAACCTTTTCAACGTACAGGTTTATCAGCTGACGGTAAAGCTCCTTGTCGCCGGAGCGATACATTCCTTTTGCATATTCGTATGCAAGCTCGACCATAGTTTCTGTAACCGTCTGTGCTTTCGACTGCTTCTCCACTTCCGCTATCTGCATTTTTATTTTCTCTCGTTCGTTTTCAAAGCCCTGAAGCGATGACAGCAGTGCCGAGCTTCCAGTGTTTGCAACAGCGGCTACGACGTTATCTATCTTCTTGTTTAATATTTCAAGTGAGCCGTTCAATTGCTTCAGCGTATTTACACTTTCCTCATCAAAGCTCGTGTGGTACTTGTAATATTCTTCCACTACCTTTTCCGCATTCATTTCATCAAATATGATCTTTGAAATTTCTTGCATAATAAACGTTTCAAGATACTCACGTCTTATCTCTTTGTTTCTGCAAGCACGTGATACGGTTCGCTTGCGGTTTGAGCATTGATAGCATACGTATTTGTTTTTGTTTCTTCCGCTGAAATGTCTTACTCCTGTAAATGAGTGACCACACTCACCGCATATGATCTTTCCTGTCAGAAGATACGTTTCTTTCGCTGTGTTGTTGCCTGTGCGATGCTTAGTTCGTGATCTCAGTATAGCCTGAACTCCTTCCCACACCTCATCCTCTATAATTCTCGGAACACCGCCTTCGATGCGTATCATATCTTCGGGTGATTTATTCCTGTGGTTATTGCGCTTTCTGTTTACATCCTTTGAGTCAGCTCGGTTGAATATATACACACCACGGTATTTTTCGTTTCGCAATATCTCGTGCAGACTGTTCTTTCCGAATGGTTTACCGCCTCGTGTGAGATAGCCCATTGAATTAAGCGATTTGATGATATCGCCGTAACCGACACCTTCAAGGACTTTATCGAAGATCATTTTAACGGCATCGACCTCGTTTTCTTCTATCTCATACTGCTTTGTTTCGGGATTTATCTTGTACCCAAACGGTGCGTATCCTCCGACTGAACGGCACTTCAACGCCGACTCACGCATACCTTTCATAACCTCTCGTGCGAGGTTGCGTGAATAGTATTCGCTCATTCCCTCAAGTACAGATTCAAGAATAATACTCTCGGGTGAGTCATCGAGATTTTCAAGCACGCTGATAAGCGACACACCGCATTTCTTCAGCTCACGCTTGTAGTATGCCGAATCGTATCTGTCACGGCTGAAGCGGTCAAGTTTATGCACGATCACAATGTCAAACTCACAGTTTTTTGATTCCTGTATCATTTTTTGAAACTCTGGACGGTCATCTGTTGTTGCACTTCGTGCGTGGTCACAGTATTCGTTTGCGATCACGACTTTGTTACGCTTGCAGTATTCACGCATTGCACGGAGCTGTGCGTCAATAGATTCTTCACGCTGATTGTCTGAGGAAAAACGTGCATAGAGTGCCGCACGAGGTATGATGCCCCGTGCTTTCATTGTTTCGATAACTGTCATAGTCACCTCTTTCTGCCGAGATAACGGCGATTTATTATTTCGTTTAATATTCTCATAAGACCTCGTGTGTTCTTCTCTTCACTCGGTACAGTCTTTACGCTTGCCTTGAATTTTTCACCGCTGTAAGCTTTGTATATCTCTTTGCGGTCAACGCTGTAATATATCATTCGTCCTCCTTAATTATCTCACAATTATTTTATATATCCAGATGTTTTCTTCGGAAGTTACAAAGAATTAGCAACTACATTTTGAGAGACAGTCCGCTCTGCTGTTCGTATTCTTCTCTCGTGCAGTAGCACGCGAAGGCTTCGGTTGAGATCTTCTTTCCGAGGATCTGCTCCAACCGTTCCTTCTCCCACTTATCCATCTCGGTGAGCGTCCTCGGCATATAGTCCGCTCTCTGCGGTGCGATGCTGAGGAAATCACCGATAAGATTGACAAGTCCCGTGCTCATCGTTTGCTTTGCGTGTGGCTTGTGCTCGGGTGTCCTGTAGAAAGCATACTCGTTTGCCATCGGCCCGAGACAGCCGCCCATGGCGTAGTACAGCTCCAGGTTATCCTTTAAGAGTCGCTCATCGAAGAGCTTGTTGTCGCGCACCTTGATGCCGTCGGGTGTAGTGAAGGTGATATACTTTCGATCCGCTTCCCACCGAACGCCGTAGCCGTGGTTCTCCATATAGCCGATGAAGCCCTCGATGGTATCGGTGTAAGCAAGTGCGAGAAACGCCGTGTGGATCAAATCCTTCTTCCACTTTTGCATCTTGCCGGCACGGGTATCAGTCTCGGTAGTGGTCAGTCCGTACTTACGGCAGACCTTATTGGAGTATTCCTTCAGCGCTTGCAGATCTGCTTTCTCCATGTGAAGCTTCTTACCGTCCTCAAAGGAAACCGAGTTAACGATGATGTGATTGTGCAGATGCTCTCGGTTTGTGTGCGTAACGACAAGTGTCTGATAGCCCTCGAAGAATCCCGCAAACTCCAAACCGAGATTATTTGCTTCGTATGGTGTGATGTCATCCTCGGGTGAGAATGACTGTACGATATGGAAGTATGTTCTTCCATTGGTCTTGCCGAAGCGGTGCTTCACCATTTCAAATTCCTTTTGCGCCGTCTCGGTCATACAGTTGTTTCCTGCGATCAAGGTGTCATCAGTCTTCTCTTTATCAAGTACGTAATTGAATACGTCTGATAGCGAACCCTTTCCCGCTTTCACTTTTACGATTGCCATAGCTCACGCTCCTTTCATTTTTTCATTGAGCAGCTCAAAGATCTTTGCAAGCTCACGTTTTGTTTCTTCAAGGTTCACTGCCGAAAGCGTTCCTTCATTGACTCGCCACGTAAGCTGATTGAGATTGTTCCCGATGTGTCGTAGCTGCTTTGCCGCATCGTCAACGCCGGGGATGACGGTGGTCTTCTTGCCGAACACACAGTCTCGACAGTAAACTGAGACGAGTCTGTACGAGCCGTACGCAAGATCTTCAAGCCGTTTGTACTCTTCTTCTGTGACACGGAATGTCACCCGCTTGGTTCTGTTTTCTTTCAAATTCTTACCTCTCTTTCTTCATAGGGGTGTGGGCTTAGCCCGCATTGCCTGACGGCAAACCCCGCTTGAAAACGGGCTTGACCGACAAAGGCGAAACTTGCGACGGAAACGGAAATCCATCAGTAACAACACGACATTGCAAAAAGCACTTTGTATCATCTTCTTTGAGTCTGCAAACTTCATCATTGCGAAAGATACACTCTGCAATGTTACCGTCTTCATTTTTTATTTCTTGACCTCCTTGTTTTTATATTCTTTTATCATTGATAAAAAGATCCCTCTAAGTAGTAGCCGGCGAGAAAGCTCTTTTTATACCCCCTCACTTTATATCCCACACTTTTTTCGGATTTGA
>JAZQBL010000005.1:0-18819 GCA_045545665.1 Eubacteriales bacterium
TACATTCAGCCTTCTCCAGCGGGAGAAGGGGGACCGCGTTAGCGGTGGATGAGGTGTTCGAAGTGATAATCGAATTAACTATCGTAACACCAATCAACGCGGCTCTTTTTAAAATTATACTTTGCCTTTCCCGGTGAAGGGAATGACGGATGAGGTGTCGATTCATCATTCATCGGATTTTTTCGAAACTGCATCAATACGGGTCGTCGTGGGCGCCGACCCCTACCGTTTCCCATTATTCATCATTCATCAAATTCCAAAAGGACGGGGTGAGGTGAATGTGAGATCCGCCTGTGTTTCCGAACGAAACAGTTTTTGAAAATCGATAAGACTCTTGAATATTTTGTTTTTATGTGATATAATATACGTATGAAAATTCGGACGAAAGGATGATATAAATTGAAAAGTAAAAGAGAAAGCGGCGTTCTTATGAATATCGCCTCCCTTCCTTCAAAATACGGAATAGGCGTTATAGGCGAGGAAGCCGTATCGTTTGCAAAGCTTATAAAAGAAATGGGATTTTCAAAATGGCAGATACTGCCCCTCAATCCCCCCGCACTTATGGCGGCAAACAGTCCGTACTCATCAAACGGTGCGTTTGCGGGAAATATTGCGTATATAGATCCCATTACGCTTTTTTATGACGGTCTTGTAGATCCCGACGATGTAAGACGCTGTGAATACTACGGTTCACCGTACAGAGTCGATTTTGAGTTTGTAAACGAGAGCAAAAAACGTCTTATGAAAAAGGCGTATGCAAATATAACGGAAGAATACAGAGAAAAAACTGCTGAATTTCTTTCCGATAAAGAAAATTTCAACTACGCATACTACGTAACGCTTCAGGATAAGTTCGGCGGTGCGGAGTTTGTTGAGTGGGATAAGGAATACAGAGATTACGAAACGGCACTTACCCACAAGGACGAGCATGAAGACGGAATATTCTACAACGGATTCTGTATGTACACGTTCTTCCGTCAGTGGACGGAATTTAAAAAGACGGTAAACGATCTCGGCGTGCAGATAATCGGCGATATGCCGATATACGTCAGCCTTGACTCCGCCGACGTGTGGGCGCACAATGAGCTTTTCTGCCTTAATAAAAAGACGTTCCGCCCGCAGCTCGTGGCAGGTGTTCCGCCGGATTATTTCTCCGAGGACGGTCAGCTCTGGGGCAATCCCCTTTACGACTGGAAGGCAATGGAGGAGGACGGTTTTTCCTGGTGGATAAACAGAATAAAGCGCAACCTCACACTCTATGATACGGTACGCATCGACCATTTCAGAGGTATTGCATCGTATTGGGCAGTCGGCGCAAACGAAGAAACGGCAAAGAACGGAAAATGGAAAAAAGGTCCGGGAATGAAGCTGTTTGACGCCGTAAACAAAAAAATAAAGGATCCTGCAATAATCGCAGAGGATCTCGGTGAGTTCGGCAAGGACGTTGAAACGCTCCTTAAGGAAACGGGCTTTGCAGGTATGCGTGTCGTTCAGTTCGGATTTGACGGCAAGGATTCATCCCATCTGCCGCACAACTATCCCGAAAACTGCATAGCATACACGGGCACTCACGATAACGACACACTTTTGGGCTGGCTTTACAGCACGGACGACGAAACGCGCCGCTACGTGCTCGATTACGTCGGATTTAAACAGCCGAACTGGGGTGACGGAGGATTTTATTCACCGTCCTGCAGAGCGATAACGGAAGCCGTATGGAGATCGTCTGCAAAGCTTTCGGTAATACCCGTCCAGGATATGTGCGGATTCGGAAGCGATACAAGACTCAACGTGCCCGGTTCTGCACTCGGCAACTGGGAAGTCCGCTTCACAAAAGAACAGATAGACAGCATCGACAGAGGATATTTCAAACGGATCAACAGCATTTTCAAAAGAGATTAAAAATACGGAGACGTCGGTTCACGGCGTCTCCGCTTTTTGTATAACAAAAGGCACGCTTTGCAAAGCGTGCCGAAACGTTTAATCGTTTATTTACCGAAAGATACGGTATACGTTCCTGTACTATAGTCCCAGAAGTTGTCCTTGCCGACTTTTTTCCAATCATCCTCCGTGCCGTCGAAGTTTATTTTTTCAAGCGACGTACAGCCGTTGAAAGCCGACGAGCCTATATTTTTAAGCGTATCTCCGAGATTTACCGTTTTAAGGGACGTACAGTTGAAGAAAGCACCGGAGCCGATAGTATTAAGCTTACCTCTTACTGTAATTTCTTTAAGCGACGTACAGCCGTGGAATGAAAGAAGCTGGACGTTTACGACGTCGCTTGAAAACGATACGGATTCGAGTGCTGTACAACCGTAGAAAGCTCCGTCACGTATATTCGGAACGCCTGAGGGGACCGTCACCGACGTTATGGAGGTACAGTTGTAAAATGCGTATATATCAATGAGCTCCATCTTATCGGGCAGAGTGATCTTCGCAAGGGACGAACACTTCCAGAACGCCTTTTTGCCGATAGTCTTCAAGCTGTCGGGGATGGATGCCGATGTGAGGTTTTCACATTCATAAAAGGCGTAGTCGCTTATTTTCGTAACGCCGTCTTCAATAACGGCTTCTTTTATGCTGCCGCGGTATTTATACCACGGAATATCCGAGGGCTTTGTCAAGGTTTGAACCGTATTATCGCTTGATATGGTGAGCTTTCCGTCGGCAGTAAGTGTGTATCCGTCGCCGTTTACCGTTTCTGTAAGCACCGCTGTATCCTCCTCGGGTTTTTCCGTTTCCTCTGTTTCGGGTTCTGACGTTATTTCATCTGTTGTCTGCCGTGACGTGACGTCTGCGCCGCTTTCGGCGTGCGTATCATCCGCACAGGATGACGAAAGGAGCAGGAGCGCAGAAAGTATCAGGCATACGGCTGTTTTAAATTTATTCATTTTACATCTCCGTGTGTTGTATTATTCGTGATTATAACACAAAAACTCATTTATGTAAACACACGATCTGTAAATATTTAATTTTAAGCTCAGCAAAAAGAAAAAAATTAACAAAAACCTACATATTCAAAATGATGAATGATTGAAACAGAGACAACAAAAAAGATCACGCTGACAGATAATCGTAGGGGTCGGCACCCACGACGACCTGTATGATGTAGGGCAGGGGCTTGCTCCCGCCGTTTCGAAAAATCTGATGAATGATGAATCGGTACCTCATCCGTCATTCCCTTCACCGGGAAAGGCAAAGTATAATTTTAAAAAGAGCTGCGTTGATTGGTGTTACGATAGTTAATTCGATTATCACTTCGAACACCTCATCCACGTAGTTGCAAAGCAACTACATCCCCCATTTCTCCCGCTGGAGAAGGCTGAATGTAGGGGTCGGCGCCCACGACGACCCGTATGATATTTTCGAAAAAATCCGCACCGCAGGCATTTCGTTTATTCAGCTTGCCCAGACTATTTTATTTTCCGAAAACGTGCCTTCGTAGGTTCTGCCCGACGGCCAGAAGTAAGTACCTTCGCCGTCTAACATATTGTTTACAAAGCTTCCGATGTAGTACTCTCCGTTTTTCCAGACGTACGTGCCTTCGCCCTGGCGCACGTCGTTTACAAATTCTCCTTCGTAAACGTCGCCGTTTGCGTAGGTATACTTGCCGACTCCGTGCTTGCAGTCGTTTTCATACTGACCTTTATAACAGCTTCCGTCAGCCCAGGTGTACGTACCGTCACCGTGCTTTTTATCGTTTTTATATTCTCCTTCGTAGACGCTTCCGTCAGCCCAGGTATATTTACCGAAGCCTTCGCGCTTTCCTGCAAGAAAACTGCCCTCGTACACGTCTCCGACAGCGGAGGAGTAGGTATATTTACCCGTTCCCGATATTTCATTTTCGGAAAATTCTCCTTCGTAACTTTCGCCGCCTGCATACGTTATTCTGCCGACGCCGTGACGCTTGAGATCACGCAGCTCTCCTACGTAAACGTCTCCGTTTGAATATTTCACGGTCTTCGATGCACCGTCAACCGTTCCTTTAAGTCCGCCGGGATAGTACGCCGTGCCGTCGTACGGTGCGCCGTTTGAATCGACCTTGCCGTAGAAACGTATCTCCTCGTCTCCCATTCGGTACGTTATTATTCTGTATCCCGAAATATATATCACGAGATACGCAATACCGACGACGACAAGTGCGCCTATAAGTATCGTTATTATCAGGCGGAACGTGCTGTTTTGCATTAAACGCTTTAAAGTAATGGTGTGCACCTCCAATCAAAGCCCGTTTATAAAGTTATTGAGCATTGTTATAAGATCGGGCACGGCTATTATCGAAAACAGCGCAACGGCAAACGCCAATATAACTGTCATAATAAGTGCAAACCAGTGCGTGCCCTTTTTGCTGAATACGTTTTCAGCCTGGAATACGAGGTCCTCGGGGATGTAATATTTGCTTTTGAGAATGATCTGCTTTTGCGTCAGCTTATCGTCCTGCGGGGCAACGGTCTTCATGACACGTTTGTACGTTCCTTTTTTCAAAGCACGTTTTACGAAAATATTTTTTGCATATTTCGTATCTTCGAGCGTCAATGCGCTTTCTTCGGTGTTCGCCTTTTCCTTTATGAGAAAGCGGACGAAGGAACCGAGCACTTCTTTAAAATAAACGGATATTCCCGCACCGATAACGACACCTATGCAGACACACCAGGCAATGGTGTTTATCGACGTTGCAAATTCCGGAAAGACCAAAGATAAGTAATTCATATTATTTTTTGGGTATCAGCTTTTCGACACCGCCCATGTAAGGACGGAGAGCGACGGGGATATTTACCGAACCGTCTTCGTTTAAGTTGTTTTCAAGGAATGCAATGAGCATACGGGGAGGAGCTACAACGGTATTGTTGAGCGTGTGGGCAAAGTATTTGCCGTTTTCTCCGTTTACTCTTATCTTGAGGCGGCGAGCCTGTGCGTCGCCGAGGTTTGAGCAAGAGCCGACTTCAAAATATTTCTGCTGTCTGGGGCTCCACGCTTCAACGTCAAGCGATTTTACCTTCAGGTCTGCCAAGTCACCAGAACAGCATTCGAGCGTTCTTACGGGGATATCGAGGCTTCTGAAGAGATCGACCGTGTTCTGCCACAGCTTATCGTACCATACGGGGCTTTCCTCGGGACGGCAGATAACGATCATTTCCTGCTTTTCAAACTGGTGGATACGGTAAACGCCTCTTTCCTCTATTCCGTGCGCGCCCTTTTCCTTACGGAAGCAGGGAGAATAGCTCGTAAGTGCGTAGGGAAGCTTTGCTTCGTCGATTATCGTATCTATATATCTGCCTATCATCGAATGCTCGCTCGTACCGATAAGATAAAGGTCTTCGCCTTCTATCTTATACATCATAGCAGACATTTCATCAAAGCTCATAACGCCCGTAACGACGTCGGAACGGATCATAAACGGAGGCACACAGTACGTAAAGCCTCTTCCGATCATAAAATCACGTGCGTAGGAGATAACTGCCGAATGAAGTCTTGCAATATCTCCGCAAAGGTAGTAAAATCCGTTACCTGCAACACGGCGTGCGGCATCAAGGTCGATTCCGTCAAACCTCTCCATTATATCCGTGTGGTACGGTACTTCAAAGGGAGGTGTTACGGGTTCACCGAATTTTTCAATTTCAACGTTGCAGCTGTCGTCCTTTCCTATCGGAACGTCGTCAGCTATTATGTTGGGTATGCCGAGCATCACGTTATGTAATTTCTCGGAGTATTCGCTTTCAAGCTTCTCAAGCTCTGCAAGTCTGTCGGCGGCGGCTGTTACCTTCGCTTTGAGCTCTTCTGCCCCCGCTTTGTCGCCTGCCTTCATGCAAGCACCGATCTGCTTTGAGAATTTGTTTCTGTCAGCGCGGAGGTCGTCCGCTTCTTTCTGGCAGGCACGGCTGAGCTTGTCAAGCTCAACAGCCTCGTCGACCAAAGGAAGCTTATGGTCCTTGAACTTCTTTTTTATGTTCTCTCTTACGAGATCGGGGTTTTCTCTTATAAGTTTGATGTCGATCATTTCAATATCCTTTCTTGCAATCACAAATCAATATGTAGTATTTGCAAGTTAAAAACCGTTTTCGGTACTATCCGTTGTGTTCATAGTAGTATAATATACATTTTCACATATATGTTTGTGATTTTATTAACACTTTTAAAACTTTGAAATATTTTTTATTGTTATTCGATATAAATTAGAAATCGAAGGTTTCTTTTCCAAAAATTGTTGTCAGTAACTGCTCAAGATCTTCGTTATCCTCGTAGGATATTTCAACTGTTTTCTTCTTTCCGGTACCTATATGTACGCGTCTGCCCGATATATCGAACAAGTGCTTCGTAAGCGCACGGTTGTACGACTCCGTATTTGCATCAAGTATTTCGGGGGCGTTGTACGAATCGTTTATTTTTTTGACGAGCGACTCTGTCTGACGCACGTTAAGACTCAGCGCGCAGACTTTTTCTGCAGTCGGCAAAAGGTCGGACTTATATTTAAGTCCCATAAGAGCCTTTGCGTGTCCTGTCGTTATGCGTCCGTCCTTGAGAAGCTGTTGCAATTCCTCGGGAAGCTCAAGCACGCGGAGGATATTGGCTATCGACGAGCGTGACTTGCCTATTCTCTGCGAAAGCTCCTCCTGCGTCATTTTGTACTCTTCTATAAGGGCTTTGTAAGCGGCGGCTTCTTCTATCACGTTCAAGTCCTCGCGCTGTACGTTTTCGATTATTGCCACCTCTGCGGAGGTTTTTTCATCAAGCTCCATAACAATTGCGGGGATCTCCGAAAGGCCTGCCATTTTTGCCGCCCTGTATCGTCTTTCACCTGCTATTATTTTATAAAATCCGTCACCTGCAGAGCGCACGGCGATCGGCTGTATGACACCGTGTGCGGCGATCGACTGCGAAAGCTCTGCAAGAGATGAGTCGCTGAATTCTTTTCTCGGCTGTGCCTTGTTGACTTCTATATCCGATATTCTGATAACCGATACACCCGAGGTGCTTTCTGCCGAATTTGATTCAAATATAGCGTCAAGCCCTCTGCCCATAGCGGGTTTCTTAGCCATTTATATCAACTCCTTATTTTATTTATACATTATATAAGACCATTATACCACTCATATGTTATTGTGGTGGGATGATGTTGTTAATAAATAATGAATTTAATTCCGCCGGGGTATATCAATTCCGCCGCGTCCTACGTTTCTCATTCATCAATTTTTTTCGAAACGGCGGGAGCAAGCCCCCGCCCTACATCATACGGGTCGCCGAGGACGTCGACCCCTACCGATTTTGTCTGTTATCTCTTATCTATCATCTATTATCTATTATCTCTTATCTCATTTTTGCTTCTACCCTACATCATACGGGTCGTCGAGGGCGCCGACCCCTACCGATTTTATCTATTATATCTTATCTCATTTTCCCTCCGCCCTACGTTCCTCATTTTTCATCTACGCCTCCTCCCGTCCCCCCCCCCGCAGGGGAGGCGTATCACCGCAATGCGGTGATTTAAAGCGTGCCCGTTTCCGTTATCTATATTTCCTTCATTCATCGGATTTTTCAAAACGGCGGGGGCGATCTTCAAATGCAGGACGGTTTTTTTTCGGTAAGTTCAAGACTTGTTTATATATATGTGATAAAATAAAACCGATTGTAAGTATATGCAAGTTGGTCCTTATACGGAGAGGAGATCTTTATGATACATATTGAAAATCTTACCAAATATTACGGTAAGAATCTTGCCGTCAACAACATAAGCTTTGACATAGGCAAAGGAGAGGTCGTCGGATTTCTCGGTCCGAACGGTGCGGGAAAATCCACGACGATGAACATTTTAACGGGGTATCTTTCATCGACCTCGGGAGTTTGCAAAATAGACGGTATCGACATACTCGAAAACCCGTCGGAGGCGAAAAAGCGCATCGGATTTCTGCCCGAGGTGCCGCCGCTTTATCCCGATATGACGCCCCTTGAATACCTTAATTTCATTTACGACTTAAAAAAATGCACCCTCAACAGAAAAAAGCACATAGGCGAGATAATATCCGTTATGCGCTTGGGGGATTACGCAAACAGACTTATCTGCCACCTTTCAAAGGGGTACAAGCAGCGTGTCGGCATAGCGGCAGCCTTGATATCGAACCCGAAGGTTCTTATATTCGACGAGCCGACGATAGGTCTTGACCCGCGCCAGATAATCGAAATACGTGAGCTTATCCGCTCTCTTGCGAAAAATCACACGATAATTCTTTCAACGCACATCCTGCCCGAAGTACAGGCTGTATGCGACAGAATAATTATAATCGACAAGGGTGTCATCCGTGCCGACAAGGCGACGAGCGACATAAACGAGCTTGCCGAAAACAAAAAACGCTTTACCATACAGATAGCCGGTCCCCGTCAGGAGGTCGAAGGCGTTGTGCGCCGTGTTGAAGGCGTGCAGAGCGTTGAATTTCTTTCATCAACAAAGAACAGCGGCACTCTTTACCGTGTTCAATGTAAACCGGGGTACGATTCACGAAAGCTCATTTTCTCAGCTCTTGCCGAAAGAAACTGGCCGATAATGGAGCTTAACACCCTCGGAACGAGCCTTGAGGACATATTTATTGCCCTCACTTCAAAGTAAGGAGGATACCATGACAGCAATTTACAAAAGAGAGATGAAGGCATACTTTTCGACCTTTATCGGATACGCATTCATCGCTTCGTTTCTCATATTATCGGGAATATTCTTCACCCTTGCGGTCCTTTCGCAGGCGGCTGATTCCGACATAACCGTATATTATACGGGCGTTATCTACTCGTTTATCGTGCTTATCCCTCTGCTTACGATGAAGCTTTTTACCGATGAAAAAAGACTTCGCACGGAAACCGTGCTTCTGACAGCCCCCGTAAGTCTTTTCAACATCGTTTTAGCCAAATTCCTTGCGGCTTTCTCGATGTTTGCCATGACTCTTGCCGTATCGAGCATAAATCTTATACCGATGTACGTTTACGGCGATCAGAACACGATGATAATTCTCGGCAATATGCTCTCCGTTCTGCTTATCGGCGCGGCGTTCATATCCGTCGGCGTTTTCCTTTCGGCAATTACCGAAAACCAGCTTGTTGCCGCCGTTTCGACCATAGCAGTCATCGCAGTTTTCCTCGTTATCGGAATGTTTTCGACGAGTATCGGGTTTACTCCCTTGAGAGTCGTACTCAATTTCTTCTCCGTATTTAACCGCTATACGTATTTCACGTACGGCATCATTGATTACGCGGCACTTATTTATTACTTTTCCATAACGGTGCTGTTTATATTCCTCACGGTACGCGTGTTTGAGCGCCGCCGTTGGGCATAAGGAGGCACGAAAAATGAAAAACACGAACAAAACCACGGAAAACAAGACGAAAACGTCGATATTCAAAAACAGAAAATTCAAATACGGCTCACTTGCCGCCGCCCTTACGGTGTGCTTTATTGCCGTTATCATCACGGCGAATGCGATAATTTCTTCGCTTTTTGCAAAGTACTGGATATATACCGACCTTACCTCCTCCGACCTTTACACACTTTCAGAGGAAGCACAGGAGCTTCTCAATTCCGATCTTATCAAAAACGATATCGAAATAAAATTCGCAATTCCCGAGGACACGATAGCAAGATCAAGCCGTATGCTTATGATATACTCCTGCGCCAACGCATACGCCGAGGCATCGAAGGATCTTGAGCATAAGATAACCGTAAACTGCTACGACGCTTACCTTTATCCGTCGGAGTTTGCCGATTACAAAACTCTTGCAGGCGGTGAATGGTCCGACACGAACGTCGTTGTCGAATCATCAAACGGAACGCCGATAGTTTACACGATGAACAGCTTTTTCACAACGGATACCGAATCGGGAAAAGAGCTCGGCTTCTCGGGTGAAAGAAGATTTTTAAGTGCGTTTTTCCAGCTTGCAGGCGTTGAAAAGCCCGTCGTTTGCTTCACGACGGGACACGGCGAGCCGATAGGAACGAAGGACGATCAGTCTTCAAACGAATACGCCGACTTCTTCACGATGCTCGGCGACTGGGGATTTGAGACGAAGATCGTCGATCTCCAGCGTGAGGAGCTTGACGAAAACTGCCGTCTTGTTATCATACTCGATCCCAAAAAGGACTTCGTTTCAAAAGAGCTTGACGTTATGGGCGCACGTTCGGAAATAGACAAGATAGGCGAATACATGGCAACGGAATACGGCTCCATGAT
Organism: Eubacteriales bacterium; assembly: GCA_045545665.1. GTDB lineage: Bacteria > Bacillota > Clostridia > Oscillospirales > CAG-272 > RGIG7213. The sequence continues at coordinate 10,209 of JAZQBL010000005.1, forward strand.
GGTCTTTGCAGGCTCAACGGGCACGGAATTCCCCGTACTTAACGAATATCTTGAAGAATGGGGCGTTAAAATAAACACGACGGAAAAAATAACGGACCACGTAAACTCGATATCCACAAGCAACACGACCTTTACCGTTGAGTACGTTGACAACACACAGACAGCGACGATAGTTGAAAAATTCAGCGATCTGCGTACGGCATTTTCAAACGCCGCCCCCGTTGAAGTGCTTGCAAACAACGACACGGAAACGATGCGCGTTGCAGTACCGCTGTTCGTAACTTCCGACACGGCGCAGAGCGTATCGTCGAAGGAAACGAAAACAGGCAGATTCAATCTTTTCACACTTACAAAGGGCTTGACATACCACGACAACGAGGCAATGTACAATTACGTCATTGCCTGCGGATCTCCCGAAATGCTCAAATACTGCACCTCGCAGTCGTATGCAAACAGAGAGATAATGTATATGCTCACGCAAAGAATACACACGGTAAAAATACCGTTTGAACTTGACTACAAGACCTACGAAAACAACGGACTTTCGCTTATAACGAGCAGAGGAGTTCTCGTTTGGGGTGTCGTTCTCATAGGAGTTTTACCTGCCGCCGTGCTTGCTGTCGGTACGGTCACCGTGATAAGAAGAAAGAGGAAATAAATGGACGAAGAAAAGCTTAACGGCGATAATTTAAGCGATAATAACGAAAGTGCCGAAGAAAAGGACGAAAGCGAGCTTCACAGGATCCTTTACGGCGGTGAATATTCCGAATACAAAGAAGATATAGATATGTCCGAGGAGGAAAAAGAGGAAAGACCCTCTCTTTCAACCTTTGAGGATATCCCCGAAAATGAAGAAAAAAAGCCAAGATCGACCGTTACCAAAAAAAGAAAACAGACGATAATAATTTTATCATCCGTGTTCGTTTTGCTTATCGGCGCATACCTTTTGTTAGGTCCTGTCGGCTTTGATGTATTCGGCTTCAGAGAGGTTGAAGAAACAGAGGTCGTTTACACAACGGGCGAGGTAAGAGGCACGGGTAAAAATAACTGGCTGATATACGAGCACGTCGAAAGAAGTAACATACAGAGTATCGAAGTGCATAACGAGCACGGCGAATACACCGTATATTACAGCCCCTCCGACGATTCATTCTACTTTTTGGGTGCTGAAACGATATCGTACGATCAGGAGCTTTTCTCGCATCTCGTCGTAAGCGCGGGATATACGGTATTTTCCGACAGACTGCCCAAGGGAGAAAGAAGCGAAGATCTTTCGGAGTACGGTCTTTCGGAGGATGACGAGCCTGCATACTTCATTCTGACGACAAGAAGCGGAAACAAGCACAAGCTTTATATAGGAAACTCAACGCTTGACGAAAACCGCTATTACGTTATGTACGAGGGCAGGGACATAGTCTACGTGCTTGAAAATTCCATAGAAAAAACGCTTCTGGCAAACGTGACACAGCTTTTGAAGCCGATACTCACCTTCCCGATATCGACGGCGTCAAGCGATTATTACACGAACATAAAAGAGATGTATATAACCCTTGACAAGGACGAGCCGTACGTGTTCATCGAATACACGAAGGGAGACAAGGAAACGCAGGAAACCTTCGGTGTAACAATTCCTTATATGCTGAAATACCCCGAGGTGCTTCCCGCATCGACCGAGCAGGTGACGTCGCTTTTCAACCATATTCTGAATATGGAGGCTGACGAGCTTCTCGAATTCGGTATCTGCTACAAGCACGACGAGCTCGACCCCGACACCGGTGAAATATACCAAGAGGAGTCGGTAAAGCCCGAAATACTTCTGAAATACGGCATAACAGATGCCGAAAAGGCGCTTATCTACACGTATTCCGGATATCCGAGCATAGTTTATTTCAGTGTTCTTCAGACGGATGAAAACGGAAAAGAATTTTATTACGCCTGGTCACCCGTGACGGCGATACTTACGAAGATATCCGAATCGAAGGTGCCGTTTTTGAAGTGGAGCAGAGTCGATTTTATGGACAGAGCGATATTCAACGCTCACATAGACAAGGTCGGAACAATAGAGTTTACCGATAAAACGAACTCCGCACAGCACTATCTTTTCGAGCTTTCGGGCAAAGGCGACGATCTGCAGGTATACGAAAAGATATCGAACACGTATCTGACATCCGACGGAAAAACGCAAAACGGAGAAACGGACGTATTCAACTTCAGACAGCTTTATAAATCGACCCTTTACATGGAAGCCGGCGACATAATCGAAGAACCGACAGAAAAGTCGCTTCTTGCCGAGGTAAAGGTAACGACGAGAAACGGATATGAAATGAAATACGAATTTTTCGCATATTCCGACCAGCGCTGTTATTACACGATAAACGGCGAGGGTAAATTCTACGTCAAGCGTTCAGTCGTTGAAAAGCTGTTTGCGGATGCCGAACGCGTTATAAATCATATAGACGTAAACGCCGAATCCGAATATTGATAAATTTCTCACAATACACCGAAATTAATAACCAAAATTAATAAAGGAATATAAAAAATGAAAAAAATATCCGTTATCTTGCTTATTACGGTGCTGTTTTCATCGTTTTCACAGCTCGTTTACGCATCTCCAATGACGTACTACGAGCCGTCGGCACCTTACAAAGAAAGTGTATTTTACAAGACCGTGACGGATCTTCCCCTGACAGGCGACAACCGCTACGACGTCGTAAACGTGGCAATAACGCAGCTCGGCTATCACGAAGGCAACAGTGACGACGATATGCACGGTACCTCCGACGGCGGACGCAACTTCGTTGAATACAACGTCCTTTTCGGAAAGGTCGACAACGGCGAGGGTAACGGCACGAGCTACGGATATATGTGGTGCGCATCGTTTGTAAACTGGGTGCTTCGCGCAGCAAACGTCGACACGGAGCTTACAGGTCAGTTCATAAGCTGTGCCTCATGGCTCAACTTCTTTGAAGGAAAAGGTCAGTTTTACGCAAGAGAAACGGGTTACGTTCCGACCACGGGCGATATCATATATTACAAAGGCTCAAGAACAAACGCACGTTCAAACCACATCGGCATCGTCGTAGGCTCAAAGGACGGCGTCGTTTATACCATAGAAGGAAATACGTCGGGTATCGACTCCCGGGGCGACCCCACCGACGGCGGTGTCGTTGCACGTAAGAATTACAACCTGAACGACACGTACATAGTCGGCTACGGCGTACCCGATTACGAAGTAAAAGAAGGTACGGATTACGATTTTGAGCTGTTCGAGATAAATCCCATGACACCGGGTGAATACACTGTTTTGAACAACCGTGCGAGAATACTTAAAAGCACCTCGTCAAACGAAACGCTTGCAAGACTTTCCGCCGGAGCGACAGTCGAAATAAAGAGCATCAGCGGCTCTTACGGCGTGTGCGAGCACGAGGGAGAGGAAGGCTACATCTCTCTTTCAAACGTGATGAAGACTGAAAACGCACGTCACAAGATCTCGTTTGTAACAGACTGTGATACGGTCATAAAAGACGGTGAAAAGCACTTCGGCGACGTATATACTATACCAAAGACCGTGCCTGAAAAGAAGGGACACAAATTCGTCGGCTGGGCTGTAAGAGAAGGCGGGCAGGCGATATACTCCCCGTCTGACAATTACACGTACGATCTTGATACGACCTTCTACGCCGTATTTGAAAAGACAGCCGATATTTACACCGTTACGTTTAAGGACGGTGACAGTATCATCTCCGAAAAGCAGTATTTGAGCGGTGAGACCGTCGAAATTCCCGAAATATCAAAGACGGATGATAAAGGAAAGTCGTACACGCTTTCCTGGGACAAAGAAATTTCAAATACAGCAAACGGCGATGCCGTATATCAGGCGGTATGGACGCTTGAAGAAGAAAAGGGAACGTCCCCCCTCGTCTACGTGCTTATTGCCGTAACCGTACTCGGTATAGGTGCTGTCATTGCCGCACTTAAGGTACCGTCAAAAAAGAAAACGGAAGAAAAGGAAACATCTGCACTGTAAAGGAAAAACTATGCCCGATAAGCTTGAAAAAAGAAAACGGTTTATTATCAACACGGCGTTTTTCACCGTTATCGCCATAATAATTTACGCTATTTTGAAATACGCACTGTCGGTGCTCCTTCCTTTTTTCATCGCCTTCGTTATATCGTCGCTGCTCCAGCCTGCGGTAAGATTTCTGAAAAAGAAAACGAAGCTTAAGCAAAAAAAGGCATCAGCCACCGTCGTCATTCTGTTTTTGTGTACGGTCGGCGTGCTCATATCGCTTCTCACGATAGAGATATTCATCCTGGTAAGAAAACTGCTTGATTCGGCACCGTCATATTATACCGATACGATACAGCCCGCAATTGTAAATCTTTTGCACCACGTCGAAACGTTTATGAAAAATTTCGACAGTGATTTCACTGTCAATTACAGTGAGCTTACTCCGCAGTTTTCAAGCCTTATACCGTCGCTGAATTCGATATTCAGCGTCACGACGAATATACTCACGACCGTGCCGGGATTTCTTTTATCGGTTCTGATATCCGTGATATCGCTGTTTTTCATCAGCGGAGATTATACGGACATATGCCTCTTCTGCCTTTATCAGTTTCCCGAAAAAACACGTCATACGATAATTGAAATAAGGGATTACGCAAGGGAGATACTGTTCAAATACGTACGCTCCTACGCGCTTATACTTACGATAACGTTTATGGAGCTTAGCATACTTTTGCTCATAGCGGGGCTTATAAATCCGAATATGTTTTCATCGGTCACGCAAACGCTCGTAACGTCGCTCGTTATCGCCCTTTTCGACCTTTTGCCTATCGTCGGAACGGGAACGATACTCGTGCCCTGGGGCATTATACGTATACTTCTTGGTGACGTTATAACCGGCGTTATGCTCATCGTCATATTCCTTATAATAACTGTCATAAGGAATATAATCGAGCCTAAGATCATCGGAACGCAGGTGGGACTGCACCCGATAGTAACGCTTATGGCAATGATCGTCGGTACGGCATCCTTCGGCGTCGTAGGACTTTTCCTCTTCCCGATAACACTTGCACTTTTAAAAGACTTGAACGACCGAGGAAAAATACACATTTTCAAACCCGTCCCAAAAGATGAATAAGCAAAACCGGCTCAGTTTTTAACTTGAGCCGGCTTTTACGTTTGATGAGGACCGTCGGTACGATTATCCGGTAAGTGATATGCTGACTTCGTCAGCGTGATATTCTATCCGCCACGGGCGGATAGAGTTATGGAGCAAGCCCCCGCCCTACATCATACGGGTCGTCGTGGGCGCCGACCCCTACCGATTTTATCTATTATCTCTTATCTATCATCTATTATCTATTATCTCATTTTTGCCCCCGCCTTACGTTGCATTTTTATCCGTTAGGTAATATGCCGACTTCGTCGGCGTGATATTTTCGCTCCGCGAAAGTGATATGAAACCTGACGGTTTCGTGATATGCTGACTCCGTCAGCGTGATATTCTATCCGCCTATGGCGGATAGAGTTATATAGCCCCCGCCCTACATTTCTCATTTCTCACGTCGCAAAAGAGCTGATAATGCTGTATAATAATACGAGTATTTTGTGCAATTTGTATAAATTTTCGCCAATCATATAGGGCAAGTATACGAAATTTATTTTTTTACTCATTCCTTATTGATTAAACCCTTAAAATGTGATACAATTAAACATAAAAAATAAAATGGGAGGACTGTATGAAAATATCATTAAAACGCACTGTTGCTCTTTTAATTGCGGCAGTTATGGTTATTTCAATTATGCCTTTCACGGCATACTCGGCTGACTGGATCCCGGCAGATTTTAAAAACTACGTATTTGATGCGGAATACTATGCTTATTTGTATCCCGACGTAGCAAAAGAGTACGGCTCGACAGAGGCTGAGCTTTACGCACATTTCCAGGAATACGGAGTTGATCAAAAGAAGAGAGGAAGCCCGACTTTCTCCGTCGATCATTATCTCTATTTCAATGCCGACCTTAAAGCACAGTTCGGCACGGACTACAGATCGGCGCTTTTGCACTACTGCAGCACAAATACCCCCACGACACTGTATCAATCAGCACCTAACAAATTTTATGCAGGCTCGTTTGATGCCGTAATATCACGTGATTCCGACACGGAAAGCGGCGCATTCAACGTAGGCGTTGCATCAACTGCAACGGATGCCGCAGTCGGAAAATATAACGTACAGGCTTTGGCGGCTGACATTACCGACACAAAGCAGATCTGGACGTTTACTTACAACTCGAACGGCTCTTACACGATAAAAAACAAGTACACGGGAACGGTTCTTGACGTTAACGGCGGCTCGAAGCTAAGCGGTACGAACGTAAGCACGTACAACCCAAACGGCTCGGAAGCACAGCAGTGGCGTCTTTTTGAAAGACTTCCCGGTCAGTACGTCATCGCCCCCGTTCACGCATCGAACTTTACCGTACTTGATATAGGCGGATCAACATCGGAAGGTAAAAACATACAGACGTACAAATACAACCACACCCCCGCACAGTTTTTCAACATTCAGGTCCTCATACCCGATGCTGTAAAGGATATCGTATTCGATTATGAATACTACGGTGCAAAATATCCCGAGGTTTCCTCCAAAATGGCATGGTCGGACGACCCTGAGACCTTTCTTTATGAGCACTTCACAAAGTTCGGTCTTATGGAAGGCAAGCAGGGAAGCCCCGTGTTCAGCGCAAGATACTATCTTGACAATAATGCTTCCGTAAAAAATTCCACAGGTAACCACCTTACGGCGGCACTTATGCATTACAGCAACACCGGCAGAAATACAGCAGGTCTTAAAACTGCTCCCCCCGCATATATCTATGACTCATTTGAGGCAACCGTAAACTTCGTGGAAAAATCAACGAATCTCGGTCTTGCATCGACTGCGACTAATACTTCAACCAACAATTGGAACGTTGAGACCGTAACTCAGTCATACACGGATACAAAGCAGGTGTGGAAATTTACGTACGACTCTGCAACAAAATCTTACGTTATGACGAACAAAGCGTATCCCAACGCCGCAATTGATGTTTCCGGTGCTGCAATTGCAAATAACACTAACGTTGCAACGTACACGAATACTGGTACCGACGACTTACACCGTCATATGTACCTTTACGAAAGACTCCCCGGAGAATACGTAATTTCCCCCGCGCATTCAAGCGGTAAGGCTATTGATATATCCGGCGGATCTTCCTCGGCAGGAAAAAACATCGGTCTTTATCAGTATAACGGAACTTTAGCGCAGAGAGTCAATATTCTGACTTTCTTTGATCAGACTTACAAGTCCACGGTCTTCGATGAAGTATTTTTCAAAAATAAATACTATTCGGATCCCGAAATATATCCGCTTAAAGGCGCAGGACTTTACGACTACTTTATAGGCAGAGGTATACAAAGAGGAATGCAGGGAAGCCCCGTATTCGACGTATCGTACTACCTTGAAAACAACGCTGACGTAAAGACAGCTTGCGGTGACTGCTTCTACGATGCCTTTTTGCACTACATAAACACGGGAGCAACGGCTAAAAAATACGTAACGGCACCTGCTGCATATTTCGGTGATACGTTTACAGGTACTATCAACAGCACGACAGCTGACGTAAATATCGGCGTTGCCGACACAGGAGCAAACTCCTCCACGTATATGGTCAAGTCGAGAGACAAAGATGACAAGGCTGATGCACAGAGATGGATGTTCGTACGAAATGAAGACGGCTCATACACACTTACAAACGTGCTTTCCGGCGGCGTAATGAACGCAAGCGGCGGATCTATTGAAAATAATACGCTCATAAACACGTACACGTCGAACGGTTCTATAGCACAGAAGTGGTTCTTCTTTGAAAGACTGCCCGGTCAGTACGTAATATCCCCCGTTCATTCTTCCGGTACACTTGCCCTCGGTGTTCAGGGCAGTAAACTCGTTGAAGGAACACAGTCGGATCTTTACACCTACTGTCAGGTTCCCGCACAGCTTTACGACGTAACGATACTTGAATATCCCGGTGTTCACAACTACGACGTCAACGGTGACGGTATCGTAAACGCCAAGGACGTTCTTCAGATAACAAAGCATATGAACAAGCCCTTGATCTATGCGTATCTCACCACCTCGGACGTAAACCGCGACGGTGTGATAGATAATACGGATCTTGATCTTGTTAAGCAGAACATGGGAGAGGAATACAGCATCTGGTATAAAGACCTTACAGCAGATGATTCGTTTACAACACCTCTTCATCCCGAAGAAGCGAAGAAGCACACACTTCTTTCATACGACAATATCCCCTTTGAAACGTACGAAGCCGTATACGCAGGCTTTATGAACAAGGGCTGTGAAATATACAGCGACGATATCAAGGGCCACCTTTACACGACTACTTTCGTAGACGGCGAACACTTCTACCATATGTACTGGTCGAAGGGCAGCCGCCAGCTCCGTATAGTTGAGGCTCTCGGCGATGCTGATGCACTTCCCGCAAAAAATATGTATTTTGCAAATGCGGATAAGACTCCGACTATAACACAGCTCAAGTCAA
>JAZQBL010000006.1:0-9780 GCA_045545665.1 Eubacteriales bacterium
ATAATCAGAGCGCCCATTATGATGTATCCCTGCAGCGAAGAGCTTTACAGCGGAGCTACAGGTGCCAAAAGATTCAAGGACGTTCGCGAGGCGATAGCAAATTCCGATTATATCAAGGAAATACTCATTCACCAGTACGACTACTACACACGTCCTTTGAAGTAATTTTATCATTTAAATTTTGTATGTAAAAACACATAGCAATAAAAAAAGAGAAGATTCGTGTATGCGAGTCTTCTCTTTGTTTTTGTCTGTCAAGTGATGTGCCGACTTCGTCAGCGTGATATTCTATCTGTCACAGGCGGATTTTCTTCGGAAATATAGTATATGTGATTTTATTATTTTTCTTCACATATTTCTGCGTAGTACCAACGTATAGGATTTTCGTAAATATATTTGGTTCTTTTTTCGTAATCCTCACGATCACGAATAATATGCTCCATATATCCGCGTTGAAAAATGTTATTTCCGATTTCTTTATTGCAAAAACGTTTGAACGTGGAAACAATATGCGGTAACATTTCATTGGTAGGGGTCGGCGCCTTCGACGACCCGTCTTTACATGATACATATTTATCGGGATAGAGAAAGATAATTATGTGTATATGGTCAGGCATAATTACGTATCGGTCGATTTTCACACCTGGTATGTTTTCGCTTGATAATAAATATTTTTCGACAATTTTTCCGATTTCCGTTAATTGTATTTGAGGCGTTAACGGGTCGTCGTGGGCGCCGACCCCTACCGACGGTTTGATGATATTTGAAAGTATTCTGTTTCTGTCTTTGGCGCATATTGTAACAAAGTAAGCACCTGCAGAACTGTAATTGTATTGTTTAAGCCGCAGATCTTTTCGTTTCGGCAATTTTTTTTCTTTATCCATTTTTATCACCCACGTCATTATACTATAAAATCGTCAGAAAGAAAAGCATTTCTTACGAAATTTGCAAACATCATTGTAAAAACAAATAAATGTCTTGTCGGTATCACCGACTCCCGCTTTATTTTATTTTAAATATCTTCCTTAAAATACCCGAAAAGAATTTCGGACTTTTTAAGACGACTATTTTCATAAATTCATTCCTTTCTTATAAGATAAACAAAATTCCGACAGCGCAGACGATCAAAGCTTCCACCGTTATCATAAACACGGAAGGCAAAAAAAGCGTTGAAAGAACCCCGACGCCGAAGCAGATAACGCCGTATGAGAGAAATTTTATCCTTTCCTCGCATTTTCTGAATACTGTTTTTTTCAATTTTTCACCACCGATATTCATTTATTTGAATTTGGATCTATCCTACTTATCTGAATATATAAAAAAGCTCCCTTACATATAGTATGCAAGGGAGTGTTTTTGGTTTATCAATTAATAAAGGGGATATTTTTCGCAGATCTTTGCAATTTCCGCTCTGATATAATCTGCCTTTTCTTCGTACTCTGTAGCCGTGAGCTTTATGAGCTTACCTATTATTCTCATTTCTTCCTCACCGAGTCCTCTTGTCGTTGCCGCAGGCGTACCTATTCTGATACCGCTTGTAACGAACGGTGACTGAGGATCGTCGGGAATAGCGTTTTTATTTACCGTGATATGAACCGTATCGAGTCTCTTTTCAAGCTCTTTACCCGTTATATTAAACGGACGGAGGTCAACGAGCATCAAATGGTTATCCGTACCGCCTGATACGAGGTTGAATCCTTCTTCAACGAGTGTTTCGGCAAGAACTGCGGCGTTCTTAACTACCTTTTTACCGTATTCGGCAAATTCGGGCTTGAGTGCTTCGCCGAAGCATACAGCCTTAGCGGCGATTATGTGCATCAAAGGACCGCCCTGTGTGCCGGGGAATACTGCCTTGTTTATCTTCTTTGCAAGCTCTTCGTCGTTTGTAAGTATCATACCGCCTCTGGGACCTCTGAGTGTCTTGTGCGTCGTCGTTGTAACGATATCCGCATAAGGCATCGGGGAGGGGTGAACGCCTGCTGCAACGAGTCCTGCAATGTGAGCCATATCGACCATAAGATATGCACCGACTTCGTGTGCTATATTTGCCATTCTTTCAAAATCTATGAATCTCGGATAAGCGGATGCACCTGCTACGATGAGCTTCGGCTTGCATTCCTTCGCCTGCTTTTCGAGTGCGTCGTAATCTATTCTGTGTGTTTCGGAATCAACGCCGTATGCTACGAAATTGTAGTAAAGACCGCTGAGGTTGACAGGCGAGCCGTGTGTAAGATGTCCGCCGTGTGCAAGTGACATACCCATAACGGTGTCGCCTGCTTTGAGAAGTGCTATATAAACTGCCGTATTTGCCTGAGCGCCGGAGTGGGGCTGTACGTTTGCAAACTGTGCGCCGAAAAGCTTTTTAGCTCTTTCTATTGCTATATTTTCCGCAATATCGACACATTCGCATCCGCCGTAGTATCTTTTGCCGGGGTATCCTTCTGCATATTTATTCGTCAAAACGGATGAAGCGGCAACCATTACAGGTTCGGAAACGATGTTTTCCGAGGCTATAAGCTCGATACCGTCTCTCTGGCGTTTAAGCTCTTTTTCAACAGCATCTGCTATCTCGCTGTCGTATTTTTTGAGAAATTCAAGATTTTCTTTAACCATTTTTTTTATATCCTTTCAATTACTTTCCCATTATATTTCCGTCAACGTCGGACGGCATTGTAAATCCATTGTAATTTGACAAATTGACAGAACCTATTACAGCACCGTCGGGGGAGCAGGAGCGTTTGAACTGCTGTGTTGCAAATCTCCTTTTGAAGACCTTGAAGCAATTTCTGATATCTTCTTCCTTATATTTGCCTTCAAATGCGTAATTTGCCATTCTTATTATTTTTTCTTCCGTAGATCCGTATTTTACGGTGTGATATATGAAAAAGTCGTGAAGCTCGTAAGGACCGATTATATCCTCGGTGAACTGTGCCGTTTTACCCTCGTCCGTCGGCATAAGCTCGGGAGATATCGGCGTATTGAGTATATCGTACAGCGTCTTTTTAAGCTCTTCATCAGCTTTTTCGGCTTCGTTTGTAACTATCGTACGCATAAGCGTTTTTGCAACGGAGCAGTTCACGCCGTACATCGACATATGGTCGCCGTTGTAGGTACACCAGCCGAGTGCCGCCTCGCTCAGATCGCCCGTGCCGATAACGATACCGCCTTCATCGTTTGCGATATCCATAAGCACCTGCGTTCTTTCTCTTGCCTGTGAGTTTTCATATGCGGCATTTTTTACCGCCTCGTCGTGGGAAATATCCCTGAAATGAAGCCTTACGGCATCAGTTATATCTATTTCTCTCAGATCGACGCCGAGTGAAGCACACAAAAGATGTGCGTTTGTTTTCGTTCTTACGGACGTACCGAAGCACGGCATAGTCACAGCGACGATATTTTTTCTGTCAAGATCCATGGCGTCTGCCGTTTTTACGCATATGAGAAGTGCCAAGGTCGAATCAAGACCGCCCGATATGCCTATCACCATTTTTTTGCTGTGTGATGATATCATACGCTTTTTCAAGGCGTACGTCTGTATTTTCGTTATCTTTTCGCACCTTTCTTTAACGTCGCAGCCGTCGGGCATAAACGGATTTTTTTCTATTTTCAAAGAAAGGGGAGTTTCCTTTATTTCCTGTTCAAACTCGTAAACGTCGTATCCGCCTTGAGTTTTCGTGTAAAGGGATGCTTCCTCGTCAAAGTCCTTTATTCTCATACGGAGGTTTGATATCTTATCAACGTCAATTTCCGTAATGATGAGATCTTTGTTTCCGAAAGGAGGATTTTCGACTGAAAGCTTTCCTGCTTCGTATACCGTGTGATTTGCGGAATATACGCCCTTTGCGGTCGTTTCCGTGCTGTCACATTCAGCGCTTACAACAGCGCATACGCACTCGGATGAAATATATTCAAGACTTGTTTTTCTTTTCTTTTCGGAGGTTACCTCCTCTGTATCGGATGAAAGGGAAAGTATAATTTTTGCGCCTTTTTTGCAAAGCTCCTTTATCCTTTCGAGATCTTTTCCGAAGCATACACCGAGCTTGTAATTTTCAACGCCCGAGCATGAAAATATTATCTTGTCTGTAAAAGGGACCGTTTGGACCGTTCCGTCTTCGCTTTTTATAAAATCGTATAAATATACACTTTCTTCGTTTGTGTACTGTTTAAATATGCAGGATTTTTTTCTTGACGGTACAAGACACAGTATTTCGCCTTTGTTTATGACTGCGGCGCAGTTGTAAACGGCTGAAGATACTCTTACAGGAAGCCCGACTGTGAAAATGACGTCGCACTCTTTTGTTTCTTCCAATATCTTCAAAAGAGCGTTTTTGCAGTTTTTCAGAAGAATATCGGAATAAAACATACTTCCGCAGTCGATACCGCTTATGCAAAGCTCGGGAAAGCAAAGTGCATTTACGCCCTTGTTTTCGGCATCAAGTACGGTCTTTATTATATTTTCGGCATTTTTTTCTGCGTTGCCGTCATAAGTGTTGACACTGCCTGCGGCAACCTTTATAAATCCGTCCTTCATTTTTATCCTCTTATTCGGGTAAATTTTTTACAATTTTCCGATTTATTATATCACACACGTGAAAATAAATCAATAGATTTTTTTAATTTTAACAATCACATCGTATTGTCTTTATTTATGATCATTTTTCTCTTTTTTTATTTTCAGCCTTCTCCAGTGGGAGAAGGGGGACCGCGTTAGCGGTGGATGAGGTGTTCGAAGTGATAATCGAATTAACTATCGTAACACCAATCAACGCAGCTCTTTTTAAAATTATACTTTGCCTTCCCCGGTGAAGGGAATGACGAATGAGGTGTCGATTCATCATTCATCGGATTTTTTCAAAACGGCGGGAGCAAGCCACCGCCCTACATCATACGGGTCGTCGTGGGCGCCGACCCCTACATTCAGCCTTCCTGTAGAAAACAGAGTTTTCTACGGGAGAAGGGGGACTGCGTTAGCGGTGGATGAGGTGTTCGAAGTGATAATCGAATTAACTATCGTAACACCAATCAACGCAGCACTTTTTAAAATTATACTTCCCGTTTGCCGGTGAAGGGAATGACGGATGAGGTGTCGATTTATCATTCATCGGATTTTTCGAAACGGCGGGAGCAAGCCCCCGCCCTACATCATACGGGTCGTCGAGGGCGCCGACCCCTACATTTAGGCTCCCTCCGGGAGGGAGCTGGATTTTGCGAAGCAAAAGACTGAGGGAGAGTGCGAAGCACAACTCGCCTGTGGCGGATAGAGTGATGGGACGCCGAACCTTGCATTCAGCCTTCTCCAGTGGGAGAAGGTGGCATCCGTTAGGATGACGGATGAGGTGTCGATTCATCATTCATCGGATTTTTTCGAAAACATCATACGGGTCGTCGAGGGCGCCGACCCCTACCTCGTCAGCGTGATATTTGATGGGACACCGCCATTGCATTTCTCATAAAAAAAGATGCCCGAATCGGGCATCCCATATAAATTTTAATTGTATTTCGGAAGAAAATCTCCGTGAGCTTCGATAAGCTCGTCGCACATCTTCACGATATCATCAATTGAAAGCTCTGCTGCCGTATGCGGTTCAAGCATAGCAGCGGCGTATATCGCATCTTTCTTCTTTGTGACGGCGGCTTCTATTGTAAGAAGCTGTGTGTTGATGTTCGTCATGTTCATCGCCGCAAGCGCTGTCGGGAGCTTTCCTACACGGCAAGGCTGGATGCCTGCACTGTTTATAAGGCAGGGTACTTCAACGCACGCCTCGTTTGGCAAATTCTCGATAAGTCCGTTGTTTATGACGTTTCCGCCGATCTTGTACGCCTCATCGGTTACAATGGCATTCATTATTCTTGAAGCGTATTCGTGAGTTTTCACGTGGCTTACGTCACCGTTCAAGTATTTTTCCTTGTCGGACTTCCATCTTGATATCTGATCGATACATCTTCTGGGGTATTCATCAAGCGGAATGTTGTATCTTTCTATAAGCTCGGGATACTTGCTCTTTATAAACAAGGGGTTGTACTCAGCGTTATGCTCGCTCGACTCGGTGCAGTAGTGACCGAAGCGGCGCACGTACTCAAGACGGACAAGGTCGTGCTGAGCCTTCGGATACTTACCCTCGTTAAGCGCTTCTGCCGCACGGCGTCTTATTTCGGGATACAGATCGTTTCCGTCGGCGTCGTAAAGCTCAAGAAGCCAGCCCATGTGGTTTATACCCGCTATCTTTTCCTTAAGAGGAGTCTTGGCAGGTATTTCAAGGAACTCAAGCAGCATGCGGGAGCATACCTGAACGCTGTGGCAAAGACCGACAGTTTTTACACCCGTATATCTCTGCATATAGCCTGTGAGCATTGCCATCGGGTTCGTGTAGTTGAGGAAGTACGCATCGGGGCAGACCTCCATGATGTCGTTTGCAAAATCCTCAAGCACGGGGATGGTGCGGAGTGCACGGAATATGCCGCCTATACCGAGTGTGTCGGCTATCGTCTGACGAAGACCGTATTTTTTCGGTATTTCAAAGTCGATGACGGTTGACGGCTCGTATCCGCCTACCTGAATGGCGTTTACAACGAAATCAGCACCTTTGAGAGCCGCTTTTCTGTTTTCAACACCTAAATATTTTTCGATCTTTGCTCTGTTTTCGTTTATGTTTGCGTTGAGCGCATTTATCATTATAAACGATTCTTCAAGTCTTTCGGCATCAATGTCGTAAAGAGCTATCGTAAAATCACGAAGTGACTCAGTGAGCATAGAATCGCCCAAAACGTTTTTGGCGAAAATGGTGCTTCCGGCACCCATGAAAGTTATCTTTCCCATTTTTACCTCTTTCTTCGGCCCAGATCATTGATCTGACTGCAAGAGCCGATATTTAAAATTACTATATATTGATATTTTGGTTCAATATCTATAAATTTATTATAAGCACGGCACATAAATTTGTCAATCCCTCCTGAAAAAAATAAGAAAAAAAGATATATTTTTTCAGGGTTTACAATATATATTAAACAAAGCCCCAGCGGGCAAAAACACGAAAGGACGATTTTACAGATGAAAGGAATACTATCGGTCATAGCGACTGTTGCCGCCGTAGCCATACTTGTTCCCTTAGTTTTAACAAATGCGTACTACAATGGGGAACAAACCCCTATATCATCGGATATACTCAGTACAGATGCACAGAACGGGGCGGACTCGGCGATAAATGCCGACTGCGGCGACCGTGTGTGCGAGGTGCCCGAGATCCCTGCAAACGGTGATGAAATAATTTTCGAATACGACGAGGACGACTCCTTCGCGCTGTCTCCTTTGTTCCATCTGCAGGTGCTTGACAGCTATAAAAACGAAACGTCACAGCCCGAGGACACGGAAATCAGTGAAGATGTCGAGGAGGAAAGAGTTCCCGATGAAGTCGAAAAGCTTCCGAACTTCACGGTATCGCTGTCACCCGGTGCTGCATCGAGCGATGATGTGAAAAATCTCAAGGTATATAAGCACAAGACAAAGACGTACGAAACTATGTCAATGACAGAGTATCTTTACGGTGTCGTAGCGGCTGAAATGCCTTCGTATTTCGACGATGAGGCGCTCAAAGCACAGGCAATAGCGTGCAGAACGTACGCACTTTACAAAATGATACACAACAGCTTCGATTCTTCAAGCCACGGAAAGAACGGCGCGCACATATGCACCAACAGCGGTCACTGCCAGGCGTTCATTTCAAGAGAAGAAGCGGAAAGCAAGTGGGGAAAAGCGTACGCTGACAAGATTTTTAAAGCGGTATGCCCCGCAGTTGACGCAACGAAGGGTCAGGTAATGCTCTACGAGGGCGAGCCGATCTTCTCCGCTTTCCACTCGCTGTCGTATAAGTACACAGACGACGTGAAAAACGTCTGGGGCGGTGACTATCCGTACCTTAAGTCGGTATCTTCACCCGAGGATTCAAGCTTTGACGGTTCGATAAGAACGGAATCTTATTCGGCGTCGAAGTTCAAAAAATACGTTGCAGCTCAATCAAGCAAGGCGTCATTCTCCGACGATCCTTCAAAATGGATATCAAACGTCGTACTTAACGAAAGCGGAAGAGTCGATACGATAACGATAGGCGGCGTCGAATTTACAGGCCGTGAGATCCAGTCCGTATTCAGCCTCGCTTCGGCAAACTATACGATAAAATACGATGCTGAAAACGACGAATTCGATTTCACGGTAAGAGGACGCGGACACGGTATCGGAATGAGTCAGTACGGTGCAAACCTTCTTGCAAAGGACGGTTATACGTACGCCGAGATACTTTGCCACTACTATACGGGCGTTACGATAGGAAGCTATAAAATAAGCTGATGATACTCAGAATATTAACTTTGGGGGACGTGGTCGGCACGTCCTCTGTTGATAAAATAAAGAATTCCCTGTGGGGAATAAGAAAAGAAGAAAAGATAGATTTCACTGTCATAAACGGAGAAAATTCAGCAGACGGCGGAATGGATATAAAAAGCACGGAAACGCTGATAAAATACGGAGCCGACGTCGTAACGGCAGGAAATCACACGTTCAAAAGACGTGAAATAAGGGAATATCTCGACGATAATCCGTACGTCATACGCCCGGGGAACTTTCCCGATGAGGTAAGCGGGTGCGGCTGTACGCTCGTAAAAGCGGACGGGGTGCGGTATTTCGTTATGAACGTTTTGGGATGTGTGTTTATGGAGCCGCTTGCGTGTCCGTTCAGAACGGTCGAAAAAATGCTGAAAAACGCACCGGAGCACGACGTAAGCATACTTGATATCCACGCAGAATCGACGAGCGAAAAGATCGCAATGGCGCACTATTTCGACGGAAAGGTGAATATTATCTTCGGAACGCATACGCACGTGCAGACAGCCGATATAAGAATAATGCCCGAAGGAAGCGGATATATAACCGACCTCGGTATGTGCGGGCCGGAAAACTCCGTGCTCGGAATAAAAAAAGAAAAAATAATCGAAAAATTTTTAACTCATATGCCCGTAAAATTTGACGTTTCGGAAAACGAAGTCAAGCTCCACGGGGCAATATTTGAGTACGATACGGAGAAAAAAAGAACAGTATCTGCAAAGCTTTTTGAATATTGATAAAAACGGATCTTTGTATAAAGCAAGGATCCGATTTTTTATCTATCATATATCATCTCATTTTTCCCCGCCCTACATCATACGGGTCGTCGTGGGCGCCGACCCCTACATTCAGGCTCCCTCCGGGAGGGAGCTGGATTTTGCAAAGCAAAAGACTGAGGGAGAGTGCGAAGCACAACTCGCTGTGGCGGATAGAGTGATGGGATACCGAACCTTACATTCAGCCTTCTCCAGCGGGAGAAGGGGGACCGCGTTAGCGGTGGATGAGGTGTTCGAAGTGATAATCGAATTAACTATCGTAACACCAATCAACGCAGCTCTTTTAAAAATTATACTTTGCCTTCCCCGGTGAAGGGAATGACGGATGAGGTGTCGATTTATCATTCATCGGATTTTTTCGAAACGGCGGGAGCAAGCCCCCGCCCTACATCATACGGGTCGTCCTGGACGTCGACCCCTACGATTATCTGTCGATTTAAACCGTCGAGGGCTTCGAACCGTGCAAATTCTCCCCTTGAAACAGGCAATGCTGATTGTGTTATAGGGGCGGCACAATTCACTTTGTGAATTCGACGGTGTGTATTTCGAACAAATTTTATGATAACAAGATCTGCACACCGCCGGTTCCGCAAAAGCGGAACGTGCCGCCCCCTGAAAACAAACAAAAGC
>JAZQBL010000007.1:0-1624 GCA_045545665.1 Eubacteriales bacterium
TTCAGACCACTGACAAAGGGTTCAGGACGAAAGTTCTGAGCCCTTTGTCGTACTTTACAGAAAAGCGGAAATATGGTATAATATAGATACAAGAAAAAGCAAGGAGAAACGCCAATGTTTACGGAAAGAAACGGGAAGCAAAATAAACTTGAATTTGTAATACTGGAAGAACTTGTACCTGAAGATCACCTTTTGAGAAAGATAGATAAAACAATAGATTTCAGTTTCATCAACAAGATCTGCAAGCCATATTATTGCGAGAACAACGGACGCCCCGCAATAGAACCTGAGGTTCTTTTCCGTATACTTTTTATAGGATATTTATACGGAATACGCAGTGAAACAAGATTGCTGGGAGAGATAGAAGTGAACGTAGCATACAGATGGTTCATAGGATATGATCTGACGGAAAAGCTTCCCGATGTAAGCGTGATCTGGCAAAACAGATTACGCAGATATAATGGCACGGATATCCCACAGCAGATATTTGACGAGATAGTGCGTCAGGCAATGGCAAAAGGACTCGTAGGCGGTAAGATACTTTATTCGGACAGTACTCACTTGAAAGCAAACGCAAACAAGAATAAGTATGTGGAAAAGCAGGCAAAGGTTGAAGCGAGAGAGTATATAGATGATCTTAACCGTGCAATAAACGAAGATCGCAAGGCACACGGCAAGAAGCCTTTGAAGTTCAACGGCGATGAATTGAAGGATGAGAGCGAGGAAGAGAAAGAAAATTATTTTGATGATGACAGTCAAAACGGCGGTACAACCGGTGGAAGCGGCGAAGTAAAGATAATTAAGGCAAGTACGACCGATCCCGACAGCGGATTTATGCACAGAGACGGAAAACCTCAAGGCTTCTTTTATCTTGATCATAGAACCGTAGACAGCAAGCACAACATCATTACAGACGTATTCGTAACCCCCGGAAACACAAATGACGTAAAGCCTTATCTTAACAGACTCAAAACACAGATCGACAAATTCGGATTTGACGTAAAGTACGTAGGACTTGACGCGGGATACAACGTTTCAAACATTTGCAAATACCTATACGACATGGGCATACAGGCAGCAATGGGTAAGCGTCGAGGATGCCAACAGAAAGGAAAATACGGTAAGTACAAGTTTCATTATCTCCCCGAATGGGATGTATATATCTGCCCCGAGAATAATTATCTTGAATACGTGACAACCGACAGAAACGGTTACAAGGAATACAAATGCAAGGGCGACAGATGTGCAAACTGTCCGAGACGGGAGGAATGTTTAAGTGCGAAACAGGAAAGAAAGAGCTTACGCCGACATGTATGGGAAGATTACAAGGATATGGCGTATGAGTTTACCCATACGGAAAAGGGTAAGAAGATTTATAAGAGAAGAAAGGAAACGGTGGAGCGAAGCTTTGCTGATTCCAAAGAGTTACACGGTCTCCGTTATTGCAGAATGCGGGGGCTTTCTAAGGTTGCCGAGCAATGCCTGCTCACTGCCGCCGTGCAAAATATGAAAAAGATTGCCATGTGGTGTACCGGCAATCTCTCATTTTTCTTCACCTTTCTCATTTTTCGCAAAAAAACAAAGCCTATCTCGCACTTGAGATAGACTTTGTCAGTGATCTGAA
>JAZQBL010000008.1:0-60873 GCA_045545665.1 Eubacteriales bacterium
ACAATTTGACCAGTACAGAATTGTTCAAATTTGTAGAACCTCGATATGTATTTACTTCTCTTTTCTTGTAGCAATCAGTGCAAGCAAATTTGGCGTGATTTTTTGCAGGTTCAAGTAAAAAAACAACAATTGTCTTTGTAATCGAAGAAAAACAAACGCAAAAAGTGGTTTTATCACTTTCGGCGTTCTCTTACTTTGTTGCATGCAGACGTACAACATCTCTCATGATATGTAGAATAAAATCAAACCATGCAATGACTCCAATCTTTTTGGGATATCCATTCTCTCTAACAAAAAGCATAGCTTTGATTATTACTTCGGGGCTTTCGTTTGGATATCAATGCATCAACAGGCAACGATTGAAATGTTATCAAAACCATCAAAACGATCGATAACATTTTCATAAACTTTGATACTTTCATCATTTTACTCTCCTTTTTTAGTGAATTAATATGCTTTCCACAATTTAATCATATGTAGTATTTTGTCGATTTTTATTACTTTTGGAGTAAAATGCATTTAAAATAGAGTATTACATACACAATAAAATATCGTATAATTTATAATAAAAGCATGCGAAAAACTTCCACATAATAAAAACAATATATGTATCTGTAAGATGTTTCGTGGAATTGCTTTAATTTACATAACTAACCCCGTGGAGCAAAAAGTTACGGTCAATTATAGCACAATTCAAACAACAAAAAAACGCGCTGAACACAGCTTTGAACTTTATTCATCGAACAAATCACTCAGAAATACAGGTAGAAATGAATATTTTATCTAAATATAAAAAATTTACCATTATGCTTGGCATGTATTTTTGACAAGATTATCGAACAAAAAAACTTTCTAAGATATGAATAATGGTATAGCAGAATGATTTGATGTGATTCTGCTATACCATTAAAATATTATGTTGTTTCACCCATTTTTACCAAAAGTAATCATACCATTTGTGTATAGAAAATACTGCACACAATCAAATGATGGTAAGTTTAAAAGTACATTTAATCATCACGATGTTATAAACTACTTTCAAAAGAAAACTTGTAAACTTTTAAGTCAACCAAAATGTTATGAAATTGTTCGATTCAATTTATATGATTCAGCACCTTATTTCACTTTACCACCTATCTTGTATAACATTTTTTCATTTTTTACATCAATTATAAATGTGAATCCTCCTGCAATGCATTTAAGTAAAATATTATTCGCTTCAGGCCATCTAACACCACATTCAATTTCTGCTTCAGACTTCAAAACGCTAGAAATTGAACTGAACGGCATTTTTATATCACCAACAATACTACCGATATTCCATAAAAAAACGCCATCCGAATTAAATGCAACTACATTGTTCTCACATCTGTTCTCACTTGTAAACGGGATGGGGTTGAAACCATTCCTTAAAATTCGATCCTCTGTTATAAGTACAAGACAATCATATATTATACATATTTCATATATTTTATCCAGCGATTCAATACTCAGTCCTGAAAGACAATTAATGTTGTATAGCCCTTCTGACGAAATTTCGAAAGCAAGGTGCTTATTATTATGCGTTATTGTTTCAATTTTTATAAATTCCATAATATCTCCTTATGGCAATACAATACTTGGTCCATATGCGGAATTGGGAAGAAGCGAACCGAGCTCAAATTGTAAAGTATTACTAACAGTAGATTCATTTACCACCCCAACATAAACAGTTAATTCAAAATATAATATAAGTTGCTCTAACGTTTTGACAAAAACTAAAACAAAAGAGATGCAAATCATCTAATTATTCGTTTATGACAATTATCTACTTGTGCATATTATGAATTTTGAGAAAAACTATTGTTGCTATTATCATTTTACTGTAAATGAAGATTTTAATATGTGACTTTTGTTTAACATTTTGCAAATTGTTTCAAGCATTACCAACTTACAAACAGTTTTCAGTATCTCGCTAACGCTTCAGCAAATATACTCTATAATCACAGTAATAGAATTTCTGCAATCTAACATGCACAAAGCTATCAATGACAAAAAAACACGACTAAGAAAATGGTAATAAAACGATAAATAACATTTTAGTAAACTTTGATACCTTCATCATTTTACTCTCCTTTTTTAGTGAATTAATATGGTTTCCACAATTTAATTATATGTAATATTTTTTCGTTTTTTATTACTTTTGGTCCAAAATCGATTTAAAATAGAGTATTACATACACAATAAAATATCGTATAATTTATAATAAAAGCATCCGAAAAACTTCCACATAATAAAAACAATATATGTATCTGTTAGATATTTCGTGGAATTGCTTTAATTTACATAACTAACCCCGTGGAGCAAAAAGTTACAGTCAATGATAATACAATTCGAACAAAAAAACCGTGCTGAACACGGTTTTGGACTTTATTCACTTCGTAAAATTGCTAAAAAATATAGCGATGAAATGAATATTGTATCTGAAGACAAGTAGTTTGATGTTATGCTTGAACTGTATTTTTAGCAAGGTTATTGACTGAAAAAACAAAGTACATTATCTGTCGCATAAACAATAATTATGCTGTGAACACTCCAATTTTATACAACTAATATTTATATAGCGAAAAGGATTCAAGTAAATATGACTTTATAAAGCCACATTAATCTGAATCCTAATCTAAAATTAATCATTTACCATTATGAGTAATCAGCTATTGTTTATTTGCAAAACAATCATATAAATCATCTATTACCTAAGGTGTATCCCTCGCCAACATAAATTTTTTGTCATCAGACAAATCTGATTCTGCGACAAAAATGGGATAAAAATCGCTGTCTTTCACAACACCGAACTTATCAAAATGATGTAAGCACAATAACATTTCTCGCTTCAGCATTTTTTTCGTAAGTTCTCCGATAGAACAGTTTTCGGGCAGCACAACGTATAAAGTAGATATCATTTTTTCATCATCCCAACCTGAACATACCTTAGCACCTATATTCTTAATAATTATACTTCGGTTAAGAACAGGTGCGGCGTAACTTGTAATATGCCAGAGTGCGAGTTGATCAAACGATTCAGCATGTATTGAATATTCGCACCTTGCGGGTGTATCGGGATATATAATTTTCGATTTATCTCTTTTCTCAGGCTTTTCACCAAAAAATCCGTAATAATGTAACTCTTCATTTGATAACACTCTGCGGTATTCTACACTGCAACTATTTTCAGCAAATATGTTTTTCAATAACCTTAACAAATCATCACCGTACCTCTCTTTGAAATTATCTTCAGATAATTCAACATTACGATAATATAATTCTAATTGAAAATAATTGGTAAACTGTGCCGCCTTTTTTATCTTTTCACGTTTGTCAAATCCTGTGTATTGCCAAACAAATTTGTCCTCGACATTCATCATCTGATACGTAACAAGATAGCATGCAGTAATATCAACACCGTACTGTTTTTTCGCCTCAGCGATAAACTGTTTTGCCACGGGTGATTGCTTTGCCTTTCCCGAGGAAATTATATGAGAGATTTCGCTTTTTGTTAAAGTCATAACAAAATTACCTTTCAGTTAAGGGGAACCAATAACCAATAGACCCCTGTTGTATTAGATTTGAACCTCCGTAGTTATTTGCAAAATAATTCACCAAATATGAATATTCCATATATAATGATGTATAGTTGGGAGCTGTCGTTGGATTGTGAGAAAAATAGAATTGACAATTATCAGCAATACAACTATCCAAAAAGCGTAAATTGATTTCTCTCACAAAAGAGTTCCCATATGTATTTTTATGGTTTTCATAATTCTGTAATATCCTATATATTATTGCGTTTTATACTTCCGCTGAACAACACAATACTAACTCACAGCAAATTGATTATGAAAAAGTCCCGCGGCAACATTTTTTGAACCTTTTTTATTTGATTCGGGGCAATGTCCGCAAACCGGCAGTTCTATATATTTGAATTTGTTTACTTGTTTTTATATTCAAATAAGCGATACAGCTTTTTTGAGAGACCGCCTGCATAGATCTTGGCAAAAATCAGTCTTTCAAATCCTTTCAGCTCGTCTATGTATTTTTGAGGTATCATCGTGTATTCTTTTACGAAGGAAATTTTTTCGTTTTGATAATTCTCTGGGTCATCTATACCGTAAACCTCGTTTACACCCACATCATTTATCGGATTTCCGTGCTTCGACATTTTTGCTGCAAAAGTGGTATAGCAATCCACTAAAAGTGCTATTCTTTCAAAATGCGTGCATAGACTGTCTGTTAGGTTCTGCATATCCTCAACAGTCAAATACATACTTACACCTTCCATAACAACAATGGCGGAGTGGGTTTCTTTAATCGTTGTGAGCCACTTGCAATCTCTTGCGTCACCTGCAATCATTTTGTAGTTGTTTGTATCGGTATAATATTTTTTTCTTTCCTCGATAACCTCTGAAAAATCAACGTCATACCACTTGTGTTTTTCAGTTCCGACTCTTATGGAACGACTATCCATTCCGCAACCGATATGAATAATAACCGCATCCTGCAATTCTGTCATTTGTTGCTTTAGCCATTCGTCAAACACGGCAGAGCGAACTCCCATATAGTATGCAAGCCATTTAGATTTTGATTTTCCCTTAAGAACAAATCCTTCGGCTTCCCAAATTTCTTCGGCTTTTTTATCATCAAGGAACAAGCCCTTTTTACTCACGTAGGACTTACCGTATAAAGGGATATATAACGTCTTATTCACGCTGTTCATATATTCACCTGCAAATTTTTATTTATCTAACTGTTAAACTTATTGGAATATATTGATCACACCGGTGTCCCTACCTCGATCAGGTTACCGTCCAAATCGTAAAATCGAATCACTCGTTGCCCCCAACTATGTGTCATAAGACGGTTTACATAAGCAATATCAGGATATAGCCTTTCTAATTTTTCGACAAAGGATCCGATATCCTGCTCCTCAAAATATAATTCGCAAGAGTTGCTCTTTGGAACAATATCTCTATTCAAAAACGATTTCCATATTTTTTCGTCTTGAAGGACAAGACCTTCTGTTAAGATCATATTACCGTCGTTATCAAGCACCAAGTCGATACCGAATAAGTCGTGATAGAATTTTCTCGATTTTTCTATATCTTTAACAACGATCAAAACGTTCTTAAGTTTCATATCATTTCTCCGCAAAATTGGAATTTGATAAGCTGTTTATATTACCGTTTTTCCGGTTTCATCCCATCAATAGTGATAACATTTATTTTGCCGTCAATCACATATCTCAACAGATCTTCTTTAAACTTTTCTACAGTCAAATGCTCATTTTTCCCAATATAAAATCTCTTGTCAAAAAATCCTGAATTTACCGTCCAATCAGAGCTTGTTCCGACTTTGATGATATCTTCTCTTTCCATTATTTCAAATTCTATAATATCATTATCTTTCGCAAGGCAAATAATTTGTTCAAAATCAAATGGAGTCGTCGATACTGATCCAAGCTCTGCATGTTTTGCTTTTTTGTTTTCCCGAACATAGAACATTTCAGAAACAGCAATATAGATGCACAAGATAGAAGCCAAGGTCACAGCAAGGCATATTGCAGTTATAAGAACATTTACAGGTTTCGAAGTAACGACAAATAAGTTTTTCCTAAAAATACTAAAAAGAATAAGCAGCATTGATACAATGATTTTAGCTAAAGGATATGTATAATCGGTTAAATCTGTTTCCAATTCAAATATTTTCTTCACAACTGCACCTATCGCTGAATCTCAATTTTCTAGAAGTTCGAAATATCGGTATTCATTTATTTTCTCACCAATCCCATTCAAACTTATTCCAATACTCTTTTTCGCCGTCCAGCAGTTCTTTTATTTTTGGGACTATTGAACCTGCAAAAGCAACGGTATTTTCGTGAGAAAAATAGATTGCCCACGAAAAATCTTTGTCTGTGTATATCGTTTCGCACCCACCGTATTCGATCAACTCGGCTGTTTCAATACAGTGTTGCGGTCTAAAACAACTCTCGCCATAACAGTACAGATGTGTTCGAGGAAGACCTATTATTTGTTCAAGCTGTTTCATATACGGCTCAATATGGTCAAGCATAACGAAGAACTTTTCCGAAATTTCTTTTGGCTCATCTCCCATAAGAGGAAACCAATACGAAGTATTCACATATCCCCAAACAGAACGAAACTTATCTTGTAACGTCGTGGCTTCTGCTCCGATAATAACTCGAGTATATGGAATATCTGCCAACGTAAATACCTCATTTTTTGAAAAAAGGTCTTCAAAGAACTCACAAAACTCTTGATTTATTTTATCAATAATCTGTTTTGCGGAATTATTTTGAGGATCCAAAACAGAGGGCTCATAATGTACATCAACAAGATCGAGCACTTCTCTTTTCAAGTCTTCCTTGCAATCAAAAGCCTTGTCTATGAGTGTCGATAACTTAAATTCCAATTCATATGCGAGCAGATATCCAACATATGTAACGCCGCCATGATCCCTGTAGATCTTTTGATAAGACTTGGCTTTATTAATACACCAAAGTTTTAAATGGTTTATTATATTGTTAAACGTCATACAGCACCTCACCCCTGCATCGTGAGCAGTTCCATTATAAAATCACTTTATTGTTAACGATATCGTTATCGGAAATAGGAGTGCCATCCAATGGATTGATTCCGTTTACCAATTTATCTATAAATGATTTTGTGTATTCGACTTTTTCAAGTTCTGTCATTTGTGCAACCTCTTACTCGTTTCATTTGATCTTCATACCGTCCGAAAACGCCTGTCCTACCTTGTTACCGAAATTCCAGTATGCATGCGTGATGCCGTCATAAATTATAGGATCAAGTTTTTTTACATCTATTTTTCCGTTTTCATCGAGAATACTTTCGTCGGCAGAAACGTTGATAATATCACCGATGCAGATTCCGTCTTCGTTAAACTTAACAAGCTTGCATTCAAGCGTCATCGGTAACTCCTCAATGATAGGCGCATTTACGTATTCACTCTTACACGCGTGAAATCCCGCTTTAGCAAATTTATCAGGCACATCATTTGCCGAAACGATACCAACGTAGTCACAAGGAATAACGGTGTTTGAAGTAGCAAAACTAACCGTAAAAGATTTAGCGTGTTTGATATTTTCTGTAGTCTTGTGATCATCTGCAAGGCAGACCATTATCTGATTTGTATCATAAACGCCGCCCCAAGCAGCATTCATTGCATTGGGAGTACCGTTTTCATCATATGTGCCTACAATCAGCACGGGCATAGGGTATACCCAGGTTTTTGTTCCAAAATTTTTTCGCATAGTCATTCTCCTTTCGTTTTTTCGCAGTAAACAGCGATTGCTTCAGCAGTAAATTCGGCAGTTTTATCGCCGCATTTGTCGATATTATTTCTGAATTGCGCGTCGCAGGCGTACATCTCATGCTCACGGTAAGCATCGGTATTGCCCAAACGAGAGCGAGCTTCATTTTCGTAATTCTTCATTTATATACCTCGCAAATCTTTGCAAGTATTTCTTCGTCCGCCGGACAAAACTCATAATTTGATATCTCACTCGTCGTGATCCATTTAATATCATTATGTTCTATCTTTTGCGGTTCACCCTCATCTATAGTGGCGTTGAACAAAGTAAGATGCACCGTCATGTCGGGATATTCGTGGACAACGTCCATGAACACGTCGCCGACGGAAAGTATGACGGCAAGCTCTTCTTTGCACTCACGGATAAGCGCTTGTTCCTTCGTTTCGCCCGACTCCACTTTGCCGCCAACGAACTCCCACAAGAGCCCTCTTGCCTTGTGCGCCGGGCGTTGGCAGATCATAAATTTATCGCCCTGCCATATGAGGGCTGCTACTACTTCGGTTATTTTCATATTTTTTCAATTCCTAAACTCTTTAAGTATTGAGTATGGATTTATCATAACACAAATCACGTCAGTCGTCAACAGACTTCGGCGGAGAAAAGTTGTTATTTCAGTGTTTTCGTTTTTCCGTAACAGTATTTCGATTCCGAATTCTTTATTTACCGCGGAGCAAGCGTTAGTGTGGGGTTGCAAGATCACGCAGTTTGTGATATAATGGTTGCACGGTGAAAACCGAATTTATTTTTTGGAGTATGCTGTTTGAAAAGAAACAACACCTTGGAGATTGTAGTTGCACAACTCAAGCCTTTGGCTTGAGTGAGAGGGTTTGCAAATACATTCTCGCAATCCTCTCGTACTTTGAGCGTCACAACTATGAAAGGATTTAAAAATGAAAAATTTGACGATACGTTTAGAGACAGAAAAAGACTACAGAGCCGTAGAAGAACTGACCCGTGAGGCGTTTTGGAACGTCTACAAGCCGGGGGCTGACGAGCATTATTTCGTACACATGATGCGAAATCACCCCGATTTCATACCCGAGCTTGCGTTTGTGCTTGAAAAAGACGGAGAGATCATCGGCAACATCATGTACACAAAGGCTTGGCTTGAGAATGAGGAAGGAAAGCGCAAGGAGATTCTTTCCTTCGGTCCGCTTTGCATCGCTCCTGAGTATCAAAGACAGAAGCTTGGCAAGTTACTCATTGAGCATTCCTTTGAGGTGGCTCGGAAGATGGGTTACGATGTGAACATCAACTTCGGAAATCCCGGTAACTACGTCAGCCGTGGATTCGTGAGCTGTAAAAAGAAGAACGTAAGCTTTGCTGTGGACGGAAACTATCCGACCGCACTTCTCGTTTGCGAACTTGTCGAGGGCGTGCTTGACGGCAAGAAGTGGATGTATATCCCCTCCACTGCCGCAGATTGCTGTGAGGACGTTGCCGCAGTGGAAGCATTTGACGCGACTTTTCCGCCAAAGGAAAAAAAGTGGATGCCAAGTCAAGAAGAATTCTACATCTATAGTCATTCATCGGTAGTACGATAAACGTAAAAGCCGCTGAGGTGGAAATCCATCTCAGCGGCAATTTTTATCTTTTCTTATAAATGACAAGCTCTGGATTTTCTCCGTTTGCTTCGTAGGTACAGATGAGGATGAAGTCCATATTGGAAACGACTCCGAAGCATCGGTCACCGCCGAATTCACATTTCAGTTGATTTCCGAGATACGTGGCGTTATCGTCGAGGAATTTGACAGTCTTGCCGTTTGGCAGACGGTATTCGAGATTAACGTAACCGCCCACAAGTGCGTTGAGTTCTTCGAGCTTCGGCATTCCTTCGACACCGAGGGCGTTTATCTCGTCGATCAGCTTACGCTTGAACTCTTCAAACTTTCCGCCGTCATCAAGATTTTTATATTCCTTCCAATAATCGAGCCCCGGAAGCATTTCCTTAAGATACGCACGAGCCTGCTCTGCGGGAAAGGCTTCGCTTGACATATTTTTCACGCACACCTCGATCAGATCATCCATATCGTGATACATATACTCGCCATCGGCATAGCACCACTTACAGTAGTCTTCGTTGAAGACCCCATCTTTCTCTTTACTGATACTGCTATCTTCAAGAGGCATACCGCAACATTGACAGATGAGCTGACGAGGCGAGCCGAGAAGCGTATTGATAGACACATCAAAAAGCTTTGAGAGAAGCTTCAGTGTTTCGGTGTTGGGTACCGTTTCACCGTTTTCCCAACGGCTGACCGCCTGACGTGTGACAAATACCTTTTCGGCAAGCTCCTCCTGGGAGAGTCCTTTTTTCACTCTGAGATCACGAATAATGTCCTTTGGTTCCATATAAATATCACCTTTGTTCTTTGTACTTTCATTATAACATATTGCGGTACAAATTACAAGCAACTTGCTGTTGCTATCGGTTCAATATAAACGTATTTTTATTGAAGCTTATACGATGCAATATATTCCACATCGGCATTTGATATCAGCTTTGGAGCATCTTGCACAAAGCTAACGTTCAGACCGTTTTCTTTTGAGGTGAGTGCAAAATGGCAAAGTGCGATACCCATATCGATCATCTGCATATCAAGCTTTCCTTCGTGGCTAAAGCCTTTACTGCGCTTGAGATAAAAGTGAGCAGTATCATCCGCTAAAACAACGCGCCAGGGCTGTTTATTTACAGCTGACGGGGCAAGTCTTACCATTTCCAAAGGCTCGGCAAATTTGCCCGCCTTTTCTTTTGTCAGCGGTGTCTCAAACGAGCCGTCAAAGAACAATTCTTCAAAGGACAGTCGTTCATCCGCTTTTATTGCCTTTCGCATCATCGTTTCCCTGATGGACATTTTCTTTGCGGTGTAGCCGATTGGGGTGGCACAGGGCATCATTTCGTTTTCAGAAAGGTCCATTGCCTGTTCAAAGGCGGAGCGATTCATCGTACCGCCGAGCCAGACGGTACCGAGCCCCAGCGACAGCGCATACAGAACAAATTCCTCAAAGGAATATCCAAACGAGGCGCTTGCGTTCAGACAGTTTTCAATTTTTCCGCCGACATACAGATCTGTTCCGCTTACGACAGGACAGGTCAGACCGTCTTTTTTGGCGTCGAGAAACTTGAACTTAACGGGAATATTAAAGGGGTTTTTAATTGCATTTGCATACGACAGGAGTTTTTCCTTTGTGCTTTCGTCAAGTGCTCTGCCGTCATAAGTGCGGACGCTTCTTCTTTTGTTTATCAGTTCTGCAATATTGTTCATTTTTCGCCCTCTTTCGAAAGTATCTTATAAAGAATTTTATAAAGCTGCAAACCTTCCTCGGCAGTAATGTTTGTACAACCGGCAACCTTTGCGGGGATTTCCACCGCTTTTTCCTTTAGTTTTTCACCGCTGTCGGTAAGAAAGACGCTGACCGAGCGCTCATCGGTGGTACTCCGTTTACGTGTCACGTAACCTTTCGATTCAAGACTTTTGAGCACGGGAGTCATCGTTCCCGAATCAAGAAAGAGCTTTTCACCGAGTACCTTTACAGTGATCTCCTTTTCTTCCCACATTACCATCATGGTAATGTACTGCGTATAGGTGATATCCAGCTCGTCAAGGTAGGGACGGTACCTTTTGACCACCTCACGTGCGGCAGCATAAAGAGGAAAGCAAAGCTGATTTTCAAGCTTTAATACTTCATATTTTTTATCCATGGTTTAACCCTTTTGATCTATAACACTCTTTGCAAACTCGCAAACTTTTGCAAGATCTGTTTCATTCGGTCTGCCTTTATGGATCTTCGCAAACTCACCCCTGCAATGAAATTCTTCGTCCGAAACTGTAACGCCTACAGCATCTGCAACCTTTTTGACAGGCTTCTTCATGGATTTCATCATTGCGGACGTGCCGAAGCAGACGATTTTGCCTATATTATCTTTATTGTTGACGATAAAATCCTTCACTGCCTGATCTACGTCGAATGCGTAATAGGAACAACCGAGAAACAGAACGTCTGCCTTTTCTTCAAGCGGTACGGACACGTCTTTTGCCACGACTGCGACCGCCTCGGCAACTGCTTGTGCTAACTTCTTTGTGTTACCCGAACGGGTATAATAACGAACTGCTACCTTCATATTACAAGCACTCCTTTATCGCTTCCTTCAGCTTTTTCATATCGGTCGGTTCAAAACGGGCAACGATCTTGCCGTCCCTGTCAATAAGAAACTTTGTAAAATTCCATTTAACTTTGCCATTATTTTTATAATCTTTATCGGTTTTCTTAACGACACCCGCCAGCATCATTCCCATAGGCGACATCCCGAAACCTTCAAACTTCGTGTTTTCGGTCAGCCATTTGTAAAGAGGAATGGCATTCTTTCCGTTTACGTCCACCTTTGCAAATTGAGAAAACGTAATGCCGAAGCGACCCGTGCAGAATGTGTGTATCTCCTCATCGCTTCCCGGTGCTTGCTCACCGAACTGATTACACGGGAAATCGAGGATCTCAAAGCCTTGTGATGAAAACTCATTATACAGTTCTTGAAGTTCTGTATATTGCGGTGTAAACCCGCATCCCGTTGCAGTGTTCACGATCAGCAACACCTTTCCCTTGTATTCTTCAAGAGACACCTCGCTGCCGTCTGTTTTCTTAACCTTAAAATCGTATGCGTTCATACCGCACCTCCAAATAATATTAGCTCAATTCAATTGAGTTCAATTAATTGTAGCATGATAATCCGCTATTGTCAATAGTATCTGACGTAATTTTGATCTTATGTAAAAATTCTCAATATTCACCGCGAAGACATTGGCGCCACTGCATCTGCATACACGGAAATGATCGGGAGTGCAACAAAATATCAAAGGACTTGACTGATAAGCGTGATTATGCTATACTATAGATACAAAATCGTCAAGGAGGTTATGTTATGCTTGAAATAAAAGAATGCTGTAAGGTACCGTTTCCGGAAAAACTTTTTGAAGAGTACGAAGTAAAGGATACCGCCATTTATGCCAACGTCAACGCTTCAAAGGTCATTGATATGATGAAGCGTTTTATTGAAATGCATAACGAACCTATGTTTTTTATTCTGGAGCTTCCTTGCAAAAACGAAGACGGAATCACATCAGAAAAAACCATTACGAATGCAAACGATGACTATGACGTTTATTTTATTGACGGTCTTGACACCGAACAGGCAATCAATTGTCTGAATTCGCTCGGTGATTTTCTCGTCAAGGACGGAATGAATAATTTCGGCTTCGGTTGCCACGAATCTCACGAGGAGATCCTACTCGGCAAATACAACGTGATGACGATCTATACCAAAAGAGCAGATTCGTATCGTAAGCTTTTCAAGAAATTCGGAATTAAGAAGGTCAAGAACCTTGTAACCGCATGGGACACGTTTGATCCTTTACATCTGGGAGAATGCGAACGTTACGTTTCGAAAAAAACAGGGAAAACGATCTATGACATTCCCGAAGATTACAAAGAATACGGCATGTATTTATACACAGCACGCAAGGAATACGACAAAGAAACAGAGAAAGAAATCACGTTCGACGAGTTGATCGGTAAAGTTCTTTTAGTCGGAATCACGTATTATACCCACGACAATGAATACATCGGACAAACGCAGTTTTACGGAACGGTAACGGAAGCAAATGAAACCATCATCCGCATTAAACAAAAAGACGGAACGGATCTCACTCTTCCGCCTGATCTAAGCTCAACCAAGCGAGCCCGTCCGGGCGAATACAAGCTTCGCTCCACAAAAGAGGTTGTTGTTAATCCCGACTTTCTTGCAACATGGAATTTGAACAGGGCAAAAGAAGACTAAAAACAGACCCCCCGAAATGAAATTTATCATTTCGGGGGAGTTTTTTTGACCGCATTTCTTCCCGCTTTTCCTGAAGTATGCAGAAAACAGTAGAAGTAAGAGAGACTGAAAGCATCTGCATCCGAGCTAAAAGCGGGAGAAAATATCTAAAAATAAGCAAAAAGCAGTTACTCTATGCTTATTTGAAGGAAGTTGTTTTAAGTTAGCTAGAAAATTATGATACTTTGATCATTTTAAGAAAACGTGCAAGAGCTTTTCATAAAATTTGCTTTTATACGGCTGATAACGCATCGGCAGATCGAGCCACGTTTTTTTGTCAACAACTGATTTATAATGACTGAATGCATCAAAACCGTCTTTGCCGTGATATGAACCCATTCCGCTTTCACCGACACCGCCGAATCCCATTTCACTTGTAGCAAGATGAATAACAACGTCGTTGATACATCCGCCGCCGTATGAAAGTTCAGTCGTCACTCTTTTGATATGTCTTTTGTCGCTTGTAAAAAGATAAAGTGCCAAGGGTTTATCTTTTTTCTTAAGATCGGCTACGACGTCATCAAATTCATCAAACGCAAGTATCGGCATAATAGGGCCGAAAATTTCCTCACCCATTACTGCATCATCGTACGTTACACCATCCATAACGGTAGGTGCGATGCGGCATGTTTTATCGTCAACATTTCCGCCTGTTACGACCTTTTTTTCATCAATAAGAGCACAAAGTCTTGCAAAATGCTTTTCGTTTATTATCTTGCCGTAATCTTCATTTTTAAGAGGGTCGTCGCCGTACTGCTTTTTAATTTCCGACACGACGGCTTTGACAAATTCATCCTTAACGGAACTCTCGCAAAAAATATAGTCGGGTGCGACACAGGTTTGACCGCAGTTAAGATATTTACCGAACACGATCCTTTTTGCGGCAAGCTTGATATTTGCGCTTTTATCAACAATGCAGGGACTTTTTCCGCCAAGTTCAAGCACCGCAGGTGTAAGATGCTCTGCAGTATGTCGGAGCACTTCTTTACCGACTGCCTGACTGCCTGTAAAAAATACAAAATCAAACTTTTGTTCAAGCAGTGCCGAGTTCTCTGCCCTTCCGCCTGTAACCACTGCCACGTATTCGGGAGAAAAGCATTCTTTTATGATCTTTTCGACTATTCTGCTTGTAGCCGGAGAATACGCACTCGGCTTGATAATTGCCGTATTTCCTGCGGCAACAGCATCTGTCAAAGGATCAAGCGTAAGCAAAAACGGATAGTTCCACGGGCTCATAATAAGCGTATTCCCGTACGGCACGGGTTGCTTATAGCTATGCGAAGGAAACTGTGCAAGTGGCGTACGAACTTTTTTTCTCTTTGCAAACTTCCTTGTGTGTTTTATCATATACGAAATTTCCGTAAGTACGAGTCCCGATTCACACATAAAGCCTTCGTAATGGCTTTTGCCGAGGTCGCTTTTCAGTGCATCGTTTATTTCCGTTTGATATTTTTTTACAGTCTGATACAGTTTTTTCAGCTGTCGTATACGAAAGTCAACGGGGATAGTTGCCCCGCTTCTGTAATAAACTTTCTGTTTTTCAAGCAAGCTATGTATTTCTGTGCTTGTCATTTTTCATCACTCCGATCTGCTATAAGCTCATAAAACGCTTCCAGCTCTTTTTTTGTCATCAGCTTCGGCACGGGATACAGAGGGTTTGCTTCTCTTTATGCGTGTCTTGCCATTTCACAGATATCCTCTTTTTTTATTCCTTTAATTTTATTGGGAATATTCATTTTACTATTGAGTGTTTTGATCGCTTCTATAAATTTCTTTGCTCCCGACTCATAGCTGTCATTTTGACAGCATACCCCTGCTTCGATGCAGAGTTTGTGAATTTTTTTATATACACAGCCGCCGTAGGCTTCCAGCACGTGCGGCAT
Organism: Eubacteriales bacterium; assembly: GCA_045545665.1. Lineage (GTDB taxonomy): Bacteria > Bacillota > Clostridia > Oscillospirales > CAG-272 > RGIG7213. The sequence goes on from JAZQBL010000008.1 coordinate 15,143, forward strand.
AATGACTGCGTTGGCAAGTCCGTGCATTGATTTCCTCTTGATTTTATCTGAATATAGAAATATAAAAGCGGACTAAACCCGGATTTTTGAATTGTCAAAACTTTTCGGTTTCACCTTGTTGATGTTTCAACAAACAAATTACAGTATATCACAGCCTTGTTGATATGTCAACAAGTTATAAAAATTTGTCTCTGATTTTTTTAAAGCAAAAAAAGATAGGCTGTTAAACCTATCTTTAACTACTGTCTTTTCATTTGCCTTAAAAACATTAAAACTGCCAAAAGGAGGAGTACGGTAGCATATCCTATGACCCACCATATATGAGGAAAAATACCGGAAAAATTTTCTTTAAGCACCGCACGTTCTATTTCAACTGCGTGAACGAACGGAAGCGCGTAAGCGATCTTCTTAAACGTTCCTCCGACAAGCTCAAGATCGAACCAGACACCCGAAAGCCACGCCGAAAGGTTAGTAAGCAACGCCCCGCATATTCCGCCGACCTGCTTATCTGAAAACACACTTCCGCAAAGGAGTCCAAATGCTATGTACAACACTGAAACGGGAATGATAAAAGCCACTGCATACAAGATCCCAACAGTTACGTCAAGTCCCAATGCAACAGCGCAAACGTAACAAATGATGCATTGAACAACTGATATCGGAACGATCGGCAACGTATATCCGAAAATAAAATCCGTCGGAGTAAGCGGTGTCGTGTACAATCGTTGTAATAAGGAGCTTCCACGGTCTTTTGCTATTAAAGTTGCAGAAAAGAGAGTCATAAACGAAAGAGCGAAAACCGTAATACCGGGTGCAAGATGCTCTATTTCAAACATCTTTACGGGAATATTTTTTTGTATCGCGCTCAACAACAAAATTAAAACAACAGGAAACCCAAGTCCGAAAAAGAGATTTATGGGATCACGAAGTATTTCCTTTATATTTCTGTTTGCAAACGTCAGCATTTTCATTTTATGAACCTTTAACAATACGCACAAAAGCTTGCTCGAAGCTGTCCGTTTCTGCCCTTTCTTTTATTTTATCAGCTGTATCGCACACGAGAAGCTTACCGGCTTTCATAATTCCAATGCGGTCGGAAAGCGCTTCCGCTTCTTCCATATAATGCGTTGTCAGAATTATCGTTATTTTTCCCTTCAGGCTTTTTATTATATCCCAAAGATCGCTGCGTGCGAGCACGTCAAGACCGAGTGTCGGCTCATCCAAGAAAAGAATTTGCGGCTCACAGATAAGTGCCATAGCAATACTTAATCTGCGTTTCCAACCGCCCGAAAGCTTGCCCGCTTTCTTTTTTACAACAGTATCAAGGGAGAAAAGCTTACACAGCTCGTCTGTTTTTTCCTTTTTCTTTTCTTTATTAAATCCGTGAACACCGCATATCAGTTCAAGATTTTCGTAAACGGAAAGCCCCGGCGCAATGGCTGACTCCTGGGGAGATACGGCAATTATTGATTTAACGGCTGCAGCATCTTTACAAATACTTTTACCTTTCAAAAAAGCATCACCGCTTGTCGGGGATGTAAGGCAGGAAAGCATTTTGATGGCAGTCGTTTTTCCTGCCCCGTTTACACCAAGCAACGAAAAAAGCTCACCTTCATTTATGGAAAGTGAAAGTCCGTCAACAGCAACCGTATCGCGGTAACGTTTCGTAAGCTCTTTTATTTCGATAGCATACATATTATTTTTCCTCCGTTAAATGCCGTGCCCTTATTCCGAAATACACGTCTGTCAGCATATTACTTATAAGCTCTTCTTCAAGTGACAAAAATGACGTTGCAAGCATCGTTGCAATTCCGTGAACACACGTCCACATTTCAAGATGCATAAGCCGTGCCTTTTCTTCCGTTACTTTGTTTGCTTTCATTATCATTTGAACAGATGCTTCAAAATCCTGTGAAGGTGTGGTGTCTTCGTCATCTCGGTTTCTCATAAACAAAAATTTAAACAATTCTCTTTCTTCTGCGGCAAAACGGATATACGCCATACCATAGGCCTTATATATCGGATATTTACCGTTTTTCGCTTCTTCATCCAAAAATTTTAAGTACATTTCGTATGCGGCGGACATCACATTTTTTTTAAGGTCATCCATCGTTGAAAAATTAGAAAACACAGGTTGTGTAGAGCAGTTAAGCTCCGAAGCGATTGCACGTGCATTTATTGTTTGCTCACCTCTTGCACGTACAAGTTCGACTGCCGTTTTCACTATATCGTTTTTTGTGATCCTTACTTTAGGCGGCATAATAGCTCCTTTATATATCATATGTTATATATCATTTGATATTTTATCATACAAATCGCTTTTTGTCAACAGTTTATAAAAAAAAAACGGCTCATATGGGATTACCCATATGAGCCATATTTTTTTTATGACTGGAACAGCGAGTAAAGTTCGGAAGGAACATGGTAACAGTAACCGTCGTTACCGTAATCTGTCGTTCCGTCTTCTACTTTTCTTGTGCATCCTATAACATCACTAGTAAAAATCGTCATCCATCCGTTAAAATATACTCCGCATTCTCCCTGGTTTAAAGTTGCAATCACTCGTTCACAGCTTCCTGCTACGTTCGTATTGAGTGCGAAGTCCTCAAATAATATTTTAGGTTTACTATATAATTTTTTCAAACTTATCGCCTCTTTCATTATTTCTTTCCGAACAAGCCGCCGAACCATTTATCAAACCAGCCGCCGAACCATTTATCAAACCAGCCGCTTGAGGAAGATCCGCCTGTTGAACTGTTGGAAGTTACCTCGACTGTTTCTGTAACAGGTTCGCTGAACTCACCGTCAGCATTATACGCTACGACTTCTATAGGAAGCTCACCTGCTTCGGTCGCTTTCACTGTGTAAGTCCACGTGCGCTGTTTTGTGAACAGGCTTCTTCTGTACTTCGTGACCGTCTCGCCGTTTACCGTGATAGAATCGACGTCACTGCTTGTTTTAACAGTTACAGTCACCGTTTTTCCTTCCTTAACGGAGGATTTTGAAACGGATACATCGAACGTATCGGGTTCAAATGTTGATCTTGAGTCTGATTCCATTTCAAGAGATGCCAACGCAAGCTCTACTGTCTGTCTGTTAATGTATACAGCGCTTGCTTTTTCAACAGTTGCAGTCTCACTTACCTGGTTTATAAGTTCAGCGGGATCTTTTGTAAACGTACGTTTAACATTCGTTATGGAAAGAATATTACCCGAATTAGCTTCAGCGGAGTTCATTATTACTACTGTCATACCGTCAAGAGCGGTTATGTCGTAGTAAAGCTCCGTTGCACTGTTGATGGTCGTTTCCATAAGACCTTTTGTAAACTCATACTTCTTTTCACTACCTTCAGCGGGTGTGCCTACTGCATACATATTTATAATCGGAGTGCCCTTTGCCGCCTTGATTGCAACATGTACAGATGCTGTATAATCTGCAAGCAGTTTTTCCAACTCTTTCACTTTTTCATCATCTGTTATGTCACTGCCTTGGTAACTAACACCGAGAGTAAACGATATTGCCTGACCGGGAGCGAGGTAGACCTCGTTGTTAGGTCCGTAGTTCATATAGTTCTTGATAGCACCCGAAGGATCGTTCTCGAGATTATCATCGAACTGATTTCTCTCGTACGTATATCTGCCATGGAAATAGTCTACGTTTACCCATTGGTCGTATCCCGTAGCATTCTTATCGATCGTAGGACAACCGTCGATAAACATTGAACCGCCGACTTTAGCTGCTTCTGTTTCACTTGCTGCATAGTCCAATACGTCTTTAGCTGCAATAAGCGTTCCGCGAAGCTCGGTGTACATAGGCCAACACTCGTTATCCTTGATATACGCGTCTTTGATAACGGAATCGTTTGCACCGTTGTTTGCAGGGTTGTAAATTCTCACAGCATCGAAATAGAAGTCGTAAGATTTATCCCCGTTTTCATCGTATCTGTTATCGAGATACTGGGAATAAGATACAGTTACAACTGCGGTGTATTTGCCGTAATCAAGATTTTCAACGCTTATAACAGGTACCTGGTAAAGCGTTTCGGAAGCATCGGCATTGATTACCCATTTATAGCTATTATCAGATTGCTGCTCATATGTGTAACCGTAATACGTATCTACGAGAAGAGATTTTACAGGTGTATCGGTTATTAAGTTACTGCCGTTATCAATTTTAGGTACACCTGCATACACATCAACGATTATTGTTCCCGTATCGTGATTTGTAAGACCGATGATATCGAATCCCGTTCCCGTGAACGTGAACGTTGCCTCACCTGTAATACTATCATTTACGGTTATCTTCTTCGAATTACCGAGAGAGAAAGTAGCGCAATCTATATACTGTTCGTCGTATCCGTAGATGTTGCCGACGTCAAATATCGTTTCATCTACACCGGGACGGTCCTGAGCCTGGGGATAACCATTGATATTATCAGATCCGGAAGCTCCGTTTATGTTTGATACATTTTCCCAAGCATTCGCAGCCGGTGTCTTTACACCGCTTTGAAGTGTGCTGTAATACGTTTCAAAGTCTACGAATTTTTCTTCGTAGTAAATGCTTGTCGCAGGTACTACAGTAAGCTTACGGAACAGATAATCCATTCCGACAGCGTAGGAAGGTGTGCCGTTTTCGAACTGAAGAGCGTACGTAAATACGTCCTTACCGTCCATTTCCATGCCGGTGGGAGTGTATTTTACGAAGTCATCATCTATAAGCTCAGCTTTACCGTAACTACCGGTAGCTTTATCCACTCCTTCTGCAGTAAAATAGGACGCATATTCATTCGTGTAATCAGCTTCCGTTGACTGGTATACGGTAACGGGAACCCCGTTATTCGTAAGAGCATTGCCTTTATCGTCTGTAAGTGTCGGAAGTGGCCGTGAAGTTATGGCTGTTGCCTTAAAGCCGCCTATATCGTTTGCCGTTATGTTAATGTCAACGGGCAAGCCGTAGTCAATAACGACTGTCTCAGGCGACGCGGAAATAGGTGACGTTACGGCAAACCATACGACCGTATTGGAATACGTGTATCCCGCCTTTGATTCAAAGCCGCCTTCTGCGATAAACTCATCTGTAGCACTCAAGTCTGTATAGACCATCTGCTCATTCGTTGCCGTATTGGAACCGGAAGAATACTGCGTTACATAGGTAGATTTCGTCTTACCCTCTCCTGCGGTTATCTTCCATGCACCGCCGTTATCGGAGGTCGCCTTTACCTCGTACGAAGCCGCACTGTCGTACAGTGAAAGTCCCTGCGGGAGGTTTTCAGCCGTTATCTTACCTGTTTCACTGTTCAGAGCGAACGAGGTAAATATTTCCGGTGTCGTTACTTTATACGCAAGGTCAAATGAAACAGGGCTTCCGCCGAGATGTGTTATCGGTCTTCCTTTATCGTCAACAAGGTAATACGCTACACTTACCTGTGCATCACCCCACGGGAGGTAAGGTGTGGGAACTTGTATCTCACGTGCATTACCTTCAAAGTTCGTGTACGTAAGGTAAGCACCCGTTTTAGTGGATGTATCCTTGTTCGTCGGATACGTACCGTCGTCACGTGCGCCTTCCATAGAACCTTTCAAGTAAACGTCAAACGCAAGAACGTATTTATTCTCGGGGATTTCACCGATATTCCACGTAAACGTTGCGCTGTTAAGATCGTAAGTGAAATATTGTGCTGTTATCTTGTTATTTGCAAGGATGTTTGTAGTATTTCCCTTTTCATTACTGTATGCCGCTGTCAACTTACCGTTTGCATCTGTGGTAAACGTAACGGTTTCTTTTACGTTTGCAGCAGTACCCGGTTTGATTTTACCGACTTGCTCTGCAGAAACGTACACACCGTTGATGACAGAACCTATTTCACTGTACTTGTACGTCTGGTATTCTGTTACGGTAATTTTAGGATCTTTTGCGTCGGCATTTTGCTTTTTCGTCTGAAGCTCTACGTAATCACTCATCGTGTCCGTAAACACTGCATTTGACAAAACCGAAATGTTTCCTGCTATCTCTGCAAAAATGTTCTTTATCGCAGTTACGTCATCGTTTACGAATTTTGCATACTTGTTGTCTTTGTATATCTTTTTAAAGTATTCGACTTTTCCGTCATCAACTTCAGTGCTGTGATTTGCACGTACGTCATCGCAGCTCCAGTCAGATGAGATCTTTCTCAAAACCTCACCACTGCCCGCGTATGACGTTTCTTTGAGCGGTATCTGGCTGTTTATATAGTTGCTATACTGACCCTCATTCAACACGCCGACACCAATGGTATATACTGTTGCGCCGAGACCGTTTACGTAGTCGAGATAATCATCTGAGGGGTTGGCATCCGGGTCGATAACCTTATATTTTTTATCGACACTTCCCTTGATAGCTTCTGCCATCCACATCTCACCGAGCTCATTATAGTGCGTATAATAATACGGATGTACCGTGGATGAGCTTACATTTCCGTCAGCCTTGGGAAGATAGCTGCTATAATCCGGATCATCAGCCTTATTGGGATCGTGCTTCATCTTTCCGTCATCCAGATGTCCGAGATACAGTTGATCGTGCATGTCGTTATTTGTATCTGAGTTCAAGCCCATGTAGTTCATCTGGAGCGTTCCACCGTCAGCCATAAAGATGAGGTAGGAGTCACGCTTCGTTCCGTTGAGCGCATTCTGCTTCTGACGGGCGTTGAGCGTCTCATAGGCAAGCTCGAGGCCGCGGTCGTAGTTTGTTCCCGAACCTGTATACTTATAGTTTGCTACTATTTCGTTGATCTTCGCAGTCGTCAGATCTTCGTTTTCGACAAATCGGTCGTCGACGTCGGGAACGTACTGATTGAAGCCCGACGTCAGGAACTGTGCCGTATCGGGCTCAATGTTTGAGTCACAGTTCGTATAGACTTTATATGACGTATTCGCATTCTTGTTAAGAACATAGTTTGGGTCGATAAGATCGTATCCGTCAAACGTAACGACCGATACGGCTATATCCTCGGGTGAATTTGCAAACGTTGTAAGCGCCGCTTTTATAGCCTCCGTTACAGCCTGGCGGCGTGTCGTCGACGTGGTTCCGATTTTTCCTTCCATAGAACCCGAGTTGTCGATTGCGATAACAACGTCTGCACCGGATGCTGTGGGAACACCTGTTACGGAAAGCTCAAGACGTGCCGTACCCGTTTTCCAGTAATCATGAGTTGAAGTATCAAGCTCCTTCGTTATAACAACGCTTCCGGGGTTAGGATATACAGGGTCGCCCGTTTCGGCAGCAACCGTCAAATTAATTGTACCGATTCTCGTATCCTGATAAAATACGTGTGCGTTTGTCGTCTTGTTAGCATCTGCAGAATCCGTCGTGCTTACAGCATTTTTACCTGCAGAATCTGTGCTGAGCATATCCATCGTTATCGGAACTCTTGAAACTGAAACCGAACCATCGGTTTTCGTTGTCGTGATAACGAGATTTGCACCCGTAACGTCAGCACCTGCCGCGCCGTGCTGTATTGCAACGTCAAACGTATCAATGTGCGCCGTTATGCTCTTTATCGACGTGTCTTCTTCGTAATAGTAGACACGGTCGTATACAGTCATATTGGACAGTGATGCGTTTTTATCTGTGCCCACGATGTATGCATCGACGGGAACACGTGTTGTAAAGTTGCCTATTTCATTTGCAAAATGGAGTCCGCGCCATTCATTTGAGTACGAATCAAAGACGTTTACGTTTGCGTTGCTTGTATTAGAACCGACATGATATTGTGTCGCTGCAAAACAAGCAAGACCTGTTCCTTTACCGACAGTTACCGTATGTTGGGTAGTGTCTCTGTGTGTAAAATAGTTTAAGGTCGTTAAGGCTGCCGTACTGCTCGTACTCTGTTTTTGTTGTGCATAACTTATATTGGTATCCGCTATTTCGCACCAGAGATATCCTGCTTTGTTTGCAGCTGTACTATTTATATTTTGGCTCAATTTAAGCGTCGTAGTACTCGGAATAATAGATGCATCCCACTTAACGATATCACGTGACGTACCGTTAAGATCGTAGTAAAGATAACCGGTTATATTGGTATTGCTTCCATTGTTATACGCTTGGGTTTCAAGTGTGAAATACGGTCCGACAAAATTGGGATTAAGCGGATGTGCATCAGCCACAAAATTGGTTTTCCAAACTTCATGCTGTTGAACACTTTCGGTCTGTGTAATATATTGCTTTTCACCGTCTATCTCAATTTCATATATTTTTCTTATTCTAGTTGTTATCGGAGAAGTACTGTACAATCCTTGGATAGAAAGCGCTTTGCCGTAGCCTGCTTCCGCTCTGTCGATAAGCATATAGTTCGTATCGTCTTTGATACTCTTTGAAACGCTGCCGTCAGGATCGATCGGTGTTACAAGTCTGTAAAAGCTGCCGCTGACAAGTGACGTGCCATTTCTTACAACGAGAATAAATTTACTGTAGATTACTTTACCTTCATACTTGACAACACAATTGTAATAAGTTCCCTGTGTTGCCGTACTCATTTTTGTTGTACCGTCAGCTTTGTAAAGCATATCAACGGTTACGGGAACATCATAAACCTCATCCCCTGCCATAACTTTAAGATATGCGCCTGTCGGTGCCGACGTATTAACTCCGGTTGCAACGCATCCGTAGTCATCAATAAGCCAAGCTTTGACCTCGGGGACAACATAACCCGTGTCCGCAACCTTTTCGTAGACGTGTAAATTCGCACCGTTACCGGGGAGAGTTGCAGTGCTGCTTTGGTTTTCAACAGGATCAAACACTCTGATAATTCCGCCGTCAGTGGGAAGGAACACGGGGGTCTTTGTATCGCCTACCAAAACAGCAACACGGTCAGTAGTAGTGTTGGTTTGTGCGCCGTATTCTCCGTAAAGGTACTTTGACGTGTCTCTTACAGAATTTACCGTATAGGAGTACTTTGTAAAATCGGAATTCGTAAGAAGCGGAAGATCATTTGCATACATCTGTGCTTCTTCTTTTGTGTTGAATATTGCAATAGATGCTATATCCACAGAAAGACCGATATTTCTGCCCGTGCCAGTGTCAGCATCAAAAAGATCAAACCTGAACTGCGTCGCAGAATTTTTCAAGTTCGACGGAGCATCCAAAACTACACTGTGCCATCCGCCGTCGGGAACATAGGTGCTTTCACTATATGCCCACGCAGAGTTGGCATAGGAATTAAATCCAAATTTTGTCACCGTATCATTGTAGAGCCTGTATTTTACAGCAATATAATTAAGATTGCTATTATTGCTTGACCTATCCTTAGGAGGGGTCAAGACAACGTACGGATCTTTATTTTTAGTGACATAATTCACATACGAGCCTTTATTTGTAAAGGTTACACGGTTTTTGGAATCATCAGTAGTCGGTTCAAGGTTACTGCCCGTGTAAACAACTTCGGGAACGCTAAGAGAATCCCCTGCTGCCTCAGCATCTGCAGCGCTGTTAAAATATGCTATGGTTGCAATATCGAAGTAGCTTGCCTTCAAATCATCTATACTGGAGGTCTGTCTCGAAAAATCCAGTCGCAAATACGGATATGTGGTAGAAGAACAATCTGATAAATCAAACACTGCAGTGTGCCACATACCGTCGTTTGTATATGAACCTGTAATAGTAGTAGCATTTTTGGTGCCCTTAGTATAATCATTATAATCTACGTAAGCAAGAACAAGAGGGGCAGCCTTTAGCGGCATCTCCGTTCTGTATCTTACCATCAGATAGTTAGAAGCTGACTCACGCCTATAGAATTTATACACATCAACATTTCCTGAGGTTTTTAATACAAACCTTGTATACGCAGAATATTGAGTAACATTGAATTGTTTACCGGTGTCATAAGTTGTACTTGCTATATTGGCTTGGGTCATTACATAAGTTGCCGAAAGCGGATGACTTGCGCTGTAGCTTGCCGCTTCGCTTTCCGAGGCAAAGAATCCTACGTAACCGATGTCAAAATTCTTTGCATCGGTGGTATTTATACTGGACCCGCTGCTGCCGAAAGGACGAAATTCTATTTTGCAAACATCAAGGGGAGATATACCCTTGTCCTTCATATCAAACGTGTACGTTTTCCATGAAGCGTCACCGGCTGTAGCGGGGATTGGATAGGCTGCTATGATATTTTCATCTTTGTCAATCAGATAGAAAACACCGTCTGTATCTGACGTATTTGACCAATTGCCGCCCCACCATCTGCATTTTACGGAGATAACGCTGTTTGTATCCGTGATACCTTTGGCTTCATTGTCAGTACTGAAAGCATACGCCATATATGCTGGGCCGTCGTTGTTTCTTACTATGCGTACATAATCTCCACGTGAAGATGAACTGTAAGTATGTTCCCCGCAGGTAATATTACTTGTGCTTAAAGTCTTATTAAGTGTCATATCATTCGGGGTATAAATGAATCCCGTGGTATTCTTTATGTACCATTCGTAGACTTCATATGCAGCCTGTTCAGTAGGTGCAGCAACATACTTACCTGCAGGCATTACGGTATTACCGTCAACGATATCAACAGGAAGATCATATACAACCCCGCTGCTTGTGCCTTTCCACTCAAGTTCTGTGGTAGCGTACTTCAAAAATGTAACCGCATTGCCTACAGTATTACCACTTGTAAAGGCGTAGGTTTTTTCACCGCTGATGTCACTTGCATCCTCGACGAGTCTGTAAAGAGGTGTTTCCAGCACTTTGCCTTCAACGACCGTCACGGCTTCGTCAGCCGACATGACGGAATCTTTGAGAGCCTGGGAGGCGGGAACTGCGTCCGCAAGTGTGACGATCGGTGCTAAAAGCATCGACAAACACAGAAAAACGGACAAAAACCTACATCCGAATGAATTGTTTGTTTTCATAACAAATCCTTTCCGCGCACAGCTGAATTTTCATTTTTCACTATGCAACACAAATTTATATACTTTGGTGATTATATATAAATGATATTATACTTAATGACAGTTTAACAAATATACCCCTTAATTTTTACACTAAATCATTACCATTTTGTAAATTTTTATTAATTGGTTGAAATTGGCATTAATTGGAAAGAATTTCCCCTTTTTCAAGGTTTGAATCCGGCTCAACCGACAGCGAAGCCGACCGAGACAGAGGCATGAATAATACACCTCATCCACCACTGACACGGTGAAGGCTATGGAGGAAAAAAGCGAGGACCGCCCTATATCAAAACGGGTCGTCGTGGGCGCCGACCCCCTACATTCAGCCTTCTCCAGCGGGAGAAGGTGGCATCCGTTAGGATGACGGATGAGGTGTTCGAAGTGATAATCGAATTAACTATCGTAACACCAATCAACGCAGCTCTTTTAAAAATTATACTCTACCTTCCCCGGTGAAGTGAATGACGGATGAGGTGTCGATTCATCATTCATCGGATTTTTCGAAACGGCGGGAGCAAGCCCCCGCCCTACGTTGATACGGGTCGTCGTGGGCGCCGACCCCTACCGTTTTTATCTATTATCTACCGAGGAAGGAATTATAAAAAACAGACTTGAATTTTCATTCAAGTCTGTCTCATTTTATTCATCTATAAGATTTTTGGGGCACTCTTCCCCTGCTTTATATGCGGCGATGTACTGTTTCATCCACTGATAATATTTATCACCGTGTCCGCCTTTCATAGGCTCGATATCGCGGCTGTATTCCTCGGTATAATTATCGACGAAGGTAACACGTCCGTTCATATCGTGCTGGCGCTGTGCTATCCACTCGTTCCACCACGTGAGAGTTACTATTTTGGGGTTTGTTTCAAACGCTCTCTTCCACTGACGGTAAAACGTTCTGCCGCCGTCGCGTCCTATTGCAGACGACGTATTCGACATATAATCCGTCTGACGTGCAACGTATACGCTCATCTGCTCGTAATTTCCGTTAGCATCCTTACAAGGCTCAGCTCCGTCGTTCAAAAACGTCCATTCGCTTTTTCCGAGCTTTATGTTTCTGCCCATATAAATCTTTACCGTCATATCACGCATTGTAAATTTTTCGACGTACTTGAAGCCCGAATGCTTCATCTGATTCGGAAAACTTGAAGCTGCACAAAGCATAAGCGGTTTACCGTTCCAATACACCCAGCAATCGGCATATTTACCCGTTCTGTAGAACTGTTCGTATATTACCTCGCACGTTCTCCAACCACATTCGGTACCGCCGCTTTTCGTTCTGTTCCAGAATACGACGTGGGGAGTTTTCTTCCCTTCTGCCTTCATTTCCAGTATCGTATCGAGTATGGCTTTACACGGTCTTGTTACCATACTGTCCCAATACGAGCCTGCCCATGCGGAATAATTTGCATTCGTATTATCTATGATGATAAAATCGACGCCTGCATCTGCAAGCTGTGTCATATGCGTTCTTATTACCTCTTTATCCGAGGAAGTATAATAACCGAGTGCAGGTTCTGCCCAATAGTGAAATTGGAAATAATTGCCCCACCGTCCGTCGTTTTCGAGTATTTCGGTTATATTGTATATTCTCTGCCCTTCCTTTGCAACCGGGTCAAACCAGGTCGAATAACAAATAGACACGACTTTATCCATATTTGTTATATCGAGTCCCACGTCGATCGGTTCTTCTTCGGGTGCGTCCGTTTCGGCATCCGTCACGGGCTGTGTTTGATCACTGCTTTCCGCCGTTGAGTCTTGCATTTCGGAAGTATCTGTTCCGTTTGCATCACCCGAGGAGCAGGAGACGGAGAATATCATAATTGCCAACAGCAAAACAGAAATAATTCTTTTCATTTCATTCCTCACACTGCAGTTAAAGCACACTTTCGGTCTTTTTTCCGGCATCCTTCAGCACGTCTTTCATAGAATATCTGCCGACTTTTTTGCCGACCATATATTCTGCCGCTCTGACCGCTCCCTGTGCAAAAAGATCACGGCTGCCTGCGGAATGCTTTATCGATATGACTTCACCGCCGCCGCAGAACATTACCTCATGTTCGCCGACGATAGCACCGCCTCTTATCGAATGTATGCCTATTTCTCGGTCGTCTCTTTTTTTGCGGTAAGGTGTTCTGTCAAAAACTCTTTGAGCATCGTAAGGAAGTGCCGATTCTATTTCCTCGGCTATCATCAACGCCGTACCGCTCGGAGCATCGAGCTTATTACGGTGATGAGCTTCTATAATTTCAACGTCATAGCCTTCGCCGAGTATTTCAGCCGCCTGCTTCGCAAGACGGCACAAAAGATTTATACCGAGCGACATATTTCCCGACGTAAATACCGCCGTTTCCTTGTCCATACGGTCCATATACGCTTTTTCTTCGTCAGTATGTCCCGTTGTGCATATAATCGCAGGGACGCTCTTTTCTTTCGAATACGCAAGTATATCGTATACAAGGCTGTGATGTGAAAAATCTATTATAACGTCAACTCTTTCGGTAACGTCAAATATATTACCGTAAACGGGAAACGGGCAGGAATCGTTCGTTATGTCAACGCCTGCGGCTATGACATCGTCTTTTCCGCAAGCCGCAGCAACCGCCTTGCCCATACGTCCGTTACATCCGCAAAGGAGAATATTCATATTTCCTCCTTACACAAGACCGTAGTCCTTCAAAACCGCAAACAGCTTTTCGTTTTCAGCATCTGTCATGGGACACAAGGGCAGACGCATATCTATATCGCACATTCCCATCATATGCATAGCTGTTTTTACGGGGATGGGGTTCACTGTCATAAACAATGCGTTTATGAGCTTGAGAAGCTTCAGCTGCATCTGTGCGCTTTCCTTGCACTTGCCTTCGAGATAAAGGTGTGTAAGCTGTGCTGTTTCTTTGGGCATTACGTTTGAAAGTACTGAGATAACACCTGCAGAGCCAACGCTCATCATAGGAACTATCTGATCGTCGTTACCGCAGTAAACGTCGATATCGTCGCCGACAGCTTCCATAAGCTCAACGATAAAGCTGATATTACCGCAAGCTTCCTTTGTCGCTATGATATTGGGATGCTTTGCAAGCTCGCGGTACGCATCAATGCTTATATTAACGCCCGTACGGGACGGCACGTTATAAAGAATTATGGGTTTATCGCAAGCGTCTGCTATTTTTGAAAAATACTCAACGAGACCCTTCTGGCTTGTTTTGTTGTAGTAGGGTGTGACGTGCAAAAGCGCATCTGCACCAACCTCGCAAGCGTGGCGGGAAAGATCGACAGCGTACGCAAAATCATTTGATCCCGTACCTGCTATAACGGGAACTCTGCCGTTTACTTTTTTCACGGTATATTCGATTATATCTCTGTGTTCTTCGTCTGTGAGCGTTGCCGCTTCGCCTGTCGTTCCGCACACGATTATGGAATCAACACCGCCGTCTATCTGGAAATCGACCATTTTTCCATAGCTCTCGTAGTCTATTTTTCCGTTTTTGAACGGTGTTATTATTGCAGTACCGACACCTGTAAATATAGGAGTTTCTCTTTTCATTTTGACAAATCCTTTCTTTTATTTATTCTTTATTATTATTTTCTGCATTATTATTTTCCGCCGAGGTCTTTGCAAATACCGAGACCTCAAGTCCATCGTCTTTTATAAGGCAGTCATCGGGGAGTTTCAGCGCCGTATATATCACGTACGCATCACCGACAGCCCCCGAAATATTTACCACTTGTATCATATATACGATCCAGAACCAACCCGACGGAACGAGCATATTCGCAATGCCTATAACAATACCGAGTATAACTATAGGCGCCGCTGCTATTATTACGTACTCACGCTTGCCGAAAAACGCCTCGCTTGAAGCACATGCAAAGCCCGGACGGAAGCCGAACTTGCCCCATCTTCCGCTTATGTATCTGATAAAAACACTGTGTACGCCCTCGTGGAGGAAAATATACGATATCAAAAGCAAGAGCAGTACGCCGCCGAAGATGAATTTTTCCGTGACTTCGCTTTTGCTTGACACAGTAAGCAGATCAAACGGCACGGCGAAAAGCATCGGCACGACAAGCAAAGCGGCAACTGCCAAGGCTATTGCATTGACAGCATATGAAAGCTTTTTGTTTTCAGAAAAGCTGAAGCTTTTTATTTTTTCGTAATCGTCGGGAAGGATATGACAGCATTTCATGTCATTTTTTCCTGCTTGACCTTTTTATCTATAACGTGGCGGCTTGCAAGCTCGCTCATAACGTCGTCAATTGATATTCCCATTTCGACCATAAGAACCATTACGTGATAATAAAGGTCTGCTATTTCGTATATCGTTTCTTTTTTATCGTCGGCTTTTGCGGCGATTATTACTTCCGTTGATTCCTCGCCGACCTTTTTGAGTATTTTGTCGATTCCCTTTTCAAAAAGATACGTTGTGTACGAGCCTTCTTTTTTGTCAATTTTTCTGCCCTTTATGAGTTCAAGAAGAGCATCGGGTGAAAACGACGATGTCTGTTCATCCTCGTAAATGACTTCGTTAAAGCAAGAGTCGGCACCCGTGTGGCACGCAGGACCTGCCTTTACGACTTCGACAGTCAACGCATCAAGATCGCAGTCTGCCGTTATTTTAACGACACGCTGTGTATTTCCCGACGTTTCGCCCTTGCGCCAAAGCTTTTGTCTTGAACGTGAGAAAAAGCACGTTTTTCCTTCATTAAGCGTTATTTCAAGGCTTTCCCTATTCATATATGCCACTGTAAGAACTTTCTTTGTGAAAAAGTCAACAACGACTGCGGGGATAAGACCGTTTGCATCGTATTTGAGTTCGTTTATATTCATTTTTACACGTCCTTTCTATATTCTGACGTTAATATTTTTTTCATTGAGAAGTTGTTTCAATTCGTTTATTTTTACGTCACCGAAGTGGAATATGGATGCCGCAAGTCCTGCATCGACTGTAGGGCAGGTATTGAAGAGCTTAACGAAATCTTCAGCACAGCCTGCACCGCCCGAAGCTATAACGGGTATTGACACGGCGTCGCATATCTTACAAAGAAGCTCTGTATCAAATCCGCCCCGCACTCCGTCTGTGTCCATACTGTTTATGACAAGCTCACCTGCTCCGAGCTCCTGACCTTGTTTTGCCCAAGCTACGGCTTCAAGTGACGTCATTTCTCTTCCGCCTTTTACGAAGACTGCATATTTTCCGTCAACACGCTTTACGTCCATTGAAAGAACTACGCATTGTGAGCCGTACTTTTTTGCCGCCTCGTACATTAAATTCGGGTTTCTTACAGCACCGGAATTTACGGATACCTTATCCGCACCGCATTTAAGGACTCTGTCAAAATCGGACACTTCATTTATTGCACCGCCGACAGTAAGCGGGATAAACACGTTTTCCGCCGCACGTGTAAGCACGTCGGTGAACAGTCCTCTGCCCTCGGCTGATGCCGTTATATCGTAAAAAACAAGCTCATCGGCTCCGCTGTCGCTGTAATATTTTGCAAGCTCGACGGGGTCCGAAACGTCGGAAAGATTCATAAAATTCACGCCTTTGACGACTCGTCCGTTTTTGACGTCAAGACACGGGATAATTCTTTTCGTTATCATCTTTAAATTCTCCCCGATATACGCAAAGCATCTTCAAGCTCTATCTTACCTTCGTAAAGAGCCTTTCCGAGTATTGCGCCGTACATATCCATTTCGGCAAGCGCCTTCACGTCATCACACGTTGTAATGCCGCCTGAGGCTACCACGTCTATATTATAATCCTTTTTCAGTCTTTTGTAAAGGGGTAAATTTGTTCCCGAAAGAAGACCGTCTTTTGATATATCGGTACATATGACCGTTTTACATCCCATATTGCAGAGCTTTTCCATAAACTCAAAGCAATCGACGCCCGAATCCTCAAGCCAGCCGTTTACGGCTATGTTGTTGCCTTTTATGTCAACGCCGACGGCGATCTTATCGCCGTACTCGTTTATCATATTTTTAAGAAACTCGGTATTTTTAACGGCGACCGTACCGAGAATGACACGCATAACGCCTGCATCCACGTACTTTTTGATCGTCTTTTCATCACGTATTCCGCCGCCTATCTGCACCTTCATACCCGAATTTTTAACGACGTTTTCAATAACGGGAAAGTTTTTCATTTCTCCGTCCTTTGCGCCGTCAAGGTCGACCATATGGAGATATTCGGCACCTGCGGCTCTGAACTGCATCGCTTTTTCAAGTGCGTCGGCTGAATAGACCTTCATCTGTCCGTAATCGCCTTTTGTGAGGCGTACGACTTTTCCGTCCTTTATATCTGTTGCGGGAAAAATTATCATATTATTTCAACTCCGTAAACGCTTTAAGTATTTCAAGTCCGTATTTACCGCTTTTTTCGGGGTGGTACTGCGTTCCCATAACACGTCCGCATTTTGCCGATGCCGTGACCTCATCACCGTATTCGCAGTACGCTGTAACGTACTCGGGAGATGTTTTTGCATAATACGAATGAACGAAATAAACGTGTGCGCCGTCCGGGGTGTACTTGTAAAGATCATCCTTGCCGCCCGTTATTTTAAGCGCATTCCAGCCTATCTGCGGTATTTTAAGCTCATCGGGAACATACCCTTTAAGCGGTACGACCTCACCGGGGATAAGTCCGAGGCCCTCGTGTACACCGAACTCGTAGCTTCTTTCAAACAGCATCTGCATACCGAGGCATATGCCCATTATGTATTTGCCGTTTTTTGCTTCTTCTTTCAAAAGTGTGTCAAGTCCCGTTTCTTTCAGTTTTTTTGCCGCATCTTCAAATGCACCGACTCCGGGAAGGATTATTCTCGGTGAACTTTTTATAATTTCGGGATCGCTTGTGACAACACACTCGGCGCCGATATAAGCCAAAGAACTTTTAAGCGAGAAAAGGTTGCCGACACCGTAATCAATAATAGCAGTCATCAAAGCACTCCTTTTGTTGAAGGGATCTCGTTTTCGTATCTTTCATCAACGCTGCAGGCACTGCGCATAACTCTCGCAAACGCTTTGAAAACTCCCTCTATTATGTGGTGTGAATTTGCACCGTCAAGCTTTTTAATATGGAGCGTTATGCCCGAAGAACGGACAAAGGCTTCAAAAAACTCACGTGACAGCTCGCAATCAAACGTTCCTATCTTTTCGGTAGGTGTCGGTACGTCGTAGGAAAGGTGCGCTCTGCCGCTTATATCGACAGCGCACATAATGAGTGCTTCATCCATCGGGAGAATTATATCGGCGTATCTTTTTATACCTCTTTTTTCACCGAGAGCCTTTGAAAAGGCATCGCCCAAGGCAATTCCGATATCCTCACAGCTGTGGTGGGCATCCACCCACGTATCGCCGCGGCATTTCAGATTGACGTTGAATTTGCCGTGTGATGCAAAAAGGCACATCATATGATCGAAAAATCCGACACCCGTGTCAACGGATGATTTTCCCTGACCGTCTATTTCGAGTTTAAGAGCTATATCGGTTTCGTTTGTTTTTCTGTTTATTTCGGCGTTTCTCATATACGACCTCTTTTTGAAAGTATTTCTTTCGTTTTTTCTACAAGCGTTTTGATCTCTTCTTCTGTTCCTATTGATATTCTTACAAAGTCGGATATTTTTTCTTTTGTGAAGTGGCGTACAAGTATTCCGTTTTCTTTCAGTTCTTTGTAAAGCTCTTCTCCCGAAATACCGCTGTGCTTTGCAAATATGAAGTTTGCACGTGAATCGGTTACGAAAAATCCGAGCTTTCTGTATTTTTCCGTAAGATATTCCCTTGTTTTGATTATCTTACGTGCATTTTCCATATAGTAGCCGTTATCCTCCATACACGCCGCACCGCACGCCTGTGTCATACGGTTGACGTTGTACGGGTTTGTGGAATATTTAATTTTTTCAAGATCTTCTATCACCGCTTTATCGGCAAAGCAAAATCCGAGTCTGCCTCCTGCAAGACTCCTCGACTTCGAAAAAGTCATACATACGACAAGGTTCTTGTATTTTTTTATAAGCTCCGTGCAGGATTCAGCACCGAAATCAACGTACGCTTCGTCTATCAAAACAAGATTATCGGGGTTTGACGAAAGTATCTCTTCGATCTGTTTTTTTGAAAGCGCAATACCTGTCGGTGCATTGGGATTTGCTATGACGATGTTTTTGTTTATCCCTTTGTAATCTTCGAAATCCACGGAAAGATCATCCTTCAAAGGGATGACCGTACTTACGGAATTGAAAAGCTGTGCATAAACGGGGTAAAAGCCGTAGCTTATTTCCGGATACGCAACCTCCCTTTCCGAGCAAAAAGCCATAAAGAAAAATTCAAGTATCTCGTCCGATCCGTTTGATACGAACACGTTTTCGTATTCAACACCGTACGTTTCGGCAATTTTCGTTTTGAGGACCTTTGCTGTAGGGTCGCTGTAAAGATTAAGCTTTTCAGATTCCCGTCTTGCCGCCTCCGTTGTCTTTGCAGACGGCGGATACGGCGATTCGTTTGTATTTAGTTTTATGTATTTTTTATCCTGCGGCTGCTCGCCCGGTGTATAAGCATCAAGCGGAATATATTTTTCACATAAAAAGCGTGACATTTATTTTTCCATCCTTTTCGTAACTGCCCGTGCGTGTGCTGAAAGTCCTTCTTTTTCCGCAAAGTATGCAATACCGTCTGCGTCTCTTTTCAGCGCATCGTCCGAATAGTAGATAAACTGTGTTGTTTTCACGAAATCATCGACAGAAAGCGGAGAGGAAAATCTTGCCGTACCGCTTGTGGGAAGCGTATGATTCGTGCCTGCGTAATAATCACCCACGGATTCGGGTGTATTTCTGCCTAAAAATACCGAACCTGCATTTTTTACAAGTCCAAGTATATCAAAGGGCTTGTCAACACAAAGCTCAAGATGCTCGGGAGCTATGAGATTTGATATTTCAATTGCTTTTTCAATGCTTTCCGTGATTATTATTCTTCCGTGGTCATCAATGGAAGCACGTGCTATCTCACGTCTGGGAAGCTCGTCTATCTGCTTTTCAAGCTCTTTTTGTACCTCGTATGCAAGTGCTTCGCTGTCCGTTATAAGAATACTTGCCGCAAGCTTGTCATGTTCTGCCTGCGAAAGCATATCGGCTGCAACAAGCTCGGGATCCGACTTTCCGTCAGCGATAACGAGTATCTCCGAAGGTCCTGCAATCATATCTATATCAACGATTCCTCTTACCTTCGCTTTTGCACGTGCAACGAAAATATTGCCGGGGCCTACTATCTTATCGACGTTCGGAACACTTTCCGTACCGTAAGCCATAGCGGCTACTGCCTGTGCGCCGCCCATTTTAAATATTCTGTCAACGCCCGCAACGCTTGCCGCCACGAGTATCTCGGCAGGTATCTTTCCGTCCGCTTTCGGAGGCGTTGCCATTATTATCTCCGAAACACCTGCAAGCTTTGCGGGAATGCAGTTCATAAGAACGGTTGAAGGATAGCTTGCCGTACCTCCCGGAACGTAAAGTCCCACACGTGAAAGAGGAATGACACGCTGACCTAAAACGACGCCTTCTCTGTCGTTTGTAACGAAATCTCCTCTTACCTGGCGTTTATGGAAATTACATATGTTTTCTGCCGCTTCTTTGATCACGGATACAAATTTTTCATCGGCAAGCGACATAGCCTCAAGCATTTCGGCGTCGCTCACCTCGACCTTGTCGATATCCGCCTTATCAAATTTCTTTGTATATTCAAGAAGTGCTTTATCGCCGTTTTCTCTTACGTTGGCAAGCACCTCGTCAACTGCACCGTCTACGTTTGCGGGAGTTTCTACTCTGCAAAGGATCTCTTCCTTTGTTATGTTTTTGGAATTTAATATTCTGATCATTTTCTCAATTCTCTCAATTTTTCAAGTATTGATTCGATTTTGTCGTTTTTGAATTTGTAGCTTGCTTTGTTTGCTATAAATCTTGCCGATATATCAACTATATCTTCGTAAGGTCTTAAGCCGTTTTCGTAAAGTGTTTTACCCGTTTCAACTATATCGACTATAACGTCCGACAAATTAAGAATGGGTGCAAGCTCTATTGAACCGTTGAGCTTTATTATCTCTATCTCACGGCTTTTCGAAGCATAGTACGTTCTTGCGATATTCGGGAATTTCGTTGCAACACGAAGAGTTCTTGCTCTGTCGTCGTAAAAATCATCCTTCGCGGCAACTGCCATACGGCATTTTCCCATTCCCATATCAAAAAGCTCGTATATATCGGGTTCATATTCAAGCAATATGTCACGTCCGACAACACCTATATCAGCCGCACCGTGCTCAACGTACACGGAAACGTCCGTGGGTTTTACCCAGAAATATTTTACGTTTGCTTCTTTGTTTTCAAATATGAGTTTTCTGTTGTTTTTGTCTTTTATTCCCTCACAGCCGTAGCCGAGAGATTCAAATATATCGTATACGCCTTCGCCGAGTCTGCCCTTCGGAAGCGCAATGTTAAGCGTATTATTCACAGCACACATCCTCCAAACTTACGGTTTTTTTGCATCTGATCTTTCCTAGCGTCTTCTGTGCTCTGACGGATGAGCCATCCTTTTTCAAAGCACGTACCGCTTTATAAACATCTTGTGCTTTATCATCATCTCCGTAAAGGAGCAGTATGTCAGCATCGTATTTTATATCGTCCTTGATGTGTTTTTCAATTTCGCCTATATACACGGCAAAGCCTATTGCCTCTGCCTTTTTGCCGAGCTTTTCCATAAGTTTATCGTATCTTCCGCCGGAAAGCACGACCTTAGGCACACCGTTTATATATCCTGTGAAAATAATTCCGTTATAATATCCGTCGTCGTTGATGTTTGAAAAATCAAGGCGCAAATGCTCATCACCGAGGATCTTGCGTATATCCTCAAGCTGAGCTATTGCAGACGTCATTTTTTCATTTACCGCAAATTCGTCCGCTTTCTTTATCGTGCTTACGTAATCACCGCTGAGCGTTGCAAGACCCTTGATGAGCTTTGCGGAAGCTCCCGGGAGATTATATTCCTCACATACTCTCTGAAGCTCGTGCGGTGCTTTTTTATTTATTGCCGTGATAAGTGCTTTTTTTACTTCGTCACTCAAAGCAAGCGCTTCAAAGAGTCCCGAAATAAATCCCATATGCGATATTTCTATCATGTAGTTTTTATCGTAGCAGGCAAGGCTGTCGGCAGCAAGGGACAAGACCTCACACATAGAATAAAGATCACACTGACCGATAAGTTCAAGACCGATCTGTGTTATTTCCGTATATTCCTTCGTTTCACGTGACATACGGTAGACGTTTTCATTGTAATAGACCTTCGTCTGTTCTCCGCTTGTATAATTTTTGGCAATGGACAGAGTGACGTCGGGCTTCAAAGCAAGAAGCTTTCCGCCTATATCCGAAAATGTGATTATTCTGTCCGAATTCAAAAAGCTTTTGTTATCGGAATAAAGTGAATATTCCTCAAACTTTCTCATTTTATATTTTTCGTAACCTGCGCCTTCGTAAAGCGATGAGAGCTTATATAAAGCCTCCTCGGATTTACGGAGCGTTCTCTTGTAGCAATTTTCCATTTATGCAAAACCTTTCGATATGATACGATACAATAACACACATACGTCACTTTAGTCAAGTAAAGTGATGAAGTGTTTACATTTATTTAACATTTTCTGTTATCTTTTCTTTATTTTCAAGATCACCGCAAGAACGGTAAGTGCCGCCAAAACACCGAAAAGCGAAAAGCAGATCACTTCGCTTCTTATACGCTGTTTTCTTTCCTCGTCACTTTCCGTGAAATATTCCGTTTCACTTTCAGTCACCTGTTCTGAAATACCGTCAGTCAGTACGTCCGTTTCTGCAAGCGTTTCTTCTGCTGAGACCTCTGTTTGACTTTCTGTTATTTCCTGTGTTTCGGGTGGCGTTTCATCTTCAAAAACTACGTTTTCAAAGAAGTCTTTACCTGTTACGTCGTTACCGACGGTCGTTCTGTAAAGGCCGAAAAACCTGCAGCTGCATCTGCCGTTGCGGATAACGGCAAGCTCATATTTATGCTGTGAGACGTGGCATTTGAAGCCTTCCTTTGCCATTTCAAATCCGGTCTTTCCGTCAAACCGTGTAAGCGGTGTATCCCAGTCCATACGTATCTGATTTTCTTCATAGTTGTGAAGATACGTTTTCGGCACGTCCCACGCGCCGTATTTTTTATAAGATTCCGGGTAGCTTTCGGGATCCATTGATATTTCAACAGCCTCGGTGATAAGATGCGCCGACAGCATATGTGCGCCGTGGCCGTATTCGCCGAGAAGATCGTGTCCCAAAAGGACGTACGGCTTGAAGCGTCTTATAAGCTCAACTATATAACCCCGCATTTCATCTGTGTCGAATATCTCCTTTGCCGATTCAAGCGAGAAGGTGGGCAAATCGGGAATATCGGATATGACGGGATAGGCTGTTATGCCGACTGTCCAAAGACCGTTTAAAAGCTCGTGTGTCCTTACGGGCTCTTTCCAATGGTTCGTTATATATGCGACCTGGACACGCATTCCAAGCTCACCGCCGTAATAAGGCATCGTACCGCCGAAATACAGATGATCGTCGTCGGAATGGGTAGGAAGCATTAAAAGATCGGCTCTTTCGTACGGGGGATCCCATATCTGAACGTCCTTTGGAATATCACCTTCCGAAAAGATGCGCACGTCGCACAGAGTTTTACCCGACGGTACGTTTACCGTTATACTGTCACACGGTGAGTTAAGTTTGATAAACTCGTGGATAAAATCGTTTTGTCCGTGCGTAAACGCTATATCTTCCTCTGAAAGATACCATTTTCCCGGAGGGTTGTCCCATATGACGTAGACGTAAGATATTTCACCTTCGGAAGAGTGTATTTTCACACTGCCGCAGTCATCAAATTTGATTTTAGTTTTAAAATTATTATCGGTGAGTTTTTCACTCTTTCCTTCGCTTACCGTTATTTCAGCCGTAAGCTCGGCACACGAGGCGGACAAAGTGAAGAATGCGCACGCCAATATTCCAAAAAACAAAACAGCTAACAGCTTTTTCATACGTTTTTCTCCAAAAATTCTTCTGAATATTCTATCACATTAATTATTAATATTTCTACTGCATATAAAGAATATTATTATTTAAATAAAATTTAACAACAAAAGCCTCCCGAATGAGAGGCTTTAAAATCGTTTTTATAACATTTTTTTCTTTACGAGTATTATTGCCGCAATAGCGGTTATGGCGCACGAAACGGCGACAGGAAGCCAAAAATTACCTGCAAGAGGTATAATTGACGAGCCTATATTCATACCGTAAAAACCGCTTATCATCGTAGGTATTGCAAGCAATATCGTTACGGACGTAAGCTTTTTCATCGTTACGTTAAGGTTGTTTGATATTACCGAGGAAAACGTTTCGATAGTTCCCGAAAGGACAGAGGCAAACGTGTCCGCCATTTCTTTTGCCTGGCGGAATTCGATAACAACGTCTTCAAAAAGCTCGGCGTCTTCCGAATAAAGCTTCAGTATTCTGCCGCGTTCGATTTTTGAAAGCGTCATTTCGATGTTTTTAAGAGCCGTCGTTATATAAACGAGCGACTTTTGCAGATCGAGGAGCTGGACAAGTTCTTTGTTTGTCGTTGCCTGATACAGCTTTTTTTCTATGAAATCGGTTATTTTGTCTATCTGTCGGAGATATTGCAGATATCTGCCCGCCGTCTGCATCATTATTTGCAGATAAAACCGTGTTTTCAGCGACGGATCGACGTTTTTGACAAATCCGCAGGCGAAATCGTGCAAGACCGTATTATCGGAAAGACAAACAGTTATAAAGTAATTTTTCGTAAAGATCATACCGACGGGAAGTGTAAGGTACGTTACGACGTTCTTTTCGTTTTTAGTTGCCGTCGGTGTATCGGAGACAATGAGAGTCGTTCCGTCGTCAAGCTCGATACGCGCTCTTTCTTCTTCGTCGAGTGCCGCTTTCAGAACATCGGATTCTATCCCCGATGACTCTGAAATACTAAGTATTTCTGAGGGGGTCGGATCGACTGCATATATCCAGCAACCGGGAGTAATAGTATCAATAACGGAAAAAACACCGTCAGATACTGCATAATATTTTACCATAATAAAAACCTCACTTTCAAATGAATATTTATTATGTATAAAATGCAAAACCGTTCGGTGCTATAAAAGTGCGCGACAACATACCCTTTAGAAAAGGGTCGTTACAATATGACGCAAGCAAGGCAAGCGAGACGGTTTTGAATTTTTACACATAATCGACTGTCAGATAACAAACCGTCTCACCTTCCCTGTTAATTATTCTTTATTTGAAATCAGTTATTCTTCTGCTTCTTTTTGAGCATATCGATGAGGTAATCAAACTCATCCTGGGGAATAACAGTCTCTTCTTCCTTCTTCTCTTCTACTGCAGGAGCTTCAGCAGCTGCGGGAGCAGTAGCTACAGGCTTTCTTGCTTCGGGAGCCTTAACAGTCGTATTTCTTACAGCACCGTCAAAACCCGTAGCGATAACCGTGATACGCATTTCGTCTTCAAGTGTCTGATCAAACGCAGCACCCCAGATAACAGTTGCATCGGGATGAGCTTCTGCGCTTATCATATTGGAAGCGATGTCGATCTCTTCCAAACCGATATCGGGAGATGCAGTGATATTGATGATAATACCTCTTGCACCTGTGATAGATGTTTCCAAAAGGGGCGAAGATATTGCCGCACGTGCAGCTGTTTCCGCCTTGTCCTTACCCTTCGCAGAGCCGACACCCATATGAGCGTAGCCTGCGTCGTGCATAATAGTCGTAACGTCAGCAAAGTCAAGGTTGATGATACCGAGACCGTTGATAAGCTCAACAACGCTTGCAACACCGCGGCGAAGAACGTCGTCGGCAACGTCGAATGCGTTTGCGAGAGTTATACGTGTATCGGATACCTGCTTAAGTCTTTCGTTAGGAATAACGATAAGAGAGTCAACGATCTCGCCAAGCTTTGCAATACCTGCCTCAGCCTGTTCCATTCTTCTCTTTCCTTCAAAGCCGAACGGCTTTGTAACGATACCGACTGTAAGTATACCGAGATCCTTTGCTACCTTTGCAACTACGGGAGCAGCACCTGTACCTGTTCCGCCGCCCATACCTGCTGTAACGAATACCATATCGGCGCCTTCAATAGCGGCGATGATCTCGTCAATGCTTTCTTCCGCCGCACGCGAACCTACATCGGGGTTTGCGCCTGCGCCGTGACCTTTTGTAATTTTTTCTCCTATCGGAATCTTCTGCTGTGCATTTGAATTAAAAAGTACCATCTTGTCGGTATTTACAGCAATGTATTCAACACCGCCGACATTAGAGGCAATCATTCTGTTTACGGCATTGTTACCGCCGCCGCCTATACCAACGACCTTAATTTTTACTACGCTGTCGATTCCGGCATCAAGTTCGTATCCCATTTCGTGCTCCTTCTCCACCTGCTGTATGAATTTTAACGGCGGCGTTCGCAGAGTGGAAAACGCACACCAGATAGTAGTACTCCTCCCATTGGGCGAAGTACCGTATTATTTCAAATGATACATTGATATAATAGTATTTTTTTCTGATAAATTCAATATCAATTCTAAAAAAAACACCGTTTTTTACAAATTAAATTATAAATGTTTGCAATTTCGGAACATTTCAACCGTTTTGCATAAGAGTTGAAATATATGATCCCTTTTCTGTACTTGAAGAATCGATGATACCTGTTTCATTTTCGGGCAGGCTGTCGATATATGCTTTTGCAAGCGTCAGCTTCGTGTGTATATTTTCACCGACGCCGAGCTTTACTGTAAATCTTTCACCATATTCAAGCGTTACGTCAAACTTATCGCTTGCATCGACCGCAACGACGTCACGTCCGACCTCGTGCGAGCATATCTCGTCTAAAAGATCTTTTATATATCCGTACTGATATTCGTTATAGAACTCGATAACATCCCCTGTTCGAGCCTTTTTGACGTCCGACATTTTTATTTCGATAACACCCTCAGTGCTTTTTGTATCGTTCGTTATCCGCATAACACGCAGATCGCTTGAAAGCAGATAGTATTCTCCGTCAAATGACATATGATAAAGCGGTTTTTCATCCGTCACGGCAACCGATATCCCACCGGGCAGTTTTTTCTCGACGTTCACTTCCTTGAGAGCCGGGTATTCTGTAAGAATAGCCTCTTCAAGCTTGTCCGTACTCAAGAGCAAAACGTTTTTGCCCGATATACTTTCCGCTGTTTTTTTGATATCTTCGTTTGAATATATGCTTGAGCCCGATACGCTTACCTCACGCAGAGAAAAGCCGAAAGCAACGAAGCCCGCTATAACGATCAAGGCAAAAAAGCTTACAAAAGATATTCTTTTGATCCTTTCACGTGTTTTACGTGTTTCAAAATTACTTTTTGCATTTTCAAATGCCGATACGTTATCCGTCTCGTCTTCATCGACAAGACTTTCAAAAAAGCCTTGTTTGATCTCAGAAGACGGCTGTCCCGTTTCTTTTTTTCTGACGATCTTTCCGTCGGAAAATTCAAAAACCGTGTCTTTATTCTTCTTCATCTTTTCCTCCTTTCGGGGATATTATCCGCGTTTTATTACGTTTTGATGAGCTGTATAAGTTTTTGGAATATCTTTTCGTTTGCTTCGGGCATTGCGAATTTCGATATATTTTCCGACATTTTTTCCTTTACGCCGTTTTCGTAAAGGATGCGGTGAAGCGCCTTTTCTATACCGTCTTCGGTGAGGTCCTTATCTTCTATAAGAACCGCCGCATCGCTGTCAGAAAGCAGCTTTGCATTTTTGTACTGATGATTTTCAGCAGCGTACGGATACGGAACGAGGACCGCAGGCTTTGCAAGCATGGAAAGCTCGGAAAGTGTCATAGCCCCTGCTCGGCTTACGATAACGTCAGCGGCAGTCATTCTGCACGGCATATCGTATATGTACTCAAGCAGTTCGATATTTTCCGCTTTATCGAGTCCGTACGTCTGATACGCTTGTTTCGTTTTTTCGTATCCTGTCGCACCTGTTGCGTGGGTAAGTTTGATTTCCTTATTTGTTTTGAGGTATTTATCCGCCCATTTTGCAATTTTATCGTTTATATTTGCCGCACCGAGCGAGCCGCCGTAAACAAGTACGCTGTACTTATATTTGCCGTCAATACCGAGTTTTTTTCTTGCTGATAAATAATCCGTTTTTTCTCCGTTTTCAAAATACGGATTGCCTACGTGGATAACTTTATCCCTGTATTTTTCTTTTATGTACTCACGTGTTTTTTCAAAATCCGTAAATATAACGTCAACACAAGAAGCAAGAAGCTTGATCGCAACTCCCGGTATGGCGTTCGATTCGTGTATAAGCGTAGGTATACCAAGCTTTGCTGCCGCCTTTACAAGCGGATAGCAAACGTAACCGCCTGTTCCTATAACAGCATCGGGCTTTTCCTGTTTTAAAAGTTTTTTTGCCTTTGAAACACTCGTAACGGTAAGATACAGCGTCTTTACGTTCTGAAGCGACAGCTTGCGCTTCAAGCCCTGTATTTCGATATGATGCAGTTTATATCCCGCTTTTGAAACGAGTTTATTTTCAATTCCCGTCGGTGTACCGACGAAAGCTATTTCACATTCAGGCAAATGTTTTTTTACCGTTTCTGCTATGGCAAGCGCGGGATTTACGTGTCCGCCCGTGCCGCCGCCTGTAAATAATATTTTCATAAATTAAACCTTTTTCTCGTATGAATATCTTGAAATAGATAAAAGTATTCCCATTTCGCAAAGCAAGAACACAAGGGCTGTGCCTCCGTATGAAAAGAACGGAAGCGAAATACCCGTAGGAGGAAATATATTTGTAACAACAAATATATTCAAAACTGCCTGTATTGCTACCTTACCCGTTATACCGATGGCAACGAGTCTTGAAAAGCTGTCGGGTGCGCGGCGTGATATGGCAATACCTCTCGAAATCAGTATTGCAAACAAGAGAAACACCACGAGCGCTCCTATGAACCCGAGCTCCTCGCATATTATTGCGAAAATGTAGTCATTCTGCGGTTCGGGCAGGTACATATGCTTTTGAGTTGAATTACCGAGTCCGACACCGAAAAGGCCGCCTGAGGATATCGCATAGAGGCTCTGTACGATCTGCCAGCCTTCGTCAAGCTCATAAGCAAACGGATCGAGCCAAGCCATAACGCGGTCGCTTGTGTAACCGACAGACGTTATAAGATAGACAGCCGCCGCACCGCCTACGGCAAACAGCGCAAGTATCCATCTCACCGAAACTCCGCCGACGAATATGACGGTCATACCGATACAGAAAAGTATTATCGTACCGGACATATGTTTTTCAAGAAGTGTGACGACACACACCATACCGACGATGCCGAACGGTATAAATACCTCTCTTATAAATATCGGAAAATATTCTTTAGCCGTGAGCTTGAATATTCCTTTTTTCTTTTCTTTTACGGAAAGTGCATCAAGATCACGCGCGGAGGTAATATATTTTGATATGTACCACGACAGCATAAGAACGAGTGCTATCTTCATTATTTCAGTCGGCTGTATCTGGATGGGGCCTATAACTATCCACCTTTTCGCACCGTTTACCGTTTTACCGATTATCGGCACGAGTGCCAGAAGAATGAACGATATTGTAAAGCCTATCGGCGTCACCGAACGTATAAGCCTGTAATCTATCTGCATTATGACGAACATAAACGCACTGCCGACAGCGACCCACATTATGTGCTTCTTTACCCAGTAAAAGCTGTCGCCGTAGTCGTTTTCCGCCCAGGCATAGCTTGCCGAAAAGACCATTACCGTACCGAACAGAAGAAGTATCAGTATTATGACGAGCAAGGGACGGTCAAATCCCGTTTTTATTCTGTCTATTCTTCTTTGAGCAAAAAGCTTTCCTCTTTGCTCGGAAACCGTAAGCCTGCCTCCCTGATGAACGTCGACGCTCACCGAACGTCTTTTATCCGTACCTTCTTTCGGTACGCTCGGGGATGTGTTTTTTTCTTTGGGGATAATTATTTTTTTGTTGTCGTTCATACTGTTCTACCCCCATTTAAAATTTAAAATATTGAAAAATAAGCTATTGCCGAGAATATTGCACTGACAAGTCCGAACGTTATACAAATTTTTATCTCGGAAAATCCGCACATTTCAAAATGGTGATGAATAGGCGCCATTTTGAAAAATCTTTTACCGCCTGTAAGCTTGAAATAACCTACCTGTATCATTACGCTTGCCGCTTCGATTATGTAAATAAGGCCGCACAAAACTATTACAAGCGGTTCATCTATCATAAACGCAAGACCGCAGGCAAGACCGCCCAAGAAGAGTGAGCCTGTGTCGCCCATAAATATTTTTGCAGGGTACGCATTGTAGACCAGAAAGCCGACGCACACACCCATAAGTATTGCGGAAAGTGCCGCAGCACCCATAGCATCCGCGCCTATTTTAGCACTTGCAAGTGCAAAAAATCCGCCTATTATCAACGTAACGACAGAAGCAAGACCGTCGATACCGTCTGTAAGGTTTGCCGCATTTACAATACCCGTTATAAGCAAAAGCGCGAAGATATAATAAAATACACCGAGATCAATGCTGAATGAAGTAAACGGAATATGCAAAACAGTCGAAAGATTATCGGTTATTGCAAGAGATGCAAGATAAACACCCGCTATCACAAGCTGAAGCAGATATTTCTGTTTCGCCGTCAAGCCTTCGTTTTGCTTTTTCAAAAGCTTTACACGGTCATCAATTATACCGATAGCACCGTAAAACAGAGCCATGGATAAAGTAAGCACCATTTTCACGTTCGGCAAAAATCCGTCCTTAAGAGAACAGTATATTATAGCACCGACACCGACCGTCAAAGCCGTAATAAGCATTGCAAGTCCTCCCATTGTGGGAGTACCTTCCTTGCCTTTGTGCCAGCGAGGGCCTATATCGAGTATCTTCTGCCCCATTTTAAGGCTTTTGAGCTTCGGAATAAGAATTCTTGTCAGCAACGCACACATCAAAAACGAGCATGCGAAGCAAATTATAAAAAATACCGTTTGTGGGGACATATCATTCACACTTTAAATATCCTTCAAAATTTTCTATTGCATTTTCAAGCTTTACGTATCTGCTTGCTTTGAACATAATGATATCGCCGTCTTTTATATTTTCGGCAAGCTTTGCGGTAAGTTCACTGTAATCACATCCGTCGGAAAACGTAAATACGCGCTCACATCTCATGCCTGCCTCAATTGCGCCTTCGCCTATCAATGAAGCGTTTGTACCCCAAAGGTACAGATGATCGACTCCGTTTTCGTATACGTTTTTACCCGTCTGTCTGTGAAGACTTGCGCTTGCCGCGCCGAGCTCTCTCATTTCTCCCAAAACGGCGTGAGAGGATACTTTTTTATCACGTGCAAGGCGCACAAGCGCTTCGCTGGACGCTTTTACGGACTCGGGAGATGCGTTATAGCAATCTGCCATTATCGTATAGTTTCCGACGTCGTATATCTTCTGGCGCATGCCTGTCGTCTTATAGTTCATAAGTCCGTCTTTTATATTATCGACACTTATTCCCATAAGATATGAAAGAGCAAATACCAAAAGCGAATTATACACGTTGTGCATTCCGACAGCGGGGATCCTTACATCCGTTACAGTTATATTTTTTTCTTTTATATATATATCATACGTTACGCCGTCGTGAGAAAAAACGACGTTCTTACCGACAAAATCGCTTTCCTCATTGAAAAGGGATGCATATATTCTGCGATACGGAACGGTCTTTTCCTTTTCCGAAAGCAGATACGGATCGTCTCCGTTCAAGACCAGGATATTATCCTTACCGAAATGCTTCGTTATCTCAAGTTTTGCTTTAAGGATATTTTCGCGGCTTCCGAGCATTTCCATATGTGAGGTGCCGATATTGGTGATTATTGCGCCGTCGGGATATGCGATATCGACCATCGCCTCGATCTCCCCTTTTGCGCTCATTCCCATCTCAAACACAGCCGCCTCGGTATCGGGTTCTATATTGAACACCGTCAAGGGCAGACCGATAACGCTGTTATAGTTCCCTTCCGTTTTGTGTGTTTTATACGTTGTTGAAAACACGGAAGCAAGAAATTCCTTCGTCGTAGTCTTGCCGACGCTTCCCGTAACGGCAACCGTCTTTTTTATATTTCTTTTATTTTCCTTAAACCCTTTTGCAATATCTCCCAAGGCTTTGAGTGAATCGTTTGCCAAAAGGATACTTTTTCCCTCTGCTTCCTTTTCACAAAGAACACATTCCGCACCGTTTTCAAACGCTTTGTCTATATAGTTGTGGCCGTCCGTGTTTTCGCCTTTCAGAGCAACAAACATTACTCCGGGGGTATTCGTCACACTTCGTGAATCGATCTCAGCAGACGCAACCGTGCAGTCCTCGCCTTTTACAGTGCCGCCGCACCACTTTGCCGCTTCGCTTAATGTAAACAATTTTTTATTTTCCATAACAGTTTTCCATTCAACCGTATTTTTCTTTCAGATGATCTTTTACAATATTTCTCTCAAAGTACGGATGCGCTCCGTCTTTTAAAATTTCGTATTCTTCGTGCCCTTTACCTGCAAGAAGTACCGTGTCGGAAGTCCTTGCAATATCAAGCGCATAACGTATTGCCTCGGTCCTGTTCGGAATCACCTTATATACGCTGTGCTTATCGACTCCGCGCAGGATATCGGATATTATATTTTCCGGTTCTTCATTTCGGCAATTGTCGCTCGTTATGACGGTAACGTCGGCTATGCGTGAAGATATCATACCCATTGTCGGGCGTTTTTCTTTATCGCGGTTACCGCCGCAGCCGAAGACGCATATAAGACGCCCTTTTGTAAACGTACGGCACGTTTTAAGGATATTTTCAAGTGCATCGGGTGTATGTGCAAAATCAATGATCACGGAAAAATCAGTACCGGTATTCAGTATTTCGCACCTGCCGCGCACGCACTCCATATCCTTCAGTGCCGAAGCGGAGTCTTTGCAGGACACCCCGAGAAGCTCACACAATGCAATGGCGCACACGGCGTTTTTTACGTTATATTCTCCCGGAAGCTTCAGCTCCACGTCACACTCGGAAAGTCCTTTATATCTGAATGATACACCGTTTTTGCCGTGCAGACACACGTCGGAAAACGTCACGTCGCCGCTTTTTTCCGAATACAGCACTTTTTTCCCTCTTGTTCTCGAAAGGATCGTGGTGCAGTTTTCATCATCACCGTTGAGCAGAGATATTTTACTTTGTGTAAACAGCTTGCATTTTGCCGAAACGTACCGTTCCTTCGTCTTATGATAATCCATATGATCCGAGGTGATATTCGTAAACGCACCAACCTCAAAGGTACACGGTGCAAGTCTTTCCTGCACCAATGCGTGCGAGGAGACCTCAATGACCGCATATTCAGCTCCTTTTTTTCTGTAGCTGTCAAGAAGCTTATAAAACTCCTTCGGGGAAGGCGTTGTCATGTCGGCGCTTTCGATATCATCTCCGACACCGTTTCCGAGTGTTGCGGTTATTCCGCACACGAAGCCGTTTTTTTCTATGATGTGCTTTATCATACGGCACACCGTCGTTTTACCGTTCGTGCCCGTCACCCCGACAAGCTTCATATATCTTTCGGGATTTCCGTAATAATTGCTGTAAATATGTGCTGCGGCTTTTCTTGCGTTATTCACTTCGATGAAATGAACGCCCGGGATATCACACGAAAAAGATTTTTTTCTTTTTTCGTATATGATTACCGAAGCACCGTTTGATATTGCCTTTGAAATATAGTCAAATCCGTCGTGCTGTGTTCCGCAAACGGCAAGAAACATATCGCCGTCCTTTACGTCATCCGCGTTTTCTTTTATACCTTTGACGTCGCAGGCGAATGCCTCATCGTCTGCTTTTATAATGCAAACACCGCTTAAAAGTGATGAAAGTTTAATAATATTACCCCTTTTCGGTTTTATATCTTTAAACTTCCTTTTTCGTATCACTCGATCGGAGTGCCTATTACCTCACCTAAGTATAAAAACTCTATTGAAACGACGCTTCCTTCAGGGACTTCGGTTCCCGCCTCGGGATACTGCTTTACCGCATACGCCTCTTTATTCGTCACGGATCCGCTGACGCTTATATTAAGTCCCGAATTTATAACGAGCTTATTGGCATCTGACGGTGATTTTCCTATTACGTCGGGAACTTTTACACTTCTCACATCTTCGTTTGACGATGTATAAAGTATCACCTTTCCGTCTTTTATAACAAGGCTGTCGCCTGCCTTCGGCATCTGCGATACGACAGTTTTTCCGTTTCCTTTAACGCTTACCGTATAGCCGAGAGATTCAAGCTTATTTTTTGCACTGCTTACGTCTGCGCCGACGTAGCTTTCAATTGTGTGCTGTTTTGCATCCTTTCCTTCGGATGAATATTCGGGTTCTATGCCGAGATAAGGCAGGACCTCTGCCATTATCTTACTGTTGTACGGTGCGGCAATTACCGAACCTTCTACACGGCTGACCTCGGCGTTCGGTTCATCCACAACAACTATCATGGTTATAGCGGGATCTGCCGCAGGAGCGACCGAGAAACACGAGCCTATGCGGAGTGAAAACTCACCGTTTGCATCGGCTTTGTCTCGCTTTTCCGACGTTCCCGTTTTAGCACCGATCTTGTACCCGGGCACGTATGCGTTTCCCGCACCGACACCGTTCGTTACGCCTTTTTCAAGTATATCGCAGATCTGACTGCCCGTATCGGAGGAGATGACCTGCCTTTTCGTAGTTGTTTCAATATTTTTGATGACGTTTCCGTCACCGTCGAGTATTTGCTTCACCACGTGCGGAACAACGACGTTACCGCCGTTTGCAACGGAGGAGATCGAAGTGAGCTGTCTTATTGCCGTAACCTTGAAAGTCTGACCGAAAGAATACACGGCAAGCTCTGTCTGGTTAAAATTCTTGTATTGGTGGCAATAAGTCGATGCTTCACCCGGCAGATCTATCCCTGTAAGCTCTTTGTAGCCGAACAGCTCATAGTATTCGTAAAACTGTTCTTTCCCGAGCTTTTCAGCCGTTATCATCATCGTGGGGTTGCACGACATCTGAAGACCTTCCGCGAAAGAAATATCGCCGTGACCGCTTCTTTTATGACATCTGATTATACCGTAACCGGGTATTGAATGATATCCGGGACAGGTATAAGGGCTTCTCTGTGTTACGATATCTTCCTCAAGCGCCATACTGCACGTTGCCACCTTAAAGGTGGATCCCGGTTCGTAAAGGTCGTTTATCGCTTTATTCGACCACATAACGCCGAGAAGATTGTTTTTCAGAATATTATATTCAGCCGTTCCGACTTCGTGTCCGCACGTATCGAGCTTAAGCTGTGATGCGGCATCAAGCACGTACGGCGTATTGCAGTTAAAGTCGGGCTTCGTTGCCATTGCAAGTATTTCACCCGTGTCGGGATCCATAATTATTCCCGTTACACGGTTTTGCGCATCGGCAGATTCAAGCGCTTCTTCGAGGTATTTTTCAAGAACACGCTGTATGTTATAGTCTATCGTAAGAACGAGGTCGCAGCCGTCGACCGCTTTTACGTAGCTTTCGTATTTATACGGCATATCGAGCCCGAGACCGTTCTTTGCGGTTATTATCTTACCCGAGGTGCCTGTGAGATAGTCGTTATATTGGTATTCGACACCGTAAAGTCCCTGACCGTCAGTACCCGTAAAGCCGAGAACGTGAGAAAGCAGATTATCGTAAGGATAAAATCTTTCCGTACTTGTTACAAGGTGGACACAGTCAAGCTTATATTCGGCAACGAATGCACGAACCATATCCGCTTCTTCCTTGCCGACGCCTTTTTTGATCGTTTCGTCCTTGCGGTTCACAAGCCCGCCTTTTTCGTAGATCATATCGTAATCTACGTTGAGTATACGCGAAAGATTTTCGGCAATCAGTCTGCGTTCTGCATTTCCGTCGATATCGGCAGGAGATATAAATACTCTTTCGACTGTATTGTTATCGGCAAGTATTATTCCGTTTCTGTCGTATATACGTCCTCTCGATGCCGAAACGGACGTTTCTCTCGTTATATTTTCAGCGGCCTTTTTCTGATATTCGCTGTAGCTCCATATTTGCAGATAGAAAAGTCTGCCGCTGACGATAAGAACAGCGGCAACAAGTATAAATATTAGTACTCTGTCCTTGACAGACGTATTCTTTGGTTTTATGTTACCGATGATAAAACACCCTTTCGTATATCCGTATCCGCACTTTAATTATACTTCTTTATCCGCCGATATATTCCAAAATATCGCCGAGACTGTCACCTATAGCGGAAAAAATAGCTGAAAGCGAATAATCGTTATCATCATCGGCATTGAGCACAGATGAGGAATCCTCTGCCGCAACGGTAACGTATTTTTTCGGAAGCTTGTCTTCCTTTACCATTCCCATTGCCTGAGCCTGTTCTTCTATGTATTTAAGATCATTTTTCTGCGAAAGCTCGTAATTAAGCTCTTCTTCGGCTTCAACAAGAGCTTTAAGCTCATTACTCAGCTCCGACACCTGTGAGGAATAGTCACTCACCTGAACGGTTACAAATACGATAAACATAAGAAGTATTGCACAGATTATCGCCATAAACATTGTGCCGACAGGCAACGGAGTCTTCGATTTTTTTGTATCGGTAAACGTCTTTTCTTTTATTTTGAGTTTTTTATAATTTCCGTTTATAAGCTCGTTTTTGAGCATCGGTGAAAGTTCTGTATCTTCTCTTACGGTAAGATGCTTTTCCGCTGTCATATTTTTCTCCTTTTTAGTTTATCTTTTCCGCAATTCTGAGCTTTGCGCTTCTTGAGCGCGGGTTTTCTTCAAGCTCTTTGGCAGAAGGCAATATCGGTTTTTTCGTAACAACTTTTACAAGCGGTTTTTTTCCGCACACGCAAATGGGAAATTCGGGCGGGCACGTACAGCCGGAGGACGCATCCGCAAACATCTGCTTTACTATTCTGTCTTCAAGCGAGTGGAAGGTTATAACGCACAGCCTTCCGTTTTCTGCCAGATGCTCCGTAAGACTTTTAAGTGTCGGGGCTATTATTTCAAGCTCACTGTTGACAGCGATCCTTATCGCCTGAAACGTCTTTTTTGCAGGGTGATGTCCGCCGACCTTCGCCTTCGTCGGCATCGCCGACTTTATGATATCAACAAGCTCAAGGGTCGTTTCAATCGGCTTGTCCTGTCTTGAAGAAACTATTTTTTTTGCTATTTGCGGAGCGTAGTTTTCTTCCCCGTACGTATATATTATTTTCTTTATTTCTTCTTCGCTGTATGTGTTGACAACATCGTATGCACTGATGGGATCCGAAACGTTCATACGCATATCCAAAGGCGCATCGTTCATATACGAAAAGCCTCTTTCGGCGCAATCAAGCTGAAAAGAGGATACCCCCAGATCTATTAGTGCGCCGTCTATATGCTCTGTCGCCAAACTGCTGAGGATGTCCTCTATATTTCTGAAATTATTGTTTACAAATATTATTCTGTCCGAGTATTCGGCAAGCCGTCTTTTTGCGGCATTTATCGCCGTTATATCCGTATCAACGCATATAAGCTTACCTGTGGTAAGTCTTTTTGCTATCTGCTCACTGTGGCCGCCGCCTCCGAGGGTGAGATCACAGTATACACCGTCACTTTTTATGTTAAGTCCTTCGATACATTCCGAAAGCATAACGGAATAGTGGGAAAAATCTTCTGCACACGTATTCTTACTCACAGCAGTACCTCACATTCCGTAGTTTGCAAACAGCGTCTTTATTTCGTCTATGTCTTCTTCTGCGATAAGCTGTTCGTATCTTTCGGCGGACCATATCTCTATTCTGTCGCCCATACCGACTATCACCGCATTTTTATCTATTCCCGCAAACTCTCTGACTTTCGTGTTGAGAAGTATTCTTCCTCCCGAATCAAGCTCCGCGCTCTGTGTTCTTCTGAAAATGGAACGCTTCGGCCCTTCCCCGGTTATCGAAGGAAGCTTACCGAGTATCTGTTCTGAAAGCTTATTCCACGATTCTTCTGTAAAAACCGTAACACAGCCGCTGAAGCCGCAGGAGATATATATGACAGAACCCAGCTCGTCACGGAATTTTACCGGTACGAATATTCTGCCTTTTGCATCCACAGTATGCTCAAATTCGCCAACGAACACGTGTTCTGCCTCCTTTTTCATAGAATTTGCATCAAAGTTATCCACACAATCCACATAGTTCTCCACATTTATGAACTCTGGTAACATCTAGTGACACTTGGTGACACCGTCATTATATAATACATGCGAAAAAATTGCAATAGCATTTCCCGATTTTGAGCAAAGAATTTTTTAAACTTTTTGTAAATTCAGCTTTTTTGTCGAAAAAAGCTATATCACATCACGGCAGACGCGAATATACTTTCAGCGGAGGTGGTACATCATAAGCAACACACAAACAGCTTTTTTGTTTACTGTCATTGCAGGTCTTGCTTCCTGTATTGGCGGAAGCATCGTTTTTTTTAACACGAAGAAAACGTACACGAATAAGTTTTTGGGCATAAGTCTTGCGTTTTCCGCAGGCGTTATGCTTTACATATCGTTCACGGAAATATTATCAAAAGCGCAGGAATATCTCGGCGGTGATACAGTAAGCGCATTATTCCGTGTAAACATCGGCTTTTTTTCGGGTATACTCTTTATGATACTCCTGAGCATCGTTTTACCCGAAAATAAAGACGACGCCACACGTCTCACAAAAGCGGGGGTTTATGCATCTCTTGCAACGACGGTTCACAATTTCCCCGAGGGACTTGTCACGTTTATGGCTGTTCTTGACGGCTCAAGCGCTTCTTTACCCACGTTTTTTGCCATAGCACTTCACAATATCCCCGAGGGTGTGGCGGCAGCACTTCCCACCGCACACGGAACAAAGAGCAAGCTTAAAGGATTTCTTGCCGCATCCGTTTCAGCCGTTGCAGAACCGCTCGGCGCTTTGATCGGTTGGTTTTTACTGAAACCTATCATAAACGACACAACAAACGGGATCATCTTTGCCGCAAGCGCGGGGATAATGGTTTATCTTTGCTTTGACGAACTTTTACCGCTTGCCTACGAATACTGCGGTGAGAAAAAAAGCGTTACCGCCATAATATGCGGTTTTGCCGTAATGGCTTTATCATTAACGCTGTTAAACGTATAAAAGAGCGTCACAAAAAATAATAATTTTATACTTGAATTGAACAAACCTGTATGATATAATTACTTTGATTATCAAAAAAAGGAAAACGAAAGAATGAAAAAGCTCCTTGCTATAGACGGTAACAGCATACTTAACAGAGCGTATTACGGCATACGTCCGCTTACAACGAAGGACGGTATTTTCACAAATGCCGTATACGGTCTTGTAAACACGGTAACCTCGAATATGGGGTACGTAAAGCCCGACTTTTGCGCTGTCGCATTCGATCTCAAAGCACCGACCTTCCGCCATTTGAAATATGAAGGCTACAAGGCTACCCGAAAAGGTATGCCGGAGGAGCTGGCAATGCAGCTCCCCTACGCAAAGGAAGTCCTTTCGGCGATGGGATTGCACGTGCTTGAGTGTCAGGGTTATGAAGCTGACGATATTCTCGGAACGCTTGCACGTATATGCGATGAATCCGAGGACGTCGAAGGGTACATCCTCACAGGCGACAGAGATTCTTTACAGCTTATAAGCGACCGTGTGAAAGTCCTTCTCGTTAAGAACAGCGGTATTGAGGTCTACGACAGGGAGCGTTTTATTTCCGAATACGGAACGACGCCTGACAGACTCGTTGACATAAAAGCGCTTATGGGTGACAGCTCCGACAACATCCCCGGCGTACCGGGAATAGGTGAAAAAACAGCTCTGAAACTCATTGCCGATTTCGGTTCACTCGACGGAATATATTCACAAAGCGATATACAAGGCGTTACAAAATCCGTAAAAGAAAAACTGATATCTGGCAAAGATTCGGCATATATGTCTTATGAGCTTGCTAAAATTTATAAAGAGGTCCCCTGCGTTCAAAGTGTCGCCCCTTTACTTTGCACGGGCTTTGACAGAAGCAAGCTTTACGATCTTTTCACAACGCTTGAATTCGGTGCATTCATAAAAAAATTCGATCTTGTATCGGAAAAGCCGAAAGCAGATATACCCACGTTTAAAAGCGTAACAAAAGAAGATATCGAAAATATTTCAGACCGTGTATTTTCAGCCGTCCTTTCGGAAAACGGAGAAATATATCTTTACAGCGAAGATGATGCATACGTGTGTACTTTTGACAAAAGCTCATCTTTTTATAAAAACAATTCTTTCATATGTGACGACAGCAAACGTCTCTTCTCGCTGTGTCCCGAAATGAACGTCACATTTGATGTTTTTCTGGCTGATTACGTGCTCAACGCATCAGAGGGCAATCACTCCGTACAATCGCTCGCCTTAACACACCTCGGCATATCGGCAGGCTCATCGCCTCAAGAGCGTGCATATTGTATATACAAGCTTCACAAAATACTCGACGACCTTCTTGAAGAACAGCACGTTTCTTCGTTGTATTACGATATTGAGCTTCCGCTTGCAGGTGTTCTTGCGAAAATGGAAACGGAAGGTTTCCGAGTGGATACGGACGGTCTTGAAAGCTTCGGCATCGTTTTATCGCAGGAGCTTGATGCGCTCACCGAAAGAATATATCTGCTTGCAGGGCACGAATTCAATATAAATTCCCCAAAACAGCTCGGCACGGTATTGTTTGAAGAGCTGATGCTGCCGACGCAGAAAAAGACAAAAACAGGCTACAGCACAAACGTGGACGTACTTGAAAAGCTCAGCCCTTACCATCCGATAATCGACGAAATACTCGAATACAGATCACTGTCAAAGCTCAAAAGCACTTATGCCGACGGGCTTTTGAAGGTAACGGACGAAAACGGCATCATACACACTTCGTTCAATCAGACCGTAACGGCAACAGGCAGACTTTCATCCACTGAGCCAAACCTGCAAAACATACCGATAAGGACCGAAAGAGGGCGTGAATTAAGAAGATTTTTCATTCCCAAGTCAAGCGACTACGTCCTTGTCGATGCGGACTATTCGCAAATAGAGCTTCGTATCCTTGCGGCTATCGCAGAGGACGAAAAAATGATAAAAGCATTCAGAGATAACGAGGATATCCACACACTTACCGCCTCCGGCGTTTTCGGTGTTGACGTAAGTGAGGTGACGCCCGAGCTTCGCAGACGTGCAAAGGCTGTAAATTTCGGGATAATATACGGCATCGGCGACTTTTCTTTGGCGCAGGATATAGGGGTCACGAAGGCGGCGGCAAAAAAATATATCGAAGGATATCTTGCAAATTACCCCGGCGTTGCCGCATATCTGAACGAAATAAAGCGTACCGCGCACGAACTCGGATACGTTACGACACTGTTCGGAAGAAGACGCTACATCCCCGAGCTTTCATCATCGAAAAAGACTCTCGTTTCATTTGGTGAACGCGTCGCCATGAACAGCCCCATACAAGGAACAGCGGCGGATATAATAAAGCTTGCTATGGTAAACACACAAAAAGCTCTTGAAAAAGGCGGATACGACGCACATCTCATTTTACAGGTACACGACGAACTGATAATAGAGACTCACGTATCGTGCAAAGATGAGGTAATGGAGCTTTTAAAGCGAGAGATGGAAAACGTAATACAGCTGCCCGTATCACTCACAGCGGAGATAAAGAGTGCAGGCAACTGGTTTGACTGCAAATAAAAGCGCGAAAGGATAATATATGAAAAAAAGATTATTAACAGCGGTTTTCGCCGTATGCTTTATTTTACAGCTCGTGTCGTGCTCGGGAGGGGGTAAGTCGTTACCGCCTTCAACCTACGTAAACGAGGACTATCACTTTTCATTCACACGTCCGGGTGAATTTTCCTCCGTCGAGCTTGTTGAAAGCGAAGAAAACAGCGACGAATGCGATATTTTCTTCAAGGATCCCGACACAGACCGCATGATCGTTTTATCGTGTAAATTCAATCCCGAAGACGATTTTTATTCCTATATGACGTCAAGCCGATTTGACAAAAACAAGATAACGTGCGTAAATCAGAACACGTTCATCTACGATGACAGAAGCTCCTCTTCTCCTTCCTACAGTCTCATCTCGGCTACGAAAAGAATGATATTTACCGCAAAATACGAAATGGAAGGTTCTGCCAGCCGTGAGGATATTGCCGTATGCGATGCTATGGCATTTGAATTTGACGTGTACGCAAACACACCGAAGCTTGACCCGATGTTGAGCGGCACGGTATATCTTTACGAAGATATGTTTTCGTTGAAGATCCCTGCAAATGCAGAATACAAGCTTCTTCCCGAGCAGGAAGCTGTGACTCCTGACACAAGCACGGATACAAGCGACGGCGAAGAAGACACACACGTTCCGTCACCTTACACATCGGTCACCGTAAAAAACAGACATTACACAGCAAAATATTTACTTTCATCACCAAGCGATGCCGCACTTTCGCCCGAGAAAATAACAGAAGAAACGGCAAAGGCTGTCACCGCTGATGAAATAACCGAATTTTCCGATACTCTTATAAGCGGTGTAACGCTTAAAAAGGCAGAGCTTCTTTCATCGGAGGAAGGTGACTATATCTACGTACCGTTCACCTGCGTATACGGAAACGGTGCATCATACGGAGCGTATATAATGGGTTATTCCCACACGGGAGTTTTTTATAAATACGTGTACGCTTGCCAAAACAGCGCCCCCAAGGGCGAATCCGACAGATTTAAAGGAATGCTTGAATCTGCTGTATTTGAATAATAAAGGAGCTTTTAAAATGAAAAAGTTTATCGCTATCATCTGTTTGACGTTTACTCTGTCATCGCTTTTCGTTTCGGCATCAAGTACGACAGAGCTTGATCTGCCGTGTATTCCGTCCGATTTCACCGTAAATATTGACGGTGAAAATTCGGAAGCCGTATGGGAAAAGGCGGCAAAAATATCACTTACAAAAGATAATACGGGCACGTGGGCAGGTATGGACAGACAGGAAGATATTCTTCCGCTTGATGCATTTTTTATGTGGAGTGACGACGGAATATACGTCTTTGCCGACGTAAAAGACAACAATCCCGTGTTTGACGGAGTTCACGACTGCTTTGAAGTGGCGTTCAATCCCGGCGGGATCATACCGAAGGAAGACGAGCTTCAGGGAATGTTCTTTATGTTCTGGCCCTTTGATGAAGACAGCGTTAAGTGCACACGCCACAATATGAGTGTGGAAACGAAGACAGGCGTAGAAGCGCACGACGTACAAGCCAAGTACAAAAAAACAGACGGCGGCTGGACAATGGAAGCACTTATCCCCTGGCACTACATATGCGACGAAACGAGACCCGTCTACGTAAACAAGCGCAAAACAGAGCCGCTTCTTGCGAACTTTGAGCACAAGGAAGGTGCTTTTCTTACAGCAACCGTGTGCAGACTCAACGGTGACGAAGAAAATCAGTATCTTGCGGTATACAGAACTTGCACGGACAACAACGGTGCCAATTTCAATACGGATTCGTATAACGTAAAAATGACTCTCGGAAAAGAGATCGTCGTACCGCAAGCAGATACGAACGAACAAACGCAAGCCAAGACAACTGACAGCGTTACTTCATCAAACGAAGAGAACGGCAACACGGTCATCATAGCGGTATCCGTAATTGCCGCTGTCGTTGTTATAGCAGCAGTTGTGACGGTTATTTTGAAAAAGCGCAACAGATGATCTTTCTTTGAAGTTGAACAAAAATTCAAAATTAATGTATTGACAAAACGCTATCGCTTGTGCTATAATGCCACCGTAAGTATATTGGCGTATAATGATTTTGTGTCCTTAATAAAAAAGCCGCAAAGGATCCTGCGCCATTTTTTCACATTTATTAATTTCTTAAATTGGAGGATTAGTAATGAAAAAGATTCTTTCTTTTATCGTGGTTGCAATGATGCTTATGGCAACAGTTCTTACAGCATCCGCAGCCCCCACAGCTGTCGGCACTATCGGTGTCGTTCCCGTTCTTTACGCTAAGTCGGATATGATCACTATCGACGGTACTGTTGACGCTGCTGAATGGGATGAAACAAACAGCATTTTGCTCAGTTGCAAAACAAACATGGCAACATGGACGACAGATTATCCCGGTGAGATCCAGTTCTTCTACTCCTGGGGTGATGACGGTATTTACATGGCTGCAAAAGTTATTGACAGCACACTCACGTTCACAA
Organism: Eubacteriales bacterium; assembly: GCA_045545665.1. Lineage (GTDB taxonomy): Bacteria > Bacillota > Clostridia > Oscillospirales > CAG-272 > RGIG7213. The sequence continues at coordinate 59,487 of JAZQBL010000008.1, forward strand.
CATTGAATTCAGAAGGTGAAGAAGGCGGCTTCCAGGACAGATTCCAGATCGCTTTCAACCCCTGCGGCCTTATCTATGAAAAGGCAAAGGGCCTCTGCTTCTCCTTCTACCCTGTATGTGAAGAAGGCACAGAGCTTAAAGCAGGCGCAACAGGTGACCTCCACGCTCGTAAGCACGACTATGCTGAATCGGATAACGAGTCCGAAAGCATCGTTGGTGTTGCAGGCTTCAAGGGCGCATTCAAGGTAACAGAAGACGGTTGGGATATGGAAGCTATCCTCCCCTGGAATCTCATTTCATCACAGGATAGAAAATACGATATAATCGACTTTGATACAGAAGGTGCTTTCTGTTCCGTATTTGATCCCAAGAACGAAGACAGAACAAGAGCATTCACAAAAGCTTTCATCGCATACGTTGATAACAAAGAACTCGACGATCCGTCACCTAACACAGGCAGAACAGCTACAGCTGCTGATCAGGCAAATAACTGGAACGGTGATTCTTACGACATCACACTTAAGTTCTACATGGAAGGCGAAAGCACAGACGATAAGACAGTTACACCTTACACAGTTGATGAACTGAAGGCTATCTTCACAGACGTTGACTGGACTGATTACGACGATGCTCAGAACCCCGATACAAGCGATGAAGAAGACGATCCCATCGTTGACGATACAGCAGCTGGAAACGAAGAAACAGACGCCGCTACAAACGCTCCCGCTACAGGTAACGATTCCGCATCAACAACAACAGGCGATTCCGCTGACAAAGACGGTGGCAGCCCTGTTATCTGGATCGTAATTGCCGCTGTTGCAGTTGTTGCTATCGCTGCAGTTGCAATCGTAATTTCTAAGAAAAAGAAATAATTCACTGAAATTTTGATCAAAATATAAATGTGAAAAATAATTTAAGAACTGCCGCAAAACGGCAGTTCTTTTTTTGGTTAAAGAAAACCACCAGCTAAGCTGGTGGTTCCGTAGAGGCTTTTACCGCCGGGCAATCCCGCCGCAGCGGCAATTCATCAAAACCGATTGAACGGGCGTTTTGCGTACTTTTTTACACTTCCTCCGACAGCACCGTTAATTTGCAAACGACACCTGACAGATGCTTTTCGTCATATAATCATAACCACCGGCTAAGCCGGTGGCTTGCTCAGCCCTATAAGGGCGTATTACTGGCTGGGCTGAAAGCCCACCGAAGCATTTTACACTTGCAAACGACGCCCTACCGCCACAGATGTGGCTACACAGAACCCAAGCCTTCTCCTGCGGGAGAAGGGGGACCACGATAGTGGTGGATGAGGAGTTGATTTGAACATAAAACACCTCATCCGTCAGCCTCGTAGTTGCTTGCAACTACATCCACCATTCCCCCACTGGGG
>JAZQBL010000009.1:0-5765 GCA_045545665.1 Eubacteriales bacterium
CGGGAATGGTATACGGTATCATTTACGCTCTGGCACTCGCACTAATAAAATAAATTTCAAAAAAAGCTATTGCATTTTCGGGGCAGATGTGGTATAATATATACAATGATCTGCCTGCATAGTTAAATGGATATAATAAACGCCTCCTAAGGGTTAGTTATGGGTTCGATTCCCGTTGCGTGCCATGGCGGCAAAACGGATCTTGCCGAAATACAGGTAATGGATAATAAGGAATTTGAAGATATCATCAATTCTTCTGCTCTTTATTATCCATTATTTTTAAAAAAGAGGTATAATTGTTGTAACGTTTTGTGTTATTATTAATCTAATAGTTGAAAGGACGGTGAAAACGTGACTGCATTTGAAAAGCTTTTCAAGGAGAACCGAGAATTCATTTTCAAATATCTGATGAAAATGACACGCGACGCTTCTTTATCGGAAGAACTTACACAAGAAACGTTTTTTCGCGCATACATAAACTATGCTTCTTTGCAAAACAAGGAGAAAGCTTCCGTATGGCTATGTCAGATCGCAAAAAATACATACTTTGCGTGGTACAACGAGCAAAAGAAAAAAGCCCCCATCGAGAGTCTTGAAGCAATAAACGATAGTGAAAGCATAGAAGACGCATTTATACGAAAAGAGCTTTCGCAAAAAGCACTTGCGTCTCTGCACGAATTGGAAGAGCCGTACAAAGAAGTGTTTATGCTCTCGGTATTCGGGAACTTTTCTTTAAAGGAGATAAGTTCAATTTTTGGAAAAAGCGAGAGCTGGGCACGTGTTACGTTTTACCGTGCCAAACAAAAACTATCAGAAAGGATAAAATAAAGTATGAATTGTAATATTATAAAAGATCTGATACCGTTGTACATTGACAGTTGTTGCAGCGAAGAAAGTAAAACGATAGTGGAAGAACATATCAAAAACTGTGATGACTGCAAAAAACTTTTTGCAAATATGAAATCGCCCTCCGATATTACCACCGTATCGGAATCACCGAAAACATTCACAAAAATAAATGATTGGAAGGCTTCCGTTTTACAGTCGATTGCATTATTTCTTTCGTTTCTTTTAATTACGGTCGGTGTTGCACTGGAAGCAAAAACACCGTCGGGAATTATGAACGGCTTTTGGGCATCCAACCTCGTCATTCCCTCAACCGGATTTATGCTTTCGTTAGCAAACTGGTATTTCATAAGAGTATACAAAAACAAAAAAAATTTTTCCAAGTGCTCTTTCATCGTCACGCTTCTTATCACTTTATGCGCCTACATATGGTCAGGTTTCCATTATGAAATAAACCTTTTCGAACTTTTCTATGGAAATAACGTTTCCGAATCTCTTGAGATGCTGTACGCGTTATTGCTTCTAAACGGAATCGGTATATTGTTGACGGTTGTATTTTGCGTTTTATCCAAGACGCTCTCAAACAAATACGCGAAGATGTTGGGCAAAGAGTGATGTAATACGTATGAAAAAAGCGATACTGATTTTGACGTGTTTACTATTTTCACTGACAATAATATACCCTGCATGCGTAATAATAGCAGCGTGTTTCGGATATAGCTTTGAGCTCACCGGCGTTTCAGCTTTTACAATAGCTATTGCCACACTTTCTGCGTGCATAGTCGTCCCGGATCTTATTTATAAAAACGCACTTGAAAATAACGCAATAGGGTCTCTTTCGGTAATCGTCACCCCGCTTTCTTTGATCAACGCTGTATTCTATATTTCCGAATGTCCGAAAATTTGGGTAATAGCAAGCGTATTTCTTTCTGCAGGTTGTTGTTTTTATTTAACGGTTAAATACGGCAAGCCCTTGACACTCAAAGTTGTCGCTTTGGTTTTGTCTGCACTAATGATTTCACCGATCGGTTACTTCAGTTTTATTGCTTTGGTTTTCGGCAACATCAGCCAAAACACGGTTGTACAAACCGTTGGATCTCCAAGCGGAAAATACTATGCTCAAGTTATTGATAGCGATCAAGGTGCTCTTGGCGGAGATACCCGTGTCAACGTATATCAAGATCATGGAACAGATATGCTTCTTTTCAAAATCAAGAAGAAACCTCAAGAGGTTTATTTCGGCGATTGGGGTGAATTTAAAAGTATGCAAATTTACTGGAAAGACGACGGTTGTCTGGTTATCAACTCTGTTGAATATGAAATAGAATAAAAAAACAAGGTCTTCGATTGAAGACCTTGATTTTTGTTCTTAAAGTGAGTTAATCTTAAGAGTAAACTGGCTCTTTTTTCTTGCAGCAGCGTTCTTGTGGATGATTCCCTTCGCAACTGCCTGGTCGATCTTTTTAACAGCAGCCTTGTAAGCTTCGGAAGCCTTAGCCTTATCACCTTCGGCGATAGCAGCATCATACTTCTTTATAACTGTTTTGAGAGAAGACTTGAACATTTTGTTCTGAAGTGTCTTCTTTTCGATAACCTTAACACGCTTTTTAGCAGACTTGATATTCGGCAAGTCGTTCACCTCCTGAAAAAATTTGTGCACCGTTGCATGACCTGAGAGGGCATCACGCAATCAGCATTCAAAGCACCGTATAGGAACTTAATTCGACAGATAGTATATCATACTTTTTTCAAATAATCAATACCTTTTTCGAATTTTTTTCAATTTTTTTCAAGAAAGTTTTACGTGAACAGCACCCATATTGTTCTCGCCTGTGATCCTGAGTATTTTTTCCTGTTCAGCGGACGGATTTGTATCAATTGATAACGAGCCCATATGATTTTCAATTTCGGATACGACCGTCCACTCTTTCGGAACGGTTATAAGTATACTGCCCATATTATTGTATATATTAAGCACACCTTCTCCGGAAAACGATGAAACGTTCGAAAAGAAGACTTTGCAGCTTCCCATATTACATTCGACACGTTCGCGTTTAAAGCCGTTACAATCTATATATTTTGCACCTGCGCTTAAATTAACAGATTCTTTTTTGCTGTTGCTTTCGCTGCCGCTTTTTCTTGAAAACACCGTAAGCAGAGCCATACCTGCAAATATGCACAAAGCCGAAAGAATAACTATCCAGTTCGATATAATATTTTCGTTTTGCAAATTCGCAATTTTAGCTATATGCTTTTCAAAAAGCAAGAAGAGAGCACCGAGGGTGATCGGCAGAACGTAATATTTTTTTCTTATAATTCCCTTTCCTATCGTGAGTGCAAGCAGGGGGACTGCTATCACGATCTTATAGAGCGGGACGCTTACCCAGCCGAGATTTGACGCTATTCCCGAAAATACCATCAAAACGCCGCAAATGATAAGTATTATGGGCCACAAATAATTTTTTCTCATTTCTACAACCTCATTTCATTTATTTTTTCTTTTAGAATTTTCAAATATGAACGTGAGCAGTATACCTCTTTTTCGGTATTGGAAAAGGTTATCTTACTCGCTCCTGTGATATTTCGATTTATACTGCTTATTTTCATTATGTTAACGATACACGATTTTGAAATACGGACGAAATACGCCGGAAGTGTCTTTTCAAGCTCATAGAGCTTATATTCGGAATAATACATCCCGTCAGAGGTATGCGCTATTATTTTACCGTCTTCGGTTTCAAAAAACAGTATATCGGATTTTTTCACATAGTACTCTTTATTACCGACGGTGAGAAGAAGTTCGTCGTGTAACATCAAATTTTCTATTTCATAAGCTAATTTAAAAATATCGGAGGTCTGTTTTTTGCATCTGATAACGATCTCGTCGTTATCGCCTTCCTCGATTCTTACCTTCACACCCTCACCGTCCTTTGTGTAGATTATACAACAAGTATTTAAAATTGTAAAGGTCTTTTAAGTAACAGGTAAAAAAAAGGCTTTAAGTTGTAAAAAAATAATACCCTGCCGAAGAAAATCGGCAGGATACAGCAAAAAAATATTGACTTTTACGATAAGAGCCTGTATAATATAGCACAGTAAAAAAAGGGAGATAAGTGTATGGAACTTTTATATTTGGGAACAGCCGCCGCAGAAGCAATACCGGGTATGTTTTGCGACTGCAGATTTTGCAAGACCGCCAAAGCGCTCGGCGGAAAAGAATACCGTATGCGAAGCGGTGCTGTTATAAACGGTGAGCTTATGATAGACTTTTCCCCCGATGTTCACATTTCATCAGAAAAAGCCGGCATTGAGCTTCGGAAAATAAAGAATATAATATTCACTCACTCTCATCCCGATCACTGCAACGCCGCCGACCTTCAGTACAGAGGTTACGGGTACTGTTATTTTGACGGTCAGCTTGACGACAAGCTACACACGTACGGCAACCGTGCAGTTGAAGCAGTGGTCACACGTGCGCTTAAGGAAAAATACGACAAATACAGTGTTGACTTTAAATATATTGAACCGTACGTTCCTCAGGACATCGGCGGATATACAGTCACACCTTTGTCGGTCTTCCATGCAAACGAAGATGCGTACATTTATCTCATAGAAAAAGACGGAAAGCGTATGCTCTACGGTCACGACACGGGCATATTTATTGACAAGACGTTTGAATATCTTGCAGGCAAGCGTTGCGACCTTGTTTCGCTTGACTGTACGATGGGTTATCAAAGTGCCGAAACGGGGCATATGGGATTTCCCGCTAACATCAAGGTAAAAGAACGTCTGATGAAGTTAGGTGCAGCGGACAAACGAACGATTTTTGTAAGCCACCACTTCAGCCATAACGGTCTGCGTGCGCCCGACTTTGATTTAACGTATGACAAATTTATGGAAATGGCAAAACCGCACGGCTTTATTATGAGTTATGACGGTATGAAGATCGACTTTTAAGGAAGAGTCACTTCCCTTTCAAATCCGTGAAGAAAGCCGTTGACGTCTGCTGAACAGATGTCGCCTCCTATTACCTTATTCTTGTATAGAATTATATTAGCAAGGACTTTACCGTCATAATCGGGATAGTTGGTTATCTCGTACGTGTAACGTGTAACGTCCTTGTTTTTGTATTTTTCAAGATTCAGTCCTTGTTTCGTCTGCAAGGTATTGTATGATTCGTATACGGTATCAAATTTTGACGGTATTTTGACTTCCGCCTCGTCAATCGCTTCTTTTGACGTTTCCCAACCGAATTGCGCTAAAAAGTTACGTCTGTCTTCATTTGTCGATATCTTGCTGTAGGTGACCTTTTCGCTTTCCGTGTATACGGGTGCGGGCTCGTATTCGGGAATAAGAGCAACAAGGGTGATTATTGCCGCAACACTTAATACGATTATTGCAAAAAAACGTATCGTAGAAGCTTTAAAAGAATAAATAAACATAATAAACGTTCCTCCGAAAAATCAATCACTATATACTATTCGGGAATGTATTTCCCTATTCATCAAAAATAAAAATTCCAAAAATAATTTTTAAAGGTATTGACTTAATATTTTTTTTGTGATATAATGACAAGGTAATTTTGGGATATAGCCAAGCCGGTTAAGGCACAAGACTTTGACTCTTGCACTACGCTGGTTCGAATCCAGCTATCCCAGCCAGAAAAAAGCACTTGCGCGCGCAAGTGCTTTTTTCAACTAAATCCGCCTTCGGCGGAAGAAATCCACCTACGGTGGATGAAATCGCTTCGCAATGAAATCTGCCTTGCGGCAGGATGTAGAGGCGGATTTAATTTCATCTGAGGCGGAACGCCGAAGATTTCATCCGAGCAGAGCGAGGATTTCATCGTGCGAAGCACGATTTCATTCCTTTTCGGGTCCCTCGACAGATTCGAACTAACGAAAGCCTTCCTCCGGGAG
>JAZQBL010000010.1:0-36983 GCA_045545665.1 Eubacteriales bacterium
ACTTCAGTTGTAACCCGAATTTTCATATCAAATATCCTCTGCTTTTTCTATGTGATTTGTTTATAAAATTTTATCATATAGAAACGCAGAAAAAACTCGAAAATGAGACTCCCCCAATAATATATTACCACACAATTGTGAATTTGTTGTTAACGTTGTTGATTTTTTTGTATTGTTTTGTCAAAAAACAAATATTTGTTGGTCACGTACAAAAGAAGAACCACATGAAAATGGGACGGTTTCCAAAAGCGAACAAACTGAAGTCACAACGCTGACGGCAGCTCCACAAGTTCAAACAATAAGAAACATCCAAGTTGTTCTGATATAATTTAACCAATTGCAAACAACTTTTTAATTTATCTTAAAGGCTATGTACGAACAAGCCAAAACAGGATATAATGCATTCAGAAAAACCGAAAACGATGTTTTCAGCGAATAAAGATTTTGCAATGCAAATATATCAAAAAGCTTATGCGGCAAGGCTTTTGGGCAAAAGCTTTCCATCCCGAAGCTATGGCTAAAGCCCCTGAAGCGTAGAGATGATGGGTCTCATCGGCGCAGGTAACAACCCCATGGTTGGTATGACGGTTGCTTGTGCTGTTGCTATCGAAGAAGCAAGCAAATAATCAAAGATTATTTGCAGTGAAATTTGCCTTCGGCAAATGAAATGCGGCGTTGCCGCATGAAATGCTAAAGCATGAAATGTGCCTCGGATTTTTCCGAGGCACATTGAATTTAATGTTGCTTCGCAACATTTCATGCATCCGCCGGATTCATTTCATGACGCTTGCGTCATTTTAAGTACGCAACTCATTAAAAGAAAAAAATAATGTTTAATCTCACATTAATACCCTGATTAAATTCCATTTATTAAATTTTGATAACGGTGCGATCTTTTTGTACACCTATTAACCTTATAACATAAAAAGAGCTTTGGAAATCCAAGGCTCTTTTCGTTATAATGAAATTTGAAAATTTACATATTTCCACAGGAAATATATGCAATCCCAATGCAGGTGTGGAGTGCGGACGGGCGCAGAAAACTATAAATCTCAAGACTTGCAAATATGATATGCATAGTTCTGTGTGGTCGGCACAAGTGCTGTTTTTTCACAATCATATTTTTTACATCGCTGTTGCACAGCTACAAAACATGTTCAATATCACCAAGCACCTTACAGAAAAAAATCGACAGCTACAGACCGAACAAATGAGTGTTTAAAATACAAAATAATAACCGCTCTGCCTTCTTTAATTGAAAGCGGAGCAGTTTTTATTACGCATACGTATTATAATCAGCAGAAAATCTCATCTAATCCCACGAGATCAATTTAACTTGATTTTCAATATCATTCAACAGTTTTTCTAATTCTTCTTTTCTTTCAAAGTATGATGGCATATCGTCTTCATATCTGCTGGTTTTGGCTTCAATAATTTTTTCATCAAAATCATTCACCAATGTTTTCAGTTTTGCTTCAGCTTCAGAAAGATTTTCAAAGGAAACATTTATCCTTGCATACGCATAACTTGTAATCATCTCGCGTGTAAAAATATTCTTTTTTCTCTCCATTAATTTTTTGATGTCACAATCAATCATTTTTCTATATTCAAATGACAACATTACACCACACTGTTTTTTTGAGCAAAACAATTCTCCTTATAATTTCTTGATACTTTTCGCACCTCAATTTACATTAACGAACTCTAAAGTATAACTTTCGTTTGGATCAAGGGGATCATATATAAAAAAGTCCGCATCTTTAAATTTTTCGCCTTTTTGGACAGCAGTAGAATGGTCCATTCCGCTTTTTACAACATATCCTTCAGAATCATAAAGCTTATATCCAATCCAACATGACAATGACGCACTATCACCTTTATAATTATACGTCTGTTCTCCGGACCAGTATACATTTACATGTACTTTTTCACTGGAATATACACTTTCAACCTTATATTTTACTGACGTAACCTTGCAAGAGGTTTGTATTGATCCGTTAGAAAAATAGTCATGTATTGTAATGGGTGTTTTAGGCAAAGTGATATTCATTTTGATGTTAATATCACCGCAACGTGTGCACTTGCCGTTTTCATAGTCGTGACCTTCAGCAGCTATCGTTCTGGTTTCTTTTTTATCGCAACCGTAGCAAGTGCGGTATTCCAAACCGCTTGCAACACACGTCGCATATTTCTCGGTGTACCAACTGCCGTAATCATGTCCCGTCGATTTTACAGTTTCCGTCTTTCGGTCACCGCAAAGATAACATTCACTTACTTTCAAGCCGTCCTGTGCACACGTGGCTTCTCTTTCGGTTGTCCAAACACCGTAATTGTGTCCCTTTAAATATACCGTTTCCGTTTTTTTATCACCACAAATAGAGCACGTACATTCTCTTACACCATTAACTGTACACGTAGCAGCTTTTTGTGTTATCCAGTTACCGTATCTGTGCTGCGTGGCGGTTAATTCCTGTGTTTCCTTATAACCACATTCGCTGCACGTTCTTTCCTTTAATCCCTTTGAAGTACACGTAGCTTGTGTGACCATATTCCATTCACCGAAGGAGTGAACATGGTGAGCTGACGTTGTAGCACTATTTACTATTTCATCTCCTGTTCCTGGGATTTGCGTTTCATCTCCGCAGGCGCATAATAGCATCATTAATGATAAAAATAACGATGCGACTTTTAAGAAATTCTTCTTCATAACTCCTCCTTCTTCGTCAAAAAATGACAAAAGATTTATTTTTTTATTATTATACACCACATTTGGTGTATTGTCAAGAGTAATATATTTTTTATGGTAAAATATTTTTGGTGATGGATATGGAAAATATAAGGCACAGGCTTCGGGAATTACGTGAGGATAATGACTTGCGTCAGGAAGATATTGCTGTTCTGCTGAAAACTACACAGCAGGTATACTCAAGATATGAAAAAGGGATAAACGAGATCCCGATAAGGCATTTGATCACGATTGCAAGATTTTACGGCGTCAGCATTGACTATCTTGTTGGCGAAACAGATATAAAAAAACGGTATCAATAAAACCGCTCCAATTTTATAAGGAGCGGTTTTTTATGTTTTGAAGCGTTTAGTATCTGTATTTAAAAACAAAATTATATTTGTATATTGATTTTTTTATCTTCATATGTTACAATTTTATCGTAAATAGAGACAAGGAGAAAAAAATGGGCGACATTGATTATATTAGAATAATTGAAGAAAAATACAACAGAATATACTCGTTTTGTCTGCGTGCCGTCGGAAACAGTGAAAGCGCACGTGATATCACACAAGACACATTTCTTCTTTTTTGGCAAAAGAAAAGCTCGTTGTCTTTCAAAACAGAAGATCAGCTGATGATATGGCTTTACAAAACCGCAAAAAACAAGATAAGCGAATATTATAAAGAAGTAATAAAACACAACAACATCACCGACATTTCAGAATGCGATGCCTCATATACTTTTGCAGCGTCGTGGGATATGCCGTTAAGTCCCGAAACAGTTGATGAAGAAGTTGCAAAGCAGTATGACTACATACTGTCGTCGCTTTCTCACGACGAATATCTTTTATACGATATGATATACGTTCAGAAAAAGAAATACTCGGAGATAGCAAAAGAATTTGACATAACCTTGGACATTGTGAAAAAGAGTGCCGTAAAATTAAAAAAGACGCTGAACGCATTGAAAAACGTCGTTTTTAACACTATAAAATTTATATTCACATAACAAAGAAAGGAGGATACGGATGCCGTCTTCTTACGCATGCAAAGATCTGTACACGGACTTTCAATTAAAGAAAGCCGATATAATAATAAATGCCGAGCTTGAAAAACCGGACAGAAAAATTGACACACAACTGATCGAAAAATGCTTTTCCCGTATAGAATCGCTTCAACCTAACTTTTTGTCAGAAGAAGAAGTAAATGAAAGCGTTTCAAAAATAACAGCTACAACGCGGAAAAAATTGAAAAATGTACCGTCATCGTTAAAAAAAGGGCTTAAAAAATTTGTTTTTGTTCCTATAAGTGCTTGTCTGTCGGTATTGTTATTTGTATTTTTGCTGACTCCCTCAATTGTCAGTGACGAAAATGATCTGAGACTGAAATATATGAAACAGATGTCACAGTTAGGTCCCGGTGACAAGTTAGTATGCGGCAACCGCGAGTTTATGAGATTATTCGACGTTGAGTATATACCGCCAGAGCAAATAGAAGAGGTTTTATATTTTTCAGATTACGGTTATCTTTATCCTTCGTATTTGCCGGAAGACAGGGAGATCCGTTCACTTCGTTTAGTTCACGACGACAATTCAGCCAATTACCTTTTTAAAGAACCGATCCCTTATTTCTCAATTTCAATGAAACCTGCAGACGGAAAATTCGCCGGCGAATATGACACGTACGTCGGAAAATACAAGTGTTTGTTCTATGATAACACCGTATACGGCATGTCGTGTTGTGTCTTATTCGAATACAACGGTACACGATACCAAGTTAGTGCAAGGAGCAAAGAAGAAGCCATAAAAATAATAGAAGGGATGATCTGATGAAAAAATTTTTAGCTATGATTATGACTCTTTCATTCATTCTCAGTGCTTTGTCTTTAAGCATTATCGCAAGTGACACTACAGTTGACTGTCAGCATATGAATTTACAGGTCGACAGCACGCAGTCCGGGGAACCGTACGGCCTTATGTGTTCTTTCTTCGGGCACAAAAACGAATACGTAGAAACAAGAAGAGAATTTCAGCATCACGTTCGCATAATAAAACCGTATTGTGATCAAGTGACTTTCGTCGTATACGTTTGCTCAAGATGCGGTGAATATACCCTTGAGGAAACGGACCGAGTAGATAGTTATTGCTGCAGCTGATAAAAAACATTAATTATTCCGGCTTCTTCATAAAAAAATCTCTCCCGACTACACACGTCGGGAGAGATTTATTTTTATTCTGTTCTGAGTGCCACGACAGGGTCTTTTTTAGCAGCGCTTCTTGACGGTATGATACCCGAAATAAGAGTTAAGAACACACTTATTGCAACGAGTATAACTGCCGCCGCTATGGGAAGCTGTGCGGAAAGCGAGCTTATTCCCGTAAGGTGATGCAATATAAGATTTATCGGTATGCAAAGCAGATACGTTATAAGTACACCCAACAGTCCCGAGGTGAAGCCTATTATTACAGTTTCTGCATTGAACATGCTTGAAACATTCTTCTTTGATGCACCGATAGCACGGAGGATACCTATTTCCTTCGTTCTTTCCTGTACCGAAATAAGCGTTATTACGCCTATCATTATCGACGAAACGACGAGCGACACGGCAACGAATGAGACAAGCACGTACGTTATGGCGTTGATTATCGTCGTAACGGACGACATCATAAGTCCGAAATAATCCGTATACGTGATTCTTGAAAGGTCGTCAACGTTTTTATTATATTCAGCTATCGTTTCCTCGATAATATCCTTATCGTTGAACGTAGACGCGTAAAGATTTATTGACGTGGGTTTATCAAGCTCGACGTAGCCCAATTTTTTAAGGTTATCTTCATAAGTTGATTTTGAGAACTGAAGCACTTCGTCGTGATAAACAGCGCAATTTTCCTCAGTAAAAGCGGTCATTTCAGCATCAAGCAATGCGGCAAGATCCTGCGGGGGCATTGCGGAAAGCTGCTCTGTGGTCGTTTTAGCGTACTGGAGCTTAAACTGCTCTGCGATCATTTCTTTAAAATATTTGAGAATATCTTCGTCTGACATTGCATCAAGATATTCCTTGACGTCATTCTCGTTCATTCCGCTCATTTGAGATGTGAACGCCTGCAAAAGCTGTGCTTTAATATTCTCGGTCGTCATTGAGCCTACCGTTTGCTCAACGGAAGCATCCACCAAGGACTGTTCCGGTATACATTTAATTGCAATATAAGTAAGCGCTTTACCTTTTTCATCGAGTGTTGAAACATATTCTTTGAAGTTTGCCGCTTTTTCAGCATTCGTCATAGTTCCCATCGAAGACTTAAAAGGAAGATTTGTAAAGATATCAAGCGTGTTGTCGGCAAGCTGTGCCTTTATTGCAGGTGAATTTTCAGACTTTTCAACAACGTATTCCGTAAGCATATGCGTATAGCATATGGAGCCTGTGAGCATTGCCGCCGTTGCATCCTCAGAAGGCTTTATTATTCCCGATACCTTCAAAGGCGTTCCGTTGTTGTAAAGATAACGCATACCCGTATCCGTATTTCTCAGGTCTGTGTACGTACCCGTTATCTCATCGTAGACGTAGCAGTCGGAATTGAGTATGGTTCTGTATTCCATAGCGCATATTTCCTCATACGTCCATTTGCGGTTTTCGATATCTATCTGCGTACCCTTTATTACGGAATCCATTATAGCGTCAATATCCGCCTTCGGCTTAAGACCGAGTGCGTAGAGAGTAAGGTCGTCGAGCTCGTTATTTTCATCAAGCACGAGAACGACTTCATTATATTCCTCAGGCCACTGACCGTATACAACATCATACTGTTTTTCAAGCAACTCACTTATGGGCTTGCCGTCATCACCGGGGAGCATCTCCTGCCACATTGTAATGGTCGATCCCGTGGACATCATGGACATTATTCCGCCACCGCCGGTCGGTGCGCTCATCATAGCTGACATATCCATGCCCATCATCTCAGCCATAAGATCCATCATCAATTCCTGCGAATCGGATTCGATTATCTCTCCGTCGGCACTTTCCGTGTAAATGAGCATATCGAGTCCGTAGGAATACTGTACACCGCTGAGAGCGGAATGAAGCTTTCCTTCTTTATCGTTCTTTTTTTCTTCTATATACTTTTTAAATGATGCAAGATCGTTTTCACTCGCTTCCATATTGTTCAGCGCATTGAGCATATCGTACATCATAGCCTTCTGATAGACAGCATCGTTTTCGTGCTTTTCAAAGGACTCAGCCGTACCCAAAAACGTACTCATTATCGTACTCAGATCCATATGCTGTGCTTCAAGCGTTATGGGGTACGATGAAAGCGTATCCTCCTGCACGGCATTTATCCAGGATGTCATTCCCTGTGACACTGCCAAAATCAGTGCTATACCTATAATACCGATACTGCCTGCAAATGATGTTAAGATCGTTCTGCCTTTTTTTGTGAAAAGGTTTTTAAGTGAAAGCGAAAATGACGTAGCAAACGACATAGAAGGCTTCTTTTCCTTCTTTTTCTCGGATACTGCTTCGACAGGTTCGGGCGTTGCGGGGTTTGTATCACCCATTATTTCACCGTCGAGCATACGGATTATTCTCGTTGAATATTTTTCCGCAAGCTCGGGGTTGTGCGTTACCATTATTACGAGTCTGTCACGGGATATCTCTTTGAGTATCTCCATTACCTGGACGCTCGTTTCAGTATCAAGTGCGCCCGTAGGCTCGTCGGCAAGTATGATATCGGGATTGTTGACAATGGCGCGTGCTATGGCAACTCTCTGCATCTGTCCGCCCGACATTTCACTCGGACGCTTATTATACTGTGATTCAAGTCCCACACGTTTGAGCGCCTCTTTTGCTCTCTGACGTCTTTCCGCCTTTCCGACACCTGAAAGTGAGAGGGCAAGTTCTACGTTCTGAAGCACGGACTGGTGCGGAATAAGGTTATAGCTTTGGAAAACGAAGCCGATAGAATGATTGCGGTATGAATCCCAGTCTCTGTCTTTAAAATCCTTCGTCGATTTTCCGTTTATGATGAGGTCACCGTCAGTATATCCGTCAAGTCCGCCGATGATATTGAGCAAGGTCGTTTTACCGCATCCCGACGGTCCGAGTATTGAAACAAACTCACTTTTGCCGAAGCAAAGATCTATCCCCTTCAACGCGTTTACAACGCCGTCGCCTGCAGGATAGTCCTTTTTAATTTTTTTCAGTTCAAGCATTTATAAAAATTACCCTCTTTTACAATAGATTTTTCAATTATTGTATCAAACAAAAATAAATAATACAATAATTATTTTTCTATTCTTCTATAAACATATTTTAAAATATATAAAAACGCCGTGTTGCATTCTGCCGAAAATGAAAAAAGCATGGAAAATGTGTAAACACTCCATACTTTTATTATGTTATTTTCTTTTTGTGAAATGAGCATTTATATCAAACTCATCCGCTTTTCCTGCACCGATAACGGTACACGATACGGGTTTATCTGCGATGTGCACGGGCGCACCCGTTATCGACGAAATAAGCTTGTCAAACCCTCTTATAAGGCTTCCGCCGCCTGTCATAACTATTCCGTTTTTGGCAATATCAGAAACAAGCTCGGGGGGAGTCTTTTCCATAACTGACGTTATAGCCTCAGCTATTCTCGTTACGGGCTCCTCAAACGCTTCTATTATATCCTGCTGTGTAAGCGTTACAAGTGCCGGAGTTGACGTGCGTATGCTTTTACCCTTTACTTCGACGTTACCGGCACCGCCGCTCCAGACCGTGCCCGCCTTTATTTTCACTTCTTCTGCCGCTGAGTCGCTTATGATAACGTCGTATCTTGCCCTTACGTATCTCATTATAGCTTCGTTGAAGTTATTACCGCCGCATTTCGCGCAAAACGATTCTACTATACCGCCGAGAGATATTACCGCAACGTCCGTACAGCCTCCGCCGACATCTATTATCATATTACCGGAGGGTGCCATAACGTCAACGCCTGCGCCTATTGCCGCAGCAAACGGCGAGTCGATAAGATAGACGTTTTTTGCACCGCACTCAAGTGCTATATTTTTGAAAGCCATTTCCTCAACGTCGGAAATAGAACACGGAACACACACGGTTATATCCGGGCGCACCACGAATTTACCGCAGCTTCTTTGCAAGAATTTATCAAGCATAACGAGCGCATGCGTAAAGCGGTTTACAACGCCCTCGCTTATCGGGAATACCGTTTTTATAACGCTGTCCGAGGTACGCTCTGCCACCTCTTTTGCTTCCTTTCCCGCCTTTATAACCTTGTTGGTCACAGTATCGACAGTTATAACCGACGGCTCCTGGAGTACAAGTCCTTTTCCTTTTTCATATATCAACACCGACGACGTGCCGATATCAACTGCAATTTTTTTATTCATAATAATCCTTGATATATTTGATAACCAATTATACTACACAAAAAGAGATAATGCAACAGTTTTTTTTATTTTCTCGTAAAATACGGCGTAGTTTTTCCGACTGTAAACAACCTCACACATTCCGCACCGCAGTTATGCAAAAGTGCGGCAATGCATACACCCGTAGCACCGGAGGTTATAACGTCGTCGATCAGTATCACCGTCTTACCCTTGACTGCATTTTTTGCTTCTTCTTTGTTTTTTATATAAAAGCTTGCAAATGCGTTTTTTCCTCTGTTTTTAAAATCGAGATATTTTTGCTCACTTTTCCCCTTATGGCGTATACCGTAAAAAACCGGTACATTTATCATTTTTGCCGTTTCTTCGGCGAGCAGCTTTGCGTGATCGAAGCCGTATCTTATACGTGAAGATAAGCTTCGCGGCGGATATGCGATAATACAGTTTGCAAAATCAAGATCATACGTCATATAGATGTTGTTAAGAATCTGACGTGCCAAAAATTTCACGTATTTTCTGTAGCCTTTATATTTAAGCTGTGCTATCGCCTGCTTTGAAAATTCACTTTCGTACATTATACAGGAAGAAAAAGACGAGATAAGATTACTCTTTCCGTACGTCGTTCCGCACTTGCAAAACTGTGCCGTTTTCAAACAGCGCTCACATTCTTTTTCTCTTTCGGCATTCCACTTTTCAAGGCATTTTTCGCAAAGCACCGTTTGATTATGTTCAACGTTCATTATCTCCCCGCAGACGTAACATTTCGGAGGAAGTATCAGTCCTTCAAAAAAATCACGTGCAGTCGATCCGTTTTTATTACGTTTGGTCATATACGGAAAGCATATCGCAAAGCGACGTGTATCTCATTGTCTGTCTGTTATTGTCTACCATTTTATGTATTACCTCTTCTTGTCCTACGAGTATAACCATTTTCTGTGCTCTCGTAACGGCTGTATACAAGAGATTTCTTGTAAGGAGTCTGTTTGAATAACTGTATATCGGTATTATCACGACGGGATATTCACTTCCCTGGCTTTTATGTACGGTTATGGCGTAACCGTGTTCCACCTCGTCCATCATCGTAAAGTCGTATTTTGCTATTCTGTCGTCAAAATTTATCGTCACACTTTCCGCCGACGGATTTATTTCTATTATCGTACCGATATCACCGTTGAATATTCCTATTCCCTCGTGGTCATCGCGGTACCATTCTATATTATAATTGTTTTTTATCTGCATAACCTTATCGCCCTCACGGAAAATAACATGGCGCAGTTTTTTCTCTTTTTTATCGGAAGACGGCGGATTGAGTACAGCCTGCAATCTTTCGTTTAAAAGCTCCGTGCCCGAGTTACCTTTTCTTGACGGTGTAATTATTTGCGTCTGTCGGAGAATATCGGCACCGTACGCCTTCGGCAGTCTTGTTTTGCACAGCTGTGCCACCGTATACGCTGTTGCTTCATCGTTTTCCCTCGGCATAAAGAAAAAGTCATTCGTTTTCGTTTCAAGATCGGGATATTTTCCGCTGTTTATTGCGTGTGCATTCGTAACTATAAGACTTTTTCCCGCTTGGCGGAATATTTCTTTAAGCTGTACTGTGTTGAATCTTTCGGATGCTATTATATCTTTAAGGACGTTACCTGCTCCGACTGACGGAAGCTGATCAAAGTCACCTATAAGCAACAGCTTAGCCCCCGGCTTTATCGCTTTCAGAAGCGCTTCGGCAAGTGAAATATCTATCATTGAAGCTTCATCGACGATAATGACGTTTTCGTCAAGAAGATTTTTTTCACATTTTATAAACTTCGGCTCGACACCGTCGTTAAATTCCATTTCAAGCAAACGGTGTATCGTTTTTGCTTCACAGCTTGTCGCTTCCGACATTCTTTTAGCCGCTCTGCCTGTTGGCGCGGCGAGCGCTATCTTATATCCCATTCTTTCGAAAATACCGATAACTGCCTTTATGACTGTCGTTTTTCCCGTACCGGGACCGCCTGTAAGCACCATAACACCGCTTGTCACGGCAAGGGATATCGCCTCTCTCTGCATAGGAGCGTATTTTATACCCTCGGTAATTTCGATATTATCTATCGTCCTCGACACGTCGTTTATGCCGTATGATACGCTTTTATCTTCAAGAAGCTTCAGCTTTTCGCAAACGTATCTTTCCGCTTCATAAAATTTGCTCAAGTAGATACATTTTCTGCTTCCTATGCGTCTTTTGCATACAGAGCCGTTTTTGGCAAGCTCATCGAGTATATCCGAAAGCGGTTCTCTGTCCATATGTAAAAGCTGCTTGCCTGCCGTTAAAAGCTTCTCCTCCGGAATGTACGTGTGTCCGTTTTGGTTTGCGTTATGCAAAAGGATATATTTAAGCGCCGCCTCAACACGTTCAAGGCTGTCCTTTTTCATACCTATATCTTTTGCTATTTTGTCACAGTCGGCAAAATTAACACCGTACACCTCATCGCACAAAACGTAAGGATTTTGTTTTATAATATTCACCGCCGAGCCGCCGAACCGTTTGAATATACGGACGGCAACGGACGGAGCAAAATAATCACTGCAAAAAGCCATAACAGAACGCATACCGAACTGTCTTTTGAAGTCCTCGCTTATCTGCTCGGCTTTTGCCTGTGATATTCCTTTTATATCGGTAAGCCACTCGGGATGGTTTTCGATAACGTCGAACGATTCCGTTCCGAACTGTTCGACTATTTTTCTTGCAACAGCCTTCCCGACACCCTTTATCGAATTTGATGAAAGGTATTTGAGTATCGTACCTTCGGTTGACGGAAGCTGTTTTTCGTAATATTCCACCTTAAACTGTCTGCCAAACTGCGGATGGATCACAAAAGTACCGTACGCCGTTATCGTTTCTCCCTCGGTTATATACGGAAGGATGCCGACTATCGTTAAAAATTCAGCTTCGCCGACGGAAAGCTCTGTGACGCTGTAGCCGTTTTCTTCGTTTTGATATATTACGTGTTCGACGGTTCCTTCTACCGTCTCTAAATTTTCTGTATCGAACAAACCGTCTCACCTCCATAAAATCAAGCACTTCGATGCAAGCGCAAAAAATACCGTATACACAGAATACAGAAACAAAAATGTCATATATAACAGAACAGAACATATATTTCTCCAAAATAGAATTTTGATATCAATATATGTTCTTTCTTTGCAAAGGTTAAATTAAGTTTTTAAGTGTCTGCGCCAGATCTCTTTCTTCCCAAGGAGCTGAAACATCCTCACGGCCCATATGACCGTATGAAGAAAGGGGTGAATAAATGGGACGGCGAAGATCAAATTTCTTTATAATAGCCGCAGGTCTGAAGTCAAACGAGCTCATGACCGCATCGTATATTTTCTTTTCGTCAACCTTTGCCGTGCCGAATGTTTCAATAAGCACGGAAAGGGGTTTAGCTACGCCTATTGCGTACGCTATCTGAACCTCACACTTTGTGCAAAGTCCTGCCGCAACGATGTTTTTTGCAACGTATCTTGCAGCATATGCGGCACTTCTGTCTACCTTCGTCGGGTCCTTACCCGAGAAGGCACCGCCGCCGTGGCGCGAATAACCGCCGTACGTATCAACGATTATCTTTCGTCCTGTAAGTCCGCTGTCGCCCTGAGGACCGCCGATCACGAATCTGCCCGTGGGGTTCACGTATATCTTCGTATTTTCGTCCATAAGTCCTTCGGGAATTATCGGAGTTATAACGTTCTTTATAACGTCTGCCTTTATCGTTTCAACAGTCGTATTTTCGTCGTGCTGTGACGATACGACAATAGCATCTATTCTTATCGGCTTCCCGTCTTCGTATTCAACGGTTACCTGTGTTTTACCGTCGGGACGGAGATAAGGAAGTGTGCCGTTTTTTCTTACCTCTGTAAGTCTTTTTGCAAGCTTATGTGCAAGTGAGATGGGAAGCGGCATAAGCTCGGGCGTTTCGTCGCACGCAAAGCCGAACACCATTCCCTGGTCGCCCGCGCCCGTGTCAAGACCGTCCGTCATTTCGCCGTTTTTAGCTTCGTAAGCCTTGTCAACACCGAGTGCGATGTCCGCAGACTGCTCATGTATGCAGTTTATAACGGCGCACGTATCACAGTCAAAGCCGTATTTTGCACGTGTGTAGCCTATTTCTCTTATTTTTTCTCTTGCGATGCTCTGAACGTCGATAACGGCGTTTGTCGTTATTTCGCCCATTACCATAAGAAGCCCTGTCGTTGCCGTACATTCGCAGGCAACACGTGACATGGGGTCTTTTTCAAGTAAAGCATCAAGCACGGCATCGGATACGCCGTCACATATTTTGTCGGGATGTCCCTCAGTTACAGATTCAGATGTAAAAAACTCTCTCATTTACTATTTCCTCGTTATATATTTATGCAAAAAATTCACGAACAGCATCGATAACTCCACCTTCAGCTAAGAAATCCAAACCAGTAATCAATCCTGTCGATATCAATGTCATAACAGCACCTGCAATAAGAATACCTATTGCACAACACAGCAAGGATCTTTTAAAATTCATATCAGTTACTGCTGCAACAAGAGCGCCCGTCCACGCGCCCGTCATAGGGAGTGGGATGGCGACAAAAAGAATAAGTCCGAATATTCCGTACCTGTTCACCTTGTCTGTATTTTTGTCCGCCTTATTCTGTATCCAATTTGATACTTTGTTAAATAACTTAATCTTGGATTCTCCCATCCATTTAATAACTTTCTTAATGAGAAGCAAAATAAACGGAACTGGAATAAAGTTACCAATACAACAAAGGATATAACATACATACCATTCAAAACCAAAGCCAATTCCTAAAGGTATCGCAAGCCTTAATTCAGATATTGGAACCATAGAAAGTGCAAACATTGTTAAATATTTCAACCAAACAGCCACAGAAAACCTCTAATTATAATATATTTCATAATATTATAATAGATTATGAGAGTTAATACAATATACTATTTGTAAATTATTTAGTTTCAAATTTTTTAAATAAAGGTTTTACGCTTTTATAAAGTATTGCGGCAATTACAACGCATATAACGCCTTTTATAAAATTAAACGGTACGTTAAAGATCAAAAGCGCTTCAAAAAGTGAGTTCACGGACGGATTGAGTTCCGCATACATTCCTATGATAGCGTCAATGGGAAGCATTTTGGAATAAACGGGATACGTTAAATAATAGTTTACGGGAAGGCTTACGATCGCCATTGCCAAAGAACCCGTTACACCCGATACAACAAGTGAAAACTTTTTATCTTTTATATATCTGTAAAGATATCCCGTCGTCAGCACAAATGCCGCGCCCAGAATAAAGTTTGCAACTTCACCGATACCGCCAGTCGTTGTAACGATCAGATGTACGGCATTTTTAATAAGGCATACCAAAACACCGGAAGCCGGTGAAATGGCAATAGCTGCAAAAACTCCGGGGAGTTCTGAAAAATCGAATTTTATAAATCCGGGCATAAACGGAGTGGAAAACTCCAACATCATAAGTATAGTTGCCACAGCACCGAGCATAGCGGTCGTGGTAAGAGCAAGAACCGATTTTTTATTTTTCATAACGATCTCCAAAATTTATATGGGGAGTTATTCGAAAAAACACACCCCCGACATTATACGTCGGGGGTGTTATTATGTCACAAGTCATCACGGCATAGCTATACCGTTAGAAAATGACGTAATTATTTTCTACCATCCGGACTTTACCGTCGGCACAGGAATCTCACCTGTTCGGCACAAGCGCACTTGTGTTGGCGGGCTTTACCGCCGGTTTGGAATTTCACCGAACACGAAACCGTGTTCCCCCGAAAATAATTATTTTTATTTAAGCTTACGCGAGGATTTCAGAAACGACGCCTGAACCAACCGTTCTACCACCTTCACGGATAGCGAAACGGAGACCCTTTTCAATAGCGATAGGTGTGATAAGCTCAACAGTCATATCAACGTTATCGCCGGGGCGGCACATTTCAACGTCAGCGGGAAGACCGATAACGCCTGTAACGTCAGTTGTTCTGAAGTAGAACTGAGGTCTGTAGCCGGGGAAGAAGGGCTTTTGACGGCCGCCTTCTTTTTCTGTAAGAACGTAAACCTGACCTACAAACTTTGTGTGAGGCTGGATGGAGCCGGGCTTACAGATAACCTGACCTCTTTCGATCTCGTTCTTCTGGATACCACGGAGAAGAAGACCGATATTGTCACCTGCCTGAGCAGAATCAAGAAGCTTTCTGAACATTTCAACGCCTGTAACAACCGTCTGCTTCTTTTCTTCAGAAAGACCAACGATTTCAACAGTGTCGGACATGCTTACGATACCTCTTTCAACTCTACCTGTAGCAACCGTACCACGACCTGTGATGGAGAAAACGTCCTCGACAGGCATAAGGAAGGGCATATCTGACATTCTGTCAGGTGTAGGAATGAAGGAGTCAACTTCGTTCATAAGTTCGAAGATAGGAGCGTAGCATGCATCGTTCATATCTGTGGATGCGGATTCAAGAGCATCTCTTGCGGAACCTCTGATGATAGGTGTATCATCGCCCGGGAAATCGTACTCGTTAAGGAGTTCGCGGATTTCCATTTCAACGAGGTCGAGAAGTTCGGGGTCGTCAACGAGGTCGCACTTGTTCATGAATACAACGATTGCAGGAACGCCAACCTGACGAGCGAGAAGGATGTGCTCACGTGTCTGCTGCATAGGACCGTCTGTACCTGCAACAACGAGGATAGCACCGTCCATCTGAGCAGCACCCGTGATCATGTTCTTAACGTAGTCAGCGTGTCCGGGGCAGTCAACGTGTGCGTAGTGACGTGTATCTGTTTCGTACTCAACGTGTCTTGTGTTGATTGTGATACCTCTTGCTCTTTCTTCGGGAGCGTTGTCGATCTGGTCGTATGCCATGAATTCGATGTTACCGTTCTTCAAAGAAAGTGTCTTTGTGATAGCTGCTGTGAGCGTTGTTTTACCATGGTCAACGTGGCCGATAGTACCAATGTTAACATGGTCTTTTGTTCTGTCAAACTTTTGCTTTGCCATTGGTTTTTCCTCCTAAAATATGAAACTTTGTTTCAAAAATTTGTTTTTACTGTTGTTTAGCTCTTCCGGAAATAATTGCTTCCTGAATGCTCTTGGGAACTTCTGTGAAGTGGCTGGGTTCCATAGAGTACATACCTCTACCCTGCGTACGTGAACGAAGTTCTGTTGCGTAACCGAACATTTCCGCAAGCGGAACCATTGCGGTTATCTGTGATGCGCCCGTCATATTTTCCATAGACTGGATAGCACCGCGGCGCGAGTTAAGGTCACCTATAACGTCTCCGAGATAATCATCGGGAGTTACGACAACGACCTTCATGATCGGCTCTGTAAGCACGGGGTCTGCCTTGCGCATACCTTCTTTAAGTGCCATAGAACCTGCTATCTTAAACGCCATTTCCGAAGAGTCGACTTCATGGTAAGAACCGCCGTGAAGTGTAACCTTTACGTCAACAACGTCGTAGCCTGCGAGGATACCGGACTGCATAGCGCCCTGGATACCTGCATCAACAGCGGGGATGTATTCCTTCGGGATATCACCGCCGACAACCTTGTTTTCAAACAAGTAGCCTGCACCCGGCTCATTGGGTTCGATGGTGATCTTAACGTGACCGTACTGACCTTTACCACCGGACTGACGTGCATATTTCATATCGACATCGGCGCTCTTTCTGATAGTTTCCTTGTAAGAAACCTGAGGCTTACCGATATTTGCTTCGACCTTAAATTCACGAAGAAGTCTGTCAACGATAATTTCAAGGTGAAGCTCACCCATACCTGCGATAATCGTCTGAGCTGTATCTTCATCGGTGTAGGTACGGAACGTGGGGTCTTCTTCAGCAAGCTTTGCCAAAGCGATACCCATCTTTTCCTGGCCTGCCTTTGTTTTAGGCTCAATAGCAACTCTTATAACGGGTTCGGGGAATTCCATTGATTCGAGGATAACGGGATGTGCTTCATCGCAAAGCGTATCACCCGTTGTCGTGTTCTTAACACCGACTACTGCGGCGATATCACCGGAGTAACAAATGTCGATATCCTGTCTGTCGTTAGCGTGCATCTGAAGGATTCTTCCGAAACGCTCACGACCGTTCTTTGTTGAGTTATAAACCGTTGTACCTGCTTCGACTTTACCTGAGTAAACTCTGAAGAAGCAGAGCTTACCTACGAACGGGTCAGTCATGATCTTGAATGCAAGTGCTGCAAAAGGCGCACTGTCATCTGCAGGTCTTTCCTCTTCTTCCTCTGTCTTGGGGTTTACGCCCTTGATAGCGGGAATGTCGAGAGGTGACGGCATATAGTCGATAACTGCGTCAAGAAGCTTCTGAACACCCTTGTTTTTGAAGGATGTACCGCAGCAAACGGGAACGATCTGGTTCTCGATAGTTGCCTTACGGAGAGCTTTTTTGAGATCTTCGATACCGATCTCTTCGCCTTCGCAGTATTTTTCGAAAAGTTCTTCGTCTGTTTCGCAGATCTTTTCAACCATTTCAGCTCTTGCTTCTTCAGCCTGAGCCAACATATCGTCCGGGATAGCCGTAACTGTTACGCTCTTGCCCTGGTCGTCCTGTGAGTTGATATCTGCAACCATCTCCATAAGGTCGATGATTCCGACGAAAGTATCTTCGCGTCCGATGGGAAGCTGTATCGGAACAGCATTTGCATGCAGACGCTCGTGCATCATTTTTACAACTCTGTAAAAGTCAGCACCCATTATGTCCATCTTGTTGACGTAAGCCATACGGGGTACATGGTACTTGTCCGCCTGGCGCCAAACTGTTTCGGACTGAGGTTCAACACCGCCCTTAGCGCAGAAGACTGTAACAGAACCGTCAAGGACACGGAGTGAACGTTCAACTTCAACTGTGAAGTCAACGTGTCCGGGAGTGTCGATGATGTTGATTCTGTTGCCTTTCCAGAAACATGTTGTAGCGGCAGAAGTAATTGTAATACCTCTTTCCTGTTCCTGTGCCATCCAGTCCATCGTTGCGGAACCGTCGTGTGTTTCGCCTATCTTATGCGTTTTACCGGTGTAAAACAATATACGTTCTGTGGTAGTCGTTTTACCGGCATCAATATGAGCCATAATACCGATATTACGGGTAAGCTCAAGCGGGTATTCTCTTGCCATTTAAAACACTCCTTACCATCTGAAATGTGCAAACGCTTTGTTAGCTTCTGCCATTTTGTGCGTATCTTCTTTCTTCTTAACCGATGCACCTGTGTTGTTCATTGCATCGAGTATTTCCGCCGCAAGGCGGTCTGCCATTGTTCTTTCGTTGCGTTCTCTTGAATATCTTGTGATCCAACGCAAACCAAGTGTGAGCTGACGCTCGGGTCTTACATCCATAGGAACCTGGTATGTGGAGCCTCCTACACGGCGAGCCTTAACCTCAAGCTTAGGCATGATGTTATCAAGTGCTGCCTGGAAAGCTTCCAAGGGATTCTTTCCGGATTTTTCTTCTACAACAGCGAAAGCGTCATATACTATTTTCTGAGCGACACCCTTTTTACCGTCGTACATTATGTTATTGATAAGCTTTGTAACGAGCTTAGAATTATAAAGCGGATCCGGCAAAACGTCTCTCTTTGAAATCTGACCTCTTCTCGGCACTGTACTTCCCTCCTTCATTAAATTTCATGATATCATTGGTACTCGAAAGTATAACTTTTCGTCCGTGCAGAAAGCTGTCGGGCTTATAATAAACACCTTATTTTTGAATAAAGGATATTCCCGGCTTTTGCATTTCTGAAAGCTGAAACTTTGTTTTCCTGCAGTATTATTTACCTGCCTTAGGTCTCTTTGCGCCGTAAAGCGAACGGCTCTGGTTTCTCTTGGCAACACCCTGTGTATCAAGAGTACCTCTTATGATGTGGTAACGAACACCGGGGAGGTCACGTACACGGCCGCCGCGGATAAGAACGACGGAGTGCTCCTGAAGGTTATGACCGATACCGGGGATGTAGCACGTAGCTTCAACACCGTTTACGAGCTTAACTCTTGCGATCTTACGGATAGCGGAGTTAGGCTTCTTAGGTGTAGCTGTTGTTACCTTTGTGCAAACGCATCTCTTTTGGGGAGAGCTTTGGTCTGTCGCGTGCTTCTTGAGGGAGTTGTAACCCTTCTGAAGTGCAGGTACTTTGGACTTGTACTTCTTGTCGTGACGACCTGTTTTAACTAACTGGTTAAAGGTTGGCATCTTGCGAAAATCCTCCTTTCTTCAAAAATAAGTTGTTTATTATACAAACACAAGCCCGAAGGACAGTGTAAGTAACTTTACTGCGTCTTAACGGCACAGCAGACTGCGCACGGAACCTCAATATTGCAAAACATACCGAGCTGTACTGTTGAATAATCAAGGCACAGCTGCACGCTGTTTTCACCGATGTTCTCACTGATCTTGTTTTTAACAAAATCGTCCGCATCGTAAGCCATAAAGACGTACACGGCAATTCCCTTTTTCAGAGCTTTTACCGTACTGTTTAATCCGACTTTAAGATATGACGGATCGAAATCTGTGGGACTCACTTGAATCCTCCCTTTTTCGGATAGCTGTACACAGACACATCATAATATATCATATTTTTTTGATTTTGTCAATACTTACGGCAATTAAATTAACATTTTCTCCGTTTTAGAAATTTAACAGCCTCCGCAATTTGTTTTTATGCAATTTCAACAACGTTTATTTCTTTTTCGCCTTGAAGGCTCTTTTCTTGAGCACGCCGAAAAAGACAAGTCCGCCGATCACCATGACGCCGCAAGAGCCGAAAACTACGTATTTTATAATTTCCGTATCTTCTTCGTCATCAGGCAACGTAACATCGCCGTTGTTTTTTTGTGCCTCATCAACCGATATGCTTTTAGAATACAGGTACACACCGTCCGCCAACGGAACTCTTACGGCAAAAACGCCGCTTCCTGTTACGTATCCGCTTTCAAGCTTAATGTCTCCACTGATAAGAACAAGCTCAGCCTTTTGAGTAAGAACGGACACGCTTCCGTCGCTCGAAACACCGCTTACCTTTATTTTACCGGAAGGCTCTCTTTCACAGTTTATGCTTGCTATTTCGCGTACGCTGTCGGACACGACCGTCACACCTCTTGCAAAAGCATAATATAAAAATTCTGCATCAAGCTCTTCTTTTTGCCGATATGCCGAATTCAGATCATTGAGTGCGGCTTCTATATAATATATTTTTTCATTATTCGTAAGGGTTAACGGCAGAAGGATGTCTTTTATACAGTTGACTCCCACCTCAAGCTTCTGCTTCACATAACCGTCCACCGTCTCGCTTTGTGTCAGTATGACGACTCTGTCCTGCATTCCGTTATCGACAGCGGCTTTATTTACAGCCTGTGCGGTAAGCTTTCTGTCGTCGGAAAGTCTTACGTGTATCACAAGCTCCGGATACGATATTCTGACAGCTTTCAAAACGTCGGAAAGTGTCGGTATTCCTTCATTCACACGTTCATCTTTATACGTAAGTTTATTCAGTTCAACAACAGACGTCGAGTATATACTGACAGTTTCCGTAAGAAGCTCCGTAGTGTCGGAATCATAAAGCACAGCACAGCCGTCGCTTGTGATACAAACGTCTGTTTGCACGATATCCGCTCCGTTCGATGCAGCCTTCAAAATTGCAGTCATCGTGTTTGCAGGCGCTGTCGACGTATCACCTCCGTCTGAAATTATCGGTGAATAGCCGAAAAATGCTTTATCCGAGATCTTTTCGGCATACGTTATTATTTTATCAGCATTGCCAACGATACCGTCACAGCCCGACGAAAGGCATGCGTATATATCGGAATCCTTGTCACCTTCGCAAAGTGCATACACGTTTACGAAAACACTTTTCAACATTCTCACATTTTTGGCAGTTGCACTGCGCTGTGAGAGCATAACCGTATTACAGTCCGCCTCAATTGCCTTTTTACAAAGCTCTTTTATGTTCACCGTAATAGAATCCGAATTATCAACGATCCCTCTTACGAAATTATTTTCACCCTTGGCAATTTTTATAAATTCCGGCGTTTTGGAAATCACCGTCGCGTCTTTTATCTTTTTCTCTTTTATCCATTCACCTAGTGCGCTTGCACATTCACCGTCGGAAACATAAAAAGCAGGAACGGTAAAATTCCCTTTCAGCGCCATTCTTTCTTCGAGTGTGCCTATATTCTTTCCTTTGCTGTAAACACAAAGCTTTCCTTCTTCGAGATGCACGTCGTATATACTTACAGCTTCTCTTTTTTTATCTGAACTGTATTCTTTTGCGTTTTGATCATCAAACTGTACGACAGCGGGCATTGAAGCTATACCGCTTTTGGGAATATAAAGCTCCTTTTCGTATTCCGAAGATGCTTTTTTTGCTTCGAATTTTCCGTTTTTGATCTCGACGTCGTCAAAGAGTGCCGTGCCCCCCTTTGCACCGAAACCGCATTTACCGGAAGCACTGTGTTGCAGAACGCACATCAAAGCAGGCTCTTCATTTATACTTACGCAAGCTATCATACCGTTCACCGTAATATTTACATCAATGACATCGGCAAACGGGAAAGCTGCATCCGCAAGCTTTTCAAAGCTCCCTTCTTCAGCGCAGTATGAAAGAGCAACGTCGATATTTTCTTTATTTTTTTCAAACGTCAGCTTATGATCCGACGCATCTTTTTTGCCGAATACGGCTGTACACCATCCGTTATCCGAGCTGCCGTCGGGCACTGAAACGGTAAAAGAAAACGAAAAATCATCTTCGCAGTCAAACGGAAAGAGCACACTTGTAAGCGGAGGATATTCATGATCTCCTTCCAAAACAAGCTTCTGTGCGCTTATATAAGCTTTACCATTTTTTGAGATCTTCAAACCATTGGCGGAGTTTTCTTCCGAAAAGCTGTTTTTATAGCTTTCGTTTACGGCGTAAGCCGAAAACGGCAGCATTGCCGTGACGAGCAACAGCGCCGACACAGCGCATAATACTTTTTTAAATTTCATAGTTATCCGTATTTTGCAAAAGGGACCCTGCGAAGGGCGGTATATTATACGCACACTGCACAGGGTCCCCCCTACTTACTTTTTAATTAAAATTCCGAAAGATCGGTATTTTGTTCAACGCCGATACTGCGGTATTTATCCATACCTGTACCTGCGGGTATGAGCTTACCGATTATGACGTTTTCCTTAAGTCCGAGCAGGTTATCGACCTTACCTCTGATAGCGGCATCCGTGAGTACCTTCGTTGTTTCCTGGAAGGATGCTGCGGAAAGGAATGATTCCGTGCCCAAGGAAGCCTTTGTGATACCGAGGAGGACGGGCTCGCCCGTAGCGGGACGGAGCATTTCGCCTGCGGCATTTCTCGCTGCGATCTTGTCGTTTTCGTCGTTGAATTCGTTTATATCGACCTGAGCACCGACAAGCAACGACGTGTCACCGGGATCTTCAACGCGTATCTTTCTCGTCATCTGTCTCGTGATAACTTCGATGTGTTTATCGTTGATATCAACAGACTGGCTGCGGTAAACCTTCTGAACTTCCGTTATGATGTAATCGTAAACGGCGGAAAGTCCCTTTGTATGGAGTATATCGGCAGGAGCCATACTACCGTCTGACATAGGTTCGCCCTTGAATACGTGGTCGCCGTTTTTGACTGTGAGCGACATGATATTCGGGATAGCGACCTGCCAGCTTTCGCCCGTTTCTTCATTCTTAACGGTGACGTTTCTTGCACGTTTCGTTTCAACGATGGATACTGTACCGTCAAGCTCCGAAATAACTGCCGTCTTCTTCGGTCTGCGTGCTTCGAAAAGCTCTTCGACACGGGGAAGACCCTGCGTGATGTCAGAACCTGCGATACCGCCCGTATGGAACGTACGCATCGTAAGCTGTGTACCGGGTTCACCGATGGACTGTGCGGCGATGATACCGACTGCTTCACCGACGTTGACCTGCTTCGTCGTAGCAAGGTCCATACCATAGCAGTGTGCGCAAACACCGTGACGTGCTTTACATTTAAGGACTGTACGGATCTCAACCTCCGTTATACCTGCGGCGATTATGCGGTCGCACATTTCGTCGTTAAGCATAACGTCTGCCCCTGCAATGACCTCGCCTGTTGCGGGATCGACAACGGGGTGAACTGTATATCTTCCGAAAAGTCTTTCCTTGAATTTTTCAATCGTTTCGTTACCGTTTTTGATCTCGGTAACAACAAGACCTTCCGTAGCACCGCAGTTTTCTTCATAAATGATAACTTCCTGCGATACGTCAACAAGACGTCTTGTAAGGTAACCTGAGTCAGCCGTACGGAGAGCCGTATCCGCAAGGGATTTACGTGAACCTCTCGCACCTACGAAGTAATCGAGGACGTTAAGACCTTCACGGAAGTTCGACTTGATCGGAATTTCCATCGTCTTACCGCTCGTTGCAAACATAAGTCCGCGCATACCTGCGAGCTGACGCATCTGCTTGATACTACCACGGGCACCGGAGTCACTCATCATCTTGATCGGGTTGTAAAGGTCCAGACAGCTCTGAAGTGCATTCGTTACCTCGTTTGTCGTCTGGTTCCACGTAGCAACTACCGCATCATATCTTTCTTCGTCCGTTATAACACCGTGATTGAAGTATTCCGTTATCTGTTCAACACGCTTTTCAGCGGCTTCGATAAGTGTCTTCTTCTGCTTCGGTATAGTCATATCGGGAACGGCAATGGAGATAGCACCTCTTGTGGAGTACTTGAAGCCCATAGCCTTTATTTTGTCAAGGACCTGAGCAGTCACGGATGCGCCGTGTTTCTTTATACATCTGTCAACGATCTCACCGAGCTTGCCCTTCGTGGCAACGAAAGTAACTTCAAGATCGAGGCAGTGTTCAGGATCGTTTCTGTTTACCCAGCCGAGATCCTGAGGGATATTTTCATTGAATATGAGTCGTCCGAGAGTTGCATCTATGATACCCGTTTTGGATTCACCGTTTATCTCTCTTGTAACTCTTACTTTTATGGGTGTGTGAAGTGTGATGCACTTATTTTCATAAGCCATTACAGCTTCGTCGAAGTTTCTGTATACGCTTCCTCTTCCGAGGCAGGATTCTTCGTAGAATTTTACGGTATATCTGCCGTATTTTTCATCGTTATCGGAAGGTACACCGCCTATCTGTGCCTTATACGCTTCGTATTCGTCAAGTGCTTCGTCACTTGCCGCAAGCGTAAGGTAATAAGAACCGAGGACCATATCCTGCGAAGGAACTGCAACGGCACGGCCGTCAACAGGCTTCAAAAGGTTATTTGCCGAAAGCATAAGGAATCTCGCTTCTGCCTGTGCTTCAACCGAAAGCGGAACGTGTACAGGCATCTGGTCGCCGTCAAAGTCAGCGTTAAATGCCGAACATACGAGCGGGTGAAGCTTTATGGCACGGCCGTCAACGAGTACAGGCTCAAACGCCTGAATAGAAAGACGGTGAAGTGTCGGCGCACGGTTAAGAAGAACGGGGTGTTCTTTTATTACGTTTTCAAGTGCATCCCATACGAAGCTTTCGACCTTATCGACCTTCTTCTTCGCATCCTTGATGTTGGATGCCTTCTGTGTTTCAACGAGGCGCTTCATTACGAAGGGCTTGAAAAGCTCAAGCGCCATTTCTTTGGGAAGACCGCACTGATAGATCTTAAGCTCGGGTCCTACGACGATAACGGAACGTCCGGAATAGTCGACACGTTTACCCAAAAGGTTCTGACGGAAACGTCCCTGCTTACCTCTGAGCATCTCGGAAAGCGACTTCAAGGGTCTGTTATTGGGACCGGTTACGGGCTTTCCGCGTCTGCCGTTGTCAATGAGCGCGTCAACCGCTTCCTGAAGCATACGCTTCTCGTTACGGATGATTATTTCGGGAGCCATAAGCTCCATGAGTTTTTTAAGTCTGTTGTTACGGTTGATAACACGTCTGTACAAGTCGTTGAGGTCGGAGGTTGCAAAACGTCCGCCGTCGAGCTGTACCATAGGACGTATTTCCGGAGGAATGACGGGAACAACGTCGAGTATCATCCATTCGGGTTTGTTGCCCGATTTTCTGAACGCTTCAACAACGTCGAGTCTCTTTATAAGTTTTACCTTTTTCTGACCCGTTGCCGTTTTGAGTTCTTCCTTTATTTCCTCGGAAAGCTTTTCGATGTCAAGCTTTTGCAAAAGCTCTTTGATCGCTTCAGCGCCCATACCGACCTTAAAGTCGTTTTCGTGACGCTCGTATTCCTTGCGGTATTCAGCTTCCGTAAGGGGCTGATTGAGTTTAAGACCCGTAGAACCGGGATCGGTTACGATGTACTGTCCGAAGTACAGGACCTTATCGAGAACTCTCGGGGAGATATCGAGAAGAAGTCCCATTCTTGAAGGAATCGCACGGAAGTACCAGATGTGGGAAACAGGGCAGGCAAGCTCGATGTGACCCATCCTTTCGCGGCGCACCTTTTTCGTTGTGACCTCGACATGGCACTTTTCGCATATCTTACCCTTGTATCTTACTCTTTTATATCTTCCGCAAAGACATTCCCAGTCCTTTGTCGGACCAAATATCTTTTCGCAGAAAAGACCGTCCTTTTCCGCTTTGAGTGTTCTGTAGTTGATCGTTTCGGGCTTGAGAACCTCGCCGTACGACCAATTGCGTATCATTTCGGGAGACGCCAGACCGATCTTGATCGAATCAAATATGTTCTTATCCATATATCGTTCCCTCCTTATTCTTCATCCGAATAATCATCGGAAAACTCATCGGCAAGATCACCGAAGTCGTACACTTCGTTATCCTCACCGAAATCAAAATCATCCTCATTTTCCTCGACGAAGTTTTCTTCGACTTCGCTGTCGACCATAACAGCCTCACCGATATCGTGTTCGTCGTACGTCTGTTCCGTTGTAATATCATCGGAAAGGGATGAAAGCTCTATTTCAAGTCCGTTTTCGTCAAGCACCTTTATATCGAGTGCAAGTGCCTGAAGCTCTTTTACGAGGACCTTGAACGATTCGGGAATACCCGGTGTCGGGATATTCTGTCCTTTTACGATTGCCTCGTACGTCTTTACACGTCCTGTTACGTCGTCACTCTTAACAGTGAGTATTTCCTGAAGCGTGTAAGCTGCGCCGTACGCTTCAAGCGCCCAGACTTCCATTTCTCCGAAACGCTGACCGCCGAACTGAGCTTTACCGCCCAAAGGCTGCTGTGTTACCAGAGAGTAAGGACCTGTGGAACGTGCGTGGATCTTATCGTCAACGAGGTGGTGAAGCTTAAGGTAGTACATTATACCGACAGTTACGGGGTTGTCGAACGGCTCGCCCGTACGTCCGTCGTAAAGTATCGTCTTACCTGTTTCGGAAAGTCCCGCTTCTTTAAGACAATCCGTGATATCTTTTTCGGTTGCGCCGTCGAATACGGGCGTCATTACCTTCCAGCCGAGCTTTTTAGCGGCGATGCCGAGGTGGACTTCAAGCACCTGACCGATGTTCATACGTGAAGGAACGCCCAGCGGGTTAAGAACGATGTCAAGCGGTGTACCGTCGGGCAAGAACGGCATATCTTCGGGAGGAAGGATACGTGAAACGACACCCTTGTTACCGTGACGTCCCGCCATCTTGTCACCTACGGAAATTTTTCTCTTCTGTGCTATATAAACTCTTACGACCTTGTTTACTCCGGGGGGAAGCTCGTCGCCGTTGACACGTGAAAATACCTTAACGTCAACAACTATACCGCTTTCGCCGTGGGGCAAACGCATGGACGTATCTCTTACTTCTCTTGCTTTTTCTCCGAATATCGCTCTGAGGAGTCTTTCTTCGGGTGTAAGCTCTGTTTCGCCCTTGGGCGTAACCTTACCGACGAGGATATCGCCTGCACGTACTTCAGTACCCTTGCGTATGATACCGTCGGCATCAAGGTCTTTGAGAACTTCGTCGGATACGTTCGGGATCTCTCTCGTTATCTCTTCCGGTCCGAGCTTCGTGTCTCTTGCTTCGTGTGAATATTCTTCAATATGAAGCGATGTATAAACGTCGTCTCTTACGAGTCTTTCGTTAAGAAGTACGGCGTCCTCGTAGTTGTAACCTTCCCAAGTAAGGAAGCCGATGAGAGCGTTTTTACCGAGTGCTATTTCGCCGTTGCTGGTAGCGGGACCGTCCGCAATTACCTGACCTTTTTCAACGTACTCACCCTTATTTACGATGGGGCGCTGGTTTACGCACGTGCCCTGGTTGGAACGCTTGAATTTTATAAGATAGTAGGAATCTTTTCTTCCTCCGTCAGTCGAGATAACGATCTCGTCTGCGGAAACTTTTTCTACAAAGCCTGCTTCTTTTGCGACGATACAAACGCCGGAATCGACAGCCGCTTTGTATTCCATACCCGTACCGACGATAGGCGAATCACACGTAAGAAGCGGAACTGCCTGCTTCTGCATGTTTGAACCCATAAGTGCACGGGAGTTGTCATCGTTTTCAAGGAAGGGGATCATAGATGTTGCGACGGAAACGACCATCTTGGGCGAAACGTCAACGAAATCAACCATTTCCTTATCCATTTCGACGATCTCCGCTTTGTGACGTACAACGACACGTTTGCGGATAAATCTTCCCTCTTCGTCGAGAGGTTCGCTTGCCTGACCGACTACGTAGTTGTCTTCGACGTCGGCTGTCATATAAACGACCTCGTCGGTAACGACGCCTGTTTCCTTATCGACCTTGCGGTAAGGTGCTTCAATGAAGCCGTAGTCGTTTATTCTCGCATATGTGGAAAGATAGGATATAAGACCGATGTTAGGACCTTCGGGCGTTTCTATAGGACACATTCTTCCGTAGTGCGTATAGTGAACGTCACGCACTTCAAAGGAAGCTCTGTCACGTGAAAGACCGCCGGGACCGAGAGCTGACAGACGGCGCTTATGCGTAAGCTCTGCCAGAGGGTTTGACTGGTCCATAAACTGAGAAAGCGGTGAAGAACCGAAAAATTCTCTTATGGCAGTAACGATAGGTCTGGGGTTTATAAGTGCTTTGGGTGAAAGAGTGTCTGCATCCTGAATAGTCATTCTCTCTTTGATGATCTTGTCCATTCTGGAGAAGCCTATTCTTATCTGGTTCTGCAAAAGCTCACCGACGGAGCGCAAACGTCTGTTACCGAGGTGGTCTATGTCATCCGTCGTGCCTATTCCTCTGCCGAGGCAAAGCATGTAGTTGATGGATGCGAAGATATCCTCTCTTGTGATGTGCTTCGGCATAAGCTCGCCTATTCTGAGCTTAGCTTCTTCCTTAACGGCATCGACGTCGCCGCCGCACTTTTCCATTATCTCAAGCAAAACGCCGAGGTTTACCTTCTCGTTTATGCCGATATCTTCAAGTGAAAAGCCGAGTGCGTCCTCTGCACGAATAGTACCGTTTGAAAGGACCTTCATTTCGCCGTCAGAAACCTTGACGTATACTTCGTTTACGCCTGCGTGCTCGATAGCGTAAGCCTTTTCACGGTCGATAAGTTCGCCTTCTTCAAACAAAAGCTCGCCCGTGATGGGGTTGATAACGCTTCTCGTTATCGTTCTGCCGATTATTCTTTCGGCAATAGCAAGCTTCTTATTGTACTTGTATCTACCTACGTTTGCAAGGTCGTATCTCTTGGGATCGAAGAAAAGGTTGTTGATGAGCAAAAGTGCACTGTCTACGAGCGGAGGCTCACCGGGACGGAGCTTCTTGTATATTTCCTTGAGAGCTTCGTCACGTATCGACGTACCGTTTTTCTTCGCTTCTTCTGCGATATTGTCCTTTTCAAGAGTTGCAACGAGTCTGGGATCGTCACCGAAATAATTTATGATCTCGGCATCGGATTCTATACCGAGCGCTCTGATGAGTATCGTGATGAACATTTTTCTGTTCTTGTCGATACGAACATGGAAAATATCGTTTGCATCAGTTTCATATTCAAGCCATGCGCCTCTGTACGGGATAACCGTTGACGCAAACGTCATTTTGCTTGATTTGTCGATAGCACTTTCGTAGTATACGCCGGGAGAACGTACGATCTGTGATACGATTACACGTTCTGCACCGTTGATAACGAAAGTACCGTTATCTGTCATTATGGGGAAATCACTCATGTAGATGAGCTCTTCCTTTACTTCGCCTGTAGCCTTATTGGTAAGACGAACCGTTACACGGAAGGGCGCAGCATAGTTTACGTCCCTGTCCTTACATTCCTCAACGGGGTATTTGGGTGTTTCGTCGATTGAAAAATCAATGAACTCGATGATGAGATTGCCCGAGTAATCCGTAATGGGAGAAACGTCTCTCAATACTTCTGCCAGACCTTCATTGATAAACCATTCGTACGATTTTTTCTGCACCTCCAAGAGATTTGGCAGTCCAAGAACTTCTTTCGTTCTTGCAAAACTCATTCTCGTGTTTTTTCCGAGCTGCTGAGGTTTGATCATTAAATCCTTCACTCCATTCGTTTTATTGAACTCCGCACACGGCGGGGAAGCTATTATAAATAATTATCACATCGCATAATACGCGATTTTAATTTATTCGTGGGATTTTACCATATAAAATAAAATATGTCAAGAGGAAATGGGAACACCCAATAATTAATTTTCATCACAAAAAATGTGAACTTTTATCTTTTTGCACACTTTATGAATTTAATTTTACATTTTATATTCAAATAATTTACTTTTAAAAAATGTGATTTTATCTTTCTTTGCCTATTTTTAACAATTTATCGTTCGTATTTTTGTGCATTTTTGCCAAATTCCTAAATTCATAATTTGTTTACACAATTGTGTGGAAGAATAAATAAAAATGCACCGTGTAAGCCACACAGTGCATCTTTCAAGTACGAATGTATTTTTACTTGTTCTTTTCAAGCTCTTCTATCCGTTCCTCCAAAGTCTTCACTTTCTTGTCAAGCTTTGTCACCGTTTCATTAAACGGAAAGATGAATATTGACAATATAAGAGCCGCACCGACTTCCATAAGGATCGGATCTCCGCTTTTAAAAAGCTTCCAACCGCCGAAAAACACAACAAGATATATCACCAAAAAACAAACCGCAAACCAGGCAAACCACCGAAGCATTGTCTTAAATTTTTCTTTCATCAAAGCACCTCATATAATTATAATATTTAAACTCAATAACTCAAATATTCCCACAGAAAAGCCGTATCATATGCCTGCAGACAGCTATTCAACATTGTCTTTCAATATTACTCTGTTTTCATCAAACACTTTTCCCTCCGCATAGCTCATCATCGCATTATTTCTCCAAGCGTGACAAACAACAAAAACAACTGAAGAAATTGCAATCAAAATATGTTGCTCAATAATAAATCCCAACACAAATATTCCTATGATCGTGACTCCAAGGAAACACAAAAACGCAAAGTGTTCACGAAGCCATTTTTTCTTAAAAAATTCAAGTTTTTCCTTAACAGTAAAAACACTTTCAATAGATCTCCTTAAATTTTTCTCTGCCTCAGTTTTGTATTCTTCATCCGTCAATCTTTTGCCGCAAAGTATTTCGTTGATGCTTATATCAAACAATTCACTCAAAGCTAACAGCATTTCAGCAGGGGGCAGATACATTCCCGTTTCCCACCTTGATACCGTTTTGTTCGTAACACCTATTTTTTCACCAAGCTGTGTTTGAGAAAGTCCCTGCTCTTTTCTCATTTCCGCAATAAATTTGCCTATCTTTATCAGATCCATTTTCTCACCTCACAAAGAATATATCAAAAATCTTCGTTTTAGTCTATACCACAAACAGCGAATGTGAGGACATTATCAAAAACTCACAGTATTTCTTTGAACTTTTCGAGGAATGTTTCCTCTCCCCACGTGTTCATTTTGAAAAACAACGCTTGGCTGCCCCCCGATGTTATGGCGGAAACGTATACCGGTCCGTCACCGCTTTTAAACAGCGTTACGGAAAGGCTCACACGGTTGCTTCCCGCATAGCTGTACCGTTCAAAAACACGCACACTGCACCTTGCGTCGCCGTTTCCGAAATCGCTCGACTCCTCAAGAGAAGCTGAAATACTGCCGTTAAGCACTCCGGTTTCTATTTTTTCAAGTATGGTATCAAATTCACCGTATAACACTTTTTCAAATTTCGCCATAATAACCTCACAAATCTATGGGCGGATGTCCGTTTGAGAACGTCAGATGCACCGACTGCTTTCCAATAGATACAGTTACCCTTGTTCCATCCGAAAGCAGTGCTTCAAGATAATAGCCAATAAATGAAATTCCGTCTTTGTATTCTCCGTTCACATAAACATTTGTATGCAACAGACCACGGTAAAAAGTAATAACATCTTCACCGACTTCAACGGTTTCAAGTTTTGAAAATATGATATCTGATATCAAAAATATCCCGGAACATATAAGCCCTATATACCCAACCATAATTCCCCAAAGATAGTTGCGGTTATAGGTGACTGATTCATATGCAAAAGGCGGATAACCGATAATTTCAACTGTTTTGCTGTTATCATAAAGTACTGTGAATATAATTGACGTTATTAAAAATACAAAAGTCAAAACGCCCTCAACGATCCTGCGTTTTCTTACACGCATTTTCAGATCGTTTTCAAGTTCAATATACTTCATCCGCATCACCTTTAAATTTTTCTTTCATGCCCAAATACCTTCAAATTTATTT
Organism: Eubacteriales bacterium; assembly: GCA_045545665.1. GTDB lineage: Bacteria > Bacillota > Clostridia > Oscillospirales > CAG-272 > RGIG7213. The sequence continues at coordinate 31,847 of JAZQBL010000010.1, forward strand.
TATTCTCTTCAACCGTATCATATAAATACAGTATTCCGAATACGCCCTCGCCTGCCCCCCCACAGTTCGCAAAGCGAACTGCCACAGGCGAAAGGGCGTATATATTTCCTTGCGGAAATATATTAAAACACAACCACCGAATTTTCATCGGTGGCTGCATTCAAGATCATTTTATTGTATGGGTTCGCCGTTTTCGTCAAAAAGGGGCAGATATTGCAGATATCCGATATCTTCGCGTTTTGCCGCATCGCCCTCTGCAAGAATTGCAAGTCTGCCTGCGACCGTACCGCCTGCCTGCTTTATCAACGTTTCAAGCGCATACAAAGATTCACCCGTGCTGATAACGTCGTCAACGATCAGGATCTTCTTTCCTTTTATAAGTTCGGCATCAGCTCCGTCAAGATAGAGCGTCTGCACCTTTTCCGTCGTTATGGATTTTACGTCGCATTTAACGGTATTACGCATATAAAGCTTCGGCGCTTTACGTGCAAGGATATATTTATTTTGACCGCTCTGGCGCGCCATTTCGTGTGCAAGCGGTATACCCTTACTTTCCGCCGTTATCATATAGTCGTATTCGGGTGCAAGCTTCAGAAGAGCTTCTGCTGATCTTTCCGTAAGCTCAACGTCACCGAAAATAACGAATCCGGCAATGTAAAGCTTATCTGTAAGAGGACACAGCGGAAGCTGTCTTTTAAGTCCCGCAACCTCTATTTCATAATATTCTTTCATTTATTATATAGCTCCAAAAATGAATTTGAAGATAAAGAGCAATGCAATTACTGTAACTACGATATCATTCTTCTTGTATTTTCCTGTGAAAAGTGTAATGATAACGTAAGATATAGCACCGATACCGATACCGTTTGATATAGAATACGTCAAAGGCATCATAACGAGTGTCAAAAATGCGGGAACTGCAGAGCGCATATCCTTCATATCAACAGCTGCAAAGTTCTTAAGCATAAGAACGCCGACGAATATAAGTGCGGGAGCTGTTGCACTTGACGGAACGATGCTTGCGAAGGGGCTGAGGAACAGACAGATCGCAAAGCAAGCAGCCGTTACAAGGCTTGCAAGACCTGTTCTTGCGCCTGCCGCAACGCCCGATGCGGATTCAACGAACGTCGTACAAGTAGAAGTACCGAAAAGCGAACCGCCGACAGTTGCAAGCGAGTCACACATCATAGCCTTGTCAACGTCAATGGGGTCTCCGTTTTCATCAAGCATACCTGCCTCGGAAGCCGCACCGTAAAGCGTACCGATAGTATCAAACATATCAACTATGCAGAACGTGATTACAAGAATGATCGCGGAGAACACGCCGCCTATATACTCAGCAGTAAACGCTTCCTTCCAGGCATCGCCGTTGAAGACGCCGCCAAGACCGACGCTTGCGAAATCCTTGAAGGACTGACCGACCTGGCTCATATCAAACGAAGGAACTGTCCACGTCATAAGATAGTATATGACAGTAGAAGCAAGAATACCGATAATAACGGCACCCTTTACTTTTCTCCACGTGAGAACAGCTATTATAAGAAGTCCTATTATGGCAACGAGCGGAGGTGCCATTTCTTTCATTGCATCAGCAAACGTAAAGCCGTCAACGCCGATCTTCTTGATAACAGCGTTGAAGTTAAAGAACTGAACGAACGTGTACTGGTTATCAACAACGATAGAAGCGTTCTTGAAGCCGATAAGAGCAATAAACAGACCGATACCGCCGGGAATAGCCTTTTTAAGTGCATCGGGAAGTGCTCTTGCAATATACGTGCGAAGTCCCGTTACAGAAAGTAAAAGGAATATAACACCGGACAAAAGGATTATAACAAGACCTGCCTGGTATCCCTTTATAACGTCTGCGCCGCCAAAGAAAGCGTTAGAAATAAAGCACGTACAGAAGAAGGAGTTAAGACCCATGCCGCACGCCTGAGCAAAAGGAAGTCTTGCGTAAAGTGCCATAAGCAACGTACCGAATATTGCAACGAGTATCGAAGCAATGTAAACGGAGTTCCAGATCTGTCCCATAACAACGGGATCAGCACCGAGTCCTACCAACCAACCGTTAGCGCCTTCAGCGGCAACCTGATTGGGGTTTACAAAGATGATGTACGCCATGGCAAAAAACGTCGTTAATCCACCGATGATCTCAAGCTTGACATTAGAGCCGCGCTCTCTGATTTTGAAAAACTTGTCCATTTTTTCACCTCAAAAAAATATTTTATATTTTCAAGCAACCGCCTACGCTTGCTTGATAATACCTAAAATACGGTGATATTTTATCACACGGTTTACTAATTGTCAACACTTTTCTCCAAATTACGCAACATTTATTTTTTGCGTATTCTTTTCATTTTATATAGTTCTTCCGTTGCAAGCCGTGCTTTCGTCACGGAAACATTTTCTTTCGGAAAACAGAAATACGTAAACTCGTTATCGCCGATGCTTATCACATCCCCGATCTCATACCAGTAATAATCTGCATACAGTGTGTGAGAAAATACGGGCGACTGCTTATAATCAAGCTTTCCCAAAGCTCCCGTAAGATGAAAACCGTCAGGTGAATGGACAAGGCGGCCTTTTCCTATCTCATAAACACCGTTAAGATCTACCTCGACGGATATATCGACCTCGGTATCGAGCAGATACGTACCGTCTTCAAGCTCTTTGCGGACACATTCTCTTTGCCAGGTGTACCAATCGGGAATGTGGGGATACTCGGTTTCCCCTTCCAAGGCTTTAAGCTGACCGTATTCGTCCATTTCCCACTTTTTTCCGCAAGAATGGCAGGAAATATGAATACCCTTACCTTCCATTTGATTTTCCGCATTGCAATGAGGACATTTGTAAAGGATCCTGTGCAAGCCGTCGGCACGGAAAGGAACGTCTATTGATATTTTGTTATCCCGCTGCCATGCAAAATTATCAAATGAAAACGCTTCGTCTATCAGAGCATCAAGCTCGCTGACTGTTTTTTCCTTGAGTTCTTCCGCTGTGGCAATACATTTTACGTGGGCGCTGACTTTAACGTCACGTATCTTGAGCATATTGTAAAGCGGATCACGGTGGAAAGCGCCTTGCGTAATGACCGTCACAACGGGAACGCCCAGGCGCTTAAGCAAAGCACCAAGTCCGCGCGGCAAGGTCGTTGTGCGTCCGTCAAACGAGTATCCTGCTTCGGGATACATAAGCACACTTGTTTTGTTTTCGTAAAGCATATATTTTATATCACGGATCAAGGAAATATCGGATACGTATTTACGTGTAGGAGTGCATCCGAGTATACGCATAAGTTTGCCCAAAATCCCCGACATTGCATCGACCGAGGTAACGATACCCATTCTTCTCGGATAAAAAATACCGAAAGCAAGCTTCATATCCGTAAAACTCGAATGGTTCATAAGAATGAGGCAGGGCTGTTTTCCGACAAGGTCCATACGTTCCGTGGTATAAGAAAATTTTATCTTTTTAAGTGTCGGAGCAGATACTATGCGAACGACAGTTGCGAGGAAGCGGCTCGGCTTCATAGGTTTTTTGTGTTTCAAACGAGGAAGCTTCAAAACCTCATCGTACGGCAATTTACGGGTCTTAATTTTCATAATTACGCCCAATCCTATTCTTTGAATTTAATTATCCGACCCAAATTATATCATACAAATGAAAAAAAGTAAATAGAACAGCATATTTTTTATGAATTGAATGAACATATTATAAAATTTCTTCGCCCATACCGAAGTGAAAGATGCAAGACCATAATGCTCAGAAAGTGTGACCGCATTGAAAAATTCACATTTCTATACTACAATAATGGTGATAATGCATATTAGGAGTTGGTTATTATGGAAAACAAAATATATTGTCTGCCGATTAAAACCCCTGACGGAATTATTGAATTAGAAATTAATCACGTTGCAGCCAATAGAGATGATGAAAATATGAATGTCACCATTTCAACAATTATCCAAGAGGAAGCTCGTTCATATCAAGCCGAAACAACCGAAGAAGCTTTAATTCAACTCGCAAAAAGCTTACCCGAAAGGTGGCACATAAAATCCTGCATTTCCTGTCGCTATGGTCATTTCTGTCCCGTAGGTAATTATGACAATGAACTTTTTTGTGTGACAGATTTCACTCCGAAAGAACCTCGTGATTTATGGCACGTTACAGAAAATGAGGGAGAGCGAAAAAGCAGAAGCCGCACACTTTTTGATTGTTGTGACCACTACGAAGAACAAGCCGAAGATTATTTTACATACAGTGACTACTATTATGAGGTAATGAAATGAAAATACACGGTGTAAAGCGCGAATGGTCTCACCCGATTTTCTGTATGAAAAAGCATCATTGCCCCCTTTGCAACGAAATATTAGAAAAGACCAAAACAGAGACTGTGGTTAATTCGAAATCGGAAGAAGCAAAGGATTACGATTTTTCACAAGCTGGCGGCGATGGTTATATGATGGGAAATATAAAATTCATAAGAACTGCTTTTCGGTGTAACAGGTGTGATAAAATTTACTCTATAGAAGAACTTTTGAAAATTGAAAAGGAAAACTGAGCAGATTTGTATGGAAAATATTTTAGAGCTTATTCTTTCAATACTGTTTATACCGTTTGAATCTTAATATGATAACCTAAAAAATAAAATCAACAAAATACCGAGCAAGGCATTAAAAATCTTTTTAAAGGTGTTTTTTATATTGCTTCCGCTTGCATTGATATTTGGATTGTGTTGCTTGTGCAGTTACATATTTAGAGGATATTGGATATAACAAAAGGGCTATGACATTTTGTGTGTCATAGCCCTTAAAAATTATTTTAAAGCAACAAGAAAACCCCGAAGCACGAGGCTTCGGGGTTTTTGATAATACCCGGTAGGGGTAGATTATCTCTTGGAGAACTGAGGAGCGCGACGTGCGGCCTTCAAGCCGTACTTCTTTCTTTCCTTCATTCTGGGGTCGCGGGTCAACAGACCGGCCTTCTTCAGAGTAGGACGGTAGGTTTCGCTATCGGCCTGCAGAAGGGCACGGGAGATGCCGTGACGGATGGCACCGGCCTGGCCGGAAATGCCGCCGCCGGCTACGTTGCAGATCACGTCAAACTTACCGACGGTGCCGGTCAGTTCAAAGGGCTG
>JAZQBL010000011.1:0-25625 GCA_045545665.1 Eubacteriales bacterium
GTTGAAAGGCAGAGTTGTCTTCCTAAGACCGCTTGGCCTCCGACTTCAATCAACGCAGCTCTTTTTAAAATTATACTTCGCCTTTCCCGGTGAAGGGAATGACGGATGAGGTGTCGATTTATCATTCATCGGATTTTTCGAAACGGCGGGAGCAAGCCCCCGCCCTACGTCGATACGGGGCGGCGTGGGCGCCGACCCCTACCGATTTTGTTTATTATCTTTTATCTATCATCTATTATCTATTATCTGATTTTCCCTCCCTCTCAAAGAGCAAAAAAAAACGCCCCTGCAGCCGATGAATAAGCTGCAGGGGTGATATTTTATTTTTTGTTATGAAAAAGCGGTCTTGTGATATCTGACTTCTCGTGCATTATGATCGTCTTTACGTAGGAGGAATTTTTAAGCGCCATTCGCACTTCGTAAAATCTTTCCTTTGCATTATAAAGTCTTTCCGCACAGGGATAGAACATAACCTCGGGCTTTATAATTTTATACGTACGAAGGGGGAAATTCTCAACGCCGTGATGCGCCGCCTGGCACATATCGCTCTTCAAATAATCGCCGTAGTAGTTTTCGAGTATTTTGGAAACGTCCTCGCCGGCATCGGCAAGAAACAGCATATTCATATCCGTTGTATAAAATCTTGTCACGAGGCTCGTATTGTTCTGATTTTCGGGAATAAAGTCGATGAGCATATCGTCACACGAGAAAAGAACTTCCATTCTTACGTCGCCGAAAACAAGATCCATTCCCGTATGAGCGTAAAGCACCTTTGTGTCTTTAAACATACTGATGTAATCGTACACATATCCCCAGGCAAGGAAGCTTCCCCAGCCCGAAACTCTTAAATCGGGAGTTTCGGAGGCGTAAATGAAGCGCTCAAGCGTTACCTTATCAGCATATTTCGGCGCAAACGAGGTGAACGCATCGTAATGGTCGTTATGCGCGTGAGTTATTATCCAGGCACGTATGATTATATTTTCTTCCGAGCCGTTCAATTTTACGAGCTTTTCGTAAATTCTGTCGTGCTCGTCTATCCAGCCGCCGTCGATTATTATAAACGAACCGTCGCGAAGCGTGATGATATATCCCATTCCGTAGACCTTCGTCGATTTAAGCTGAGTTACGCTCGTCACTTTATCGCCCTGTATTGCCATAGGGTCGTTTACAGGAAGCGTGTCAGCTTCCCCGGGTGCTTCCGCAACACGGAGCTTTTTGTCCTTTTCGTGCCAGTAAACGTGGTAAAAATCCGTTTCGTTTACGAAAGTCGAAGCGTAGATATTGCCTTTTTTCATACTGCTGTAAGTATCAAAGCCTTTTACTTTGAAATCGGCACAGACACCGAGATACGTTTCGTATTCGACGTTTGAATACGTATTCAGCGTATGCTTGTTTCTGTATTCGGGGTGTGTTGCAACGTTTATGGCTTTATCCGCGGTAAGAGTTTTATAAGATACCGCCGTTTCTTTCAGTTCTTCCATATCTTCGCCTTCCGTATCCTCTGCGTTTGTTTGGGTATCCTCTGCCGTTTGTGACGTTTGCTGTGAGGGATCTTTCTTTGTCTGCTCACCGACGTTTTCCGAGCAGGATGCAAAGACCGTCAGAATAAGCGACGCTGTTGCAATGAGCGATAATATTTTTTTCATAAAATTACTCCATATATTGTATCTTGTATCGTTGATCACAAAACGGGGAGAAAACAAGCCGCCCCGCAGGCATTCTCATTATTTTTTTGCCGCTTTTGTCGCCATACTTGCATCTCTTGTGAAGACAGCGGCGATATTGAACTTATTTCCGCCGCTTACCATTTTAATTTTTATGATATGCTCTTTCGGCTCAAGGTCTTCGGCAAGAACTGCGGGGGTATGCTCCGATGATGTTTTTTGTACGTATTCACCGCCGTCAACGGATATCAAATAATCTGCATTTTTGAGATTGCACCATACAGCCGCTTCCGTGCCCGTGAATTTGAATGCAAACACGTCACTTTCGGAATCTACCGCAAAATATCCGAATGCCGCCGTATTGCCCGTATACGCTTTATCGACGTATTCAACGCCCTCTCCTCCGAGTGCTTCGGAGTCGGCAAGCAACTGTTGAGTAGGCTGTATATGCGTTCTGTTTCCGTCAAACAAGGCATCGCTCTGTACGGGAACATCTTTATCGCGTTTTGTAACTATTGACAAATTTGCTTTAACGAGGCTGTTGAGCAAAAATTCTTCAACGCAGCTGTAATATATACCGTATCCGGCATCATTGAGATGCACGATATCCACTGCATAGTTACGGAAATCCTCGGGCGAATAGTTACAGGTTTCGGCAAGCAGTCTTCCGACGTGAAGCGAAGAAACGCCGTAAGCCTTTGCGATATCCTCGTGTGCATATCCCTCCATATGAAGCTGTCCTTTTTTATTCAGCTCAAGACAGCCCTCGTCCGTCGTGATAAGCATTACGATCTCCGTTTTCGGAAGTGCTTCTTTTATCTCCCGAATGATAGTTTCAACCCGCATCTTCGTTTTTTTATAGCCTGATGCGAAATATTTATCGTTTATTGCATATTCAAGGAATATAAGATCGGGGGATTCGTTTATAACGTCGGCTTCGAGTCTGTAAGTGCCCAAAAACGTTCCCGATTCACCGATAGCTCTGTTTACAAAGGAAAACTCCGTATCGGGGAAATTCGTTGTAAACCAGGAGCACGTACGTGCTCTCCACGACGTTTTTGATTCGTCCGATGCGCCGTAGCCGTTTGTCAAAGAGCCGCCGTAGAACAACACCTTGAGCTCTTTATCTTCGTTTATCCTTTTGCCCGTATTTACAAGATATTCACGATAATTGATGTAATCGGCGTATTTCGTACTCATATCCGGTATTACTTCCGTAATTTCGGGTTCATACGTTTTACCGTCGTCCGTATCTTCCGTTTTTTCCGTTTCTTCCGCCGCTATTTGCGCCGTCTTTGACGTCTGCAAGGTGCCATCGCCGGAAACGGTATTTCCGTCCGAGCAGGACACCAAAGCTTGCACAAGAAGCACCGCCGTCATAACGAGCGATAATGTTTTTTTCATAATATTTTCTCTTTATTAAGTGTTTATAACGTAAATTTCCGCAACACGCAAAAGGAGGAAATGTAAACTGATGTGCGTACTGCGGAAATTTACGTATACGGTGGAGTCATCTCCGAGGGAGAATTGTATCATTAATTATGGATTTTTTCTATATTCAGATGTTAATTTTATTTATCGGACAACATAACCCGATATTTTGTAATAAGACAGCACGGCTATCATTGCAATACCGATAAGAGCAAACAGGATTATCATCTTTTTTCCCGGCTTCGGTATATTTATGTTCGACACGAAAAGCACCGCGCACAAAAACAGAACTGCCGCGTACGTTACCGAAAGGTACTGCTTTCCCATCGGAAGCAAAAACGTATATATAAACGGGAATATGACAGCCGCCGACGTCACGGGAAGTCCCTTATAGTACTTTCTTTTGCCGTCCGTCATCTTCTGTCTGTTGAATTCATCGACGTTGAAGTAAGCCAGACGTATCTGTGCTGTGAGTATGTACAGGGCAAAAAGCGCCGTAAAGCCGAGCTGTGTAAGCCCGAGCGATCTTCCTATCACCGTCGGAAGAACTCCGAAGCTTATAAGGTCGCACAGAGAATCTATCTGTATACCGAAGTGCTTTTCGTCTTCCGTTCTGTCCTTCGTTTTTGCAATTCTTCCGTCTACCATATCGAGCGCGCCCGCAAGCATCAGAAAGATCACAGCGGAAAACGCATTGCCCGATATCGCCGAATATATACCGCAAACACCGAACACGAGCGCCGTGTACGTTGCTATTACCGTATAATTATAATGTCCTATAAAAAATCTACTTTTCATTTTACTGTACTTTATAGCTGTCCTTCAGCGTTACAACTCTGTTAAACGTGTTTTCTTTCTTCGTATCAAGGCAGAAATATCCCGTTCTTACGAACTGGAACTTTTCGCCCGGCTTTGCATCCTTCAAAGATTCTTCCATAAGACAGCCTTCGAGTTTTTTAAGTGAGTTTTCGTTCAGATAATCGTTGTACGTTTTTCCCTCGGGAAGGCTTGACATATCGGGATTTGTGAAGAGTCTGTCGTAAAGCATTACGTCCGCCTTTATGCTGTGGGATGACGAAAGCCAATGTATCGTACCCTTTATCTTTCTGCCGTCGAAGGGATTTCCGCATCCCGACTGAAGGTCAGCCGTTACGAGCACCTCCGTAACACGTCCGTCACCGTCCGTTATTATCTTATCGCACTTGACGATGTACGCACCCATAAGGCGCACCTCGCCGCCTTCTTTAAGTCTGAAATACTTAGGCGGAGGATTCGTCGATACGTCCTCACGGTCAACGTAAAGCGTACGTGTGAAGGGTACCTGTCTTACGCCTGCTTCTTCGTCGTTGGGGTTATTTGAAACGCTGAAATATTCCGTCTTGTCCTCGGGATAGTTCGTAACCGTCACCTTAACGGGATCAAGAACCGCGATGCGTCTTTGTGCCGTTTTGTTCAGCTCCTCGCGCACGCAGTGCTCAAGCAGTTCGATATCGACCATACTGTTTGATTTTGCAACGCCTATTCTGTCGCAGAAGTCGAGTATTGCACCCGGAGTAAATCCGCGTCTTCTTAAACCGCACAAGGTCGGCATTCTCGGGTCGTCCCAGCCGTCAACGAGTCCGTCTTCGACCAACGAACGGAGATATCTTTTACTCATAACCGTATACGTTACGTTAAGACGTGCAAATTCTATCTGGCGGGGCTTGCCTTCAAGTCCTGCGTTTTCGACTACCCAGTTATAAAGCGGTCTGTGGTCTTCGTATTCAAGTGAGCAAAGGCTGTGCGTTATTCCCTCTATGGCATCCTGGATGGGGTGTGCAAAGTCATACATCGGGAAAATGCACCATTTCGTGCCCTGACGGTGGTGGTCGATATAGCGGATGCGGTACAAAACGGGGTCACGCATATTGAAGTTGCCCGACGCAAGGTCGATCTTCGCTCTGAGGGTATATTTTCCCTCGGGAAACTCGCCCGCTCTCATACGGCGGAAGAGGTCGAGGTTTTCGTCAACGGGTCTGTCACGGAAAGGAGATACCGCAGGGCGTGTCGTGTCGCCTCTGTATTCTCTGAACTGCTCGGGTGTAAGCTCGCAGACGTACGCTTTGCCCTCTTTTATGAGCTTTTCGGCAATACCGTACGTTATTTCAAAATAATCCGAGCCGTAGAAAAATCTGTCGTCCCAATCGAAGCCGAGCCAGTGTATATCCTCTTGGATAGCATCGACGAATTCCGTGTCTTCCTTTGCGGGGTTCGTGTCATCCATACGGAGGTTACATATACCGCCGTACTTTTTCGCCGTTCCGAAGTCGATAACGAGCGCCTTGCAGTGGCCTATATGGAGATATCCGTTAGGCTCGGGCGGGAAACGCGTGTGTATTTTAAGCGACGGGTTCTTTTCAAGATCGGCGTCTATTATGTCGTGTATAAAGTTAGATGTGTTTTCCATTTGGAGCTTCCTTTCCTATCAGTTAAGCGATGCTATGGCGGAATTTATCCTGTTTTTCATCATTTCCTCGCCCATAACGCCTATTATCTCAAACAAGTCGGGAGTGTTCGTTCTGCCCGTTACGGCAATTCTTATAAACGTGCTTACGTCTCCCACACTGCCCTTGTACTGTTCGGGATTCTTTTTATAAAGCTTCATTTCGGGTGCGAAGCCTATTTCGTCAGCCACCTGCTTTACGGATTCAAACCAAGCGGAATTATCAAAGCTCTTGTCGAATTTTTCAAGATAGAGCGACAGTGCCTTCGCTATATCCGCTTTTTCAAACTTTTCGTCGTATGATGCCTCGGGCGTGAAAAATTCATCGTAAAAATAGCTTACGTAGGGTTTTATATCTGCCCACGATGCGATATCCTTACGGGGCTTATTGCCGCCTCTGCCTATTGCAAGTATCTTCTTTGCGTACTCGGGATCCTTTGAATACACGTTATAAAACTCTTTGTCGTATTCTTCCGCCCACTTTGCGCCGTCTTCGTACACCTTTTCGGCGCTCATTTTGCAGATGACGTTTTTCGACACGTCCGAAAGCTTATTGAAATCGAAAAGACAGCCCGACGTGCTCATTTTCTTTATTGAGAACGGGAAATCTTCGGGGGATTTTTCGGGGTTCTGTGCGTGCCATTCCTCGTAGTTTGAGTTGAGCAGAGTCATTATATATTCTCTTACGCACTCGGGTGCGATACCCATTTTTGCGTAATCGTCAAGGGATGCGCCCATATCTCTTTTTGAAAGCTTTTTCTTGTTTCCTTCTTCATCAAGGCGCATTATCTGTGCTATGTGCAGATATTTCGGCGCTTTGAAGCCGAGATAATTGAAGAGCATCAAGTGTCTGGGCAGACTCGGAAGCCATTCCTCGCCTCTTACGACGTGCGTGGTGCCCATCAGATGGTCGTCTACTGCGTGCGCAAAATGGTAAGTCGGGATGCCGTTGCTCTTCAAAAGGACCTCGTCCTTGTCGTTTTCGGGAAGCTCAAGAGTTCCTTTTACAAGGTCGGTCACCTTTATCTTCTTTTCTCCGTCACCGCTTGCAAGCATACGCAAAACGAACGGATGTCCTTTTTCGAGATGTTCTTTGATCTCTTCCTCCGTGATATTACGCAGTGCCAGCATTTCCGCTTTCTGCTGTGCTTCAAGCTCTGCTGTCCATTCGCGGCTCTTTACCTCTGTCTTTTTGTCCTGCGCGTTGAGCGCTTCAAGCTCCTCTTCCGTCGTAAAGCAGGGGTACGCCTTGCCTTCGCTTACGAGCTTTTTGGCGTATACTCTGTATATTTCGGCTCTTGCCGACTGTTTGTACGGACCGTACGCACCTTTGTCGCAGATGTTTCCGTCACCGTCAAGGGCTGCGCCCTCATCAAAGTTGATGCCGTACATAGCAAGCGTTTTTATAAGTGCCTGAGCGGCACCGGGAACCTCTCGCTTGTCGTCGGTATCTTCTATTCGAAGATAAAAGACACCGCCCGACTGATGTGCAAGTCTTTCGCACACGGTCGAGGGGAAAAGTCCGCCGAAATGAACGAAGCCTGTCGGCGACGGAGCAAATCTTGTGACTTTAGCGCCTTCGGGCAGCTCTCTTTTGGGATATCTTTTTTCTATATCCTCGACGGTAAGCGTCACGTCGGGGAAAAGCATATTTGCAATTTCTGTGTAATTCATATTTTGCCTCTTTTAAGAAATTCTGTTTGTTTTATAAAATATTCGGCGGAAAGCTTTCCCCCGTGGCCGGGGTGCAAAACGTAGTCCGTTCCGTTTTCTTCAAAAAATTTACGTAAAGTAAGAAGGGATGATACCATTTTTTCTTCATCGCCTCCGTAAAGGTCGCATCTGCCGAAGCCGTCTTTAAATACCGTATCACCGCAGAAGATGTCATTCCCGCAAACGTAGCATACCGAGCCTTTCGTGTGCCCCGGCGTTTCGATCACGGTAAAATCCATACCGCAGACGGAAAAAGTATCACCGTCGTTCAAAAGCGTATCGGCATAAACGCCTCTGTTTGTTCTGCCGAGCTGTAAAAGATACGATTTTTCGACGTCGCGTGCGCCTTCAGCATCCTGTGTGCCTATACATATTTCCGCCCCCGTTTCATCTTTCAGGGGGTTTGCGGCAAGTATATGGTCAAAATGTGCGTGGGTGAGAAGTATTTTATGTAATTTCAGCGATTTTTCTTCAAGCTTTGAAATAAGGTACGGCGATCTGTCCGCGGGATCTATTATCACAGCACCTTCGGATGTATAAAGCAGATAGCAGTTCGTCTTATACATACCGAGCACGTAGTTAAGTACAGTCATATTTTTTCTTCTTTTTCTTTGTATCGGCTCATATTCTGCCTTTACAGAATTATTCACAGTATATTATATATAAAACGGCAAAGAAAATCAAGGTCTTTTTGATTTTTTTTTGTTTTTTAGAGGAAAATAGTTTATTTTATAATCAAACGATGCAAAAAAATAACCGATAGTTCTTGAATTGTTACCAATTATTAACTATAATATATAATGTATAAATGCGCCGTGGTGTAAAGCAAACACCGTCGGGATGAAAATCAACGGAGATAATTATGACAAAGATAAAAAATATTATGAAAAACCGTGCCTTTTGGGCGCTTTTAGTGCTTATCTGCACTGTTTTAGCCGAGATTTTTATTTTCAATTTTACGTCCTTCAAGCTCGGCAAGGACTATAAGGAGTCAACGCTCGACATATCGAACGCAACGCTTCAGGGCTTTGAATACAAGGACGGTGTGTACGTAAGCAATTCAAAATCACCGTATATAGAGTTTAAAGGAATAAACGAAAAGATCGGCACGCTTTATATCGACGTAACTCTTGAAAAAAACACGTCGGTGACGTACAACGTGGACTTTACGGATGAAACGAACTCGTCGTATTCGATAAGAACGAACCTCGTAAACGGAAGCATAACGCAGGGGGCAGAGCGTACGAAGTACGTCAACTGCCAATTTTCGGGTAACGCAGGCGATATAAAGATCAAATTTTCAAATTTCAAGGGAACGGTACAGTTAAATTCCGTACAGATAAACCGTGACATTCCGATAAGCTTTTCGCCGCTCCGCGTCTTTATAACGCTTCTCGTCATTTACGGCGGATACTTCCTTTTGAAGTCAAACGTATGCTCTCAAAAGCTTTCCGACTCCCGTGAGCTTGTAAAAGCAGTGACTGTCTGCGTATGTATCATCTGCGTTTTTTCAGCCCTTTTGCTAACTTCAAACATATTTGAGACGTCTCTTTTCCAAAACGGCGGAGATCAGATAACGAAAGAGCTTGTTGACGCTTTCGAAAAGGGTAACGTAACGCTTGACAGAGAGGTTGAGGACGAGCTTCTTGCCCTCAAAAACCCCTACGACTGGGCGGAAAGAAACTCAAGCGGTGTAAAACACGCCTGGGACCACGTTATGTATGAGGGCAAATATTATTCTTACTACGGAATAGCACCCGTCGTGCTTTTGTTCTTACCGTTTCACCTTATAACGGGATATTATTTTTCAACAGTCTGGGCGGTATTTCTTTTCGGTGCGGCAGGTCTTGTATTCCTTGCGCTGTTCTTTAAAAAGCTTTGCGAAAGATTTTTCCCGAATATAAGCTTAGGACTTTATATATCGTCGCTTCTGACGGTGCTTCTGGGTTCGGGCATATGGTTCTGCTTCGTAACTCCGAATTTTTACGAAATAGCACAGAATTCGGGCTTTATGTTCGTTTGTATGGGCGCGTATTTTCTCATAAGCTCGGGTATTCTTTCAGACAACGTATCGAAGGTAAAGCTTTGTCTTTCAAGCGTATTTTTCTCCCTTGCCGTACTTTCCAGACCGACGACTGCCGTCTGGTGCATTGCCGCCGTTGCGTTCATCGTTTTACATCTTATCCCTCTTATAAAAGAGAAAAAGAGCTTTATTCCCACAGCCCTTTACGCTTTCGTTCCGTTTGCCGTGATAGGCGGTGTGCAGATGATATACAACTACGTCCGATTCGATTCGTTTATTGACTTCGGAATACAGTACTCCCTCACGATAAACGACTTTACAAGAAGTGAATTTTCTCCCCAGATGGCTCTCATCGGCTTTTACAACTTCCTGTTTGCATTCCCCTCCGTAAAGCCCGATTTTCCGTTTATATCCTCGAACTTCTCCGATCTCGGCGTAAACGGCTTTTACTACATCGCAAACAGAATATCGACCGGTATATTCTTCAGGATACCTGCCGTATTTTCCGTTTTGCTTCTTCCGAGAGGCGTCAAGACGCTTGAAAAGAAGAACCGACTGCCGTTTGTGCTTTTGTGGCTTCTTTGCTTTGCCGTTTTGCCGTTTGCGGTCATTTATTCGATCTGGGAAAGCGGCTACGGCGTACGTTACTGCGTTGACTTCACGTGGCAGATGACTGTTTGCGCATTCATCCTGCTGTTTATGATGTATCAGAAATACTCCGAAAACAAGACCGTTCAGCGTATATGCGAGTATGCATGCGCCATATCGCTTTTCATAACTTTCATTATAAACGCCGCGCTTATTTGGGAATATTCCTGCTCGATATACGGCAACACCGTAATATCGGCAACGCTTAAAGACACGTTTGAATTCTGGAAATAAGAAAGGAAAACAAAATGAGTACAGTACTTTATCTCGTGGTTCCGTGCTATAATGAAGAAGAAACGCTTCCCACGACGAAGGACGCATTGACAAAGCTGCTTGAAGATATGATAAAAAGGGACAGGATATCGTCAAAAAGCCGTATCGTTTTCGTAAACGACGGCTCAAAGGACAACACCTGGAGTCTTATAGAAAAATACAGCGAAGAAAACACGCTCATCAAGGGCATCAAGCTTTCACGCAACAAGGGACACCAGAACGCACTTTTGGCAGGTCTTATGACGGTGAAGGACGAATGTGACTGCGCCGTATCGCTCGACGCGGATCTGCAGGACGACATAGGCGCCGTTGAAAAAATGCTTGAAAAGTACGAAGACGGCTGTGAAATAGTCTACGGCGTACGCAGTAAAAGAGAAAAGGACACGCTTTTCAAGCGTGCCACGGCGCAGGGATTTTACAAATTTATGCGCTTTATGGGTGCGGAGGTCGTATACGATCACGCCGACTACCGTTTAATGAGCCGCCGTGCGCTGTGCGAGCTTGAAAACTTCAAGGAAGTAAACCTCTTTTTAAGAGGTATCGTTCCGATGATAGGCTTCAAGACGGACACCGTTCTTTACGAAAGAGGAATAAGGGAGCACGGAGAAAGCAAATATCCGCTTAAAAAGATGCTTTCTTTTGCTATTGACGGAATAACGTCGCTTTCCGTAAAGCCGATAAGATTTATAACGACTCTCGGTATTTTACTGCTCGTTGCAAGTGTCGGTATGCTCATTTACTCGCTGGTGCGCCACTTTATGGGGCACACGGTGCTCGGCTGGACGTCGCTTATCGTATCTATCTGGGCAATAGGGGGGCTTCAGCTTTTTGCGATCGGCATCGTAGGCGAATACATCGGAAAAATTTACCTTGAAACGAAAGAACGCCCCAGATTTATAATTGAAAAATACGTAGGAAAATAATAATGTTCGGAAAAAACAACATCAACATCGCACTTATTGAGCCCGAAATACCGCAGAACACGGGAAACATTGCAAGAACGTGTGCGGCAGTCGGCGCAAGTCTTCATCTTGTAAAGCCGATGGGCTTTGAAATTGACGACAGAAAATTAAAAAGAGCAGGGCTTGACTACTGGCACCTGCTCGATATAACGTATTACGACAGTCTTTCTGATTTTCTTGAAAAGAACAAAGACGAAAAAATGTACTTTTTCTCAACGAAAGCGCCGAGAAATCACACCGAGGTCGAATATCCCGAACGCGTTTTCCTCGTTTTCGGCAAGGAAACGAAGGGACTGCCCGAGGATCTTTTAAAAGCCAACCCCGACACGTGTGTGAGGATCCCCATGCGTGACGGTCTTCGCAGTCTTAATTTATCAAATTCCGCCGCCATTGCCGTTTACGAGGTACTGCGGCAGGGAGATTTCAAAGAGCTTTGCTCCGTCGGAACACCGACGCAGTTCAGCTGGGATCGTACGGAATAATATTTCCTTTTATATATTCTTCAAGCGTTTTGTAATCGCCTGCGATATCCTCGGGGCGGTGGCTGTCGGAGCCTGTCGTTATAAACACGCCTCCTGCTTTTTCGTACACGGACAAAACGAAGTTATCGGGCAAAGGACACCCCATACCCTGGCGGAAGCCCGAGGAATTTACCTCTATCATCATACCTTTTTTTACGGCTGTTTTCAGTATTTTGAAAAGCTGTTCGGAATATTTTGAAAGATCCGTCTCAAAGCCTGCCTTTTTGTAGTATCTGAGCGGGTACGTAAGGTGGGAAAGCGAGGTTATCCCGTCAAAATTCACAAGCTCGTAAAGCTCGTTTAAGTATACCTCCCAGAGGTTTATAAAATCCTCCTCGTTATACTTTGAGTAGTCGATAAGCGCAAAGTCGGGCATACCGCGCACGTTATGCAGCGACCCTAAAACGAAATCGTAATTTTCTCTTTTCAGGCACTCTTTTGCAAATTCGGGATACTGTGTCGGCTGACCGAGCTCGATACCGTGCAAGACGGTGATCTTGCCTTTCATTTCTTCCTTGGCTTTTACACATTCCGTCCTGCGGTTTTCAAAATCGAGAGGCGGGAATATATGCTCGATCTCGCTGTTTATTTCAAGGTGATCCGTCAGAGCGATCGCCGAAAGTCCCTTTTCGTATGCCGCCTTTGCGGTATTTAACGGATCGTATGCGTTTTCCGCATCGAAGGAAAACGACGTATGTACGTGAAGGTCGGATAAAAATTTCATAAAAAACTCCTTTGCTTTCGGTATTATATCATATTTTTCCCCTTTTTTGAATAGCTTTTTGAAATTTTACGCATCTGTTTTCCGAAAACCGTCACCCGTCCGTCACACAAGGGAACTTTAATTTACATTTTGTCGGTAGAAACGTATAATTTACGTAGTATATAATTATTATCATAAAACGAAAGGATACTGTTTATGAAGCACATAAAAACGAAGATCATAGCGGGACTGCTTGCTTTTTCCTGCCTTGCGATGAATGCATGCACGATCGTTTACGAACAGGAAGAGACCGAAGGCGAGTCGGCAGCCTCCGGCACGGGCGGTACGACCTCCGAGGAGGATCTGAGGATCCCCACCGAATTTCCGACACGTGACGTTCTTGATTCGGTCATCACGAAATGCGGAAGTGCCGACGTCAAGGGCGAAGAGCTTTATTTTTACTATTATCAGTTAGCACAGCTCGTAGCTGAGCAAAACCGCGATTATATTCCGTATTACGGCGGTGCGCTCCCGGATTATGCGTATTCCTTAAAATCGCAGTTCATTATGACGGACACCACGTGGTACGACTATCTCAACAAGAGCATCGACTCATATCTTGAATATATGTACACCCTTTCCGAGGCGGCAAAGGCAGAGGGTATCACCCTTACCGACGATGAGCTTGCAAAGGCTGAAAAAAAGGCTTCCGAATACAAGCTCCCCGACGCTGTAACGTACATTTCGGCAGATACCGTAAAGGAATGTATCGCAAGGGAAGCACTTTCCGAAAAGTACGACAAGCATTTAAGAGAAGTAACGAAGGCGACGGATGACGAAATAACTGCCGAATACGATAAAAACAGAATACTTTACGACATGGTCGATATGCGCCTTATTGCAATAGAATACAAGGCTGACGACACGGTAACGGATGCCGAAAACGCATCGTACCTCCTTCCGACAAAAGCGGAAGCGAATGATATCGGCGCACAGCTTTCCGCCTGCACGACGCCCGAGGAATTTGACAAGATAGCAGAGGATTTCTTCAAGAAATATTTCCCCGACATAACGAAAGATAACATCGAATATTACGTGTCCTCAAGTGCGTATAAAAATTTCAAATACACGGAAAATTACAAGGATTACGAAATAGTAAAATGGGCAATGGATCCTGCCAGAGTTGAAGGTGAAAAGAACCTTATCGACTCCGAGAGTGATCACACCCTTTACTTTGCGCTTATCGAAAAGCCTGCACGTCCCGACGACTCAAAAACCGTTTCGGTACGTCACATCCTCATTGAAAAGGAAGAGGATGCAAAAAAGATACTCGACGAGTATAACGCATCGGATAAGACCGAGGACACGTTTGCAGCCCTTGCAAACAAGTACACGATCGACCCCGGCTCAAGCACAAACGGCGGTCTTTACGAAAACTTCAGCGAAGGCACTATGGTTGCGGAATTCAACGACTGGTCCTTTGACGAAAAACGCTTGCCCGGTGACGTTGATATCGTCAAAACGACTCACGGCTATCACATCATTTACTTCGTTTCCGAAGGCTTGCCCGGTTACGTTATGAGCGTAAAATCGACTATTGAGGGTGAAAAATTCAACAAGCTTTACGAAGAAAAGCAAAAAGCGTATCCGATCAAAATATCGGAAGAAGTTATCGAAGGACTTAAAGTCTGATGAGCAATAACATTCAAAGACAAAAAGAGCTCAGACGGGAAAAGAACAAAGCCGAAAAGATCAAGATGAAAAAAAGGCGCAAAACAGTCATAATATGCCTTATTATTGCCATCGTATTCATCATCGGCTGCGTCATCTTTTCCATCAGTATGTATAAAAGAACGAACAAATACAAAACGGGCACGGTCGTCATGTCAAGTGAAAACTACAGTATTGACCTTGCGATGTATTCGTTTTTCTTCACCGACGGTTATTACGGCTTTACATCACTTCAAGGTGATGACTTAAAGCAGATGGGTATGTATCCGGACATAACGAAGTCGCTCCACTCGCAGTACTACTTCGACGGAACGTGGTACGACTATTTTGCAAACAGTGCAAAAGCTCACGCAAAGCAAACGCTTATTCTTGCCGAAGCAGCTAAAAAAGAGGGAATAACGCTTACAGACGGTGAGCTTGCCGCTCTTGAAAAAAGGGCGGGTGCTTACGACGCTTCGAAATACGGCAAGGGGATAACGAAGGACGACATTTTACGCTGCCTTATCCTTGAATATACCGCCGTAAAATACGAATACGAAAAAAGAGATGCAGAAAAGCTTGAGGGCAACGACCTTTCGGGCTACTACGAAAAATACTACAAGCATTTTTCCTCCGTCTCCTTCCGCCGATATGAAGTAAAATACGGCGAAGGCAGCGGCGGTGTTACCCCGATTGATGCCGAAAAATACGCAAACGAGATAAAAACGGCAAAAAATTCCGATGAATTCACAGAAAAGCTGACAGCCGTTTTAAAAAAGATAAACGGCAATATCTCAGATGAAGAATTGAAAGCATCACTTGATTCGTCATTTGCCGAGAATTACGCGTATTCAGAGGGTGACATCGTCACCGAATGGCTTTTCGACAGTCAAAGAAATTTATCCGATACGTACGTTTACCACAACGAGGTCTTACATTCTTACTCCGTTTACCTTCTTACGAAGCTCCCCGAGCATACGGAGGAGGACACGGTGACGGTAAGAAACATCCTGTTTTCGTTTGATGAATATAAAACGGAAGACGATGCAAGGAAAGCCGCAGAGGACGCCAAAGGCGAGCTTCTTGAAAACAACTGTGATGAAAACGTATTTAAGGATCTTGCGCTTGAAAAAACGGGCGATCTTTCCACACGTTACCTCGGCGGACTTTACGAAAACCGTACCGTATCCGAGCTTGATGAAGAGGTTCCCGGCATTTCGGGCTGGTGCTTTGACGAGCAAAGAAAAGCTTACGACGTTGAGATAATAAAAAGCGAAAACGGCTACGATCTTGTAATGTTTATTGAAAAAGGCTTGCCGTCGCACCTTGCCACGGTTCAAAAAACGGTAAGCGGCGAGGATTTTTCCGAGCTTTACCTTTCCTACGAAACGACGTACAAGATAAATGAGGACGAGGATGCGTTAAGCTCGTACGATCCGAGAAGATAAAAGTAATATATCCGAATATCTCCGAATATTATTAGGATGTACATCCTTTATTCGGAGATATTTTTTTATGATAAAAACTGACTCATATCTTTCCGTTCACGGTGCGGTACCGTATTTGCCGCAAACACTCGGCAATGCGCTTTGCCTGTTTGTCTTAAAAAACGAAAAGACGGCAAAAGAGATAAACGAGATACGCCTAAGGGCAGGAGGTGCGTTTTCCGTTTCGCCGTCGGGGCGTGATATTTTTTTCGATCTTAACGGAAACATATGCAAAAGACCCGTCATCTGCACCGAGGACGATATTGAAGAATGTGTAAGGCGGCTGTGCGACGGCTCGTATCACAGCCACGAGGACGAGATAAAAAACGGCTTTATCAGTATGAAAAACGGTATGCGCGCAGGTATTGCCCCGACGTATTCCTCAAACGGCGAGATCTATTTTATAAATTCGGTGAATATCCGCCTGCCGAAAGAGGTTCCCGGCGTATCCGATGAGCTTTTTGAAAAAACGGGGGTATCGTCAACGCTCATCTACTCACCCCCCGGAGTCGGCAAAACGACGGTTTTGAAGGATATGATAAGAAATTTTTCAGCCTTCGGCATACGGTGTGCTGTAATAGATGCACGCTCGGAGCTTTCATCCAACCGTTTCCCGCTTGCGGATTATTTTTTAAACGGTGAAAAATCGCGGTGCATTGAAAGTGCCGTCCGCACGATGTGTCCGCAGATGATAGTGTGCGACGAGATAGGCTCCGACGAGTCATCGGGAATAATTGAAGCGGCAAACTCCGGCGTTCCTTTTACAGCCACGTGCCACGCCTCATCCTTTGATGAGCTTTTGCGCCGTCCGTTTGTAAAAAAGCTGTACGAATCACACGTTTTTGATAATTACGCAGGGCTGACACGGTGCGGAAATACCGTTTTATTCGATATAAAATGCGTATCTTAGGTTCTGCCATCGTCTTTTCGAGCAGTATGCTGTTCGGACTTCTTTTGTACTTTCAGAGTCGGAAAGAGCTTCGGTATACAGAGGAGCTTTTGGGCGTTATGCGAAGGATACGCGAGCTTATATGCGTAAAAAGAGCGCCGATTCAGACGGTTTTTTCAAAGCTTTCCGGTCAGTATCTTCAACAGGAAGGCTTTTTTGAAAAGCTTTGCAAGGAAAAGGACCTCTACCGCGTATGCCTTGAATATCCGTTACCGCAGAGAATGACGGAACTGATAAACGACTTTTCTTCAAACATCGGCAAGTCGAGCGTAAAAGCGCAAAAAGAGGAATTTGATTACATTATTACTAAAACGGAGGAGTATATAAAAGAGCTTCGACGAGAACTTCCGAAAAAGCAAAAGCTGTACCTGACGCTTCCGCCGTTTTTCGGTATTCTTCTTGTCATCGTTTTTTTATAGAAAAACAAGGTGGATATTGATCTTATAATAAAGGTGGCAGGTGTCGGCATCCTCGTAGCCTTTGCGTACCAGATACTTTCAAAAAGCGGCCGTGACGAGCAGGCAATGCTCGTATCTCTTGCAGGTATAATAATAGTTATGCTGATGCTGCTCACGAGAATATCCTCGCTCATAAGCACAGTAAAAGCCATATTCGGGTTATGAGTATCGCCGTCGTTTCTTTTTTTGCGCTCGTCCTGTCGCTTCTCGTTCTTTTCGTGCGGTCTGCACACCGTCAGATGGGAACGCTTCTTTCCGTCTGCTGTGCCGTCTGGCTTCTGTCGCTGTGCATAGTAAACGTAAGACCGCTCGTAGAGTACGCCGTAACGCTTTCGGAAAAGTCGGGCTTCGGGGAATATATGCCGTACGTTTTGAAATCGCTGTGCATCGGCTTTTTCGGCACAGTCTGCGGCGAAATATGCAAGGATATCGGGGAAGGGGCAATAGCATCGGCGCTTCTGTGTGTCAGCAAGCTTTCGATAATTGCCGTCTGCCTTCCGCTCATCAAGGAAATCACAACGCTCGCTTTATCGTATATATGAAAAAAATAATATATTTTTCTTTATTGGTATATATTTTGTGCGGTGCTTTTCAGCTTTTTGCAAGCGCTTCGGAGCTTGATATTTCAGACTCTCTTCTACCGTACGTTGACGGTGAAATAAACAAGATCACAAACGGTGATATCGAAAATTACACCTCGGATATAGCAAACGGCAAGGGGAATATTTTTTCGGATATGAAGGAGTCGGTAAAGCATCTTGCACCGGATTTTAAAAAGTCGTTTTTCACGCTTTTGTGTGCACTGATCCTGTCGGGCGTTATTTCATCTCTAAAGAGTTCATTTTCCGATAGCGACGACGTTTGCGGACTCGCAGGAGTCGTTGTTTGCAGTATTCTTTTGTTTTCTCTTATGCAAACAGCATTTGATCTTGTGAAGCTGTGTTTGCAGTCGAGTATCACTTTTATGACAGCTCTGCTCGGTATAACTTGCACGATTCAAGGTCTCAGCGGAAACGTCGGTACGGCGCAGCTTTCTTTATCAACGCTTTCGGTCGTGCTTTTCGGCATACAGTCGGTGCTGTCGTATCTGCTTTTTCCCATGATGTGTGCTATGTTCGGAATAACCGTTGCAAACACCGTGAAGGAAAGCACGGAGCTTACGGAAATATCGTCCACCGTTAAAAAAACGTGCGTTTTTATTCTGACGGCGTGCGGTTTTGTCTGTTCGCTTTTTTTCACCGTCGGCACAGCCTTTTCCTCGCTTACGGAAGGTGTGCTTAAAAAGGGTGTGAAGTTTGCCGCAGGCTCGTTCATTCCGATCGTCGGTTCATCGCTTTCCGATGCGTACGACGCCGTCTATTTCAGTCTTTCATCTCTTAAGGTAACAGCGGGGGCGTCGGGGATCGTCGTTCTTTTGCTCACGTTTGCACCGCCCGTGCTTTGCCTTTGCGGTATTAAAGCGATGCTGTACGTATGTGAGGTCATATCACAAAGCCTTTCGCTGAAACGGCAGGTCAGGCTGATGAACACCTGCGGCGACATTCTTTCTGTAATGATCGCCCTGTGCTGTTTTTCATTCGTCGTCTTTTCCGTCTTCTGCGGCGCGTTTATGAAGGTGTCACTATGAGGGAGCTTTTAATATCCGTCGTATCCGTGAGCATCCTTTCGTCCATATTCCTTATGATAATGCCCGACGGAGGGCTGAAAAAATACGTAAAGCTTGCAATCTCTCTCGTTTTCATCGCCTTCGTTTTTTCATCCTTCAATGGTGTAGATCTTGAAAATACGCTGAAAATGCCGGATCATACAGTCGAGGATATGACAGACGGGACGTATGATATGATCGTTGATAAAACCAAAGAAAATATCGGGAATGCTGTGACATCCGAAATTTGTGAAAAATTTAACATAAGAAAAGAAGACTTGACGGTCGATATAACGCTTTCGGGGGAATACTCGGCACTTGAAATACAGTCGCTTGTCGTTTCGGTCAAGGGATTATCAAATTCCGTAAAAGTAACGGGAATAAAAAATTATTTGTCGGATACGTTCGGCAAATACGCATCTGTGAGGTTTGAAGAATGACGGAGCTAAGATCGTTTATTACAAAAAACAAATCGGCATCAATACTGCTGGCAATTGCCCTTTTGGGTACGATCATCCTTGTTTTTTCATCCGGTGACGGTACTGAAAAAAGCGGTGAAAAAACAGCAAGTGAGGAATATATAAAGGGCGTTGAGCATAAGATTGAACAAATGGTATCGCAGGTATGCGCAGGGGAGGCGACCGTAATTGTAACGGCAGAATCGGAAGAAGAATATGTATATGCTGAAAACGTGCAGGAAGTAACGGAAAAAAGCTCAAACGAAGCTATCAGGACGTCAAAAACGAGCGAATGTGCCGTCGTCGGCGGGCAGGCTCTCATAAAAAGCGTGGTAAAGCCGAAGATACGCGGCATTGCGGTCGTTTGTAAAAACGGCGACGATCCGATAATACAAAGTAAAATTATCGGTCTTTTGTCGTGTGCGTACGGTCTGTCGAGCGCAAAAATATACGTTTCGGGAAATTGACCGAAGAAAGGTAGATCATGAAGATATTCAAAACGGAAAACCCTGACAGAAAGAAGATAAACTTCAAAGAAATAATTGAAAAAATAGGCAAAAGAAATCTCGTTATTGCAGGCACGGTCGTCGTAATCGGGCTTGTCATTTACTTAAACTGGTTTATTTTTGACAAAAACCCCGTAGATGTACCTACGGCAGATGCAGGGATCGAAAACTCCGACAAAACGGATGATTATTTTTCCGTATCGCTCATAAACAGAAACAGGGCAAGAGACGAGGCGATCGAAGTCCTCCAAACGGTTGTCGATTCCGGTGCATCAAATGAAGCATCCGCATCTGCCATGGCAGATATTGCAAGGATCGCCTCCGAAATCGAAAAAGAAGCAAATATTGAGGAGCTTGTCAAGTCAAAAGGCTTTTCGGAATGTGTCGCCGTCTTGTCCGGCAACGGTATAAATATTATCGTTAAGAACGACGAAGAAGCGCTTTTGCCGAATCAAATAGCGCAAATAAAAGAAATTGCATACAAAAGTGCAGGGGTTCTTCCCGAAAACGTCGTAATTATAGAAAAATAATGTTCCACGTGGAACAATATAATACCCCCCGATGGT
Organism: Eubacteriales bacterium; assembly: GCA_045545665.1. Lineage (GTDB taxonomy): Bacteria > Bacillota > Clostridia > Oscillospirales > CAG-272 > RGIG7213. The sequence goes on from JAZQBL010000011.1 coordinate 20,200, forward strand.
CGATCGGGGGGTATTGATTTTTTATTCAAACGTTTACCGAATAATCCTTTTTAAATCCGTGCGCTCCGAATATCTGCCACTTTCCAACGCCTAAACGCTGTAAAACTGCATTTCTCTCCTCGGCACACAGCTTCGGGTCCGTATCGACCGACGTCATCAGTATCGGCGCGTACTTGTTGTATTTTCCCTGCTCGGGTGTAAGTCCGTGCATATTTATATAAATATCACCCGTTATTGCAATGTGATTGGTGTAATCTATGAAAACAGTCTCGCCTTGAAGATGTCCGCCCTTGCCCTCGTACACTTCAAAATTCAGCTCGCCGAAATTGTAAAATCCTATCTGCGTCAAGGGCTTGTCGTATAGCTCGTACCCTTTCCACAATTTTACGATCTTTTGAGGATTTACGGGCTTGTATTCGGTAAGGATCTTGCAAATTTTAATGTACGGCCTGTGTAAAGGATTTTCTTCACGGTATCCGTTTTCGTTATTGTACTCTTTTTCAAGGCATTTTGCCGTTTTTTCGTTGGTGATGATCTCGTCAAACATCGGCAAAAGTCCGCAGTGGTCTACGTCCGCATGCGTTATGAGTATGCGCTTTTTTATTTTTGAAAAATCGGGAATAATATTTTTAAAAATTTCAAGCATTTCGCTTTGGTAACAAGCGTAACCGCTGTCAACAAACAAATATTCGCCGCAGCTTTTAATTATCATCGTGTTGCTTCCGCAAGGCGGCTCGATCAAGATGATCTCCGTGTTTTCGGTTATGCTGTGAGAGGTTATGCGCGGAATGAAGCTTTTTCCCTTTGAAATGCTCAAAAGCTCCGCAAACTTGCTTATGCTGTCGAACGTCTTATACGGTGATGAACCTCTTTCGTCAAGCGTTTGCATGGCAAGGTTGACGTTTATCAAAAGCTCCTGCTTTGCATCTGCCGAAAGTCCCATCATCTGCGACAGACCTAAAACGTAGTTGTTATAAAAAATGCTGTTGTCGTAGACGTTTTTCGAGCGGTTGTAGTCGATAACTCGGACACTGCACAGTTTTTCCGCACTTCTCAAAAAGCAGGTGATCTTTTCGGGATCGTCAACGTACAGTCCCATTTTGAAATACTGATAATCCGTTCCGTTTTCCTGCGAGCTTATATAGGAAATATTGAAATTGAATTCACTTATAAGCTTGAGTACATCCGTAACGCTTCCGGGGACGTCTTTTAAACAGAATTCCAGCAAAACTATGCTCGTTTTGCTTTCACCGTTGCTGTCAAGATATCCTATTTTTTCAAGCTCCAGATCTGCTTTCAGGAGCTGTTCTTCCGTTCCTTCCGCATCAATGAACAGCGTGTGCGAGTCAACAGCCTTATTGTAGCTTACACGCGTAATATTTATCCCGAGTGAGGAAAAGCACTCACTTGCCTTTAAAAACGCACCGATATGGTCGGGCATAGATGTAATATATGTCTTTTTCATAATAATCTCCATCAGAAACTGTTCCTTTATTATATCACAACACAGCATAAATTGCAACAGAAAAAAAGAACCGCCCGAAAAAATTTCGGGCAGGATCATAATTTAATGTTCCACGTGGAACATTTTTCACCAAATAAACGGTATTATGCGGTTTTTACTTTCTTTTTGTATTCAATGTATCCGTCAAATTTTCTTTAAAAAGCCCTCGCGCGTTTTATCTGCTTTGTAACGACAAACAGGCATGAGAGATGCCAAAACAAGTAAGTGAGTCAATGAGGGCAAATATCATAACTTTTATCAAAGCAACACCAATATGAATTTATAAACCGCTTCCGAAAATAACTTCATATCTACCACCTATTGTTTTTTCTCAATTACATCTTTATTCCCTTCAAACGTGATCTTTAACGGTTTACCGTCAGACATTTCCGTTTTTATAACCGTTTCAGGGCGGATGATCACGCCTTTTTCCTCAAAAAGCACTTTATCCGAAAGGCAGTTGAATTCATAAACAAACGCTCCCAATTCATCCACGAACACGATCCTTTGCACATTTTCCGATACGCCGTACTCAACTTGACTTATGGATATATCAAGACCGTATTTTTTGGCAAATTCGTCGCCGTCTGCATAGCAGTCATCGGAGGCGAAAACGTATCCTTTATCAAATTCAAATGAAAACACGTCAGATACCGTCATTTTTTCTTGTTCACCTGCTGCTGATATAAGCTTTTTGGCATAATCTTCGCTTTTCTCCCCACAGGAAGCAAAAGAAAACAGCAAAACCATACACATAGCAAAAACAAAAATTCTTTTCATATTTTCTCCATACCAAAAACGAGCATCAAATCCTTTGTCGAAAGTTCAAATATTTTTGCAGGATCTCTTCCGTTTCGTTTTTATCGGCTGTATATTCCTCTATCTCGTTACATATCCAGGCATAATAATCGGTGATCGCTTCAATAAAAGAAGATAAGATCTCTTCGACAGTGCTACGCTCCGTCCGCACAGGAAGACGTATCTGCGGAATATCGTCCTTGTTGTCAAAAAAAGGATAAGATGAAAAATCCGACCAATAGAACAAATAGCCTACCCGCTTGCCTTTTCGGCTGACCAAGTAGTGATTATATTCAAAATCGACCCACAAAGTTATGGGGATACGATAATTATTCTCTACCCACTTTACAAAAGTGCGAAGCTCGTCTTCGACCTCTTTTGAAATTCTTTTATCAAACCCTATATCAAATCCGGGTAAAATATTTTCAGAAACGCGTAATTCCGTATTTTGCGCTCTTTTCCACACACTTTCAGTCACAATACCACCTCTTTCACATTATACCACACAACATCGCATTTTGCAATAAGATAAAAGATCCGCCCGAAAATCCGGGCGGATGATTTTATGAAATTAATTATTTCATATCCTTAATAGCTGCCTGTGGTGCTATCAGCAAAAGGGGGAAATCAATCATTCCTGTGAATACTAGACTATGCTTCGTAGAGTTGCAATGCATACTCATTCTCAAATACGGGGATACATTGATACTGAGATATTCTAATATTAAAAAACTTCTCAACCGCGGCCACAATTTCCCGAATCATCTCTTCTGAACAATCTTCTGTGTGCATCTCTGAATACGCCAATTCCGGCACAGGAAAACCGCCATCTATATTTAAATAAACTTTCTTCCCGTTTTTTGCACAGTAGGTTATATCTGTGATACCATTATTGTTCGTACCGCCTGCGATATCACGCTTTGACAATATAGAAAAATTGTCCGCTTTCTCAAATAAAGACTGATAAAAACAAAACGCCTCGTAGTCATTCGTAATATCATATTCATTCTGTTTATTTGCCCTAAAATGCACCTTTATGTAAGCTATATATCCTGCTGAAGCATTCATCTTTTATTACCTCTTTTTAATTATACCAAAAAACAAAACTTTTGCAATTAGAAAAAGCTTCCCCACCGAGTAAGCAGTGGGGAAGCTGATTAACTTATAAAGACAGCAATTACTTGCTTTCCTTAATAGCTGCCTGAGCTGCTGCAAGGCGTGCTATCGGTACTCTGAAAGGTGAGCAGGATACATAGTCAAGGCCGATCTTGTGGCAGAATTCAACGGAAACGGGGACGCCGCCGTGTTCGCCGCAGATACCGCAGTGGATAGCGGAATTTACGCCCTTACCAAGCTTAATGGACATATCCATAAGCTTACCAACACCTGTCTGGTCGAGCTTTGCGAAGGGATCGTTTTCGTAAATCTTCTTGTCGTAGTAAGCGCCGAGGAACTTACCTGCGTCGTCTCTGGAGAAACCGAACGTCATCTGTGTCAAGTCGTTTGTACCGAAGCAGAAGAAGTCAGCTTCCTTAGCGATCTCATCAGCCGTGAGACATGCTCTGGGGATTTCGATCATCGTACCAACTTCGTATGCGATCTCAACGCCTGCTGCTGCGATTTCAGCGTCAGCTGTTGCAACAACGATATCCTTAACAAACTTAAGCTCCTTAACGTCGCCTGTAAGAGGAATCATGATCTCGGGCTTGATGTTCCATGTGGGGTTAGCGTTCTTAACTGCGATAGCCGCACGGATAACTGCCTTTGTCTGCATCTTTGCAATTTCGGGATACGTTACTGCAAGACGGCATCCTCTGTGACCCATCATGGGGTTGAATTCGTGCAAGGAAGCGATGATAGCCTTGATAGCTTCAACGCTCTTACCCTGTGCCTTAGCAAGAGCTGCGATATCAGCTTCTTCTGTGGGAACGAACTCGTGCAAAGGGGGATCGAGGAAACGGATAGTAACGGGGTTGCCTTCGAGAGCTGTGTAGAGCTTTTCGAAGTCGCCCTGCTGGTAAGGAAGGATCTTTTCAAGAGCTGCTTCGCGTTCTTCAAGTGTGTCGGAGCAGATCATTTCACGGAATGCCGCGATTCTGTCAGCTTCAAAGAACATATGCTCTGTACGGCAAAGACCGATACCTTCAGCGCCGAGCTCAACTGCCTTCTTAGCGTCAGCAGGTGTATCAGCGTTTGTTCTTACTTTAAGTGTTCTGAACTCGTCAGCCCAGTTCATTATTGTTTCAAATTCGCCTACGATAGCAGCGTCAACCGTGGGGATGATGCCGTCGTAGATGTTACCTGTAGAACCGTCGATGGAGATGTAATCGCCTTCAACGAATGTTTTGCCTGCAAGTGTGAACTTCTTGTTTTCTTCGTCCATGTTGATGTCGCCGCAACCGGAAACACAGCATGTACCCATACCTCTTGCAACAACGGCTGCGTGAGATGTCATACCGCCGCGAACTGTGAGGATACCCTGGGAAGCCTTCATACCTGTGATATCTTCAGGGGATGTTTCAAGACGAACGAGGATAACCTTTTCGCCCTTAGCGTTCCAAGCTTCAGCATCTTCTGCTGTGAATACTACCTTACCGCATGCAGCACCGGGGGAAGCGCCGAGACCCTTGCCCATAGGAGTTGCAGCCTTGAGAGCCTTCGTATCGAACTGCGGGTGAAGCAGTGTATCGAGGTTTCTGGGGTCGATCATAGCAACAGCCTGCTCCTTGTCGATCATGCCTTCTGCAACGAGGTCGCAAGCGATCTTAAGAGCCGCCTTAGCTGTTCTCTTACCGTTTCTTGTCTGGAGCATGTAAAGTTCGCCGTTTTCGATCGTGAACTCCATGTCCTGCATATCTCTGTAGTGGTCTTCAAGGATAGCGCAAACTTTATTGAATTCCTCGAAAGCCTCGGGGAACTTCTGAGCCATTTCAGCAATCGGCATAGGAGTACGAACACCTGCAACAACGTCCTCACCCTGAGCGTTGGTAAGGAACTCACCCATAAGTCCCTTATCGCCTGTTGCGGGGTCACGAGTGAAAGCAACACCGGTACCGCAATCATCACCCATATTACCGAAAGCCATCATCTGAACGTTAACAGCGGTACCCCAAGAATAAGGGAT
>JAZQBL010000012.1:0-39110 GCA_045545665.1 Eubacteriales bacterium
TAAGCACAAAAAATCAAGGCACTACGCAGATTGGGGCGATGGCGTACTCTTGTACGTCGAGGTCACAAGCTAAGTAGTAACACGGATTTTCAAAGCTTAAACAGTCTATCGGTTTTGAGGCTTTTAAGCACAGAAAATCAAGGCACTACGCAGATTGGGGGCGATGGCGTACTCAATGTACGTCGAGGTCACAAGCTAAGTAGTAACACAGATTTTCAAAGCTTAAACAGTCTCAAAAAAGGTGTCGGGGTGATTTGGGTCAAAGGACTCGTTAGCCCACATAACTGTAACTAAGTCCTCGGTTTCGCTTAAATTGATTATATTGTGGGTGTAACCCGGAAGCATGTGAACTGCTTCAATTTTTTCACCGCTTACCTCAAAGTTAAGGACCTCGTCAGAGCCGATTTTACGCATTTGGATTAGTCCCTTGCCACTGACAACTATGAAAAATTCCCATTTTGTATTGTGCCAATGTTAGCCTTTTGTTATTCCTGGGTTAGAAATATTTACACTGAACTGACCGCATTTTTCGGTTTTCAGCAACTCGGCAAAGCCGCCTTTTGCATCTTTGTTCATCTTCAGAGAAAACATTGCCTTTTCTTTCGGAAGATACGAAAGGTATGTGGAATACGATTTCTTTTTAAAGCCGCCGAACGGTATTTCGGACATAAGCAAGGTCTTGGGCTGTGATCTGAATTTTTCAAGAAGATCAGCTATAAACCGAGTGTAACTTTATGTGTTACAGGACAGGCGCAAAATCTTCCGTCGGGATCAAAAACTGTATCAATACCGTCAAAGCCACACCGTACAACGTCACCTTTAAGCGTATTTATCATCAAATCAACAAGGTCGCCTATATAAAGAAGCTCGAGCACCGTATTTCTGTCGTTTACGGTTATCGGAAGATCGTTTGCAGTATTATAACAAAACGTTGCAACAGCAGAATTGTAGTTTGGACGGCACCATTTACCGAACAAATTCGGAAAACGGTACACGTAAACCAAAGCACTCGTTTTTATTAGCAAGCTCATCTCATATATACCGTAACGAAAGAAGCTTTTCTTTCACCTGTTCCACATTAAACAGATCTGTATTGTTAGAGTTGAATTCCGAGAGATGATTTCTTTCCGTATCGCCCTGTTTCATATATTTATCGTAGTTAAGGTCACGTGTATCTGCAGGCACTATGTAAAAACTGCAAAAAACTATCGAAATATTTTTTACCGAAGTAAACATTATTCATCCGGCGTACGCACTATGGCCGATAATTTTTTGTATGATCAGTCACGTTTAAATATATCCCTGGTGTATACCTTTTCGGCTACGTCATCGAGACACACATCATATCTGTTTGCTATTATTGCATCGCACTGTTTTTTGAATTTTCCAAGATCGTTTACGATCTCACTGCCGAAAAAAGTTTCTCCGTCAGTGAGAGTGGGCTCATATATGATCACTTTTGCCCCTTTTGCCTTGATTCGTTTCATAACGCCCTGTATCGATGACTGACGGAAATTATCCGATCCCGCTTTCATTGTGAGGCGGTAGACACCTATAACGGGCGGTTTTTCCTTCGCACGGCTGTACGTATTATCTTCGTCGTATCCATAATATCCCACCATACGCAAAACACGATCTGCAATAAAATCTTTACGCGTTCTGTTGGATTCAACGATCGCGGACATCATATTCTGCGGTACGTCTTCATAATTCGCAAGAAGTTGTTTTGTATCCTTTGGCAAACAATACCCTCCGTAACCGAAAGAAGGATTGTTGTAGTGTGTACCTATTCGGGGATCAAGACAAACACCGTTGATTATTTGCTGCGTATCAAGACCTTTAATTTCAGCATAAGTATCAAGTTCGTTGAAATACGATACACGGAGTGCAAGATATGTATTTGCAAAAAGCTTTACCGCTTCTGCCTCTGTATACCCCATTATAAGCGTATCAACATCTTTTTTCAGTGCACCCTCTTTCAGGAGATCTGCAAAGGTTTTTGCGGCATCTACAAGACCCGCATCCTCAAGATCTGTACCCACAACTATTCTGCTGGGATAAAGATTATCATAAAGAGCTTTAGATTCACGCAAAAACTCCGGACTGAAAATTATATTACTACTATTGTATTTTTCTCTTGCCGATGCAGTAAACCCTACAGGAACAGTTGACTTTATAACGATCACTGCCTTAGGATTACATTTACCGACAAGTTTAATGACATCCTCCACCGCAGAAGTATCAAAATAATTTTTTTCGCTGTCGTAGTTGGTCGGCGTTGCCACTACCACAAAATCCGCATCAGCATAAGCCTTCTCAGCGTTTAGTGTTGCTGTCAAATAAAGATTATTTTTCTCAAGATATTCTTCGATAAGATCATCTTGTATCGGTGATTTTTTACTGTTTATCAATTCGATTTTTTCAGGTATTATATCGACAGCTGTCACCTGATTATTTTGTGCCAAAAGCACGGCTAATGACAGACCGACATATCCGGTCCCTGCCACTGCAATTTTCATCATTTTCCTCCCGCTGAAGCCATAACATTTTTTGTGTATGAACTGTAACATACAGTTTTTAATCGCTTTTACTTTTTTTCAAATTGAAACTTCAATCCAACCATTTCAAGCTCTTTATTGTATCCGTCAACTTTTTCTTCATCTATCTGATTCAATTTTTCAATATGGCGTGAAACATTCTTTTTTCTGTTGAAGATCGCATCAAACCATCGTACCACCCACATTATCGGAAGTAAGAACGGTAAGCGTTCAAGGATCGGATATCTGCGTTTCATACTCGAATACGGCATAAATATCAAAGACAGTATCTTTTTTCTCTTTGCGGAAGAAACAGAAGAAGCACCTTCGCTCAATCGAGTAGCAGCTGCCACGTCCGTCCATTCTTTTATACCGTACGAACCGCTTTCTATTATCCTTTCGGTAACGTGAGATGTAAGCTCCGTTTCCAAAGCCCCGTCAAACCATACATCTATCGTATCCAAAATATTTTTATGGAACTTATCAAGCTCTAATTTTCCAAGTTCGGCACGGATATAGTCTTTGTCCATTTCAGGATGTGTAACGTTGAAAAGCCATATATCAATAATATGTCGTAATCCGATACCGCCATCACGATAATGCTTTGTAAGATGTGTGAATAAATATATGTATTCATCCTCGGCTGACATTGAATAACAATTATCAGATACCAAAACCGCCTTGTTCCACGCATCGCAGTAGTATGAATAATAATCGTCGTTATATGAAGGGATCAACTTTTTATGCAATTCTATTAAAACGTCATTTGAAGCTTTCCACATCAACTCGTGGTCGGTTTCTTTTCCTTCGGAAAGTCCCAGACCTGAAAGCAATTCACGTATTAAAGGATACTGCTCTTCTCTTATGAGAATATCAACGTCACCCATAATACGCATTTCGGTAGCGGGATAAAGTTTTTTTACAGACGATCCCTTAAGCAGCATGTGATCAATATTATTGTTTTTAAACGTATCTACGATCTTACTCGTCCAGTACAGCTGATTCTGATCCCTCATCATCAACTTGAACACCGCTTGATGATACTTTTCTTCTCCGTCAAATTTTCCGACCGTCTTATGCAGCCCTTGAAACACAAGCGGAATTATCTGATGTTTCTTACTAAGATCAAACAACGAATCAAAGTCTATATCATTTGCATCAATTTCAACATCACCGACCAGTGCGGATCTAATAACATTCAAAAGATCGTTATGATTTTTCTGCATTGATTCACCGTCCTTTCTTTTTTACGAGCATATGCGTAAAACGCAATATATTGTTCTTATAAAAAACAAATTGAATAATAACACTCACGGCACCGCACAAAACAGTTACGATAACAGCTTGCATCAACCAAGTTATCACCGTATTTTCAAACACATTTATATTAATTGCAGCAGCAATTCCGACGGCACTCGTCAAAGCGTCAACCATTATTTGTTTTGCGGAATATTTCAAAGGCAAGAAAATTATTCTTTTTGAAAAGTAAACTAATTGATATATTACAAAAAACAATGTCGATACCGCGGTCCCTATTGCAACTCCGATAAGTCCGAATTTAAAAACGCATACAACAGATATGATCAAATTGAGCAGCGCTTCGGCAAGTGCCGCATTCTGAGTTTGTTTATAATGCCCCGCCGCACGTATAAGTACGTAATCGCAGTTTCTGACAGTACTGAAAAAATACGCAATTGTAATCAAGATAGCAAAAACGGGTGCATAGTAGTCTGCATCGTTTATATCCGATGTATAGATACTTACAAACGGAACTATAAGTAATCCCGTTACGGTAAACAGCAGGGTGCTGACTGTGTGAATCCCCCAATTATAAAAGGAATAAAAGCGGAACAGTTCCTCGTCTTCTTTGTTAGCAATCATATTGCCCAGCAAGGCTTGTACACCTGTTGTTGCGGAATTAATGATCCTCTTTATACTTCCCGTCACCATAGTGTATATGGAATAAACAGAAACGTTTTCAAGCGTTGAAAAAAATGTCAAAACCATAACGTCGGTGTTTTCATATATCATATATGATATATGCTGTATTATTCCGTTTTTCTTTTGTTCAACAACAGAGCTGTCTGATGTCACCGAAAAGTCTATAGTATAATGCTTTTTCACATACAACCACATCAATATAGGGCGCAGTAAATAAATAAGTGAAGTTGTAAGTTTTACTGTTCTGATATCAGCACCGGTTATCATTAAGATAATACTTGCAACAGTATTTAAGATCAGAGTACTTCCGTTCACTATCAATTGCACGTATGATCTCTGATCGGAATTCAGCAGCAACTGATACGATATACCGATAAAATACTGCCCCAGCTGGGAAATACCCATAGCGGCAATAAGTGTAAAGGTAAACCAATATTCAAAATCCGTATTTATAAACGTCGGATAAAAGGCAAGCAAAAATACGATATATGCAAACAAAATCATTCCGACAGTTCTGAAAAACTTTCTGGAATAAACAAATATCTTACTTATTTTGTTTACATCGTTTTCAGCAAGCGGCTTGTAATACGCTGAAGAAACAACAGCACTTATACCAAGATCGCAAATGTTTACAAATGCTAAAAATTGTGTGATAGATGTTACGAGTCCGTTTACCTCGGATCCGTAATAATACAAAAAACATCTCGGCAATATCAAGCTTGTAATTATCAATACAGCCTGATAAAGTATTGCCAACTCGGAATTTAATTTAAGGGCGGTAAATCTGTTTTTCATTTAATTTTTCTGCTCTTTCATCTTCCTCTGCAAAGCGGCAGGCAACAGCCAAAATTATTATAACAAAAGTATTATTTATAGTTGATTCCGTAAGGCCGTTAACAAGGGACGTACAAAGTGCAACAAATATAATTCTGCTCTTTTTTTCTTCAATGTTCAATCCCTGGAATATTTTCAAAATGATCAAAATAAACACAGAAAACGCCAAGATTCCACCTTCGACAAAAATCTCAAGAATCAAGTTGTGGGATTCGTACATAGACTGAACATCATTCCACAAGCCTATAAAGGATATCTTTACGCCTCGTCCTGCTCCCAATATCCAATTATCTCTTATAAGCTCCTTTGCCTCTTCCCAGATTATTGTTCTTGACGTCAGCGTAGTGTCTTTTCCGAGCATCGCAGTAAATTCATACCAAAACTCGGAATCAATCAAGTTGTCCAGAAACAACAACGGCATTATATATGCAAAAGCGATAACAAAAAGATACATGTTCTTTTTGATCTTAACTTGTTTTGTCAAGACCAGAAAAATCAAGGCTACTGCCGTAACAACAATACCCGTTGCACTTTTGGCAACGAATACAGAAACGAAACACAAAAAGATAGAAATTCGATATCCAACGCTGAACTTTTTTCCTCGCAAATACGTATTTATAACTACAAGGAACGCTCCGGGAATCAAAAACGTACTGAGTGCATTTTTGCCACCTATAAAAAAGACTGCGTCCTCCTCACCAAGTCTTAACACAATAGTCACGAAGTTAATGATAACGGAAGTTATAACGATTATGCACACGGCATTTATTATATCCTCAAAATAAGGAGATTGCATAAGCATAAACAAAATAATCGCAGCTATTGTAACCGTGATAATTCCGTACTGAGGCCCGTGATGGAAACAGCAACTGAAAAGTATGATTCCTTGAAGGGCTATAAACAAGCCGACCGGCCATTTAAACCTGATATCAGATGCTACCGACAAGGCAAGCAATCCCATCAATATCATAGAAACAACCTGCCAGATCTGATATTGTGCTTCACCGATATTATCTCTAATACCGGCTATACTGAAAAAAGGCAGGATCAAAAAAACAAACATGCATGTAAAAAACGCACTGCTGTTTCTTTTCAGATTTATACTTGCATTCATAATTAATTACCGTCCGTTTTTTTGAAAAATTTGATGTACACATTTCTGATGTGAAAAACAAATATTCCAATCATCATCGAAAAGCTGCTTACATTGAGAATTTTACGTGCTTTTCTGAAAGAAATTTTTTTCAATGAGGCTATTTTATAAAATTCACCGCACTTATAGTAATACAAAAGTCCGGTTACCGTTTGTAAGTGCAATTTCGTACAATACGTATGTCCTTGAAAGTTTTTTGCACAAGTTTCAAATGTTATGTTTTTTGTAAGTCCATCCCCTACGTATTCAAATAAATAAATGACTTCGCTAAACCATCTGAGCTTGTAACCATCTATGGCAATACGATTCCAAACGGCAGACTCACGCAAAAAATTTTCCCCCTCGAATTCGGGGAACGGATATTTTCTTAATATTTCTGTTTTATATATTTCCGCTTTTTCTCCAAGTAAACCGTATTTTTTTCTCTCAAGATTAGTTGCATCAATATATTTTTGCGAGGGAACACCGCCACTGACGCCGGAATTATCACTTTTCAACCCCATAACGCCTGCAAAACCGTCAAGACCGTCAATATCTTTTATCCATCTGTGAACCGTCTCAACTGCATTTTCCGTCAATCTGTCATCACTATCAAGAATAAAAAAATAATCATATCTCGCAAGAGAAACGCCTTTATTTACTGCGCGGTGCTTACCTCCGTTTTTTTGCTTTTCGTACACTATATCAAACGGTCTTTTTTCACTTATCCATTTATTTACAAGATCTTCTGTGTCGTCGGTCGAGCCGTCATCCACGATTATCCATTCAAAATCAAACGAAGTCTGTTTTTTTAGTGATTCGTATGCATTACAGAGAATATACGCCCTGTTGTATGTCGGAGTCATTATCGTTATCATAATCGTTTTTCACCTTTATTTTTAATATTCATCCGGGAATACTTCTGTTCTTTTGTACAGCCCTTCGAAATACACACTATCATCCAATTCACTCTTTTGCAGCAAAAGAATAAATTTTACCCATATCCTTATCACCTTATTTTATAATTCCGCTTCGTCTTTTATGAGTACAGTTTTTGGCTCTTTTCATTAATTTCACAGCACCTTTAACTGAAAAGTCATCCCTTACACGTCAACGCCGCAAACGGCATGTACAATTACATTTTCTTGCGTTTTCTGTAATCAAAATATCCTTGCCAAAAAAACTTATAATTGTTCTGTTTCTTCTTTATAAGGTCTCTCAGTAACACAACATTTGATACGATAAAGCCAAAATTCTTAGAATAAAAAGCTCCTTTGGCCATCAGTTGTGTTTGCGTTCTTCCTGCCTGTTTTTTCTTATGATACACAGTTACGATCGGCGCATATAATATCTTTTTTCCTGCTTTCAGATATCTTATCAAAAAGTCGTTTTCTTCACATGATTGATATACGCCGCCCAGTCCGAAAAGTTCATCAAACAAAATATTTTCGTCTTTGCGAAAAGCAAGTTCAATAGAAGAACGTGATAAAAGCTCAACGGGTTTTGTAATATTTTTTTCCTTTTTACCGTAATCCTTGTAAAGCACTCTTTCTACCGGATCAAAAATTTGAGTAAGCAGCAGATCCATATCCGGAGATCCAGCAAATTCAGAGGCAATAGCGCCGACAGCGTCAGATGGATACCAGCAGTCATCATCAGACAAAACAACAACATCTCCGCTGATAGCACCGAGACCGATATTTCTTGCAAGTGACAATCCCTTGATCCGGCTTTTCAAATGCTTTATTTTCAATACTTCCTTGTAGTTATCGCATATTTCGGATACAAGCTCATGGTTATCCTGAGACACGACGACAACCTCCGAATTTTTATAGCTTTGATTTACGATGCTGTCAAACAAGCGCACAAGCTCATTTTTTCTTTCTCCAAGAGTCGGAACAAGCAACGAAATTAGCATATCCATAAAATTCTTTCAACCGTTGCTTTCATCGCCTTGATCTATACCGATGTCCTTTGAACGGTTATCCCTTTACATAAATAATTTTTTTTACAACGCCGAATACGAGATTGCCAAATGTAAGAAAAGCGGAAAAAAAAGGATTTTTTCCATCAGCACGCCGAAAAAGCCTGTAATGCCATTTTATAAGCTTCAGATATCCATTGTTACTTATTGAACCGCCTCTTTTTCTGTACTTTGCAAGCGTTTCGTCAAGCAAATGACAGTCTGCCTTTTTACACACCTTCAGCCACATTGCATAGTCATTGTTCTTTTTGATATCTGCAATTTGAATAAGTCCCACCTTTTCGGCATCGTACATCACCGTAAGGCATCCCATCCAGCAGTACGCATACATTTTACACTTCGATATATGTGCAGGGCCTGTAATTTTTTTTCCATTCAGATTCGATTTTTCATCTATCTCTACGTAATTTGTATATGAGAAATGGTACCCGTTATCCGTCATAAACTCAATTTGTTTTTGAAGCTTATTCGATTCCCATATATCATCACTATCCAAAAAAGCTATCCACTTACCTTTTGCCTCTTTTAAGGCACGGTTTCTGGAAACGGCAGCTCCGCTGTTCTTTTCGTTTTTCAGATAAATTATTCTGCTGTCAGCAAGATAGGGACTGACTACGTCGTCCGTATCATCCTCTGAACAATCGTCTACTATGATGAGTTCCCAATCGGAATACGTCTGCGACAAAACAGACTCTATAGACTCCTTTATAAAACGCCCTGTGTTGTACGAGGGCATTATTATTGATACTAAATTTTCCACGTCAACGTCTCCGCAGCTATAGTCTTACAGTTTGTTTGCTTTATATTTTTTAGTGATCCCTGTAACATCAACACTTCCGCACCTTTCGAATTTCGCTTTTTCTATTCCTTTTATTGATGCTGTGTTCGTCTCATCAACAATCATATAAAAAAGCGTACCGTCTCTTCCTATTGAATTACAGATATGATTTATCACCGCGGGATATATTCCTTTTCCGCGATATTCCGGATATGTAAGGCACGGCCCGATCTCATAATCCGCTTCGTTCATAAACGTAAATTTACCGCATTTGGGTATAACCATAGAAGTGTGTACCAGCTTCTCACCGTCAGTTACGTAAAACACTCTCGCTTTTCCAAGTGCTGATATTTGAATGGTCGCTCTGAAAAGAATTGTTTTCAAATTCTTCTTTTCGCCTGAAAGCATAAATCCGTTGAATATTCCGGGCTTGAAAACTTTAACTTCAACATTCTCGTTTAAATCAGCGTTAAACGTCTCTTTTTTTCTTGCGTATAAATATTTCACTTTTTTCCTCTCTCACGACTCAACTCGTCCATCAGCAAAACCGAATTGAGCAAATGAAATATCCCTATGCCGTCTAATTTAAGCAAAATGCGTCTGAACGGGAACAACAACTTCATCAACCATTTGATCTTCGGATTATACGCAATACAAAGCTTGCAGTACGCCTTTCTGAAAGAAAAGTATTTTTCAAGATAATCTTGAAAAGCGGTTTCGTGGTTGATGCTTCTTGTTCCGTCGCAAAGATATCCTCCGTTTTTCAAAAAGCCGTTAAGATATTCCAGCACACCGTTTACCAAAGCGGCGTTTACTGCATCTTTTTCATACGCCGGTTTGGTTTTAAGGACACTGAAATTCATGTGTCCGTCTCCTTTTGGAGTTATCATCGCATATCCGCACATTTCACCCAAATCTCTGTGAAAGGCACCGAATATTATCAGAGAATCCCACTCGTTTATACTTTCCGTAAACAAAGATTTATCTACGTTGGGACGGTACTTCTCCGGATATGCGGAAAAGGCATCAACTTGCACGGCATACAATTCTTCTTTGTATTTCAGCGGATCGATCTTTACTACGTCAAAATTTTTGATTCCCTTATTTATTTCGTATCTTCTCTTCGCCTTCAGTTCGGAAATATCAAACGGAGTATCCTTTATCACATACCACCAATTGGTTTCACATCCGCAGTCAAAGTCCTCGGTCCATCTTGCCAGAAGCGGGGTGCCTCCGTCAATTTTCCATATACTTCCGTTTTCCACCGGAATTATATCGGGAGATTCGTGCGGTGACGTCGTAGGAACAGCAGCGTGATTGTAATATTTCCACCCTTGTATATCCATTTCATAACCTCAACAGTTCGACGGCTTCTGCCTGCTTGGCATCATAATCCTCTTTGTCTATTTTACCCTCCATCATAAGCCAATCGCCGAAGTCGATATCGGAAACAGTTCCTTCTCTCACCGTATCGCTCTTTTTGAGTACCTCTGTAACTGTTTTAAAAACTATTTTTGCATCCTTGCAAAATGTAATTTTACTGTCGATATACTGAAGATCATACTCAAACTTCTTTTCCCATGTTATGCTGTTCCGTCCGTTCACCTGTGCAAGGCCCGTAAGTCCGGGACGCACGTCATGGCGGCGTCTTTGTTCATCGGTCATAAAGGTCATGTCACGCACAAGTTGAGGTCTGGGACCGACTATTGCAAGATCACCTTTAATGATATTCACAAGTGACGGAAGTTCATCAAGGGATGTCGAGCGCAACCATGCGCCGTACTTTCCAAGTCGCTGATCATCCGGAAGCAACTTGCCGTCTTTGTCCTTTGCATTGCTCATCGTTCTGAACTTAACGAGCTTGAATATCTTTTCTTTTCCGCTCTTATCTTTTTTACCGGGTCTCGGCTGAACAAAAAACGGGTTGCCTTTCATAACGATCGCACCGACGACTGAAAAAATCAGCAATATCGGGGATAACGCAATAAAAGCTATCAACGAAAGTATAAAATCAAAAAATCTCTTAAAAAATCTTATGTACATACACAATTCACATTCTATCAATTCAAATCAGTCACGTAATTACGATATCGAAGCAGGAATGCGCATATCGCTTCCTTTTTCTTGCGAGCATACAGGATGGTATGCGCTTACGACATCCACGACAAGGTCACGTATTTTATCATCTCGTCCGTCGTATGCCGCGGTCATCAGATCCTGAAGCTGATGTAAAAATTTATCAGTGTCAAACGGTATCGGACAGCCTATGTGTATCAAATGATTCGGGGTCGTCCTCATTCCCTCCTCTGACATAAGCTTCTCCTCATACAGCTTTTCGCCTGCTCTCAATCCCGTATAGGATATTTTTATATCGACGTCCGGCTTCAATCCGGACAATCTTATCAAATTTCTTGCAAGAGTATCTATTTTAACGGGAGATCCCATATCCAAAACAAATATTTCTCCGCCGTCGGCGTATATTCCCGCTTGAAGAACAAGTGAAACTGCCTCGGGAATCGTCATAAAATATCTTATGATGTCAGGATGCGTTACCGTCACCGGGCCGCCCTTTTCTATTTGCTCTTTAAACCTCGGAATAACCGAACCGTTACTACCGAGTACATTTCCGAAACGGACTGCGACAAACTCCGTTTTCGGCGTTTCACACTCGCTCGTCATATCCATCATGCTTCCGTCCGGATCTTCCGTATGCACGTGCATTGCAGGAAGCTCGTCTGCCTTGCCGTCGCGTATTTTTCTGTCAAAAGATTGAATTATCATCTCACACAGACGTTTTGAAGCTCCCATTATGTTTGTGGGATTTACCGCTTTATCCGTGGAAATAAGCACAAATCTTTTACAACCGTTTTTCATAGCGGCGTACGCCGTCTTATACGTACCTATTGCATTATTTTTTATCGCCTCACAAGGGCTGTACTCCATCAAAGGAACATGCTTATGAGCTGCCGCATGGTAGACTATATCCGGTTTGTACTGCGCGAATACCCGGTCAACTCGTCTGCTGTCGCGGACAGAACCTATCAAGACGTGCAACTCAAGGTCGGGAAACTTATCTTTCAGCTCAAGCCCGATAGCGTGAGCGTTATTTTCGTATATATCAAAAACTATGAGTCTCTCGGGGTTGTGCCCTGCTATCTGTCTGCACAGTTCACTTCCGATAGAACCGCCGCCGCCTGTGACGAGTACCGTTTTTCCGCGGACGAAATCTTTTATTTCATCCGTATTTATTTTCACGGGTTCCCTGCCGAGAAGGTCCTCGACCTCAACTTTCTTCATTGAGCTTGCCGTTACTTTCCCTAAAACGAACTCGTAAAATCCCGGAAGATTTTTCAGTTCGCAATCCGTCTCCTTGCATATATCAAGTATATCGCGGCGCTGTGCAGGCGATGCGCTCGGGATAGCAAGAAATATCTTCTCTATCTTGTACTTTTCCGCATTCAGCAGGATATCTTCTCTGCCGCCTACTATCGGAACTCCGTCGATATATCTGCCCCATTTATTCTTGTCATCGTCTATTATGCAGCAGACCTGTTCGTTTACTTCCTTTGCTCCGTGCAGATCACGCAGTATCATCTGCCCTGCCGACCCTGCGCCAATGAGCATAACACGGCTTGCAGGAACTTGTTGTACCGCTTTCACTTTTTTGTTTCGTTCAAGCAGTATAAATCTGTATGCAAAACGCACTGCCAAAGCAAGCATAAATTGGACTGATGAACCGACAATGTAGTAAGTCATCGGCATTCTTTCAAATGCAAACGTGACCGTAACGCCGTGAAAGATACCCAAAACGATCGACGCCGCCGTGATCCTTTCCAGCTCAACAAAGCTTGCAAACCGCCATATACTTCTGTACAGGCGCAATATCCAAAAAACGAGTACGCACACGCAGGCGTATATGGGTGAAAATCTCAGCCATGCGGTAATATATACATCGGGTATTTCGGAAAATCTGAAATCAAACCTCAACCACAAGGCAAAAAAATACGAAGCAAATGCAACTGCAACGTCGTAAAGGAGTAATCCCGCAGCACACAGTTTCCAATTTTCAAACGTCTTTTTTTTACTGTCAAGACGATCATGTGCTCTTTGCATTGCATCTCTTTCGTTTTTCATATCCATCCCCCATAATATCCACTGCTTAAGCTGTTTTGATATTCTTGCCGCAAACACGCTGTAACAGCAGTACATATTTACACTCGTGCATTATAACATATTATTTTGCTTAAGTCAACTATATTTTTATGGAAAACATTTGTTTTAGGTTTAAGATTTCATTTCGTGTGAAAAAATTAAAAAACTTTTTACAAAATATTTTTATTTGCAATCCCTACAAAAAACAATTTGTTTATTGACATATCAAACGGGATATTGTATAATAAGCTATATCTCAGCATTTTTATAAGGTGGATATGAAAAAAGGAAATAAAAAAGTTGTCGTATCTCTTAACCGAACCGTACTGCACTGTGCTGTTATCAGCTGTGTCGTGGGCACCGTCGCATCCGCTTTAATGTTTTTCTTTTTAGCAAGCGACAAAAATCAAACGGAAGACACGAACGTCATGTTCGGTCAGATCATATTTGCCTGTTGCGGCATTCTCTTGCTTTTTGCAACACTTTACTGCGTTTCAAGATGGGGTATAACAGTTTCGTTTAACGAACAGACCATGCGTTACAGCAGACTATTCCGAGGTACATACGTAAAACCGTACAAATATTACAGATACATACACTACGGCTACAAAGCAAAAACGGGCAATCTTATTGCAGATTCCCGAAAGACATACTACATCGTCATCACAAGCATGATAATAGATGAAAACGAATTGAAGCACGTAGATAAGATCGAAACATCTCACAAAACGATAAAGCTTCTTTTCAGTGAAGACTTGTGTGCAGAGCTTTACAGTGTATTTCCCGACACACACAAAAAAATGCTTGCCAAAGCCGTACTTGACATAAGAAAAGACAGCAAAATGCTTTAAAAAAAACTGTACCCTGTGTTAAAACACAGGGTACGATTTTTTTATTTACTTTCAAGATAAGCGTTTATCTTTGCGATAAGAGCGTCTGCATCCGTTCCGTGTGCAGCACACGCGTCTTCAACGGATTCTCCTCTTGAATGAGGGCATCCGAGGCAGTGCATACCGATCTCAAAAAAGAATTCCGCTGTTCCTGCATCGTGATCGAGAATATCGCCGATGATAGATTCTTTTGTTACCTTCATATCTGTTCCTCCGAGTATTTTTTTGTTATTTTACCACTTGAAAAACTTTTTTTCAAGTGTGATTTATTAACTTTCTGTTTCTTATTATACAAAGTTCACCGTTTCGCTTTCTTTCAGCACAAGCTCTCCGTTTTCAATGTCTGCGAACAGCCGTTTATCCACGCTGACAGAACCGTCAAGAAGCCTTGCAGAGACGGCATCCTCGATCTTTTTTTGTATCACACGTCTTAAATTTCTCGCTCCGTACTCCTTTTTGCACCCTGCGCTTGCTATGAAATCACCGACGCACGGCGAAAACAGTATTTCGCAGCCCGCATCGGAACACCGTTTTTTAAGCTCGGAAAGCATTTTATCCGCTATTTTGCACCCGTCGTTTTTATCAAGATATCTGAAAATAACGGTTTCGTCAACGCGGTTGAGAAGCTCCGAGGAAAACAGCCCTTTAAGCGCTTTATCGGCTTTTGTGACGTGTTCTTTTTCATCAAAGCTTTCCGATGAAAAACCGAACCTTATATCTTTATCGGGACGTTCAAACCCCGCATTTGACGTCATTATGACAATACAATTTTTAAAATTCACCTCAGCCCCTGAGCTGTCGGTAAGTCTGCCTTCATCAAGTATCTGCAAAAGAAGGTTGAAAACATCTTTATGCGCTTTTTCTATCTCGTCAAAAACAACGACGGAATAAGGGTTTCTCCTTACTGCCTCAGTAAGCTTGCCTCCGTCACCGTACCCTGCGTATCCGGGCGGCGAGCCTATCATTCTCGATACGGAATGGCTTTCCATATACTCGCTCATATCAAGCTTTATATAAGCCGAATCCGATGAAAACAGCTGTTTTGCAAGCTCTCGGCACAGCATCGTTTTACCGACTCCCGTAGGACCGCAGAATATGAAAGAGCAAGGACGTGCAGGGTCCTTTATTCCTATTCTCGAACGCAAAACGGCACGGCAAACACAACCGACTGCATCCTTTTGCCCTATTATTTTTTCGTTAAGTCTTTCCTCAAGCGTACGTAAATACTCCGCTTCCCCTTCAAGAAGTCTGCCCGTCGGTATTTTCGTTATACCCGTTATGACTTTTGCTATATCATCAGAAAGAACAACTAAATTTTCAGTTTCTCTTTTTTTGCCATATGAGAGTTTCTTTTCTTCTATTGTACTTATAAGCTTTTTTTCTTTTTCTCTTATTCGGCAAGCCTTGTCAAAATCACGTTTTTTTATTGCCGCTTCTTTTTCCTCTGCAAGCTTTTTCAACTCTTTTTCATCTTTCTTCACCTCGAAAGGAAGCTCCGATACGGCAACTCTTTTTCTGCTGCACGCCTCATCGATGAGATCTATGGCTTTATCGGGAAAACATCTGTCCGTCATAAATCTTCCCGAAAGCTCGACTGCCGTTTTTATTGCTTCATCCGATATTTTTACACGGTGATGAGCTTCGTAGCGTTCCTTTATTCCGTGCAATATCTCAAGTGTTTTTTCCTTTGTCGGCTCACAGACCGTAACAGGCTGGAATCTTCGTTCGAGTGCGGAGTCACGCTCCACGCTCTTTCTGTACTCATCGGGTGTGCTTGCACCTATTATCTGCATCTCGCCTCTTGCAAGTGCGGGCTTCAGAATATTTGCCGCATCTATAGCTCCCTCCGCCGCGCCTGCTCCGACAATAGTGTGAAGTTCATCTATAAACAGTATCACGCAGGGGTTTTTGGCAACCTCGGACATTATGTTTTTCATTCTGTCTTCAAATTCGCCGCGATACTTTGCGCCTGCCAGCATTGCGCTCATATCGACGGAAAAAATGACTCTGTTTTCAAGATCGCACGGAACGTCGCCGTTTACTATTTTAAGCGCAAGCCCCTCTGCTATAGCCGTTTTTCCGACCCCTGCCTTTCCGACAAGGCAGGGGTTGTTTTTGTTTCTTCTGGACAGTATCTGTATGACTCTCTGCATCTCCTCGTCTCTGCCCAAAACGGGGTCGAAGCGTCCCTTTTGGGCTTCCTCGTTGAGATTTTTCCCGTATTGCTTGAGTGTCGGCATATCCTTAAGATACGTTCTGGCTTTCTTTTCTTTTACAAACACTCCTTTTTCACACGAGCCGTTGTCGATAAAAGCCATTATATCCGTATAGAGGTCAGACAGCTTCACTCCGTGAGAGCTTATTATTCTGTATGCCGTGCTGTCGCTTTCACCCATAAGCGCAAGCAAAATATGCTCTGTGCCGACGCACGGCGCCGAATACTTCATTGCCTCGTAAGATGCACTGTTTATCACGGTTTTCGCTCTCGGGCTCATATCCTTTGACGATATATCCGTCACCTCACCGAAGCCCACTGCATCCTCTATCATATCGCTTACCGTATCGTATTCCACTCCTCGGCTGACGAGTATTTTACAGGCAATACAGCTTTTTTCACCCAATAGTCCCAAAAGGATATGCTCTGTTCCGACGTACGTGTGTCCCATCTTTTTTGCGCACTTCAATGCGCTTGACAGTGCGCTCTCCGCCGTTTTCGTAAATTTATTGTACATAGCCACCTCGTAATAAATTCATCGCACGGATTATCGGTCTTACGGCGAAAATATATACACACTACTCTGATTTTTTATCATAGATCTCATAATCCGTCGCAAGAGCATCCCACGTTCTTTTATCAACCATACCCGTAAGGGGGAGATTTCTTATGTTCTGGTATTTTCTCACCGCTTCTATAGTCTGTTCGTCATTTACCCCCGTTCTTTCAACACTGCCTATGGGGATATGCTCTGAAAGTTCGTCAAGCAGTATTTGTATGACTGTTATGATACCGCTCTTTTCACCCGTCTGCGTTTCATAAAGCGATGACGGAAATATTGATATTCTTATCGGAGGTGCATTTTTATCACTCAGCGCAAGATATCTCTCCCTGAGTCTCACCCACGTGTCATAGCTTACACGGCCGGTAGGTTCAAGACCGTTTTGTTCTTGAAATATCGCAACCGCTTCCTCGGTTTCCGAACCGTATATACCGTCGGGATACACCCTCGGTATCTCCTTATCAAAAAAGGATATATAATAAAGCATATTTTGTATTTCTCTGTTTATCCCTCTTTGATCTGCCGAGCTGAAAAATTCGGGCATATTTTGGCTGTTCATACCGTATCTCCTTTTATGTTATTGTGCAGGTGTTTCGGTTCCCGCTTCGTTTGCAAACTGACCTTCACTCCGCAGGTCTCCTTCTGTTATAAGGACGTACTGTTCTGTAAGCTCATCCCAGGTTATCGGCTCAACGATTCCCGTAACGGTGAGATCGAACAAACGCTGAAATTCACGCACTGCCTCCTCGGTTTGGGATGCGTAAACGCCCGTTTGCGGAGGCGGTACGATCGACGGATAGACCGTTGCCACGGTATTGAGATATTCCTGAACGCGTGTTACGTCATCACCGCTTGAACCGAGTGCAAGAAAATTACCGCCGAACGGAGCCGTCGCAGACGATATTATATCCGCAGGTAGACTGTTCAGTATTCCGTAGTAAGCATCAAATATCGCCGCCCAGGTAAGTTCTCCTGTGATCCCATCGGGAGCAAGCGAAAAAATATTCTGAAAAGATATAACGGCGTTTTGTGTTTCCTCGTCGTAAACACCCGTAACGGTTATAATGGGAACGGCATCGTAATAGTCGCCTATCACTCTCAGATAATACTGCAGTATTTTCACGTAATCACCCGTATCGCCGAAACGAAGAACGTCGGGGTACTGTTTTTTCACTTCCTCGTACACAAGACCTTCTCCTGCAAGGTCGTTAAGCCGTTTTACGCCGTTGTATAAAAACTGTATTCTGTACCAGGTCGCCTTTCCGACTACTCCGTCAACTGTGAGATCGAATATCCTTTGAAACGCTTTGACGGCATTTTCCGTCGATTCCGTGTAAAATCCCGACACCGGCACGATCTTCGGAATGGACGGATAATTCTTGCTTATTCTGTTCAGCTTGAGCTGTACCTGCCTTACGTCCTCTCCGAGGCTTCCGAGACGCAGGGGGTTTAAAGGATTTGAAGGTTCTATGTTATCTATAGGGGCGTTTTGCACAAGGTCGATATTTTCACCGTAATAATATTGGAGTATCTCATACGGAACGAGTCCTTCATTTGCCCTTGTGACACTTCCCCACTGGGAAAGCCCTTCGCACGTTGTTGTCGTTCCGTTACAGTACGAAGCGAAAAGAGGTTCGACGTTTCCGCGTCTTACTATGTAGTTATTGAATATATCGTCAACTATTTCGCTTATATTTTCAAATATATCACGTCCTCTTACGAAGCTCTGGTCGAACGCTGTGGACGAGGTTATATCGAAATCGTATCCGCTTGCTCTGTAGTATTCCGTATACACACGGTTGAGCGCATATGATATCTGTGCTAAAATATTTGCTCTGAGTGCCGACTCGGGCCACGTGGGATATATTTCACTCGATGCCACGTTTTTTATATATTCGGGAAACGATACGGTGACGTTTTCGGCATTTTCATCCGGTCGGCCGAGATGCACCGTTATAAATTCGGGTATAAAAGGAAGATTTGCCATTTCTTTTCGCCTCCTTTACAGATCTTCGCCGATCGGGTTTTCGTTCGTTAATTCCGAATACGGTATCCTGTCGTCGGGAACGCCCTGGAACTGACCGTAAACAAGCGGTATCAGCCGCATGGGCTGTATCGACGTTATACCTGTGAATATGGGCACGTTAAGGCTGTTTTGAGTATAGTACCCTTCTTTATCCACACGCACGTTATACACCGAATACGACGGTCCTATGGGATTCGGTGTCAGTGAATTTTCGCGAGGCGGTGTCGGCAGAAGCACGATGTCGGTCTTACCGTCTTCGTTCGTGGTAAGAATTTTAAACGGAACGTCAACTCCGTCTTCGAAGCGTGATATCGCAACGGTCGCCCCCTTTATCGGGATCGAATTGAGTGCCGTCGTCACAGTGACGCCGAGGTATCCGTAATTTGTATTATTTGTCATATATCCTCCCGTTTATGTTTTTCATAAACATTATATGCAATATATTCAAACTCTTGACTTGTTCATTATTTTCGTGATAAAATAATTGCCGCATTAAAATATTGATTACTTTATGCCTATGTGCGGAACGGAGAATAAAATGAAAAAAAGTATTGGTATACTCGGCGGAATGGGTCCGCTTGCAACAGCCGACCTCTTTACAAAAATCGTAAATATGACGAAGGCGGACTGTGATAACGCTCATATAAGGATCTACATAGACGACAACTCGTCGATTCCCGACAGAACGGCGGCGATATTATCGGGCGGCGCATCGCCTCTTCCCAATATGACGGATTCCTTGCATAAACTCGAAGGATGCGGTGCGGACTGCATCATAATGCCCTGCAACACGGCTCACTATTTTTTGCCCGAATTGCAGAAGCTGACAAACGTACCTTTTATCAGTATGCTTGAAGCAACAGCCATCGCATGTAAAGAAAAATTTCCCAAAAAGACAGCGGCTGTCCTTGCAACAAAGGGCACACTTGCATCCGGACTTTACAGCAGCGTGCTTGAAAAAAACGGCGTTTCGTATCTTATACCCGACGAAGGTGAGCAAGATGCCCTTATGAGAGTAATTTACGAGGGTGTAAAAGCAAACGCCTGCCCCGATGCATACAGAGATGATATGATGTCTGTTATAAACTCTCTTACGGATAAGGGAGCGGATTATTTCATCCTCGGATGCACGGAGCTTCCCCTTGCCGCACAGCTTCTCTGCCTTGACTGCCCGACCGTTGACCCGACGACGGAGCTTGCACAGGCGGCAATAAAATTCTGCGGCTACGAGATAAAATGATATACGCAAAAACGAAGGGCAATCTGACTCTGTACTGTTCATATTCATCCTATTTTATAGTTGACAAGCTTGCAAAGGCGTATATGAACCTCGTAAACACGGGACTTAATATTGAGATACAGACGTCGCTTTCGCGTGCGTGCGCGGAAGCCGCAAAGAACGGCGGTATTGCTTTTACCTCTGCTGAAATACCAAAAACAGCCCTTACGTGTAAGCTTTACTCGGCGTGCGGAATTTCCGTTATCGTTCATCCTTCGAATCCGAACGACTCTCTGACATCGGAAAATATAAAAGAAATATTTTCCGGAACAAAATCAAAATGGAAAGAAATATAATATAAAGATCGGCTCATAACGGGAAATCCCATTATGAGCCGATCTGTATTTTCTTCCTTTTAAAAACGCCACGTTACACGGTCTGTAAGTGTATAACCGACGTTACGGACAGTCTTTATGATATCATAATCAAAAAAGACGGAAAATTTCTTACGCATATATCTTATGTAAACGTCAAGCGTGTTTGTATTTTTTTCTCTGCTTTTCCATACGCACGAATACAGCTCGTCGCGTGACACGGGTGTACCTCTTTTGGAAAGAAGCAAAGAGAGTATCTTAAACTCCGTTTGTGTAAAATATATCATATTTCCCGCAAAGCTTGCGCTGTGCGTATCGGCAGATATCTTTATTTCGGGAGCATTACTTTCTGTATGAGTCTGAAGTAAATGCGGAATTACAGCGTGCCTTCTGCCGCACAGAAACAAAAACAGTTCTTCTATTCGGTAAGGACGTTTGAAAATACACATTTTTTCAGTTCTTTGAGAAACGAAAGAGTTGATATACGCACCGATACGTCGTGAGGAAACGATTGCCGTACGCATACAATGAGAGTCGATATTTTCAAGAAAAGACACGGCGTCGGTTTCCGAATAAAGCTCGTCGGAATTAAAAACGGTAACTGCGCCGTCAGCATCCGCAAACGCTTTTCTTAAAGCTTCTTTGTCGTAATGCGAGTCTATTTTTATGCAATCAATCCCAAGCTCAAGTCCTTCGAGCTCAAGCATACGCGCGTAGTATTTATCAAAGCCGACAATGACAAGTTTATTTGTTTTTTTCGAAAAAGACTCCACACCAACACCTTCTTTCAATAACGTAAGAAGTCCCTCGAAAAGAGGCGCGCCTCAAGCTTCCGAGGGATGATTTCTCAAATAATCAAGATAATTTTGCAGTATTATCTCCGCTGACAGCGTATCGACCGTTTCCTTGCGTTTTTTACCTCTGGTATTGGTCATATTCATATACTGATGCGCCGATACCGTGGTGAGGCGTTCGTCGAAAAGAACGATCGGAACGTCCGTTTTTTCACCGAGAAGAGCTGCAAACCCCTGTGCTTTTTCGCTTCTCGGACCTTTTGTCCCGTTCATATTGACGGGATTACCGACCACGATCTTACAAACATCGTATTCGGCAGCTTTTTTCGCTACCGCATCGGCAATATAAACGATATAATCTTCTTTGATGCATCCGATACCGGAGGCAAGCACACACATCTCGTCACTCACGGCAAGTCCCGTGCGCTTGTCCCCCAGGTCAACGGACAATATTCTTTTAGTCATTTTCAAGCGCTGTTATCATATCAACACGCGTCTGATGTCTGCCGCCTTCAAATTCTGTATTCAAGAACAGCTCGATCATATCAAGTGCAAGACCGATACCTACAACTCTTCCGCCCATACAAAGTACGTTTGCGTCGTTGTGCATTCTCGTCATTCTTGCAGAGAACGTATCGGAGCAGCAAGCCGCACGGATACCCTTGTGTTTGTTAGCCGCAATGCTTATACCGATTCCCGTACCGCAGAAAAGAAGTCCTCTGTAGCACGTTCCGTCCTGAATGCTTACGCAAAGCTTATGTGCATAATCGGGATAGTGTACGCTTTCGCCGTCGCATCCGAAGTCAATGAATTCGATACCTTTCGACGTAAGGTACTGTTTTGCGGCTTCTTTAAGCTCATAACCGCCGTGATCACATGCAAGTGCAATTTTTTTACTCATCTTTTTTCTCCTTATATAAATAATTAATTTGACTTTTTCAAATTCCGTTCAGCCTGCGAAGAACGAAGATAAACGGGTTTGAAAGACGTGTCGGAAAATACCGATCTGTCTTCCGCGTTTTCGTATATGATACGTGCTGTTTGCGCTGTTGAATATGCGCTCTGGCACGATATCTGTTCAGGCGGGAATATCCCTTTTTCAAAATCCTTCTTTATTATGTACCGTCCGTCGCCTACAAGATAGACGGGGAGGTTTTCATACTGTTCAAGCTCGCGTGCAAGCTCATCTGACATTATAACACGGTCGTCGCAAAGGCGTGTTATTTTACCGTCCTTGTGATGAAACAGAGCGTTATAAAGCTGATTTCGTCTTGCATCCATTGCAGGGCAAACGATAAATTCGCCCGAAATTCCGTTCAAATTATACGACATAGCTTCAAGGGATGAAACACCGACGCACGGCACGTCTCTTCCGAAAGCAAGCCCCAGAAGCACCGCCGCACCGATCCTGACACCGGTAAATGAGCCGGGGCCGGCAGATGCTGCAAACATTTCCACGTCCTGCGCTTTTACTCCGCACGAGGAAAGCAGATGCTCTATCATGGGAAGCATCGTTTCGCTGTGATGCAGAGTCGTTGTAACTGTGTATTCACCAAGCCTTTTTTCGCCGTCGCACAGCGATGCCGTTGCAGTTACCGCTGTCGTATCAAGTGCAAGAATAAGCATATCAATCTCTTTTCTTAATCGTTATTCTTCTTTTGTCTTCATCAACGTATTCGATGATCACGGAATACGCACCGTCGGGGATGGCATCGGGGATATTTTCACTCCACTCGCAAACGCATACACCCGTCCCCGGATAATCGTAAAAACCTGTTGAGTACAGATCGTCATCGTCCGTTATTCTGTAAACGTCGAAATGATAAAGGGGAAATTTTCCCGTTGTATACTCGTTAATAAGCGTATATGACGGACTGCTCACGGCGCTATTCGGGCATATATACGACGCCATACCTCTGACAAACGCAGTTTTGCCTGCGCCGAGATTGCCGTACATTGCAATGAATTCATCGCCCTTTAAAGTTTTTGCAAACTCTGCACCGAGTTTTTCCGTTTCCTGTGCCGAGGAAGTTATATAAATCTGTTCCATAGATCAAAACAGTCCTGAAATGTTACCGTCATCATCGACGTCTATTTTGAGTGCCGCAGGTTCTTTGGGCAAGCCGGGCATAGTCATAATAGAGCCTGTAAGCACGACGATAAATCCTGCTCCTGCCGATACCTTTACCTCGCGTACGGTAAGCTCAAAACCGCTCGGACGTCCGAGAAGCGAAGGATCATCCGACAGCGAATACTGTGTTTTTGCAACGCATATCGGGAACTTTGCGTATTCGGGATCGACCGCCATGATATTCTTTATATCACGGAGTGCTTTGTCGTCAAATTTGACGCCCTTTGCACCGTATATCTCGCGCGCAAGCGTTTCTATTTTCTCTTTTATGGAAAGCTCGTCGGAATATATAGGCTTAAATGCAGAAGGCTTTTCGCACGCCTTTACTACCTCGTGTGCAAGAGCTATACCGCCGTCGCCGCCTTTTGCAAACACTTCGGAAAGTGCAAACGATGCGCCTTTTTCACGGCATATCTGTTCAAGAAGCTCAAGCTCACGGTCAGTATCCGTGCCGAAGCGGTTGATGGCAACGACAACGGGAACGCCGTATTTCGTAAGATTTTCAATATGTGCCTCAAGGTTGCACGCGCCTTTTGCAAGGGCTTCAAGATCTTCGTTTGCAAGATCTGCCTTTGCAACGCCGCCGTTGTATTTCAGCGCTCTAACCGTTGCAACGAGAACGATGCAGGAAGGTGCAAGCCCTGCAACACGGCATTTGATATCAAGGAACTTTTCAGCACCGAGGTCGGCACCGAAGCCCGCTTCCGTTATTGCATAATCGGCAAGCTTCAATGCAAGCTTCGTAGCTCTTACAGAGTTACATCCGTGGGCAATATTTGCAAAAGGTCCTCCGTGGATTATAGCGGGTGTGTTCTCCGTGGTCTGGACGAGATTGGGTTTAAGTGCATCCTTCAAAAGTGCCGTCATAGCACCTGCCGCACCGAGATCCTTTGCATAAACGGGTGCGCCTGTGTACGTGTATGCAACGAGAATGTTTCCGAGTCTTCTTTTAAGATCCGAAACGGATGAAGCAAGGCAAAGTATCGCCATTACTTCACTTGCAACAGTGATGCTGAATTTATCCTGACGGGGTACACCGTCAGCCTTTGCGCCGAGTCCTATAACTATATTTCTGAGCGCTCTGTCGTTCATATCGAGAACTCTCTGGAAAAGCACGCGCCTTTGATCTATTCCGAGCGCATTTCCCTGCTGTATGTGGTTATCAAGCATAGCGCAGAGCAAGTTGTTTGCAGACGTTATGGCGTGAAAATCTCCCGTGAAATGCAGATTTATATCTTCCATGGGAAGCACCTGGGAATATCCGCCGCCCGCGGCACCTCCTTTGACACCGAAAACAGGACCGAGTGACGGCTCTCTCAAAGCGATAACGGCGTTTTCGCCTATCTTCGCCATAGCCTGTCCGAGGCCGATAGTGGTCGTGGTTTTTCCTTCACCTGCAGGTGTGGGGTTTATAGCCGTTACTAAAACGAGCTTTCCGTCGGGTTTGTCTGCCATTCTTTTTTCGAAGCCGTCGTCGATCTTCGCTTTGTATCTTCCGTAAGGGATCAACTCGTCGTCGGCTATGCCGAGGGCGCTTGCGATCTCCGTAATAGGTCTCATTTTTGTCTGCTGAGCAATTTCGATATCTGTTAACATACAAATTTTTCCTTTCGGATTTTATTTTATTATCGGTGTGGTTACAACATCACCGTCATCATTTGAAATTTCAATATAATATTCACATACGTCATTCGGAAGCACAGCTGTAATTTTTCCGTTTTCTGCAAAGGCGGGAGCCGATCTCCACACCTGATCCATAAACGTGCTTTCCAAGCCGTATTTTTCGTGCTTTGAATACGTCATTTTTTCGGTTATATAATATATTTTTGCATTTATACTGCCGTCGTATACATACGTACATTCGGGATCTTTAAGTGACGGAAGTGACGTAAAGCGCTGTAAGCTTGCCCCGTTTTTCACTATGCTGTCAGCAAAAACAAACGGTTCTTTTCTTATCCAGGCAAAGCCGTGTGAATGTCCCATACCGTCAACCGCAGACAACAGCGTTTTGTCGTTATTTTTCACCGTATCAATATAGCTTTTTGAATTGGAAGTTACGGAAAAACAGTGGTCGTCGTTCCAGCATTGCCACAGTATCGGCATTTTTACGTGTTGAAAACGCTCCTCGGCAAGAAAATATTCCCGCGTTTTCGGATGTGCAAATTTATCCTTCATCCAGGCAAGGGACTCGGCAAGATAGCCCGATCCGTAAACGGGTATGGCAAAAGCGGGTCTTTCATCGTATCCGAGCTGATATGATATTGCAACAGCTCCCCACGATATTCCCATAACGCCTATCTTATTTTTATCGGCACGACCGCTCTGTGCAAGGATAGAAAACGCAAGCATAGACTGCGATGTTATGTGAACGAGCCATCTGTCTTCAACGTTTTCGTCATACGATGCCATATCGTCGTTATCGGGAGCGGATACGTATCCTTCCTCTTCAAACACACCGAAAAGACCTTTTTTCCACCGTACGTCCGCTTCCGTTTCACCTGCATTTACTTCAGTCGGCATATGTCCGACGGTATCGGGGGCTATAACGGAATAACCTCTGTCACACCAGGCTTTTACCCACGGAAGGTATGCGTGTCCCGCACCGCCGTGTATGAGCACGATGCCGGGAGTATTTTCGCAAGCTCCTTCGGGATACGCAACGTAAGCAAACACCTTCGTTTTTTCGCCGCGGTAAGAAACGCCTTCAAACGTCACGGCTTCTATATTTTCATACCGTCCTGTCGGCTTGAATTCGGGTATGTTTTTCACAAATGGAGCTGTGTTTTTGACACCGCAAAAAAATTCTTCAAGTTCTTTTTTATTGTTTATCATCGTTTTTGTAATAGCGCAGACTCGTGCCTATAAACGCCGTTTCCTTAAAATCTTTGCAGTTATGGCGCACTATGTAGTCAATATAGCTTTCTATCATTCTTGCCGAAAGTATATATCCTGCCGGCGTCATATGTCCGCCCATATAAAATCTGTTTCTGAAATCCTCGTCGTGTATCGGTGAATACGTGTACAAGTCCACCGTGTAAGTATTTCCAAACGCCTCTGCTATACTGTGCAAAAGACGGTTATGTTCGGCTTTTTCTGCGTTTTGCTTTTCATTCTCGGTCCTCGGCATACTCACAAGAAAAAACTTCGCATCGGGTGCAATTTTTTTCACTTTTTGAATAATACGGCAGTAATAGCCTGCAAAAGTCTCGGCGTTCTTTTCACAGTCATAAAAACAAACGTCATCAAGACTTCCCACGCTCATTTTAAGTCCGAAAAGATCGTTATATCCAAGTGCTATAACGTATGCCTGAGCGCGCTTATCCTCATCCCAAAAGCCGTTTGCTTCGGCAAAGGAATCGCAATATTCCTTTGCGGTAAGTCCCCCTTTTGAAAAATTAAGAACTTTTGCTCCGCAGCTTCTTGCAATATACTGTCCCCAGGAGTATTCAAACATATCGTGATACTTTTTCTCGTTATTTTCATCGATCGACTCAAACTCGCCCGAGGAAAGACTGTCGCCTATACAGCATATACTTCTGAAAACAGCACACATTCCGCCGTCTGTCACTATACGGTCAAGCGGTTTTTCATCAAGATCAAGCTTTATATATTCAAAAATATTCATAGGCACCTCATAATAATAGTATTTTATCATAAATTATCCGTGTTGTCAATAAAAACACCTTCACTTTGCGGTTTTTGCCGATATAAAAGTTATATTGTATAATGAGGGTTTGATTTTAACAGTTTAATTTGGTAAAATAGTATCTTGACAAATTGACTAATTTAGTGTACACTGTACGGGTAACGGCTTACGCCGAAGAAAAAATTGAAAGGTGATTAAAGAAATGAAAAAGATCACAGCACTCATTATGGCACTTGTAATGTGTTTGGGCATTTTCTGCTCCTGTGGAAACAAAGCTCTTACATATGCGGAGATCGTTGAAAAAGGTGAGATCGTTATCGGTATAACGTACTTCGAGCCTATGAACTATTTCAACGATGACAACAAACTCGTAGGTTTTGAAACGGAATTTGCAGAAGCAGTTTGCAAAAAGCTCGGCATCACACCTAAATTCCAGGAGATCAACTGGAACTCCAAGGAAACAGAGCTTAACGCAGGCAACATCGACTGCATCTGGAACGGTATGACGATAGACGACGACCGTAAAGCAAACATGGGTATTTCCAACCCCTACATGGAAAACAAGCAGGTTCTCGTTGTTAAGGCTGAAAACCTTGAAAAGTACAGCACAGCCGAAGGTCTTAAGGGCGCAAAGCTCTGCGCTGAAAAAGGTTCGGCAGGTGAAACGACGATAATCGGTAAGGAAGCTGACAAGATTGCAGCAGACAAGGTTTTCGCAAATGCTGAGATCAACTACACGGCAGTTGATACAATGGCAAAGGCAATTATGGAAGTTAAATCAGGCACGTGCGACGGCTGCGTTGTTGACTTCGTAACGTCTATCGGTATGATCGGCGAAGGCACAGACTTTGCAGATCTCGTTGTTGTTGATGCTTACGAATTCGGTCTTGAATATTACGGAATCGCTTTCCGTAAGTCCGATTCCGAGATCGTTGCAAAGTTCAACGAAGCTATCAAGGCTCTTATGGAAGACGGCACGATAGATGCTATCGCAAAGAAATACAAGCTTGATTCACAGCTTGTTAAAGGCTGATAGAAGATAAACAACTTAAATTGCCTGCGACATATGCCGCAGGCAATTTGCGATATTATAAAACGGAAAGGTGCATTAAATTATGTCATTTTGGGTGATAACACAGGACCTGTTTGCTAACTTTGCCCAAAACGGTCTTATATTTTTACTTACTCTTTTGGGTGCTGTTCCTCTGGGACTTTTAATTACGTTCGGTTCTATGTCACGCTTTGCACCTATAAAATACGTTACAAAAACCTTTGTCTGGATAATAAGAGGTACGCCTCTCGTTTTACAGCTTTTTGTTGTAATGTACGTACCGGGACTTGTTTTTAACACTCCCATGAGCAGCAGACTTACAGCAGTTCTCATTGCCTTTATAATCAACTATGCGGCATATTTTTCCGAAATATACCGCGGCGGCATCGAATCCATCCCGAAAGGTCAGTACGAGGCAGGACAAGTTCTCGGTATGACAAAAAGGCAGATATTCACACGTGTCGTTCTGTTCCAGGTCATCAAGCGCATCGTTCCGCCTATGGGCAACGAAATAATAACGCTTGTAAAGGATACTTCCTTGGCAAGAGTTATAGCGTATTCCGAAATAATCATGGCAGCGGAAAGATACACGTCAAAAGGTCTTATATGGCCGTTGTTCTACACAGGTGTATTCTTCCTTGCATTTGTCGGAATACTGACGCTTCTGTTCGGATATTTAGAGAAAAAGCTTGATTATTACAAGGGGTGAATGAAATGTCGGATAGTATTTTAAAGGTTGAAGGTATCGTTAAAAGCTTCGGTAACGTCGAGGTCTTAAAAAACATTTCGTTTGAGCTTAAAAAAGGTCAGGTGCTTGCGATCATAGGCTCTTCGGGAAGCGGAAAGACTACGCTTTTGCGTTGTCTTAACTTTCTTGAAACACCGGACGAAGGCAAAATAACGGTTGACGGAAAGCTTCTTATAGACGGTGCCGAAAAGAAAAATATGACGGACGGCGAGATACGCTCCAACCGTCTGCACTTTGGGCTTGTTTTTCAGTCGTTCAATCTGTTTCCGCAGTATACTGCGTTTCAGAACATAACGCTTGCACCGACGCTCGCTCTCAACGATGAAATAAAAAAACTCAAGCTTAAAGGCTCTGCCGCACACAAATTCAAGGCAGAGGAAACACAAAAGATAGAAGCCACAGCACTTACTCTTCTTGAAAGAGTCGGACTTGCGGAAAAGAAAAACGCATATCCCTGCGAGCTTTCCGGCGGACAGTGTCAGCGTGTCGCCATTGCAAGAGCGCTCGCAATGACACCCGATATACTGTGCTTTGACGAACCGACCTCAGCTCTCGACCCCGAGCTTACAGGTGAAGTTCTGAACGTCATAAAGAGTCTTAAATCGAAAGATATGACAATGATCGTCGTAACGCACGAGATGGAATTCGCCCACAACGTAGCCGACAAGATAATCTATATGGCAAACGGAATAATCGAAGAAGAAGGCACGTCCGATGAGGTATTCAACAATCCAAAGAGCGAACACCTCAAGGCTTTCTTGAACAAAGCAAAAAACAAATAATAAGTCTTAAACGTCAAAGCACCTCGGCGGATGATCCGCTGAGGTGCTTTAATATATCACATCTGCTTTTTTACGGTCTTGTATTCATCGCCCGATTTATAATACGGGCATTTTTTATACTGACGGCTCATATGGCGTTCAAGCTCGTCCTCGTCAAGATAGACTGTGCAAACGTAGCACTCGTATTCTTCGTCATATTCGTAAAAAAGGCATCCGTCGCAATCGTATCCGCCTGTCATATACTTTCTCCTTTAAGTGAATTGAACACGTCAATTTCAAATTTATTGGCAGTATTTGCCCCTGCTCCGCCGTCAAAACGTGAATTTTTCATATAAACGGCTGTTATTCTGTTTACCGGATCTACCCAGAAATGTGTACCGT
Source organism: Eubacteriales bacterium (assembly GCA_045545665.1). Classification (GTDB taxonomy): domain Bacteria; phylum Bacillota; class Clostridia; order Oscillospirales; family CAG-272; genus RGIG7213. The sequence goes on from JAZQBL010000012.1 coordinate 30,178, forward strand.
ACGCTCCGCTCCAGCCGAATGTGCCTTTTGGCAAATACTTATACGAATCATCGGTGATAACTCGCACGCCAAGTCCCCAGACCTGATTTCCCGGCATAATACCCGACGGCAGCTGCGGTGATGACATAGCAAAAACAAGCTCCTTCGGCAGTATATTTTTTCCTTCCTCCAGAAGCATTTCCGCAAACGCCGAATAATCGAGAAGAGTCGATGCAAGTCCTGCGCCTCCGCTGAAATACGTAGGTGCAAAGTTTTCAAAAATACACCCTTCATTCATTTTGACAGTAACGCTTTTCCCGTCGGACAGATCGTGCATACCGATCATTCTTGCCCACTGTTCTTTTGACGGTGTAAACGTCGTGTCTTTCATTCCGAGCGGCTCAAACAGCTCCTTTTGCAAAAATTCTTCGTACGTCAACCCCGAGGTTATTTCCACGATCCTTGCAAGAATATCAAATGCAACAGTCGGGCTGTAATACTGCATTGAATACGGTTCAAAGGCAAGAACGCAGTCGGCAAAATAACCGGCAACACCGGAAAGTGTTTTTCTTTGTTCATCGCTCATCATTCCATATTGTTTATCGCCCACTTCAAGAGTACCGACACCGCCCGAATGTGTAAGCAGATGTATTATTCTCAGCTTATTATTTATTATATTTTCCTTTATTATATTGCCGTTTTTATCAAGCGATCCTGTAAAAAGCTCTCCGTACCCGGGAATAAATTTTTCAACGGGGTCGTATAACCCGATAATACCTCTTGCACACTGAATGAGTATTGCCACAGCCGTTATCGGCTTCGTCATTGAAGCTATTCTGAATAGCGGATCACCACCAAGCTTTTCACAAGTGTTATGATCCTTATAACCGAAGGTGTTTTCATAAACGGTATTTCCGCACTGCTTCACAATAACTGATGCACCGCCTACACGGCATGCGGCAATATCACCGTTTATCGTTGATTCGATATTGTTTTTGAGTATCTTTTCGTCTAATAATTTCATAATAAACCTATTATCAATAAAATAAAATCCCGAATGCAACAGCATCCGGGATTTGGTGATCCATCGGAGAGTCGAACTCCGGACACCTTGATTAAAAGTCAAGTGCTCTACCTTCTGAGCTAATGGATCACGTTGCTTGCTCACAACGCTTGTACATATTATCACAAATCTTATTAATTGTCAATACTTTTTCCAAAAATAAATAAAAAAAATCGGGCAAATTCCATTTTTATTCCGCACTACCTTGTTAAAGTTTACCGAATATACAAATTTTATTCTCATTATTCACTATTTCATATGTTACGATAAATCAGTCACTACAGATGAGGGTACAAAAAATGAAGAAGTTTTTCTTTACAGCTACATACTTTTACTATTACTTTTGCTTTTTCTTTACAGGTAATAGTTCTTTGTGTTGCTGAAATTTCACCCCCCATAAATAGATTTTGAGAGGTTTGGCGGCACGAAGACTCGTGCCGTCTTTTATTTACGATTTTTCAAAGGAGATATAAATATGATAGCGGTTCTTAAAAAAGGTACGACACATCAGCAAATGGATACGCTTGTAGAATGGCTCAAGGCACAAAACATCGACGTTCACATTTCGGAAGGTCACAACTACACGGTAATAGGTCTTATCGGCGACACGTCAAACGTCGATATGGATCTCATTGCAAGTCTTGACATCGTTGAAAGCGTAAAGAAGGTAAGTGAGCCTTTTAAACAGTGCAGTAAAAAATTCCACCCCGATGACACAGTCGTTGACATCGGCGGCGTAAAGATAGGCGGCGGTAATTTCGCAATGATCGCAGGCCCCTGCTCGGTCGAGTCAAGAGAACAGATAATATCCGTGGCAGAAAGCGTAAAAAGCGCGGGTGCATCTCTTTTAAGAGGCGGAGCATTCAAGCCGAGAACGTCCCCTTACGATTTTCAGGGACTTAAAGGAAGCGGTATCGAGCTTTTGCTTGAAGCAAAAAAGGCAACGGGAATGCCTATCGTCACGGAAATAATGAACAGCAACCACCTGCCGCTTTTTGAAAACGTCGATGTAATACAGGTCGGCGCAAGAAATATGCAAAACTTTGAGCTTTTGAAGGAGCTCGGAAGAACGAACAAAACGATCCTCTTGAAAAGAGGTCTTGCAAACACGATGAAGGAATTGCTCATGAGTGCCGAATACATTATGTCGGCAGGCAATGAGAACATTATTCTTTGCGAAAGAGGTATAAGAACGTACGAAACGTACACGAGAAACACGCTCGACTTATCAGCTGTTCCTATGCTTAAGGATCTTTCGCATCTTCCCGTCGTTGTAGACCCGAGCCACGCAACGGGTATTTCAAAGCTCGTCAAGCCGATGGCGCTTGCCGCAGCTGCCGCAGGTGCTGACGGTCTTATGATCGAAGTACACAACGACCCCATACACGCATGGTGCGACGGCGCACAGTCACTCACCCCCGAACAGTTCGCAGACGTTGCGGATAAAGTACGAAAAATAAGAGAAATAATGGAGTAAAAAATGGATATCAATGAATTGAGAATGAAAATCGACAAGATAGATTCCGAACTTGTCGATCTGTTTCAGCAAAGAATGGACGTTGCAAAGGACATAGCGCAGTATAAAAAGAATAATTCACTTCCCGTTCTCGACGTCGTACGTGAAAGAGAAAAGCTTGCAAGCGTAAGCGAGCTCGGAAAAGAAGAAATGAAAGACTACATTCGCGTTCTTTATTCCCTTATGTTCGAGCTCAGCCGTTCTTATCAAGGCAGTTTGCTTGAAAGAAAAACTCCTCTTTACTCGGATATTATGGATGCAATTGAAGGAACGGACAAGCTTTTCCCCCGTTCGCCCATCGTTGCCTGCCAGGGCACTGAAGGTGCATATTCGCAGATAGCGTGCGACAAGATATTCCGCGATGCAAAGATAATGTATTATTCTTCGTTTGAGCACGTATTTACCGCAATAGAAAAAGGTATGTGCAAGTACGGAGTACTGCCTATTGAAAACAGCACGGCAGGCTCGGTAAACAAAGTGTACGATCTTATGATAAACAGAAACTTCCACATCGTACGCAGTACAAGAATAAAAATAGACCACAATCTTTTGGCAAAGCCCGGTGTCGAGCTTTCTGAAATAAAAGAAATAATATCGCAAGAACAGGCAATAGCGCAGTGTTCGGAATTTCTCAAGTCTCTCCCCGGTGTAAAGGTAACCGCGTGCGAAAACACAGCAATTGCCGCAGAAACGGTTGCAAAAAGCGACAGACGTGACATTGCCGCACTTTCTTCAAGATACTGTGCAACTCTTTACGGACTCAACACGGTAAAGAGCAACGTTCAGGATGCAGGCAACAATCACACGAGATTTATATGCATATCAAAAAATCTTGAGATATACCCCGGTGCCGACAAGACTTCTGTAATGATGGTCCTTTCTCACAAGCCCGGTGCGCTTTACCGTGTGCTTGCAAGATTCTATTCACTCGGAATCAACCTGATAAAGCTCGAAAGCCGTCCGATCCCCGAACGTGACTTCGAATTTATGTTCTATTTTGATCTTGAGACCTCCGTTTATTCAAAAGAGTTTGCACAGCTTATGGGCGAGCTTGACGGAATGTGTGAGGATTTCAAATACCTCGGAAGCTATTCGGAAGTTATATGATAAAAAAGACCTCATTTCGGAAATTCTCCGAAATGAGGTCTTTTAATTATTTAATGTTGTCTATCATTTCAAGTGCCGCTTTTTTGAACTTCAGCACCTTTTCGTCAGCCAGCTCTGCTGTTTTTTCATTTACGAGATAATACAGCTTTATCTTCGGTTCAGTTCCCGAAGGACGTATAACGAGAACGTCGTCCGCGCATTTAAAGTAGACTGTATTCGTCGTACCGCTGTCAAGGATCTTCTTTTCTCCCGTCTTGAAATTATATTCGCACGGAATGTTATAGTCTATAAACGTATCTATATCAATACCCGCAATGGATCTCGGCGGATTTGCACGAAGTTCTGCCATGATGCGCTTCATACGGTCAAGTCCGTCAAGTCCCTTCATCGTAAGGTTGTCCACACCGTCACGGTAATAACCGTACTTTTCGTATATCTCCTGCATTGCATCGTAGAGCGTCATACCGCGCTTCTTGTAGTAAGCGGCAACCTCACAAATAAGCATCGTGCCGACAACTGCATCTTTATCACGTGCATACGTGCCTCTGAGATAACCGTAGCTTTCTTCAAAGCCGAATATAAATTCAGCCTCTCCCGGCTTTTCGTTGTGCTTGATAACCTCACCTATGTACTTAAATCCCGTAAATACGTTGTAGAGCTTTATGTTATTTACAGCAGCTATCTTCGATATAAGTTCCGTTGTAACAAAGCTCTTTATCGTATACGCACCCTTGGGCATTTTACCGGTTTTGTTAAGTGCTGTTATGATATAATCAAGCAATATAGCGCCGACCTGGTTACCCGTCATCGTAACGAAATCGTCACCGACCTTTACTGCTATACCGACACGGTCCGCATCGGGGTCTGTTGCCACGATAAGATCCGAGCCTATTTCCTTTGCAAGCTTGATACCGGGATCGAACACATCCTTGAACTCGGGGTTCGGAAAAGGTGTCGTCGGAAAATCTCCGTCGGGAGTGCTCTGCTCTTCGACCATATAAAGCTTTTTGATACCGAGCATATCAATAACTCTCGGCACGAGCTTGTATCCCGCACCGTGAAGCGGTGTATAAACGATCTTTATATCGTCTGCCATTTCCTTGACGATCTCCGTGTCTATTGCCTGAGCACAGACGTTTTCGAGGTATGCGCTGTCCACTTCCTCACCGATGACCGATATTATACCCGACTTTACGCCTTCGTCAAAATCCATAGACGAAATGCCGTCGAATATATCCGTCACGGCTATGATATCGGAAACCTTCTTTGCATGCTCGGGCGAAAGCTGTGCGCCGTCTTCCCAGTATGCCTTGTATCCGTTATATTCCTTCGGGTTATGCGATGCGGTTATATTGATACCTGCGATACATCCGAGATGTCTTATTGAAAACGAAAGCACGGGTGTAGGTCTGAGGGATTCAAATATGTATACCTTAACGCCGTTTGCGGCAAGTACCTCCGCCGCCGCTTTTGAAAATATCTCGGAATTATTACGTGAATCGCACGCTATTGCAACGCCTCTTTCGGCAGCCTCTTTTCCTTCTTCGTTAATAAGGGTAGCTATCGCCTGCGTTGCCTGTCTTACCGTGTAGATGTTCATTGCGTTTGTGCCTGCGTTCATCGTACCGCGAAGACCTGCCGTACCGAATTGCAGCGACTGATAGAAACGAAGCTTTATTTCGTCGTCGTTATCTTTTATCGACAAAAGCTCCGCTTTTGTTTTTTCATCCGTTTTTTCGGAAGTGAGCCAACGGTTATAACTTTCAATGTAACCCATTTTAAACCCTCTCAATCTTTATTTAACGCCTGTTTTAAGGCTTTTGCAAGCTGATCGGGACACGACGTATTTTTAAATCCGCATCTTGTACCCTCAAGCAGGTCTATAACGTCCTGCGCTTTCATACCTTTGACAAGCTTTGAAATTCCCTTTAAATTACCGTCGCAACCGCCGTAAAACTTAACGGAATCTATCACATCACCGTCAAGCTCTATTTCGATCACAGACGAGCACGTACCTCTTGTTTTGTATTTGTAATTCATCAATACCTCACAAAACATTATTCTTTTTTACTATTATAATTCAAAATTCCAAATTTGTCAACTGCTAAGCACAAGATTATACTTTACCTCGGTATCTTTATTGTCAGCTGTATGTGATCCTCCTCATCCACACGTGATTGCTCTATGGGTATTCCTGCCTCTTTTACAGTATTTATTGCTCTGTCAACGGAATTTAAAAATATTCTGATATCTTTTATTATCATCTTTCTTATCGGCTTGTGTACAGGCTCTTCCGGTGTCATCAGCTTTTTTATATACTCTTCGCTTTCCCTTACGTTCAAAGACCTTTCGATGATATATCCCAAGGCTTTCAGCCTTATTACGGGATCGTGTATTTTTATAAGCGCACGTGCGTGGCGTTCGGTGAGAGAATTTGCCGTTATCAGCTCTCTTTCCGGCTCTGTAAGGCGCAAAAGCCGCATTTTGTTTGCAACGTACGACTGGCTTACCGAAAGAAGATCTGCAATTTCCTCCTGCTTTAAAGAATATTTTTCCGCAAGGGACAGAAGTGCTGACGCTTCTTCAAACATATTCAGCCCCTCTCTTTGGAGGTTTTCAATAAGCGCAAGCTTTGCCGACTCCTCTTTGTCAACGTCAAGTATAACGCACGGCACGTAATCAAGAGCCAGAAGCTTTGCCGCACGAAGGCGTCTTTCACCTGCAATAACCTCGTATAGACCGCCGAAGGGCGTGTCCTCGTCAGACACTCTTCGTATGGTTATCGGCTGTATTATCCCGTGTTTTTTTATGCTGTCGGCAAGGCTCAATATGGAAGAATCGGAAAATACGGTCCTCGGCTGTGATGGGTTCGGGCATATTCTGTCGGGGTTTATCAAATGCACACGGCATGTATCCTCGCTTTTTTTCAGTTGCCTTTTCTGCCTGTTTAGCTTGTCCCATTCGTTTTTCAATTTTTCTTTTTCTTCGTTCTTTTTTACTTCAAACAGCTGCAGCAGTTTCATTTTCGTCCTCCTTACGGTTCTGATGTATGGTAACATATACACCGTGCGAAAATGCACGTATAAGGTCGTTAGAAAAAAATTTATAAAATTTTTATCGGAAAGGATTTAAAACCGTCCGCTTTGCATCTATTATTATCCTGAGGTGATCTATTTGAAAAAACGGTGCTTACTGAATATTATTACGCTTTTTTTCGCTTTGTTTATCGTAATAAATTATTCCGTCTATCTTCTTTCCTTAATTATAAACGGCGGAAAAACGTGGAACGCTCTTGTAGCTGTGGGCATTTTGCTTGTAACGGTCGTACCTTTGCTTCTTTTGTTTTCATTTGAAGAGAAGGCAAAAAAGAAATTTCCGCGCCTTATACCGTTTTTAAAGTATCTTTACGTATGCGGTATGGGTGTATACGTTATATCGTTCGGTATCTTCTGCGTATTTTTAACGCACGGAGTTGAATATTCAACGGAAAACAGCTATGATTACACGATAGTTTTCGGCGGCGGGATAAAAGAAGGATTTCTTTCTTCACACGCACAAAGCCGTCTTGATGCAGCCGTATCGTATTATAACGATAATAAAGACACCGTATTTATCCTTTCGGGCGGTGTTCCCGAAAACGAAAGATATTCCGAAGCGGAGCTTATGAGCGTTTATCTTATAAAAAAAGGCGTTCCCGAAAAAAATATCCTGCTTGAAAGCAAAGCAAAAAACACCTGGGAAAACCTTGCATATTCGTTTGAGATGATAGAAGACGGAAAGACCGTGCACGGAATATCCAGCAACTATCACGTAAAAAGAATAGAGCTTATGGCAAAGGATCAAGGCGTTGAGCTTGATATGACCGCTTCAAGAAGCGGATTAAGATTCAGTACCGTATCCTCCTACGTCCGTGAATATATGGCATATTTTAAATATTTTCTGGGACTTAATCACATATAAAAAGCCTCCCTTGTGTGTAGTTACTTGACAACTACACGGAGGCTTATATCAGCATAAAACCTTTCGGTATATTAAAGTATCGAAAGGTTTTTCCATTTTTCTTGACAAAAACTTCCGTATGTGTTACAATGCGTTTGTCACACAAACTGAATAATCGGAAAACAGGGGTATTTTTACGTTAGGGGGAATACTATACCCTTTTTGGGTTATGCTCAATGATGTATGAGTTTTGGTAAAAATGCAGACTCCAACATCATTGAGTATGAATATTTCTGCTTCGATGCGTTTGTGTGACAACAATCGGGGTTTGCGTTTTTCGGTGTGCATAACTTCGGTTGTGCACACTTTTTATTTTAAAACAGTACACCGAAAAATCAACAATTTATCTTAATCGTTTAAGGAGAAAAGACGTGAAAAAGAAAATTAAGCTTACACCCATTTTGCTTGCGCTTTTGCTGACGTTCGGCGCAAATATCACCTCGTGCGATGATGCCGATGATGATACGGCAGGTTCAACCGACACAGTATCACAAACGGAACAAACGACAGAAGCACCGACGGATGCTGACACACAAAACGTAACAGACCGTGAAGAAAGCGGCGCACAACTGACATCCGACAGTACGAATGCACCGAACGAGGATACGCAAGTACCCGAAACAGATGCTGCTGTAACGGATGCCGCCGCAACAAACGCACCTGTAACAAATGCACCTACAACAAACGCCCCCGAAACAAAACCGATAACAACAGAACCCACAGAAAACACTACGAAAGCTACTGTAACAGCACCTGTTGAAGACCCTTCGGTAGATTATTCAAAATGGGGATATTATGGTTTTGAAAAACTTTTGCCGGCACCGTTGCCCTTTGAAGCAAGGTGGATCAGCAGGAATACTTCTCAGGGAACTTATAACGTGCAGTGTGATACTGCATTTAATCCAAAAGATGCAGAAAAAAATATCAATATATTGAAAGACTATATTAAATCTTTGGAAGCATACGGATATTCTTCAATATTAACAACAACTCCGTTTTTTGCATTCAACGAAAACGGTGACTTTTTTGAATTTATTTATACAGATAATTGTGTCTGCGTATCAATTACTTTGGCATAACCGCAAAAAAGTCTGATTCATCACATTGAAGCTCTTTTAAAATAAGATGATTCTTATTTAAAAGAGCTTTTTATGTACTGTAGCCTTCTCCGGCAGGGGAAGGCTTGATAAAAACGAACGGGCGGGAGTTTCCCCCGGTTGAAGTTTGGGGCAATTTTTAACCGAAATATTGGGGTTTACTTTTTAATTT
>JAZQBL010000013.1:0-157074 GCA_045545665.1 Eubacteriales bacterium
GCCAAGGAGTTGAAAGGCAGAGTTGTCTTCCTAAGACCGCTTGGCCTCCGACTTGTCTGCAGGCAAGGGCTTTCAGTATGTAATATACAAAAAGCCGCGATTCGTATCGCGGCTTTTGCTTATAATTCTATCTATTCGACAAATTCCAATTTGTCGAATTTTAATTTATTTTTCTAAATATATATATTGCTGCCGTCAATGTCAAAATACACAGAACGATACCAAAGACTTTCCCTATTATCATAGGACTTCCAACAGCACATGAAATTCCTATATATAGAATGAATAAACTCAAAATAAATACAATAGCATATCGTATAAACTTGGGAATTTTAGGATTATTTATAAAATCTGCTAAAAACGGTTCCATAAAGCACCTCCGTCAAATGCAAGTCTATTTTTGTAAACCAAATTTTGCAATTAAATACAATCAAGAAACCTCAAAACTATTTTTTTAATTTCCTCACCTGCATAAAAAGCGCCGATGATTCCCACTGCCAACATTCCGATTCCAATATAAAACAGAATATAGTTATCGATAATACTGATCGTCGCTCCGATAATACTTACACCTATAAATTCTATTATAACCGACAATATACCAACTATCTTTTTCAAATTTTTTCCCTGCAATTCAATTCTATTTATTATCGATTTTATTACTCCGCGCAGTCACAGCCATCATCGTCGTGGCCGCCATCATAGCCGTCGTCCATAAATTCACGGGCGGATATACGTTTTTCATCTCTTTGTTTTTCTATGAGGTCTGAAAGAAGCTCTTTGACTTCTTTGGACTTCTTTATTTTAAGTATGTCAAATTCGGGCGTCGATTTATCCGCAGTACAGCAATGTATCGTACCGAGTCCGAATATACGCTGTCCGAGAGTTCTGTTAAGAGTCAAGTCCATTATTCTGTAAAGGCGGATCTCCTCTTCCTTTTTAGAAAAAAATCCCGTTTCGATCATAAGCTTTTCCTCCGTCAGCTTATACACAGTAAAGCTCCAAGGAAGTCCCAAAAATGTACGTTTTCTGTCTTTCCAGACGTATTCGGTGTTTTTTTCTTTCATAAGAACATCTCCTTTTATTTTTTTTACACCCTGATTATATCATACACACAATTAAAAATCAACCGTCATTTTATTAAAGGTTGCACGCTTTTCATCATTTTTGTCAATACTGATATTATAAAGTATACCGTCTTTTGTAAACGACAGCATACAGCCGTCAAGACTTACCGACTTTTGGTTTTTGGAATTTATTATAATTCCTTTGAAATTTTTATAGGAAATATCATCGGAGTCACTTATATTAAAACAGACGTATTCACCGTCGAAATGAACTGTTTCTCTGTTTACCTTTTCATTTTCTTCAAGCGTATACAGTACCGTTATATTTTCATCCTTACCCGTCACCGTGCCTATGTGTTCTGCGGACACCTTGCCTTCTTTGTCTACCTCCGAATAATACATTGCAGCGGTATCGTTTTCTTGACTGTAAAAGACAGAATACACGACGCCGACGTTTGAAGGCAAAAGCTTCTTCTTTTCGCATACACCGCTTTTAAGGTCAAATATCTGCAACACGTTACTGTATCCGTCAAGGCAAGCGCAAATGAGCTTACCGTTATCAATACCAAAGCTCGTTATTGAATGACCGAACGAAAGATCGTTCTTTGTCAAAGAAAGCGTTGTAAATTCGACAGGCTCATCCTCCCCCTGCGTATATTTCATTATTCTCGTTTCACCAAGTGTAAGGGAGGACGTTATATAATAAACGTCATTTCCGTCTATTTCAATAAAACGTGACTGAACGTCGTAATTATCGTAAACTATCACCTTTGAAAACGGAGTATAGGCGTCGTTTGTTTTCGTATTTATAACTTTAAGCGTACATCTTTCGTCTCTGTTTGTATACAGTGAGCGTTCAAAAAACGCAATCGTACCGTCGCCGGCGTAAAGCTCATACGCATAATTTCCGTCTGCAAGAGTGTAAACGGTCTTTTCTTCCCCGTTTTCACTCCTCGTTTTGATATAATATTTTTCGTCTTTCACATTAAGTGTCGCAAGACTTTCACCGTCATAAAACACGGCGTAGCTCAACGTTTCGCCGTCGGATGAAGAAAATATCTCCTCGGCATCCCCCAAAGTTTCCCCACAGGAACATAAAAGAACAACGGACAAAAGAACACACAACAGTTTTTTCATAAATGACCTCATAGATTTAATCAAAAGGGGTACCGTAAACACGGTACCCCGGATATGTACAATTATTTGTTCATTTCCTTAACAAGTCTTTCAGTATCGGATGCGATAACCTTTTCCTCGTTTGTGGGGATAAGATATACAAGAACTTCAGAATCGTCAGTTGAAAGCTTGATCGTATCAGACTGGTGGTGAGCCTTTGCATTTACTTCCGTATCGATCTTTATGCCGAAGCTCTTAAGCTCGTTACAAACGCGTGCACGGAGGTCGGGGTTGTTTTCACCGAGACCTGCAGTAAATACAACTGCATCAAGACCGTCCATAGCTGCAGCGTATGAACCGATGAACTTTCTTATCTGATATGCGAGGATCTTTGTTGTGAGGATCGCACGTGCGTTGCCTTCCTCTGCTGCCTTTTCGATATCTCTGCTGTCAGAGGATATACCGGAAACTCCGAGGAATCCGCACTTTTTATTCATAAACTCGTTCATCTGAGCGGGTGTAAAGCCTTCTTTTTCCATAATGAAGGGAACGATAGCGGGGTCGATAGAACCGCAGCGTGTACCCATTATAAGACCGTCAAGGGGTGTGAAGCCCATGCTCGTGTCGATAACCTTACCGTCCTTAACAGCCGTTATGGAAGAACCGTTACCGAGGTGGCACGTTACTATTTTTGTGCCTTCTGCCTTGCCCATGATCTTTATCATTTCGCCTGCAACGTATCTGTGGGAAGTACCGTGAGCACCGTAGCGGCGGATCTGATATTTCTCATACATATCGTAGGGGATGGGATAGAAGTAGGATTCTTCGGGCATTGTCTGGTGGAATGCTGTGTCGAATACGAGAACTTGAGGTGTACCGGGCATAACTGCCGTACAGCCTGCGATACCCATAAGGTGGGGTACTGTGTGCAAGGGTGCGAGATCCTTACAAAGCTCAAGCTTTGATATAACGTCATCAGTTACAAGAACACTTTCGGAGAAGTATGCACCGCCGTGCACGATTCTGTGACCGACAGCTTCAATTTCCTTCATATCCTTGATAACGCCGATCTCGGGGTCTGTAAGCGTATCAACAAGGATCTGTGTAGCAACTGCGTGGTTGGGCATGGGGATATCTTTTACTATTTTGGGTTCGCTTCCTCTGCGGTGCTCGATTCTGCCTTCAGCGCCTACGCCGTTAGGTGTTTCTGTAGCAATACGTTCGCAGATACCTTTTGCAAGAACCTCATCTGTGTTAGTATCAAAAAGCTGATACTTAAGGCTGGAAGAGCCAGCATTGACAACAAGTACGTTCATTTTTCTCTCCTAAAATTTATTCTTGATTTTTTTATAATTATATCGTATAATATTATACACCCTATTTTATTATTTTTCAATAGAAAAAACAAAAAATTACGCATTATTCATGCATTTTTTATTATATTCAAGGAGAACAGGATGTCATACGGTGCAATATTTATCATTTGCGAGTTTGACCCGTTTCACTTCGGGCATAAATATCTTATAGACCGTGCAAGAGAGCTTGCGGAAAATTCGCCTATAATATGCATTATGAGCGGTAATTTCACCCAAAGGGGCGAGTGCGCCGTTATTGATAAATACGACAGAGCCAAAGCCGCCGTTTTATGCGGTGCGGATCTTGTTTTGTCTCTGCCTGTACAGTACAGCAGTGCTTGCGCCGAGCTTTTTGCAAGGGGTGCTGTGCGGATCGCGCAGGAAATATCGTGCGGGGACGACTGTGCGCTTTTATTCGGTTCGGAATCGGGCGACATAGCAAGCCTCTCTCTGTGCGCTGAGCGTATTTCATCATCTGAATTTGCAAAAGAGCTTGATAAGATCAAAGGCGATATGCAATATCCGAAAAAAAGAGCCGACTTATACAAAGAAATATACGGTGATGACGGTATTCTTTCAAGTCCAAACAACGTCCTCGGAATAGAATATATAAAAGCGATAAACAAATACGCCCCCAACATAAAACCGCTTACCGTCAAACGTGCATACGCCGAGCACAACAGCACTAAGACCGATGGAAAATACGCATCCGCAACGTATATACGAGCTAAAACCGACACGGACGAATATCTTTTGCATATTCCGCAGATCACGCACGAAATATATAAAGGTGCAAACTTCCCTGCAAATATACGGAATGCCGAAAAAATAATCCTCTCAAAGCTTCGATATATGCAAGGCGGCGGCTATTCCGACTGCGGCGGCGGACTTTTGGAAATGATATCAGACCGTGCAAAAAAATCCTCAAGCTATGACGAGCTTTTGCAGTTATGTGCCACAAAAAAATACACGAATGCAAAAATACGCCGTGCGATATTATCCGCTGTTTTGGGAATAAGCGAGGAATGCAGAAAGGAAGCCCCGCGTTATACCCTTCTGCTCGGTGCGGACAGTGCAGGGCTTGAATATCTGTCAAAAACGAAAAAACGGTGCCGAAACATCTGCGTCGTAACAAAACCGTCAGATCACACATCCATTCCGCAGTTTGCGCTTGAAACAGAAGCAGATAATCTTTTTTCGTTTATGACGCCGAAAACAGCACCGTTTAATTATTCAATAAGAAAAACACCGTTTATTTTGAAAGACGTGACTTAATATAACCAAAAACTTCATCTCTTTTGATCTCCAGGACGAATGCAAATTCGTCCTTTATCATTTTTTCGGAAAGAGATAATATTTTAGAATCGCTTGCGTACATCTTTTTACGTTTGCCGTCAAGCTCTGTTTTATATTCGGAAAGCTTCATTGCTATAGCAAGTATTGCACATCTGTCAAAAGATGATATCAGAGAGTTAAAATATTCAGCTCTCGCTTTCGTATCATCATTCCACAAAAGTTCAAAATCACGGTAATTATCTATTATTTTATGTATCTCTTCTTTTGCAAGAAGCATGTGCATAAATTGCTCAAGTTCGGGGAGATCAGCGGGAACGTACGTATGAGATCCGAGCGAATACACCGGCTTGAGCACATAATACGGCTTTTTTTCAGCACCCGCAAAGCTCATCTCTCTGATATCGCATATTTCACAAATCCCGTTGTTCTTATAAATTACGTTGTCACCAATTTTGTGACGCAATGTCATATCAACATTTCCCATTTTTCAACCCTACCTTTCATAGATCTATTCCACAGTCTGCATTATACCATATTTTTTCAAAAAAATCAAATGGTAATAATCAACAAAAATATCAAATTAGCGGCGCAACTGCCGACGGAACGAACGGTTTGAAGTCCTTTCCGTACTTTATAAGCTCACGCACCATAGTCGAGCTTATATGTGACAGCTCGCATCTTGACGGCAAAATTACCGTTTCGACCATAGGAGCAAGCTCCCTGTTGATAGAAGCCATTGAAAACTCGTAGTCGAAATCCGTACCCGATCTTGCACCTTTTATTATGACGTCGCATCTGTGCTGTAATGCATAATCAGCAAGAAGTCCCGACGATATATCGGCTCTTACGTTTCTGTATTCACCTGCCGCTGCGTGCAAAAACTCAAGTCTTTCCTCGGGAGTGAACATCGTTTGCTTTGAGGAGTTTGAAAAAATGCACACGATGACTTCATCAAACAGCATTGATGCACGTTGTATTAAGTCCTCGTGGCCGACCGTTATCGGATCGAACGTTCCCGGAATAAGAGCTCTTGACATATTGTACCTCCTTTGGATCATTCAAGATTGGTTACAAGGTCGTAGACGAGATAGTCGCCGTCCTCGTCAGCCCTGAAATAAAGCGTAATATTTATATTTTCTCTGTAATCCTGCCAACCTTTTTTACACATTACCTGTATCATTTCAACAGAGCAAGAAAACGTCTTTTCGTCATACGCATAAAAATTTTCTGCTTTTTCGTTTTCGAAGTGATACGATTCATAATCCCAGACAAAGCCCGACGGGTTATTTTTTATCGCATCGTAAAGCTCCGTCCCCGATTCAAAATACTTTTTCACAGTGCTCATACTGACAGCATTCTGCATTCTTGCCGCATAATTTTCCGTAGCCTCGATTGCAAGTGCTCCGTACTTTTCTTTCAGCGAATCATCGTATTCAAAATCAAGTGTGTATATTTTTTCTTTTTCATCGTACGAAGGTGTCACTTTTTCGCCGTATCTGTTGTAGACCGACACCTCGGGGGCTGTCAAGAGGTCCTTCACTTCGTATTCGTCAAAGGAAAATTTATACACGCCTTCCGGCAAAGTCTCTCTTTTATCGTCTGTTATTCCCGTTTTTGTTCTGTATTTTTCATCAAGAACTATACCGTTTACCTCGGCTTTGCAGTTGAACGGTATTCGCAATTTAACATTATGTTCTGTTTTGCTGTACAGCGACAGCTTATCAAATTCATAAAACTCAAAGCCGTTTTCGTTCTTGCTGTCCGCTTTTTTTATTGTAAAGGATGCGAATTTCACGCCGTCCGCCTTTACGTTTATCTTCGTTTTATCCGTCCCCGCAACGTAGACGTACGTTATTTCTTTATCCTTTGTAAGGCTTTCAAAATATTCTTTGTAATCCTCATAGGTATTGAATTCGTTCACTTCGCACGGGCTTTTTTTCATAAGCTCGTCAAAGTCGGGATCTTCAAAATAAGTTTTGAAAATATTTTCAACCGTATATTTCGGAAGCGAGGATTCGTAATTTTCAAGATATTTTTCAAGCTTTGAATTGAATATCCCCACACCTATTACAACAGCGAGTACAATTACAGCAAGTCCTATATAAAATATTAGTGACGGATATCCGCCGAATATCTTTTTTACAGCAGAGTCTTTTTTCTTATCAACCATTTTCGTCCACCGCCCTTACCATAAAGAATGTGGGAAGATATCTCGGCTTTGTGAATGCCTTGTACTTATTCACAACACCGAGCTTCTGATATTCGTCAAGCGTGCTTTCATCGACGTCGTATTTGTCTATATAATCGGCATAATACATCATCGCAGACGATCCGCCGTCAAGCATTCCCGCACATACAGCGCCGTATTTGAGCATAAGATTTATTACGTCGTCACGTGTTGCACCGAGCGAGTTTGCGCTTCTACCGTCGGTAACAAGCAAAATTACCGTTCCGTCTTTTCGCTGTCCTATGGCAGTTCTTTGTGCAACGCCGAGATCTCCACTTCCAGTATACGCTATCGTTGAGCCGTCTACCGTTTCAATAAGCGCATTTCCCTTTTGAAACGACACGCCGTCACGTATCTGCAATTCTTTTACTTCCGCTTCTGTAATTCCCTCTTTTACGACGAGTCTGTCGTTTGCATCAAAGCCTATAAACGTGCGTTTTAGACCGTCGTTCCAGACTATTTTACCCTCTGACACAGTCATTCCCATAGGTGCGGCACCGCTTCCCGTTCCTCCGCTGTCTTCAAACTCGCCTGCATTTATTGCAGCAACTGCACCCGCTTTTTCAGCGGCTACGTATATTCTTTCGCCTCTTTTTGCCGTTTTGAAATCCTGTGAGGAAACACCCGTATAAACTCTTTTCGGGTCTTTCACGAGCATAACGTACGCTTTAAACGTATTATTTACTACGATGTCAAGCTTTACTCCGTCCTCGTGTCCATCCCATTCATCGACCGATTCCGTGCTTTGATTCGGATCGTCATCGTCGTTTTCGGCGTTTCCTATATCATCAAAGTCGACCTCTTCGATAACTCTCTCGTTACTTCTGTCAAGTATGCCCTGAACCGTTTCATCATCGAGGAAAAGCCCCGGCACCCACTTTGTGGCACTTGCCTGCAAAGCCGAAAGCACGAGTGTATCGCGCACAGTTTCACTCGGCCCGTTTGCGACCGTATTGCAGATACTGAACACGGCAAACACGGCAAGAAGTGCAAGCGTCAGCACGCACACGAGTATCTTAAAAAATATATGCCAGATGAAGTTCAGCACTTCACCCCTTGTCATTTTTTTCTTTTCTTGCAATTTATCTTTTCCCATAATTTTATTTACCGAGGCATTTTTTTATAAAGCCTTTTATTTTCCCTTTTATTCGGCTTATTTTTGCTTTTTTTACACGTTTTTTCACGGTATCATAATATTCTTCACTTGCCGTATCGACCGTATCGCCATCGTGTATAAGCTCTGTCATAACACCTAATACCATATCGTCGGTAACACCGTACTCAAGGACCGTTTGGTTGTCACCGCAGAACACGTAGCTGTCTTTCTTGACGTATATTACACGGTGCAAAACGTATTCTCCGTTTTTCCTTTTGTAAAGAGCAACGTCATATTTATCAAGTCTTCTGCCCTTCGGTTTTATTATAACCGTATCGTGGCCTTGATAAATAAGAGGAAGCATACTCGTTCCCTTCGGAGCTGTAACGTAAAACCCGTTTTCCTCTATTATTTTTTCTATTTCCACTTTTTCTTTTATCATCTGTCCTCCGAGTCGATCATATCGAGCTTTTCAAAAAGGGAAAACCTTTTTTTATCACTCTCGCTGAGCTCATCATCACCCTTTACGTCCGAACTGAGTTCCCCCTGCTTTAAAAGCGAAAAGCCGTATCCGAGCCAGGCAAACCAGGCAAAGGGACGCAAAACGGGATTTTCAGCGTACGGGAATTTCGCGATAAGTCTTTCCTTATCGGGAAAAACGGAGCTTATCATTCTTTTTCTTTGATATTTTTTAAGCTCTTTTTTATACTGCTTTTCGTCAAGGCTGTTTGAGTTCTTCGCCTTCAGATTACCGTAAGCACGGAAGAAAGCGTAACCGTCGTCACGTCTTTTGCCTATCCAGCCGCCGTTTTCGATATCAGTGAGGAACTCATCCACAACGTCTTTCGAAAGCCTTTCAAAAGTCATAAGCTCATTTTCTTTAAACCCGAAATATTCGACACCGCAGCTCATAACAACGTTGTATATCCCCGTATAAGAAAATCTTTCAAGGCACGAAAAATATTCTTTCAGATCTATTTCATCTTTATATCTCTTGCAGTATACAAGCAAGTCGTAAAGCTGTCTTATGCTCGTTCCGCTTCTTATAAAGTGTTGTATCATATGAAGCGTGATATATATAAGATTTTCGGTAATACCGAGTGTTTTGAAAGATAATCCGTTTATAACAAAGCTGCTGTTGGAATCGGATAATTTTTTATTAAAATCCTCTTTATCAAAAATTACGTCCGTTATTCTTTCAAAAAAAAGATCCGTATGAAGCTCGACCGTCCCTGCCTTCGGGTGCGTACACGTGGCGTGGTGCGAATATTCCGTTCTCGGCGCTATTTTATATCCGAGTCCCCTCATCACTTCATATGCGCTGTTTTCCTTATTTTTGGGAATCAGGATATCAGTGTCGCACGACGTCCTGCATTCAGGTATTGCATAAAGAGACGAAAGGGACATTCCCTTCAATATCTTCGTCTGTATTCCCTTTTTCTCAAGCTGTGTTACAAGCTCGTATATCTGACCGCTTACGGCAGAGGAAGACATTATCTGCAGTTTTATTCGCTTTAAATATCTTGACGCCTCGTCCGGATAGCCGCTTTTCACCAATATATCCTGGAAGGCAATATCCGTCATAGCAGAACAGTTCTGAATCATTGCCGCAGAATACACACGTCTGAGTTTTTCGAAATCAAGCCCTTTGTCTTTACTGAAAAATTCTTCCAGCACTTCTTCCGAGACGGACTCGCCTTTTGCAGAAAAAGAGAAAAGGCGAATCAAAAGCAAAAAATCTTTTGTCATACGCCTTTTCCCTCCTTTTAAAGCTTCTTTTTCTTACGTCCGTAATATTTTCTGTTGTAATATTTACCGTAGTAGCCTGCCTGCATCTGCTCAATACCGTTGAAGATAACTCCCATAATATTGGCATTTGCTTTTTCAAGCTGTTCTATACATTTTTTAAACAAACGCTTTTCAACAACTCCCGTTTTTACAAGAACTATCGTTCCATCGGACTTTGATGCAAACAGCGCCGCATCAATAAAAGTACCTACCGGAGGTGTGTCGAATATAACGATATCAAACATATCTCTGAGCTTTTTAATAAGATCCGAAAAAGCATCGGAGGAAATAAGCTCAACCGGGTTCGGCACACGTGTTTCCGCATCAAGGAAGAACATGTTTTCGTAAGGTGTTGCCGAAATAGCCTCCTCAAGTGGAGTCTTGCCCTGCAAATAGCTTACGACACCCACGTTACGCGGGATCTTCATTCTCTTACGCAAGGTCGTATGGCGAAGGTCACATTCGACAAGCAGCGTCTTTTTTCCGGATTCCGCCATAGCCAAAGCCAAGAACGTCGACACTGTACTTTTTCCCTCGTTGGGAACACAGCTCGTCATAACTATCGTCTTTATTTCACGGCTGATAGAAGCGAACTGAATATTCGTTCGGAGAGTCTTTATTGAATCAAGTGCTATTTCATCAAGTGCCTTGTAATCACTCATTATATTAAAATCCATGATATACTCTCCTTATTTCTTTTTACCCTTGTTGTATCGTCCGATCTCCGCAAGGACTGTAAGATTATACGCTTTTTCGATATCCTCGGGCGTTCTTATCGTCGTGTTTGCAAATTCAAGAACAAACACTGTAACTATTCCGAGAAACGTCGATATTATTCCCGCCACTAATATAGGTCTCTGTCTTAAAGGACCTGTCGGAGATCCGGGTCTTGTAGCCGTTTCCAAAAACGAAATGTTATCAATACCCATAGTATCGCCAAGATACTCTATTATAGTTGCCGCATACACATTTGCGACGTTTGCAACTCTTGACGGATTAGTGCCGGAAGTAGTTACCGTCATCGTGTGCTTTTCAATATCTATGCTTACGCTTACTCCGACACCGCCGAGCGATTCTCCGAGGTTTTCGGCAGCCATTGCCCTTACTTCACCCGTTTGCGACAAAAGCTGATAGTTCGGCATAAGTCTTTCAACTATGGCAATTTCGTTTATGTTTGTCGAACCCTTGTCTATCGTATACAAAACCGCTCTTGCCGAATACGTGGGAACCTGTGTTGTATAATTCCAGTACGAATACAACGTGACGACCACGACGGGGAAAATAACAATAAACTTCATTCGTTTGCAAATAATGAATATTACGTCTCTTATCGTCATTGCCTCTTCCTCCTTACATCAATCTGCGCTTCAAAAATTCAGCGCCGACAACTGCCAAAGCAGCAATAATACAAACACCGACGGATACTATTATCCATTGATTCTTTTTATACTGATCGTGAGCTATCTGCTCTCCCTCTTCATTGCTGTAAAGGCTGTATTCGCTTCTCTGCTCGCTTCCGTTTTGGAAAACTATTCTGTTTGTACGCAAACGGAACGTCAGAAGCTCATCGTTGTCATACTTCAGAATACCCGTCGTAAGAAGAGTATTAAGCTCACAGCTTTCGGGAAGCGGACCGATATCAACAGAACATGAAGTGTAGTTGTTGAATATTATTTCACCGTAAGACACGGGTAAAAGTTTTCTCGCCTTTTGGTCGTTCGGTATTTCAACGCTTGCATAAACTCGTGTTCCGTCTGCAAGAGCAAAACCGTCAAGCTCGTTTACGACTGCTTTCGTAACTTCCAAAAGCTCTGCAACGTAATATCTTGAAAAAGACATAGTGAGCAAATTTGCAATATCGGACGTGTAATTGTTTTTATATTCCGTTACATACGAACCGCTTTCATACGTAACAGCCACAACCTCACGGCCCGATGTGTTCATTGCTCCCACTATCGACAAAAGACCTGCATCGCCGAATTCACCGCAGGCATAAAAATTGACCTCATCGTTATACGATTTGTGATCGGGATTAAGAATACTGTGATCACGCGAATACGACGAAGCGCCGTCCAAAGAATAATATAAATTCGATGAAAGCATCGTCTTTATTTCCGAAAGATTGTACGCTTCATATGCAAGAAGCAACAAGTCGTCAACCGTCGTAACAGCTCTTGTGTCACGTGCACCGTCGGGACTTGTAAATGTGGTGTTCGCCATACCGATCTGTGCGGCGGTTGCATTCATCAATGCAACGAAATCCTCGACCGATTCCGACACTTCAACCGCGAGTGCTCTTGCCGCACTGCCGTCGTCCTTTATAAGCAACGACGCAAGATGGTCTTCGTAAGCTTCCTCGGAGAAGCCCGATTTGATTATCGTATCCTGTCTGTTCTGATACTCGATGGTTACCGCTGTCATAAGGCGTGATATTCCGCCGTATGACGGAACCTTAGTGTCGGACGAGTTTGTATAAAGCAACGTGTCAGTCGTAACGTCAGCCACGGCAGCACCTTTTAACGTTTTGGAAAGTGCTGTGGGCGCTTCCTTGTTCACTTGATTTTTATCAAGTGATACCGCATATGAGGGTAACGCAAACAGCATCACCAACAAAAGAAGTACCGAAAAAAACCTTTTCATTTCATTCTCCATTTTCGTACAGCTTCCACGCACCGAGCGTTTTGAGCCGTATTTTTTCACCGTATGATTGAGATTATTTTAATATTTTTTTGATGCACGTTATGATCTTGTCCATATCTTCATCCGTATTTTTTATATCGCTCGGCAAGCAGATACCGCTTTCAAAAATTTTGTCGCTGACACTCACACCGTCTTTTTCGGTTACGTAACCGTAATTTGAGAAGATCGGCTGAAGGTGCATCGGCTTCCACATAGGACGGCTTTCGATATTTTCCTTTGCAAGCCCTTCGACTATTTTCATAAAATCAAATGATCCGATAGCGGTCGTAAGCCAGTGTGTAGGGTAAGCACACGCTTCAGCTTCATGAAATTTCATTCCGGAAAAGCCTTCAAGCTCGCTTTTATATATATCGTATATCCTTCTTTTTTTCTCGACAAATTCGTCAAGTGTATTCATCTGACCGCAACCGATACCCGCACTTATATTCGACATACGGTAATTATACCCTACCTCGCTGTGCTGATACCACGGCGCGGGATCACGTGACTGTGTTGCCCAGAAGAGCGCCTTGTCTGCATCCTCGTCGCTGTCAGTCAAAAGCATTCCTCCGCCGGAGGTCGTTATTATTTTGTTTCCGTTAAAGGAAATTGCGCCGTATTTTCCGTCAGAACCTACAAAACGTCCCTTGTATTTTGCACCGAGTGCTTCTGCGGCGTCTTCAATGAGTATAGCTCCGTGGGAATCACATATCTTTTTTATCTCGTCGATCTTACCGGGAACACCGAACAGATGCACTAAAATAACAGCTTTGCAACTCGGATATTTTTCGAATGCTTTTTCAAGTGCCGCAGGCGACATATTCCACGTTTCTTCCTCGCTGTCTATGAATACCGGTGTCGCATGCTGGTACATTATCGGGCTTGCCGAAGCAGAAAACGTAAGTGATTGGCAAAATACGATATCCCCGCTTTTCACACCGGAAAGCTTAAGAGCCAAATGTATGGCAGCGGTGCCGGAGGACAGAGCGACGGCACGCTTTTTTCCCGAATAATCGCACATTCTTTTTTCAAATTCAGTAACGTTCGGCCCGAGAGGAATTACCATATTTGTGGCAAAAGCGCTGTTTATGTATTCCATCTCAGTTCCGTTCATAGTAGGTGAAGATAAAAAAATTCTTTTCTTTTCCATAAATCTCTCCGTAAGATCGTCTTTGACGTCTCAATTTACAAATTTTATAACTGCCGGTTACTTATTATATTATTATATAACTTATTAACGCAAAATACAATAGTTTTATACTTATTTTTTCAGCTTTCGGTAAAAATTCTGAACAGGCTCAAACTCCTGTCCTATAAGCCATTTCATAATTTTCTTACTTTTGAGCGAAAGTAAAAACAAGTTAAGCTTTTCGTATTTATTTACGTGTTTTTTAATTAACTTTTTATCTTTGAGCAGGTTTTCCGCAAGCTTTTTATTATATTCGTCCGACTCATCTTCCGGATATTTCATGTTTTCCAGCATAAAAAGCTTGTGAAGGTTGTAATAATTAACTACTGCACCGGAATAATATTTTTCGTCAACGGTCTTTATGTAATCTATTCTTTCTCTCAGTGCTGCCGCTTTATCACACTGTTTTCTGAACGTTGAGTGACCTATTATGCTGATGGGACGGTATATGTAGTGATACAATATTTCGTCTATCTGTACGAGCTTTTTGGCATTCAACAGTATTTCGGGCATCTTTGCCTCGTCCTCATACGTCCGCCCTTTTGGAAAAACAACATTTTTTATAACGTCAGCTCTGTATACCTTTGACCAAAGGGCAACGATATTCGTGTAATTCCCGCCGTGCGCGCGGCACAGCATCTCATCAAGCATATCAGCACCTGACATAATTTGAACCGCACCGCTTCCTCCGGTGACAGATGCATCTCTGTTGTGCTTACACTGCACGATGTCGGCATCGTATTCGTACGCAGTCTTCATAAGACGCTCGAACATATTTTTTTCTATCACGTCGTCACTGTCGACAAAGCCGATATATTCGCCTTTTGCCGCCGCTACCGCTCTGTTTCTCGCCTCACTCACACCGCCGTTTTCAAAATGCAAAGTCTTCACACGGCTGTCTTTTTGGGCATATATATCGCATATTTCACTGCTTCCGTCAGTTGAACCGTCATCGGAAAGAATAAGTTCAAACTCGGTAAAGGTCTGCGCCAAAACCGACTCTATCATCTTCCCCAGCTCATCTTTGACATTGTACACCGGCGTAAGTATACTCAGTTTAACGTTATCCATCATTCTCCAACAATTCATCAAACATTTTTTCTATCTCTTTTATAGAATTTTTCGGATCAAAATACTCAGCGCGCTTTTCTGCTCCCGCTTTACACTTTTTATAAAACTCCTCATCGGTAAGCATCTTTTCAATCGCCGCCATAAGTGAGTCGTCATCCACCTCAGATAATATACCGCAAGTTTCATCGCCAAACAATTCACCGACAGACGGAAAAGATGATACAACGGGAATACCGAGTGCAAGCGCCTCCTGGCACACTATAGGCAATCCCTCCGTAAAAGAAGAACACACAAAGAAGTCTGACTTTGCCATATATTTGTACGGGTTACTGTCGTACCCTGTCAAAAGAACGGTGTCCTCTACGGATTCTTCTGAAATAATATCTTCTATCTTTTCTTTCAGATCACCGTCTCCAACAATAACTAACGCATGCTCTATTCCTTTTTCAAGCAACCTTTTATGTATACGGACGAGTCTTTCATAACCTTTTTCGTAGCTAAGCCTTCCTACGGAACAAATAATTTTTTTGTCAAGAAAAGATTTTGGAAAACACATTTTTTCTTCAGAGAGAGAAAGTATTCTTTCTTTATTTATTGGGTTATACAGAACAACCGAATCGTATTTTCCGTCAAATACTTTATCGAAGCTCTTTTTTGCAGTCTCGGAAACGCATACATATTTGTCAAATTTAGAATAATATTTTGGGTCTTTCTTGTATTTACTGTGATAATTTATAAAGCCATCATCTATAGAAATATCACCATGTACCCAGACAATTTTTTTTGATTTTTTATTGCTTGAATTTGCTATCATATATTCAGCACCTGCAAACGAAAAAGCTATCTCTATATCATAGTCATTTCCTATCGCTAATCTGTGATACAGTTTTGGATGTTTTTTTATATTCTTTTCAGAATAATTTATCAGCATACTTCGCAACTTCCAAAATATTCTATTGTTCGGAACAACAAACGATTCAAACGGATGCTTTAACTTCAGCAAATCAACAGCGTTTCTGTACATTTCACCGGCTTCTCTTTCCAGCATTACAGAAACATCATATTTGCTTTTATCAAGAGATGTCACTACGTCTATCAATGCACGCGCTTCACCTCCAGCTATCATATATCTGTGATAAAAAAGGATTTTTTTCATTTCTTTATTTCCAAATTACTATCTCTTATAATAATATCTGCTATCCTGCAGCTTGCATTACCGTCTCCGTAAGGGTTGGATGCTTTACTCATTTGTTCATACTCACATTTATCTGTCAAAAGTATACGGCAATTTTCATAAATATTATTTTCATCCGTTCCTACCAACTTCAATGTTCCCGCCTCAACCCCTTCGGGACGTTCTGTGGTATCACGCATAACAAGAACGGGAACACCTAACGACGGTGCTTCCTCTTGTATACCTCCGGAGTCGGTAAGAACAATATGGCTTCTTGACAAAAAATTGTGAAAATCCAAAACGTCAAGAGGCTCTATTATTTTCACACGATCTATATTTCCGAATACGTCGTTTGCGGTTTTGCGAACAACAGGATTCATATGTATCGGGTATACAACTTTAACATCACCGAATTCTTCAACTATCCTACGGATAGCTTTAAACATATTCTCCATAGGTTGTCCGAGATTTTCACGTCTATGAGCAGTCAATAATATTAATCGACTGTCTTTCGCCCATTCGAGTACCGGATGGGTATAATCATCCCTCACTGTAGTCTTCAAAGCATCTATAGCTGTGTTTCCGGTAACAAAAATACTTTTCGGATCTTTTCCCTCTTTAAGCAAATTTTCCTTTGCCTTTTCTGTAGGAGCAAAATTATATTTACTTACAATGCCAACAGCCTGTCTGTTGAACTCTTCCGGATACGGCGAATAGATATCATACGTTCTAAGTCCTGCCTCAACATGACCGACCGGTATGCGTTTGTAAAAGCAAGCAAGAGCGGATGCGAACGTGGTCGTTGTATCACCGTGAACCAGAACAATGTCAGGCAATTCTTTCTCAAGAACCTCACCAAGTCTCGAAAGTATTCCGCAGGTAACATCGAACAGCGTCTGTTTTTCTTTCATAATCGACAAGTCGTAGTCAGGGATAACGCCAAACGTGCTTAAAACACTATCAAGCATTTGTCTGTGTTGTCCCGTCACACATACTTTCACATCAACACCGTCTCTTCTTTTCAGTTCTTTGATCAGCGGACACATTTTAATAGCTTCCGGTCGTGTTCCGAAAACAAGCATTATTTTTTTCATATATTCACCTGACGCACTTATTTTTTTATTTTATTTTTGACCCTATCTATTTTTTCATTTCCAAATATTTTTCTGAGCATTCTGTTCGGAAAATATCTGATCTTATCCCATCTTGCAGCCTTTTTTCGTAATTTTCTTTTACGATCCAAACTTGCTTGATACTCTTCGGATTTCCACGAAGCTGCGAACCAATGAATCGTGTGCGTGTTCTCAGTATCATGCATACATAAATTATAATCTAACGGGCATAAGTAATCTTTAGGTAATAGTACAAAATCATCGATCTCACTGAATTCACCATTAATATTAAAACCAATATTTTTAAGAGAAACAGTATCAATACAGGGGCTCGGTGTCATATCATATGTACCATCATCTAGCAGAAAATGTCTATCTTCATACGCTTTCATCATCGATTTTATAACATGATTATGTTTTTCAGCTCCAAAGCCTAATCCTAAAGCAACAAACTCTTCTGTTTCGTAACCTGCGAAACCATTTGAATTTAATAAATCATCAAGGCATTTTATAGTCTCAACATCCGTATCTAAATAAATGCCACCATTATTGTAAATTATGTCCAGTCTCGCATAGTCAGGAACAAACCCCCATTTTTTCGCATCATAAGCTTCCTTCATAAATGGAATCTTCGTTATATCATAATTACTTTCATTCCATTCTATTATCTCATAGTCAGGGCATTTCTTTTTCCAACTTTTTATACATTTTTTCGCAAGTTTAGTTTTCGGAGCACCACCAAACCAACAATAATGAATTTTTTTCGGTATCATTTTCTTTTTCTCTCCAAAACTTTTTTCACTTTTTCATATTTTTCTTGCCCCAAAATCTTTAAGAGAAGCCTATTGGGGAAATATCTACATCGGTATTTCAAATAATCGCGTCGCTGCCTTTTTTTCTCTTTAATAATTTTTTTCTTTTCTAATTTCATTTCATCGGGAAGCCAACTCCCGCCAAACCAATGAATCGCAACCGTATTATTCGTTTTATTCAAATCAAATGTTCCCAAATCAATCGGGCAAAAAAAGTCCTTAGGATATAGCGCAAATTCAGAAACAATTTGAAAACATCCATTCCTGATCAATCCATATTTTTCCATCATATCTGTCAAAATTGCAACATTTGTTGTTAAATTGTATTCTCCATCCTCCTTTATAAAAGAAATATCCTCGTAATAATCGAGAAATTCCTTAAAGAGAGGAAAATCTTTTTCACACGCCATTATACCGGTCGGAATATCTTTCTCAGATTCAAAACCGGAAAATGCTTTATGTTGCAAAAATTCATCAAGAGATTTCACGACCTCAACGTCGGTGTCCATATATACCCCACCTTGTGTTACCATGGCGTACAAGCGAACATAATCAGTTACAAATGCCCACTTTTTTGCTTCATACGCTTGACGAACATAAAGCGGAGCTTTTGAAATATCAAAACTTTTTTCATCCCACCGTATTATTTCATAATCGGGACAATATTTTTTCCAGCTCTTAATACATCTTTTCGCAAGCTTTGGCAAAGGATTTCCGCCAAACCAGCAATAATGTATTTTTTTAGGTATCATTTGAAAAATTTCTCCTTTTTTCTAAACAAGAAATTAAGTATTCTTACAGTATAGTTGAATCCGAATATTTTACATTTGTATAGCAACTGAAATACTTTCGCTTTGTTATTTTTGCCCGGAGCTTTAATCAATCTTCCGTTTCCATTTATTCCCTCTTCAACAGCTCTTTGCTCATAAAAAACATCGCAACTTATATCTTCGAATAACTGTTTGCCCTTTTGTGTATTGACTAAAATCAACGAAGGGCGCCTACTTTTTTTCTCTATTATTCCAAGTTCACCTAATCCCCAAAAATCCCCTATCGTCATATCAGAAACTCTTTCTGGGCACGCATATTGACACTCAAAGCAAGAATTACAGCTTATAACATTTTGATAGAAAGCAGTAAAATATAAATCATCATATCTATCTCTTTGATAAACTACACCTTCTTCCGACCAAACTGTCAATTTTTGATCAAATTCACCTCTAAAACGCACTTTTGAAATAGGAAAATTTATCCCCTCTTCAACAAGATGTTTTTTCAAATACTCTGTCGGCGGCGCGCCATGACAAACTAAATCAACTGTTATCAAATTTTCTGATTTATTTTTTATTACTCTTTTTAAACCTGCACATTGGCACGGAGTTCCGACAAAGACAACCTTATACCCCTCTGTCAAAAACCTTTCAATTTCCTCGTAACAGCCATACGTCTCACTCTGCGAATACTTTGAACTTTTAATTTTTTGAATGTCTTCTTCATTGGAGATACAAAAATGACACAATTCAACCTCATTATTGTATTCACAACTATACATTTTTTCATTTTTTTTAAGTTGATATCTCGCAATGACAGTAGCAACACCGCCGGACGCTGAAGTTATCCAATCGTTTGGATCTCGACTCCAGGCGACATAACATTCTCGCGGGTAACTTTTTTTTAGCGGGTTCAACTGTGGGCAAATTTTTTCACATATACCACAATCAACACACTTTTTCTTATCAATTTTCGGAACAAATTGTGAAAGTGCATTCTTTTTCATGCTAATACATTTTTGAGGGCACATAGCCATACAAGCACCGCAAGATGTACACAAAACATCATAGATTTTTTTTCTTTTCATAAATCAGCTCGCTCTCTTAAGCTTTTATTCAAAAATTCTTGTGATTGTTTTCTGAACTCGCACAAAATCGATCCGATAACATCATAATCAATATCTTTAATATCTTGTTTTTGAAATTCCTTTTCCGGGATACATAAATGCTTCATATTAACTTTTTCAAGCAATGAATTGACTCGAATATTCTGGGAAATCTCATCATTATCTTTGAATCTTTTCAAATACAAAAATTTCTTTTCAAATATCATGGAAAATATCATTGCATGATATGAATCTGTTACGACAAAAGCTGCATTTTTTATCAAAGCAACAAATTTCTCAGGCGAAACTCCATATCCACATGACCATTTATGAAATGCAAAAGACTCTCTTATCGGAATCATAAGCGGTTTTAACCTTAACGTTTTCGCAAGCGATTTTACATACGAAAAATACCAGTCATTTTCCCCCAAAAAGTAACAAAGTATGTATTTTTTTTCTTTAATTTCCTCGTTTGATGAAAAATTTGACCAAAATTCTTTTGTATGTAGCAACGTAGGATCGCACACCCAATACACACTTCGATTACACAACTCTGATAATTGAGTAGCACTTATATTTTCGCGAACTGATATAGCGGAATAATCCTTCAAATATTCCTTGATCTTTTTTTTCTTTTCATCAGAAATGATATCAGTGCCAATACTAGGAGAATATGCTATCTTCTTTTTTGTTACAAAATCAAGATAAAAATATCCTTTAAAATTTATATCAAAAACCGACCAGATCTGATCACTTCCACAAATGAATGCGTCAAATTGATCATTGTGTTTACTCATATCATTTTGAGAATAACTTTCAGAAATTACAAGTCTTCGTTTTTTAAAATCTTCAATTAGAGTCATGCATTCACGATAAGAAGCAGAAATAGCATTTCTTTTAACAGCTTTTCTATATTCTCTATGTGTTCTGTAATCTTCAAAAAAAGATTTAGGATTCAAAATATATCGCTTTGTTCTTTCAAAAACGCTTTTTGATATATTTTGATTGCCAGATTCAATTTTGTCTGCTTTTTTTTCACCATTTTTTTCTTGAGATAAAAGATATGGGCATATTATATATTTGTCCGATATTATTGTGTTTTCGAATCCATTATCAATTAAGTACCGCTGTAGCGCATAAGCTTGAAGATCCGTGCCGTAATTTTGATGTGTTATCCATGTAACAGTTGCTGTTTTCATATCTATTACTTTTCCTCAGTAATATCATTTGCTTTTAAACAAGGAAAAGATATGTGTCCCCAAGAACGTGTTTCCCAATTCATATTAAAATTATTTTTAGGATTATCTTGTAAAGAAAACGGGAAGAAATCATTTAAAACACAATGATATTCATGCGCACCAAATCTATTTATTTGGAACAACGAAAATCTGGTAGTGTATTTTCCCATTGACAAATACGCCGTATCAAAACACACTTCGAGTTCACCGTTTTTGTCTTTGGTGAAAGAAAATTTATCTTCAGAAACAGTCATTCCTAAAATTTCAAAATGCTCGTCCAAAACAACTATTCTCATTCTTAAATCTGACAAATCTTTCATCGGGGTGTATTTTATGCGAAACTTAATAACATCACCGCTCTTTATATTATTAAGATCGTTTTCTATCTCAACATTATTAATAACTACCCCTAAATCATACCATTCCTGAACATGTTCGAGCATCGTAAATTCTTTTCTTTGTTCTTCATTAGTTTTTCTGCCAAGATATATACTTATAGCGTCATCAACATTTCCATCGTAAACAATTTGTCCGTGCTCCATAACTATACACCTGTCACACAAGCGGCGGATCGTATTCATATTATGGCTTACGTAAAGGACCGTTCTGCCGTCTTTATGGGCTGCTTCGCTCATTTTATCAAGGCATTTTTGCTGGAACTTGACGTCACCGACAGCCAAGACCTCGTCCATTATCATTATTTCCGAATCAAGATGTGCGGCAACGGAAAAGGCAAGCTTTACGTACATACCAGAAGAATATCTTTTGACAGGTGTGTCAATAAACTGCTTAACCTCTGAAAATTCAACTATTTCGTCAAATTTCTTTGCAATTTCAGCCTTCGACATACCGAGTATTGCACCGTTGAGATATACGTTATCTCGTCCGGAAAGCTCGGGATGGAAGCCTGTACCGACTTCAAGCATACTTGCTATTCTTCCGTTTATTGATATTTGTCCCGTTGTGGGCGCTGTAACTCTCGTCAACAGCTTTAAGAGTGTAGACTTGCCTGCACCGTTATGACCGATTATACCGACAGCTTCACCTTTTTTTATTTCGAGATTGATATCTTGAAGAGCCAAAAACTTCTCGTTTTTAGCATATACGGTAGATCCGATCTTACTGTTCGGGTCTTCTTTACCTCTTAATTTTGCAAAATAAGTTTGCAAGTCTCCTTTAAGCGTACCGCCGCCTATTGCACCAAGTCGGTACTGTTTTGAAACATTTTCAATTTTTACAGCAAGTTCATTCATATGTATTTCCTCTTTTATCAAACCGTATCCATAAACGTCTTTTCAACTCTTGAGAAAAGCAAGACACCGAAGAAAAGCACGACTAAAGTTATCGCCCAGCTTAAAAGATAATAACCAAGCTCAAATTCACCTATACCGAGATACGCATATCGCATCGTATTTATAACGGGAGCCATGGGATTGCACATATAAAGTCCATGCCACTTATCACCGATTATCGTATAGTCGTACGTAACGGGAGACAGGTACATCCAAAGCTGTACGCCAAAGCCTATGAGCATCGTAAGATCGCGGTACTTTGTTGTAAGGGATGAAAAAATTATACCGAGACCAAGTCCCATAAGCGCCATATGAACAAGCAAAACGGGAGTCATAAGAATAAAAAGATTGGGAGCTAAAAGGTCGGTCGTTATAAGATAATATATAAAGAAACCGATGAAGAAAACAAATTGTATACCAAATGATATTAAATTTGAAACGACCGTCGTTATCGGCATTATCAGTCGCGGAAAATACACCTTACCGAAAATACCCGCATTTCCTGTAAAAGTGCCGGACGTACCGCTAAAACAGCTTGAAAAATATCCCCACGTGATATTACCTGCCATATAGAAGAGAAACGACGGTACCCCGCCGGGGGCAAGTCCTGCAAGATTTCCGAAAACTATTGTAAAAATAACAGTCGTGCAAAGCGGCTGAATTATCGCCCAAGCAGGACCCAATATAGTCTGTTTGTATCCTGCCACAAACGATCTTTTGACAAATAATTTTACAAGATCGCGGTATTTCCATAAATTTTTTACATCTATATCAAACCAACCGGTCTTTGGTTTGATAACAATATTCCATTGTTCGCTCATTTTTCTTCCTCTTCGTTAAAATAATTAATATTCTCATTTATACACTATATCGTATAAATTAATTTTCAAGAAAATAAATCTCAGTTTTTGCCCAAAGCTCAAAGCGAAAAATTTTATACTGTTGATTTTTTTCATTATAAGATCATATTGCTCTTTATATTCCGTGTTTTTGGTTTTTCCTCTTAATTTGAGCAGGTGAACGAAATTATCCCTTTCGGAAAGCTTTGCGAGATCTTTATATCCCCAAGACTCAAAAAGCTTCGTTCTGTCCTCGATAATTTTCAGAATATCCATTTTTTTCAGGGAAAAATCACTACGCATAATGCTCTCACCGGGGCGCTGCATATATAAATACCCGGTTTTTTCGCAAAGCGCTATTTTTCTGCATTTATGAAAGAGTCTGGGAGTCAAATACTCATCTTCGTTTATTATTCCTTCCGGAAATCTTTCATCGTCAAACAGAGAAGACTTATACAGCTTTCCGCATATAGTCACTATTGACGGAGGATCTGTATATATCCTTCCGAGTGCTTCCTTTTCCGAAACTATCGTGTACTCACTTTCCGAAATTCCTTTTTCATTTTCGTCTTCCGTAAGTACCATGCCGACCTTTACAATATCACATTTTTCCTTATGTGCAATATCGTACATAGACGAGATCATATCGGGTTTTATTACATCATCGCTGTCTATGAACGTCACGTATTCTCCCGTCATGACATCAAGTGCTGCGTTTCTTGCAGAAGAAAGTCCGCCGTTTTCTTTATGTATTACTTTTATTCTTTCGTCTGTTTTTGCGATATTGTCACACAATTCAGGACAGTTATCGGGGGAGCCATCGTCAACGAGAATTATCTGCAAATTTTTGTAATCTGACAAACAAACGGAGTCAACACACGTTTTTAAATACTTTTCTGTTTTATATACAGGTATGATAACACTGATCAAAGGTTTGTCCATAATTATCCCCTTTTCAGTATATTTCTTAATTTTACAAGAAAAATAAGCGTGTAGACTTTTTTCTTTTTAATAAGTTTAAGTTTAAAATCGTCACACTTTGCATTCAAAGCTTCCTGCACTCGAGTATCATTACAAAACCGCTTTACGTTTGATACTTTTTTTGAAAAAGGATTTTTGCAATCTTTATGAAATTCATTATATATCGAACACAAAGCACCGTATGAAATATTGCTTTTATATGCATTTTTGAATTCATCCGAAAAACCACAAATGCAAAGAGCCTCTTCGATCTTCTCTCCCGCATTTAAAACCGTTTCAAAATAATCGCTGTGATATTTATTTACGGCACTTTCTGATATAACATATCTTAAGTAAAACTGTTTTTTCAGATAATAAATTTTCTCGGCATGACCTATTGCAAGAATATTAAATATCCTGTCTTCGGAAAGCTTGATGCCTACGGGAAATCTTACTTTATTTTCTTCTAAAAGCTCACGTTTGTATATACATCTCCATACAGCTCCTGCCGAAAACAACAGCTGTTCGGGTGTGAAATCCTCTCTGGTGAGACTTTTTGATCTTTCAAAACAAGGCAAAGTGTCTTCTTCCGTTTTACCGTCCGGATACACAGTTACCGCATCACAAATAACTATCTGTGTGCCGTTTGTATAAGCACATTCCAAAAGCGACTGATACATATCGGGTTTTATTTCATCGTCACTGTCGACAAAACCTATATATTCCCCTTTGGCGTTATCAAGGCCCGTGTTTCTTGCCGCACTCACACCGGCATTTTCTTTTCGGATATATTTTACACGGCTGTCTGCCGCTGCATATTCTTCACAAATTTCTCCGCTTTTATCCTTCGAACCGTCATCAACAAGAATAAGTTCAAAATCGGATGCGGTTTGTGCCAAAACAGAATCAATACAGCGTCTTAAATACTTTTCCGAATTATATATCGGTATTATCACACTATACATGTTTTTCCTCCGATATTTTCAGTTTTTGCTCTTTTTCAAGGATAGATGCACGACCTATTCCGACAGCTAATATGAAATACACAGATATACTCATAATACCTGTTTGCACCATTATATTTTCGAATGCGTGCATAATATAAACTGAAATGAACGATATAAAACTCCCGCGCACTATATAATCATGGAAATATTTGTGTAAATATTCAAATATAAACGCAAAAAACAAACAAAGCAGGATATATCCCAGAAATCCTATATTATAGTAAATTGTTAAAAACATATTATGTGTGTTGTAAGTAAAATACCCGTGTCCATTTCCGAAGATAGGATCACTAACAGCTTCAAAAGCCGCTTGCCAAATATCTTCACGCCCTGAAAAAAACAGTTTTCCGGTTTTTTCAAGCACCCAAGCATTAAGATCCTGTGCAAATGATGCTGTATACAAAAGATTCATTACAAGAGCAACAATACACGGAAACGAAAGCGCAACTATATATACCGCTCTAAAAAACACCTTGCTTTTTTCAAGTAATTTAGGAAAAACGTACAGCAGTAATGCAAAAACAACAAGAGACGCTATTACCGAACGACAGTCTGTTGCAACGGTCTGTACAAACGCTATCGCAAAAACAGCTATTTCAAAAATCAGCATCGCTCTTTGCTTCGGATCGCTTATAAAGGACAACCAAACAACACCGAATAAAACTAAAATAGCAATAGAATTACCATTCCATCCTACGGTTATCCCTCCGGCGGCATAGTCAAATGCAAACACCATAGCTATAATCACATAAGAAAACGATATATATTTAATATTTTTTAATCTATATCCTATATATATAGCCGTTATGCAGGGTGATATCATCAACACCCATCTTAAAAGATTTTCATAAAGCAATGTCTTGGTATATGAAATAAATATAGACCCGGAAAACAAAAGCAGTGCAAAATACGCTTTTTTAAGACCTTTCGAAAGATAAATATCATCTCTTGAAAAGTACATTATTATGGGGAGTGCAAGAGCCAATAAAAAGTTCAATGTCGGAAAACCGAGAGAACTTCCAAACCCGGAATTTGCAAGTATATATATCACATAAGCACTTACCGCTATCCCGTAACACACATACGGATGATGTATACTTAACTTTCTTGCCTCTTTAGTTTCCTTATAATTTTTTATATACTTACTTTGAGGTTTTGAGAGATCCTTTTCCGGCAACAGCTTTTCTTTAAGCGATTCTTTTTTACCGTACGAAATAGTATGATTCTTTATATATTTTGACTCGACTTTATCCGTGCTGTGTGCCATTTTCGTTTTTGCCTCCCTTTCTTATTATCTTATCTTGTAGTAAATTGCCGCAAGTACTCCTAACGGATATGCACAAAAAACCGTAAATTTGTGTTTTCCTTCATATTTCGGCGCCTTGAATCTGCTTAATATTCTGAACGCAAAATACTTTATGCAGTGAAAAAACCTTTGCTTTAAATCATCCACAAGATCAATTCTCTGCATATGAAAAACTTGAAATCCGCACGGATTTTTCTTTAATAGTTTATAAAAATTATTACTGAGTCCTCCTTCTTGATATTCGCATTTTTGAACAGCTTCAGGAAGAACATCAGCCGTATACCCTTCTATTTGCAGTTTATCATAAAGTATACATTCGCCTGAAAATTTTTCGCCCTCAAACACAGGATACAAATATTTTTTTACAACTTCTGTTCTGAAAACAAACGCATATTCTCCCTTTTTACCATTGAGAATATCAAAAATCCCCTTGTTCTTATCAGAAGGAGAAAATTCTTCTGATAACATATTTCCATTCATATCCTGTTTGTATGCAATTATTATGCTGTTTTTCTTGTCACATTTATCGATCGCTTTTAAAATACTATCAATAGAGTTATCAGAAAGCACATCATCCGAGTCCAGGCACATTACCCATTCGCCTTTTGCACTGCAAACTGCTTCGTTATGTGCGGTATGTTTACCGCCATTCTCTTTCTTTAAATACCTTACAGGGAAGACAGCATTTTTGATAATATCTGTTACAATTAATTCTGTGTTGTCTGTTGAACCATCATCAACTAACAACCATTCACACTCTTCGTTTTTTTGCTTCGAAAAACTATCATATATTCGAGGCAAAAAATCCGCTCTGTTGTATGAGGGGGTAAAAATCGTCAGTTTCATTTTACAAAACCAATCTTATCTTCCAATTCTCTTTTTTGTTGGTCTTTTTTTTCTTTATCAATATTTTTACGCAACGTGTAATCGTCTGAATAAACAGGTGCATCTTTCATTATTTTTTTATTCTTATCACAAAACTCTTCAACAGAGAAAAGCTTTTTCGCAGGATTTCCTGCATAAACAAAACCGCTTTGCAGAGATTTCGTTACCACACTTCCTGCGCCAACTATTACGTCATCACCTATCGTTACTCCCGGTAAAACAATACTGCCGGCGCCTATAAACACTCTGCTTCCGATATTAACTCTACCTATTTTGGCGTATCCGAGATAATAACACGTAGACGCATCGTGGGCAAGTATTGTCACATCCGGCGCCATCGTTACATCGTCGCCAATCGTTATAAGCCAACAATGTGACGGATCTAATGATACACGCAATTGAGGATTAAAATTTTTACCCACCGTAAGCCCCATATCAACAAGATTTTCGACAGTATATTCTCCTCTGAGTCGGTAAACGAATTTTTTAAGATATTTTTTCAAAAACATATGCTTTAAAGATCACCGATCCTTTTTATATAAAAATCTGTGTATAATTCGTGTGAATTTACTTTTTATCACCTGGGCTTTTCCGAGCCAGGTCATAGAATAAAGGTGTATAGAGTACGTGTTGTCCGTAATGTTCATAACGCCGGTTATATAATTGTACGGACAAAATCTGTCTTTTGGATATACCGCTACTCCGCATACTTGCTGAACTGTTCCGTTATCATCTGTAAGACCGCCCTCTCTCAAAAGATTCGTGGTATAAACAGGACAGCTTACTGGATCAAGTTTTCCGTCCTTGCCTATAATACTTTCTTTGTCGTAAGCTTTCATATTTTCAAGAATAAATGAGTGGTTTTTAACAGCACCAAATCCGGAACCGGTATTTACGTATTCTGCGACCTCAAATCCCATATACGCATCATTGTCGAGAAGATCGTCTAAATTTTTCAAAACCTCAACATCTGTGTCAAGATATATGCCGCCTTCGTTATACACTATCCAAAGTCTTGCATAGTCAGACACAAATGCCCATTTTTTCAATTCGTACGCTTGCTTCGTATATGGGTGTGCATTAACGTCAAAATTGCTTTCATCCCACTGTATTATTTCATAATCGGGACAGTATTTTTTCCAACTGTCGATGCACTTCAAAACTTCTTTCGGCTTTTCTTTTCCGCCGAACCAGCAATAATGGATTTTTTTAGGTATCATTTCATTCTGCCTTAAAATTTATTTTTTTCTTATGCAAATAAGAATAAATAGGCTTCGGTAAAAGTCCTACGATGATAGGTCTCATTACAAAAATATACTTCCATTTAGGTTGTTTGAGCATCTTGACAGCTAAGCAAGAAACATACACTTCATTAAAACGATATCTGAATTTACGACGCTTGATTGCATTTTGATCATCACGCATCTTATAAAGATACTCTTTCAAATTCCTGCCTTTGTAACCAAGAGAATATATTTTCACCCAAAGATGCCAGTCCTCAACTCGTAAGAGCCTCTTATGTTCTGTATATCCACCAACATTTCGCATAACATCAGATCTGACCATACACGGCGCATGGCAGTGTACCGTGCCGTGTACAAGCATTTCGGGCTTCGGATATTCTGCCGAAACACTGCCTCTTCCCCATTCACCCGTTTCGTCAAAATATATCATAGGGGAACTCACAAGAACGATTTCCGGATCAGATAGCAAAACAGAAAGCTCTCGTTCAAATCTTTCCGGGAGCGAAATATCATCCCCATCCATGCGCGCAATATATTCACCATGTGCTTCTTTAAGGCAATCGTTAAGCGTCTTATTTAATCCTTCGTTCTTTTTATGTGAAATAAGTCGTATTTTTTCCGGATACTGTTCTGCGTATTTTAATGCTTTTTCATGTGTACGATCCGATGAACCGTCATCACACATCACCAACTCCCAATTTTTATAGGTTTGAACCAGTATAGATTGAATCGCTTCATCCAATGTATCTTCACAATTATAAACCCCCATAATAACAGAGATCAAAGGTTGTTTTAATTCTCCCATATTCCCAATAGCTTCCGATATAATACTGTATTATAAATCTGTGCCGTTTTTGCAGCATAAGAGCTCACGGCAACACCCTCTTCAATGTATTTTCAATAACATCTTTTTTATCAAACTCTTTTTTTATATGTTCATATGATATCTTACCCATTCTCTTCTTTTCTTCGTGGGTAAGACTCATAAATTTCTTTACTTTATCATAAAGATCTTCTTTGTTTTTCGCCTTGCACAAAAAGCCGCTTTGACCGTCAATAACTCCCTCGCGGCATCCGGGAACATCTGAAGTTATGACGGGTCTGCCCATAGCGCCGCACTCAAGTATGGTATTTGCCATACCTTCGTGATACGATGGTAAAACAAAACAGTGACTGTCTTTTATAAACGATCGCACATCGGCTTGATTTCCCTTATAATCCAACAGTCCTTTTTCTGAAAGCGATCTTATTTTTTCTTCATACGCCTCTTCGTAATATCCAAGGACGGTGAGCTTTACGTTCTCGTTTTCCGAATGTAACCTCTCAAAAGTGTAAAACAGCTCGTCTATTCCTTTTTCTTTCATTATACGTCCGATAAAAATGAAATTCAGATTTTCGGTTTCTTTCGGATACTCTTCAAAAGCAAAATAGTCAACGTCAACTCCCGCGCCTTTTAAAACGCACGCTTTTTCCTCACTTACAATATTCAAAGAAACGAAAACATCTCTGTTCGGTGAGTTTTCAAAGAAAACGCAAGACGCCTTTTTCATTGCAGTCTTATACAAGCCGACAGTTAATTTTTTCAGCAGTCCTTCATTTTGGAATGCTGTCCCGAGACCCGTTATATTGGGATAGTACTGCCGTTTCAATAAACGCGCGGCAATACCCGCGTATATATTCGGCTTTATTGTATACGTAATTATTTTATCGGGACGTTCTTTTTTTATCGTCTTTACATATTTCAGAAAAAGCAGGAAATCCTTTATCGGATTCAGTCCTCTTCTGTCCGGTGAAATATCATATATTTTGCATCCCAAATCAGAAAAATGCTTCATTTCAGGACCATTGGGAGATGCTATCACTACCTCGTGTCCCGTATCGACGATTGTTTTTATAAGAGCATATCTGAATTTATAGAGGCCGCATGAGTCATTTGCAAACACAAAAATCTTCATTTTTTCACCGTTATTTTATATTACTTAAGCATAGAAAGTATTTTGCAAAAACAATAAAAATCATTGCAATTTTTGATGGATATAATAACCCAGAAATATTATATCATATTTATTTTTGAAAATCAATACCTATATTTTAATTATGGTGTTCTTTATCTTTTTTCTTTGCGAAAATAATATATAAACAATATTTTTACATATAGTTTTTTGCAAAATCCTTATATTTGTTGTATAATTCGATAAAGAGGTGATGTGATTGCAACGCAACAAAAAAATACTTTCTCCGAGCGAGCTTATTCCGAATATAAAATCAATAGTTGACGAAGGCGGCGTTTTTCCCCTTGTGGTAACAGGTGTAAGTATGCGCCCGTTTCTCACTCCGGAAAAAGACACGGTTTTTATAGAAAAAACATCACCTAATGAACTTAAAAAAGGCGACGTTGTCCTCATTTACAGAAGCGGAGTCCCCCTTTTACACAGAATATACAAGCTTCACGAAAAAGGTTTTTTTCTCATCGGCGATGCACACGCAAAGCAAGACGGTTTCTTTTTCAACGAAGAACTAATCGGAATAGCCAAATACGCCGTGACGTCCTCTTCAACCAAGAAACGGAAGCTGAACACGTTCACTCTCCGCCTGCTCGTTAAAATAAACCGGATCCGAATACGTCTTTTCAACAAAATAAAAAATGAGTCATAAGATGCATCTTATGACTCATTGTTTTTACGGCGTATATGATCCGTAAATATATTCGTTTACTTTTTGTCTGTTTGCGCGCATATCTATTTTGACGACACTCATACTTCCCGTATATCCCGGCGGCTTTGCGTATCCGTATTCCCACGTACCTTCAAACGGCATTGCCGCAGCGTCAAGCTCAACACCGCCTACTGTAAACACGTCGGTTATTATACCGATGCACGTCGACAGCGGAATATTCATTTTCAAATATTTTGATATCGTGTTTGCAACATCAATACATTCGGTAAGTCCGAGAGAAAACGCCTTTTTGTATATCGCCTCAACTACGTCTCTTTGGCGTCTTGTTCTTTCGAAATCAGCTCCCGAAAGACTTCTGTTCCGGCAATGTGCCAGCGCCTGTTCACCGTTTAAATGATTTACACCCGCGGTGTATTTATATCCCATTCCCTTATAGTAATTAACTTCTTTTTGCGTAAGCGTAACATCAATACCGCCGAGCTGATCGACGACCTTTTTAACGCCATCGAAATTGAGCACTATATAATGCTGAATATCGAGATCAAGTATCTCGTTTACGGTGTTTATATAAAGCCCTATACCACCGTATGCAAGTGCATGGCCGAGTTTATTGCTGTAATGTCCTTCAATAGGAACGTAACAGTCTCGCAAAAGTGAGATTATCTTCACCTCACTCGTCTTTTTATTATACGAAACGACCATCGCAGAGTCCGCGCGCCCATAATAAGAGTTCGCATCACGTCCAACAACGATAATGTTTACGATGTCGGGAGATTTCTGATCTACTTTATATATCGGTATTTTCCCCTCGTAATTCGTCGTAAGATGGTTATACGCAGGCGGTTTATAATTTCCTCCGCCGGACGGCTTATTCGCCGGTGTATCATCACTCGGCAGATCGCCTGTAACCGCATCCTGGCTACCGACGTCATTTCCACCGTGAACTTCATCTTCTTCCGGCAGAAGGTCGTCGGGAACGCCCGTCCCGGTTATAAGGCCTTCGGGCGGATTATCGATATCGGCAACATAAGTTCCCGTATTTTCTATTATATCCGGTGCTTCCGGATCCTTGAACTTGTTGTAATAGTTGACAAAAATGCTCACGCACGTTATTGCAAGTGCCAAAATGACAGCTATAAGCGCTATAAGCACAATAACAACTACACGTATGGCTGTTTTTTTATTCTTTTTTTCCATATATCTTTATTATTTTTTTTGTTTCCTCTGTTTTTTCAAGCATATCCTTCGCCAAAGCTATCTGGCATCTCGTACGTACGAGGTTATGCTTTTCGTAATCACACTTGAAATATTTACTTCCGTCAAGGTAATCAGAAAGAAATCTCACGGCAAGCTCCACCGTCATTACGATAGGACCGAGGTAAAGGGTCTCGAGCTCCTCTTTTGTAAGGGTTTCTGCAACTTGGGAAACAAACCCCTTTGCAAACGCCTCGTATTTTTTAAGATCAAGACCGACCTTTGAAATATCCGGTTCATCTTCCTTTGCTTTATTTGCCGCAAAGCGCACTGCATCACCAAAATCATAAGCTGTAAGACCCGGCATTACCGTGTCAAGGTCAATGACTGCAAGCGGCTCGTTTGTATTTTCATCAAACAAAACGTTGTTGCACTTCGTATCGTTGTGTGTGACTCGCAAGGGTATTTCACCGTTTTCGAGTTTTTTGACGAGCGCCGTTGCAATTTCTTCATTTTCAAGCAAGAAAGCAATTTCGTCTTCCACTTCAGCTTTTAAAGAATACTCGTCTTTTGCGATTTTTTCTTTTAAGACTTCATATCTTGCAGCAGTATTATGAAAATCGGGAATTATTTCATAGAGTGTAGATGCATCAAAGTCAGACAGCTGCATCTGAAATCTTCCGAAAGCTTCTCCTGCCTTTTCGATAACAGCCGGATCGTCAAAAACATCGTACGTGAGTGAATTGGGGACAAAATGATACGCACGCATAAAGCGGTCGTTATCATCTATAAAATAATTCTTCCCGTCGGATGTATTCAAAAAATTCAAAACGTATCTTTCACAGTTACCGTCATACTTCCCTGCAACGTGTTTCGTCACAAGACTTATATTTTGCATTATATTACCGGGATTCTTAAATACAAATTTGTTGATATCCTGTACAATGTATTCTTTTTTCTCACCGTTTTCAAGGAAAGTAACCTTATAAGTCTTGTTTATATTACCGGTCTTTATGGCAATACACTCGGTCATTTCCCCTTTGATCCCGAATATTTCGCAAATATTCTCTATTTTCATTGCTTCGTTCCTCTATCATTTTTTCCATCGGCAAAAATGGCACCGCACAGCTCTTTACTTGTACTTATAACATTCCTCATAAATCCTTTCGGCAAAGGAAAAGATGTTATTTTCTTTTTTGCTTTTGAAAAGTTAGGCGGGCGCACCGAAATCCCGTGCGTATCACTTCCTAAAACAAATGACTGCCAATCCTCATAGTATTTTGAAAAGGCTATCCTTTTTTTAAGATAGAAAAGGGCATCGTTATTGATTTGAAAAATAAATTCTTCAAAACCGAATATCTGATGAAGATCTTCTTCCCTATATCTTGCCAGAAGTCTGTCAGCGTGTGCAACCATAGGCACAACGTTCTGCTCGTATGCAATGTGTTCTATTTCGTCCATCATCCAATATTGGAGTTTATCCGGTGGAAATTCTATCATAACGATATTCGACTTTCCCATACACAGTCCTGACAGATCCGTATTTGATAATCCGTGTGTCAAATGAACTTCCGCACCTAACGCCAAAAGCGGCGTTTTGTCCTCGTTGCAGGATCTTTTCAACACCTCATACGATTCTTCTCGCCGCTTAATGAAATTTTCAACAGACTCTTTCGTCTTGTAATAATGCGGTGTGAGTACGCAACGCTCGATTCCCTGCTTGCGCAGGATATCAAGCATTTTTATACTCTCATCAACATTTTTAGAACCGTCATCGATTCCGGGGAGAATATGCGTATGAAAATCTGTAGTCAATCCGCCCTTATACTTCGCTGTCAACATATGCATAATACTTTTCGTATTTCTTTCTGCCGAAGAAGGGCGTCTTGCGCTCTTTTATATCGTTAATAACTACCCCCAGCACATTACCGTCAACGTTGCGTATATTTTCAGCAGCAAGTTCAAGATCCTTGTACTGAGAAATCCTGTATCTCACAACGAAAACAACCCCCTGAACAGCGCGAACGATAAGCTGGCAGTCAGAAACAACATTCACGGGCGGTGTGTCAATAATAACATAATCGAACTGCGTTGCAAGCTCATCCATTATCTCTTCATAAATATGACCGCTGAGCAACTCGGAAGGGTTCGGAGGTATAGGTCCCGATGTAATAAGCGAGAGATTGGGTTTTACAT
Source organism: Eubacteriales bacterium (assembly GCA_045545665.1). Lineage (GTDB taxonomy): Bacteria > Bacillota > Clostridia > Oscillospirales > CAG-272 > RGIG7213. The sequence goes on from JAZQBL010000013.1 coordinate 34,696, forward strand.
CATAGCGTATTGTTTCACTTAACGTTGTCTGCTTACTCAATATTTTGGAAAGCCCGTTATCGTTTGTAACTCTGAAAAGCTTATGGACCGAAGGTTTGCGAAGATCCGCATCAATAAGCAACACCGAATTACCCGTCTGAGCTATGGTAACAGCAAGATTTGACGCCGTCGTTGATTTACCGTCCGACGGTGTGGGGGACGATATTGCAATAACTTTTCTTTCAGCACCTGCCAAAGCATATATTAAATTCGTTCTGATCGTTTTATACGACTCTTTAACGATTGAGGAATTATCTTTTTTATAATATCCGTAGCCGTAGCCTTTTCTCTTTTTAGCCATTTTTACTCTCCGCTTTCACTCATCTTGACATTCGCTGTAACGGTCTTGCTTTTTGACATTGCACCCTTGTTAAAAGAAGGAACCTCGCCGAGGACCGGCATACCGAGTCTGTCCTTTACGTCATCCGCACTCTTTATCGAATTATCGAAAATATAGAAAACAAACAAAAGCGCACAGTACACAAAGAAACCGAGCATAACGCCGGATGTCGCAAATTTCACATTATCGGGATATGAACGCGACACGGGCTTTGTAGGCTCCGAGAACACCTTTACGTTACCCGCCTGAGCAACTTCATCCAAAAGTGCAGGGGCGGCATCCGAAAACTTTTTGCAGATCTCGTGAGACAAATTTCTGTCCGTAGTGGTGACGGATATTTTCATTATTTCCGTATCGGAAACAGAGGACAGACTGATGGCACCTCTGAGCTGAGAAACAGACATTTTCACAGGCAAAGACTGTCCAAGCTCATACAAAAAATCATCGCCCTCAAGCAATATTGCACTGTATGTTTCCAAAAGTCTTCTCGATGACGTAAGTATGTTACTTGAAGTTCTTCCGTCTTCATCGTACTGGGCGTTGATATACATCTTCGCAGTGGACGTATACAGCGGATCAATGAGTACCTTTGAATATATATATCCGCCGACACCGGTTAATATTGAAACTATCAATATCCAAACTATATGAAGCTTGTAGAGATTCAACAACCCTACTAAATCAATTTTCTTTTCCATTTTTTATCTTACTTGCGAAAGCAATTATCCTTTCTGTTTTATTTCGATAAGGTTTGATGCTGCAGCTTTGTCTACAAACGCTTTTGCATCACGCTGTGCTGTTTCTTCGTCAATCTCATATTCGTTAACAACAGCTTTTACCAACTCATCGAACTCAATTCCTTCCGAAACTGCTTCCCACAGGAATTTCCCCGTTTTGTTCAACTTGATGATCCCGTTAAATTTCTGAGCTTCCGCACCTACCGGAACAACAATATACATCTCTCCGATCTCTCTGAGAAGAAAGCCGGGCTTTACTTTTACAAACATAGTCATCCTCTTTCAAATTGATTATTTCATTCCGTTATATGCAACTTCAACTGCTTCTGTCGAAATGTTGCAGTACAGATCATAAAAATTCACGCTGTTTATGAAACGCTCTATTTCATCAAAAAATTTATTTGAATAATCCAGATCTTCTTTAGGTCTGTACGCTTGATTTAAAAGCGGTATCAAAACATCGGCTGAGTTTTTTATTTTTATAGAATTTTCTTTTCCTCTGTGCAGAAATGCAACACCTTTTATAGGTGCTGATGTATTTTTGTTTATACCGTGCTTGCCGCACCATGGGGTGCCGTAAACGCGGTACTGGCCGTCAACATATCGAACTATCGGTTTATCGTCGTTGATTATAAACGCTCGGTCTTTGAAATATTCAAGCCAAAGCGAAGTATGCGTTGACTTTCCGGTCCCGCTGAGAGCGGTAAAAAGATACGCGTTGCCGTCAAGTACTATTGCCGAGGAATGAAACACGAAGGCGTTATAATTGAGTATCTGCGTACATATTTTTCTGTATACAGCCGTATACGCTGCTTCATTCGGGGTTATCCCCTGTAAATATTTTTCCTCATTTTTGATATCCTCCGGCGTTACAAAAGCTACGACGTCCGCATCATCGGAATCCGCGATCCTGTACGGTTCTGCGAGGGACGCTATTGATTTCAACACCGGATCAAAATTCATAACAAGATCGGCAATCTTATAAGTCGGCATCAGTTCTTAGCTTTGGTTGTAACAGGTTTAAGTGTTTGATAACCCGAATGATCGTATACATCCTCGGAAAACTCGTGATCCGGAGAGTGAGTGATCGGAGCTGTTTCAACATCTTCTTCAGGAGTCGTTGAAGAATTGCCCGCAGAATGATCAGCATCAACGTCTGTTGCAGGATCATCAGTGGTAACAGCACCGGTAATCACGATTACGTTTTCATCTTCTGTTGCAAAAGAACCGAAATCTACAATATTATCAATATCAACTGTTTCATGATCGTGGTCGTCAGATCCGAAGTCAAGCGTCCAAATGCCGCCTGTATATTCAGGATACTTCGTTTCATCATCGTTACCGCCGCACGAAACGATGCACGCACAGCAAACAACCGTCAGCGACAAAATAAGTAACGCAACCAATATATGCTTATTTATATTTCTATGTTTCATATTGCACAACTCCTCATAATATTCTATATCATTATAATAAAATTTTATTAACTTGTCAATAGCAAACCGCAATAATTATTATTTTTAATATAATATATAATGCAAAAAGGATACTCACGCCCTATCGGGGCAGCGAGTATCCTTTTGAATCCGAAAATATCAATATTTACAGAAACTTATCGTTATTTCTCTTGTATTAATATACGGTAGAATTTAAAATTGCTTAAGCTTCTGAACTACAGCAAAATCAGGCTTTATTCCAAACACCACGCAACGTTATGAATGATTTGACATCGCCGTAATCGGCAAGGTTAACTTTGTAAGTTGTCTGATTTCTTGTATACAAAGTAATATCAGCAGCAGCAAGGTATACACCTACATAATCTTTAGCTGTGGTACGAGCAGTAACACTCTTCTTAATTTTACCATAGTCAGCCAAGTTAGCACGGCCATTAGCATCAACATCACCCAATACAGCAACGCCATATGTTCTAACAACATTTCCGGCAGAATCATAAAGTTTCAACGTACAGTCTGTTGTTATATTCGCCGTCGTAGAGGTTATTTCTGTACCGGACGTACTAAATACTTTGTAATACGTAGCATCTGTAGCCAAGTTTGCAACAAACGTCGAATACTTCATAGCTCCGGTTCCCGTAGGAACAGCGACGATCACATCCGAACTATTATACAAATAGTATTCGCTTTCAGCTGTAAACTCAATTTCTGTAGGTGTTATTACTTCGGGAGCTTCTACTGTTACCGCACCTGCAGATACGGATACAGGGTAGAAGTCATCTTCGTTGTAGTTAACGAAAGCATCGTTGAGATCGGAGGGGATGTACTCGAAAGTATATACCGTACCGTCTGCAGCATCTGCAGGAACTGTGAAGTTGAACTTAACGAGAATACCGTCTGCAACAACGTCTTCAAGTGTGGAGTTCATGATGATGAACGAAACTTCGCCTGCTGTTGAAGTATCAATAGAGGAAGCTGCATCAAACGTTGAGAAGATAGAGCCTGCGTATGTGTAGCTCTTGTATGTAAGAGCTGTATCGTACTTAAGTGTACCGTTAGCAAGAAGGATCTCAGCATCGCCGGAGAGAAGAACGGGAACCGTTACAGTTGCACCGGGTTCAGCTACGATATCCGTAGGAATGCTTACGGAAAGTGTCTTAGCGGGAGCTGTATATTCGGAGAATGCGATGTTATCGAAGCAAAGTGTGGATGTACGTGTACCGAAACCTACCCACTTGTAGTAAGAAAGAAGACCTTTCGTTGTTTCTGCAACAAGAGCGTTCGAAGCATCGTATATCTTTACAGTCTTGTAGTATCTTTCAGAGAAAATAGAACCTGCGTAAATACCGTCATCTGCATACTTAACAGTTGCAATTACCGAACCTGCCATTGAAAGTGTGATGGTGCCTTCGCCGTCATCAACCACTTTAAGTGTCTGGAAGGAATCCATAGAAGGAACTGTAAGTTCAGCCGCAACTATAGCACAAGCACTTGCTGTGTTTGCGTTGGAAGCATCATATGTATGAATTGCCAACTTAGCTTTTGTAGCGCTTGTAAACGTAAGGAAGAGACCTGTATTACCGAGGTAATTATTGCCGTCTCCATCCGGAAGATATCTTTCGTAAAGCGGGAAAGTTGTATCTGCTATTGTAGAGTTGCCTGTAGAATCGGCCTGGTTGATGAAAACACCTGTACCGTGTTCAGAATCATATCCCTTAAGGTCTACGGAGAATTCATAACCGCCCTGCCATCTGTAGTCAGGTGTTACTTCCATAAAGCCCTGAAGGTGAGCATACTTGTTTGTGCCGCTGACAACCACTTTACTGTATTTCTGACTAAGACCGTCAACGAGAGTCCATTTGGATTTGAACGTGTTGCCGGAGCCGCCGGTCGTCGTGAGATCGTAGCCGTTTGTGAAAACGGAATCCTGGAAATCAAAATCGAGAACGGAAAGGTCACCTGTGTAAAGTGTGGGAACCGTTTCACCGTCTGCAAGAGCTGCAGTAAGTGTAAGTGTAAGCTTTGCAAGCTTTACTTCCGTACCGTCAGCAAGCTTAGCATATGCCACGATCGAGTGTGTTCCTTCGCCGAGAGCGGATATCGGAACTGCGATGTTGTGGCGGTAAGCAGAGCTATAGGTCGAAGTCGAAACGCCTTCTTCCGTCATACTGTGCACAATGAAGCCTGTATCATACACAATAGCAGCACCGTTTATCGAGTAACCGAACGTCGTGATATTCTGGCTGCTGAGACCGAACCAACCCCAGAATTTGATCGTTTCATGCGTTCCCTTAGCGAAAGTAAGCGAAGGGTTAACACTGCTGCAGTTCATGATTGCGGCATTGTTTTTGTCAACGATCGCATCGAGTGTTTCATTTGCGCCGCTGATAGTTGTATAATCAACCGCAGCCGACACCGTAACGGGTATCAACGAAATAACCATCACGGCAGCAATGAAAATTGAAAGTATTTTTTTCATGTTTCCTCCTTGAAAAATTAAGTTTACATGGTACGTTCATTATAACAAGCAAATTCAAATTTGTCAATACTCTAAATAATTTTTTTAAAATTTATAGTAAAACTGCACAAAAACAAATCCTCCTCTATGTTCAAAAAAACGAAAAATTTTTTTTACAGAACGAAAAAACGGTACATTTTTTTAACATGTACCGTTTTTTTGTATCAATTTTACACAAATTGAACGTAATAAGTTACTCTTTTTTGGACTTTATTGTCATTATTGCAAAAGTGCCGCATCCGTTGAAATAGGTGCCGCAGGCGTTCTGCTTATACCGGCATTTCCAACCACAGGATATCTTTCAGCTTTATCTCCATTAAAAACAACCACATTATTAAAATTTACCGTAATATTGTTTTTTCTGAAAGATTCGACTTAACTACAAAAACAAATTGAACTGTAATGTTGGGAGAAATTTCAATTGAATGGTTTGCTGTAAATTTTCTTTATGCATTAAAATACTCATAATATGACAATTGAGCATCAAGATACTTATAAGATTTAAATTTCAGGTGATCTGTATTGTAATCAAGCTCGCCTTGAAATCCTGTCATATTGCTTACATTTTAAAATTCAAATTAATTATGTATCTCCTACGCGAAGAGTCGTGTTTCCGCTTACAGTCGCTTCTGCCGTATTGACATTTTGTATAGGCTTCCAACCGTTTATATTTTTAAGCTGATCAATTGTATAAATATTTCCCGAAGTATAATATTCGATCGAGAGAATACCCGAGGTATCTTTTGAGCTTGTTCCGATATTCTTTGCTGTTATGCTGACAGCTATGAACTTATCATAGAACGTATTAAATTCAATGCCCGTATCAAAGTTTTCGCACATCTTGCCGTTGTCGGCAATTATCGTAGCTACAGGGGGGATCCTCGTTTTTTGGAATTATCTGCGTTTCAACTTCACCAAAGACCGTACATATACCGTTTCCATTATACGTGTGTTCGCCTTTGCTGTCCGTGACGTCACACACTGTACAATATTTGTGGTGGGTGACTGCCGTCTGTTGCCAATCACTCCAGGCGTGACCTTTTTCAGGCATCGTCGTACCTACTCCGATAAGCTTTCCGCAAGCTGTACAATACGTATTTCCTGTGTAACCCTGTGATGTACACGTTGCATCAAACGCTTCCTTATCTTTCGTTTCGGAATGGCCGCAAGCGTGTAAACCGAGTATGTACATAAGAATACGTACGTTCTCGTATCCATACGACAGTGCGCCGTTAGTAATAACAAATATTGTTTTTCGTCGGATGTTGCTTCGAGATATCTTGTCAAGTCAGACCATCTGTCCGATTCGAACAAACTTTCTGAGTAAATGCCGCAAACACCGTATTTTTCGGCATTATCGTTTTCACCGTTCATGTCATAATAAGTCGGTGTGAGCATTACCTTTTTCGTGCATTCCAACGTATTGGCTACAGTGGAAAAAGGCATTGTACCGAAAACAAATGTCAAGACATGCAACAAAGATAATTTTTTCATAATGACTGTCTTCCTCCATATTGATATATATATTTTTTAGAACAATTATGCACCATAACTAAGGCAATTATAACTCTTTTAGAAAGAAAGTCACTACAAAAAATAAAATATATACAATTTATCATTTCTGTATACACTCACAACTAAAATTGTTAGTATTTATAATTATCATCCCCAAATCTTGACAAATCCCGCACTAAGTAATATAATGTAATGTAAAATATATATAAAGTAGGATACATTATGATTTACAACAATGTTCTTGAAGCTATCGGACATACGCCGATGATACGATTAAGTGAAAAAATGGTTCCGTCCGGCTCTGCAACGGTTCTCGTTAAATTCGAGGGGTTAAACGTCGGCGGCTCAATAAAAACAAGAACCGCTTACAATATGATACTTGAAGCAGAAAAACAAGGAATAATAAAGCCCGACACCATAATAGTAGAACCGACAAGCGGCAACCAAGGAATAGGTCTTGCGCTTGTGGGAGCTGTAAGAGGATACAAGACTGTAATTATTATGCCCGATTCGGTAAGCGAGGAGAGAAGATTGCTAGTCCGTCATTACGGCGCAGAGGTCGTTCTCGTACACGACGCGGGAAATATAGGTGATTGCATTGACGAATGTTTGAAAACAGCTGTCAGGATGAAAGAAAACGATCCGAGAGTATTTATCCCGCAGCAGTTTGAAAACAAGGCAAACCCTATGGCACACAGACATCACACAGCACTTGAAATAATGGAACAGGTGGCAGGACCTATTCACGGCTTCGTTTCGGGTATCGGAACGGGTGGCACGATAACGGGTATTGGAGAAGTACTGAAAGCGCAGTATCCGGATATAGAAATATGGGCAGTTGAACCCGAAAATGCCGCAATTCTTGCAGGCGGAACTATAGGAACGCACATTCAAATGGGAATAGGAGACGGACTCATTCCCGACGTACTCAACTGCGATATATACAGGGATATCTGTATTATCACGGACGAAGAAGCAATAAAGACGGCGAAAGATCTTGCAAGATGCGAAGGACTTATGTGCGGTATCTCAAGCGGCACTAACGTTGCCGCTGCAATAAAGCTTGCTAAAAAGCTCGGCGCGGGAAAAACTGTAATAACGGTCCTGCCTGACACAGCGGAAAGATATTTTTCAACACCTTTATTTGAAAACGACAATTAAATCAGCAGCTGATCGCAATTAAAAAATCTAACAGCTATCAAGCCTTGAGCACAATAATAAAGTAATTATAATATAAAAGGGATAACCTCGTTTTGGAGTTGCTTCCATTGCGAGCTATCCTTTTTTAATTTTGAGCAAGTGTTATTGTATATTCCCCGGATATCTGCTCATACTTTAAAACACAACCCAACAGTGTAGCAAAATCACTTGAAACTTTCACCCATCAAAAACATATCAGCTGTCTGTTAAGGAGATCTTGTGTAAGTGATAACGACGTTTTAAACAAATATTTTTTATAACAAAAAAAACGGCACCCCGTAGGGTGCCGTAAAACACTTATACTAAGTTTTTAATTAGAACTGTTCGTAGCTAACGAAGTTATCTACGTCAACACCGTTTGCAACTTCGCAGTCTGCAGCGTGTGTGGGTGCAACAACAACATCGCTCGATGTAACAACATCAGCACAGTTAACTACTTCAACGCTCATTTCAGGAGCTTCATAAAACTTTTTCATTATAGTAAATCCTCCTAATTATAATTACGCGGTGAGTTCGCCGGAAACGCCAGCAACTTCTGTATCACCGTACATAAGGAATGCTGTAGCTGTGAATGTTGTACCAGCGGGAGCACCTGTAACAACAACCGCATATTCGATCTTTGTATCTGTTTCAGCTTTCTTTGTGCCAGCGTCAACTGTATACTTGTATTCCTTGCCACCAGCTGCGATAACAACGCCGTATGCTGTAACGTCAGCATAGTCAGCAGCTGTCTTGTCAACTGTCATAAGGAAACGAACACCAGCATCTGTGCCGCAAGCTTCGCAAGCTGCCTTTGTCTGAGCAGCAGGAGTAGCGGGCTTTGTGTATTCGGGAGCTGCAGGAGCTACTGTAGCTGTGTAATCTTCATAGAATTCAGGGTTTGCATAACCAGCAAAACCGTAAAGTCCATCGTGGTTGAAAGTAGCCGTTGCTTCTTCAGTTGCGATAACATCGAAGCAGAGATTGAAAGTAACTACAAGTGTTGAACCTACAGAAACGCCGCTACCTATATCAGTAAAGACAATGTAAACAAGGCTTTCATCCGGAAAACTCTGAATTACCAGATCTTCTTCAGCAAAGCAACCATCTATAGATTCGCCATCAAGAACAACTGTACTTGATGCTATAGTCTTATCAAGGTCATGTGTAAGGAGGGAAGTATCGTAGTATGTTGACATCTGGAGCATCGTATCGCCGTTAGTCATTTTTATTAAAGGCTTAAATGTGAGTGTATATGTCAGTGTAAAAGCACCGTCAACACAAGAATCACTGATTACAAATTCAACTGTACCAGCTTCATCATCTGCTACTTCACCAGCAAGAGTTGCATTAGCTGTCAAGCCAAAGCAAGCGATAAACATTGTGGCAACAAGAATTGCCGAAAGAATCTTTTTCATTTTCTTTTTTACCTTTCTAATAATAATTTAAGCAAGTATCCATTTACCTAATGATTTTACAAACGCTTTCATATCGCCGTAGTCAGTAAGGTTTACTCTGTAAGTTGCCTGATTTCTTGTATACAAAGTAACATCAGCAGCAGCAAGGTATACACCCGTAAAGTCCGTAGCGGAAGTACGAGCGGTAACGCTCTTTTTGACTTTACCGTAGTCAGACAAGTTAGCACGGCCGTTGGCATCAACGTCGCCCAACAAAGCGATCTCATATGTTTTAATAAGTTCGCCGTTTGCGTTGTAAAGCTCAAGCTTATAGCCTGTCTTCATATTTGTCGTTTCTGTAGCCACTACGCCAGCGTTATCATACACTTTATAGGTTGTAGCATCATTTGCAATGTTTTCTGCAAATTTTGAAAACTTTGTATAACCCGTTCCTGAAGTAACTGCAACAATTATATCAGTATCTTTGTACATATAGTAGTTACTGTCAGCTGTAAATACTACTTCTGTAGGAGCAGCTGTCGGGTCAGTAACTTCGATAGCTTCTGCAAGACTTACGTTATCAACGTAAAGTCTGTTAGCACGCGTACCGATACCTGCTGTCTTGTAGTAAGAGATAATAGCCTTATCTGTTTCTGCAAGAACTGTACCGTCAGCACCGATTATCTGTGCTGTCTTGTAGTAACGTTCAGCATATGCACCTTCTGCATAAAGACCATCATCTGAGTAAGTGATCTTTGCAACAACTGCATCTTCAACCAATACGAAGATAGCGCCTTCGCCGTTATCAACAGCAGTAACGCTTGTCAACGTTGTGAAGTCAATGCCTGCATCTGCAAGATTAAAATCTGCAACAATTGCGCCCTTAGTATCTGTAGCCAGATCGTATGTAAGGACAGCTACTTTGAGTGTTGTTGCATCATAAGGCCAAATGAGAATACCCGTGTCACCTGTTACAACAGTGTTACCGGGAGCATCACACCATGCCTCGTAGAGCTTAACCGTTGTAAGGTTCTGGTTGTCAATAGCGGTTTTTTCATTAGAGAAGTTAAGGAACATACCGCGTCCGTGACGGTTTACAGTGTTGATAGCGAGATCAGCGTAGAATGTGTAACCGCCCTGCCATCTTCTGTCACTGAAATATGCAGTATAGTCGTCAAACTGAACGTAGTTGTTAGACGCAGCTGCATCGGTCTTAACCGTTACGGAACCGTTTACAAGTACACGAGGAGACCATTCGCTTCTGAACGTACTGCCGGGATAGTTTACTGAGTCTGCAAGAAGGTTAGCGCCTTCTACGAAAGCAGCACTTTCTTCCAACGTCCAAGCGGACTGTGCCATAAAGTCAGCAACAGAACCCTGAACATTATTAGGAATAACTTCGCCACGGTTTGCAACAACAACAGTGAGCTCGTTGATAATAACCTGTTCACCGTTTACAAGTTTGCAGTAAAGCTTGACTGTGTGCGTACCGATTTCGAAATCAGCCGTAGGAACCTTGATCTCATAACGCATCTCGTAATCATACTTTTCATTTTTAACCGCATCTTCAGGAGTAGATGCAAAAGCTGCGTCGTACACGATGTTTGCATCGTCGTTGTAGCTGTAACCAAACGCTTCAATTTCCACATCGATAGATACCCAACCGCGTGAACCGACAGCATCAGCACTATTTACAAAGTATTGAAGTGCTGTAGAAGACGTTTTAGCAGTCTCTGAACCATCGCGATACGTTGCGTTCCAGTCAACATTTACAATGTTGTTACCGCGCACGGAAGCATCTTTGGGCGTCGTGGAAATATAGGGTTCGCAGTAGTTGAACTCAACGTCAGCGAGAAGAATCTCGTTACCGTCATTCGTTACAACCTTTACCTTATAGGCCTGCATGCCAATTTCAAGACTTATGCCTTCAAGCGGGATTTGGTAATCGAAACCGGTCTTTTTGTTTGTTTCAGCAGGGATACCGAGATTTACCATTTCCTGAGTGATAGCTGCGTAAACGTCTGTACGATCGCTGAAGCCGGTTTCAGGCATCTGAGTCCAAGTACCTGCGTTACCAACACTGTACCAAAGTTCGTTAACGCCCGATACAGTATAGCACCAACCTTTAAGGTAAATGCTGGTTGCATCAGTGAAGAGTTCCAAGCCTTCAACGTCTGTAATACATCCAACATCAACACCGTTGCTCGAGCCGCCCTTCTTTGCAATGAAGCCTTCATCGAAGTCAAAACGATACGCTTCAGTTGCAGTGGCGAACGTCGAAAGCGACAGTCCCGATACTACAAGCATTACGGACAAAAGAATTGAGATAAGCTTTTTCATTAATTTTTCCTCCTTTTTTTATTTTTTTAGCTTATGCTATAGTCATTATAACAAAGGGTTTTTTATTTGTCAATAGTATATAATAAAAAAAACTGAAATTTACAATTTGATTTTTGTTATTTTTGACAACGTTATGTTACTTTTCAAAGATGTTAACACACCGCTCGTCGTTTTCAATGTATATTGACAATTTTCGTCATTCAAAATTGAAATTACTATATGTACGCCTATACCGTTTTCTGTAGCGTAGTATTTTTTTCTTTAAAGCTATAATAGCATTTTTATGTACGATTTTAACGCAGTGAGTTCACCGGGTTCAAAATAATGTCAACCTGCACAGTCTGCTTTTGTTACCGTTACATTCAAACACAGCAAAAAACAGACGGAGGTTAGTCCGTCTGTTTAACAGTATTACTTATTTATTCTCGGAATTTGCTCTTTCAAGCCAGATAAGTCCTATATCGAAAGCATCGTAAAGGCCCTGTTTTTCACCCTGGCGGTACATTTTTTCATCCGCAGGCGCATTGGGGTCCGTGCTTATAACCTGAACGATGACTCTGTCGGGAACGGACGTACCTTCGACCGTTTTATTCGTCAATATAATAAGGAAGAGAACATATTTATCGTCCATACTGCCGTAACAGATAGCATTTTTTTCACGTACGAGGGGCTTTCCCTTGTACATTAAATACTTTCCGTTAAGAAGTGCCTTTTCAGACATATTACTATTTCTCCTTTATTTCTTTATTTTTGCCATAAGATTATGTATTCTCGTTACGGGATTGAGCAGTTCGCTTATCGTCATATCGCGGTTAAGTGTATCAATTATATATGCAACGTATTTGCACATATTTACCTGCTGATACCAGGGACGGCTGAGAAGCTCGGGAGATCTGTAAATGAGGTTTGTTGTAAATATCTTATGTATATATCCGTCTTCGTAAGCTTTATCGAACTTTTCAAGTCCGTTGCAGAACAGACCGAAGGAAACGAATACGAATATACGTTTTGCTCCCTTTTCCTTGAGCTTATATGCGATATCTATAACAGATTCACCCGATGATATCATATCGTCAACTATGATAACGTCCTTACCGGTTACGTCGTTACCGAGGAACTCGTGTGCTTCGATCGGGTTTCTGCCGTCAACGATGACTGTATAATTTCTTCTCTTGTAAAACATACCGAGTTCGAGACCGAGGACGGATGAATAGTACATACATCTGCTCATACCGCCTTCATCGGGAGATATTATCATCGTGTCGCCTGCTTCAAGCGAAGCATCGGGAATATTTTTAACGAACGCCTTTATCATCTGATACGTAGGCTGTACGCTGTCGAAGCCGCTGAGCGGAACAGCGTTCTGAACTCTCGGATCGTGTGCATCAAATGTGATTATATTGGACACGCCCATATTTACCATTTCCTGCAGTGCTATTGCGCAGTCGAGCGATTCTCTTGAAGAGCGCTTATGCTGTCTGCCTTCGTACAGCATGGGCATAATAACGGAAATTCTGCGAGCTTTTCCTTCTATTGCACCTATTATTCTTTTAAGATCCGAAAAATGATCATCCGGAGACATCGGCACTTTTCTGCCGTACATCTTATATTCTACGCCGTAATTGAAGCAGTCGCAGATTATATAAACGTCCTTGCCTCTTTGCGATTCGTGAAGTATCGCCTTCGCCTCACCTGTTCCGAAACGGGGACAGGTAGCTTCTATTCTATAGGAATCGTGCTCGTGCGCACGCCACTGGCACATATACTCATCGACCTGCTTTGTGAAATCTTCGCAGCCGCGCATTCCTATTATTTGCAATTCTCCGTAAGGTAATTCGTTCATTTTTTTCCTGCCTTTCTTACTTTGTGGTAGTAACTGATTAACTTTTGATTTATTTAAAGCTATTTGACTTTCCGAATAGATGTTGTCCGTCGGTCACTTCGATATCTATTTGAACCATTCGGGCAAAAATTCTTTTGCTACATTATCCGTTATATACGATTTGAGCGTATCAAGAGTAACGTCCTTCGACTCGTTACTGTTACAGCCGTGGTTTGATGCTTTTTCTTCCGTATAATCTTCAAGCAAGCAAACGTACACGTCCTGACGGTATTTCAGATCGTCTTTCGTCGGATGATCTACGTAATTCGTAACTGTCGGTATAGCCTTTACGTTTGCTATGTACGGTTCACCGTCGTTTGTAACGATGTCAAACGACACCATCATACCAACCATATTTCTTGCGTAGAGCATTGTAGAAACAAAATTGCCGAGCGAATAAACGCAAAGCGTTTTTCTTCCGTCTGTTTCTATCCACTCTATCGGCTGTACGACGTGCGGATGATGTCCGATTATCGCATCGGCTCCCCATTTTGAGAGATCCTTTGCTATCTTTCGCTGTGAGCTGTCGGGTTCAAACTCGTCCTCTTCTCCCCAGTGCATAGAAACGATAACAAAATCAGCGATTTCATTTGCTTTTTCCAGCTGTTTTTTTGCGGTATCGCTGTTATAATACGTGTATTTTGCATACTCGCTTGCTTTTTTCACGTCGTCAAGATCGTAACAATGATTTATGACGTCGGTATAAGCGAGTATCGCTATTTTAAATCCGTCTTTTTCGAAAACCGCTATATCGTCTGATTCTTTTTCGGATGTATCCGTGCCGACTGTTATAACGGGCTTGTCTTTCCAATATTCGACCGTATTCAAAAGCGCCTTATCGCCGTTATCGAGCATATGGTTGTTCGCCGTGATTATCACGTTGAAGCCTGCATCCATAACAGCATCACCCATAGCAGGAGGTGTTATGAATCGGGGATACCCCGAAGCTTCAAAAGGCGACGTGCATATCTGCGATTCCTGGTTTATCATCGCAAGGTCGGCGCTCTGTACGACTTCTTTTACTCCGTCGTACATCGGGACGAAATAATAATCTCCGTATTTACCGTTTTCTCTTTCGGCAAGTGTTTCGGCAAACGTATACACAGCCTCGTGAACGAGGTTATCGCCTGCGGCTATGACGGATATTATTCCGTCGTCCTCTTTCGGAGGATCTGTCGTCACATCGGTCGTTATTTCCGTCTTTGCCGTATCCTGTGCGGGTGCTTCGGTCGTCGAAGGCGACGTGCCGCTGTCAGTACTTAAAGTGTTTTCACTTGACGGTGTGCACGATGTGACAGACACGAGCATAGAAAGACTTAATGCGCCGATCAGTATTCTTCTTATTATATTATTGTATATATTTTTCATTATTATATATTATCTGAGGTAGTCCGGTAAAAATTCAGCTGACACCGTATCGGTTATCAAAGCGTATGCATTTTCAACCGTTACGTTATCTCCCTTCCAGTTGCTGTGGTGCGTTTTTGCCATATCCTCTGTAAGGTCTTCAAGCAGAATAAGCTCTACCTTTTTATAGCTTTTCGCCTGATAGCAGAACGTTGGTATGCAGGATGCGTTTTCAATATACGGTCGTTTCCCTTCTTCGCACACTATATCAAACGAAGCCGTTATACCGACCATATTCATCAAATAATCCTGACAGTTTATGCCGTTTCCGAGGGAATAGTAGCAAAGAGTTTTATTTCCTTCTTTTCCTTCTATCCACTCTATAGGCTGTACAACGTGCGGATGATGTCCTAAAATAACGTCAACTCCGAGGTCTGCCAGAAGCTGTGCGCACTCCGTCTGCATAGAATTGACTTTTGACTTATTCTCTGCTCCCCAATGCATGGAAACGATAACAAGATCGCCCGCTTCTTTTGCTTTTTCAACGTCGGACGTGATCTTTTCACGGTCTATTACGTAATTTCCCGTATCTCTGTCTTTATATCCGATATGCGGTACGACCGCATCACTTGAAGAAGAGGGGGAAATATTCGTATCGTACGTATACGCAAGAAACGATATTTTCACGCCTTCATGCTCATACACTCGCACTTTCTGCGCTTCCTCTTCGTTTTTGTAAGCACCTATCGTAAGTGCGTCGAGGGTTTCGGTAAAGTCGAGCATATCTTCAAGACCTGTCGATGACTTATCGCAGATATGATTGTTTGCAAAGCAGATAACGTCAAAGCCGAGCGTTACAAGATCGTGTCCCATTTGTTGGGGCGTATTGAACTGAGGGTAATTCGAATAGCCGTATTCTTCTCCGCACATTGGCGTTTCCTGGTTTATAAACGCTATATCCGCCGAGCCTATCATATCAGCAACGCCTGCGTATTTGGGGAGAAAATCGTACTTTCCGCCGCCAAGTGCCGCCTGCTTGAATATGGGGCTGTGGATAAGGTTGTCGCCCATTGCAACAAAGCTGATGCGCACGGGGTCTTTCGGTGCGACAGTGTCCTCAATATCGCTTTCGGGTACTGTTTCTGCATCCGTTTCGGGTACGGTTTCGACATTCAGGTCGGTAGTTTCATCCGTTACGCCGTCCGTTGTCACAGATTCTGCCGTACAAGACGTAAACAGCATCACTGCCGAAAGTAAAAAAGCAAGTAAACAACAGCTTTTTATACTTTTCATAATTACCTCATTTCATCAACAAAACCCACACACGGTTTTGCGGCGTAAAAGCCGCAAAAGCCGTGCGCAGGCATAAAGATTATCTTGCGGAAAGAACTGTCTTTTCGTAGTTCTTAACTTCGTTAAGCCAAGCTTCTCTTACAGGAACACCCTGTGTTTCGCAGTAGTAATCCCAAACAGCCGTGAAGGGATATGACTTAAGCTCTTCAAGCATTGCAAGACGTGTTGTGAAGTCGCCTTCAGCCTCTGCCTTGCGGAGCATATCTGTGGGCTCAAGCTTTGCGAAGAGAAGAGCCTTCTGCATATTTCTCGAACCGATCGTCCAAGCTGCGATACGGTTGATGGAAGCGTCGAAGAAGTCGAGACCTATATGTACTCTCTTTTCGAAGCCGCCTCTTACGATCTCCTGTGCGATAGCCTTGAGCTCGTCGTCGAATATAACAACGTGGTCACTATCCCATCTTACAGGACGTGAAACGTGGAGAAGAACGTCGTTCATATAGAGCATTGCGGAAGAGATCTTGTCGGAGATAACTTCCGTGGGATGATAGTGACCGGAGTCGAGTGTGAGCATCTTGTTGTTTGCCATAGCGTATGCCATGTAGAACTCGTGTGAACCGATCGTGCAGGATTCAGCGCCGATACCGAACACTTTGCTTTCAACACCGCTGAGGTTGTATCTTGTATCTTCACCTACGAATATTTTGTCGTAAGAATCCTTAAGTCTTGCTCTTGCACCAAGTCTGTCAACGGGGATATCCTTATAACCGTCGGGTACCCAGAAGTTTGTATAGCACATCGTGCCGAGCTCCTTACCGAAGTACTCAGCAATCTTTCTGGATGCGATGCAGTGCTCTACCCAGTATGCTCTTACAGCGTCATCGGGAGATGAAAGTGTAAGACCGTCTTTCATATTGGGGTGCGAGAAGCACGTGGGGTTGAAGTCGAGAGCTATTTTGTTCTTCTTTGCGAAGTCTACCCAAGTGTCGAAGTGCTTAGGCTCAATAGCGTTTCTTTCGACCTTGCCGCCGAGGTTATCGAGATAGATAGCGTGGAGGTTAAGTCTCTTTGTACCGGGGATAAGTGTGAATATCTTTTCAATATCAGCCTTGAGTTCGTCTATCGAACGTGCACGGCCGGGGTAGTTACCCGTTGTCTGGATACCGCCTGTAAGGTCGCCGTCGGGGTTTTCGAAACCTCTTACGTCGTCACCCTGCCAGCAGTGAATGGATACGGGGATCTCTGCAACTTCTTTGATAACTTTGTCAGTATCGATGCCAAGTGCTGCATATGCTTCTTTTGCGATTTCATAAGCTTGCTTTACGGACATTTTTAATTTCTCCTTTAAATATATTGTTAGATGAGCTTCTTGAATCTTTCGTAAGCTTCATCAAATATTGCTGTACTTTCAGCTTTGGGTTCGTAGTGCTTTATTTCAAAGCTGTTACGGATAACGTGTCTTGCTTCAGCCATATCCTTGATAGCGCCTGCGGCGATCGCCTGAACCGTTATGTTACCGATAGCGGTAGCTTCAACGGGACCTGCATATACAGGACGGTTGCAAGCATCTGCACAAAGCTGACACAAGGGAGCTTCCTTCGTACCGCCGCCGACAATGTTGATGAACGGTGTCTTCTTACCCTTCATATCGTCGATAGCTTCAACTGCCCATCTGTAACGGAGCGCCAAAGAATCGAATATCGTGCGGATTATTTCGCCTACCGTTTCGGGAACGGGCTGGTTCGTTCTTGCACAGTATTCCTGAATTCTCTTCGGTATGTTACCGGGAGCAACGAAGTCGGGAGCGTCGGGGTTGATAAGGCTGCGGCAAGGTGTGGATGCCATTGCCATATCGGAAAGCTCGTCGAATGTGTACTTCTTACCTTCTCTGATCCACTGACGGCGGGATTCCTGCTCGATCCAAAGACCCATAATGTTCTTCAAGAAGCGGATAGTTCTGTTGTAACCGCCTTCGTTTGTGAAGTCGTAAGCGTAAGAGTCGGCTGTAATGATGGGTTCTTTGATCTCAGTACCCATAAGCGACCACGTACCGCTTGATATGTAAACGAAATCTTCGCCCTTTGCGGGAACTGCAACGACAGCGCTTGCCGTATCGTGTGCGGCAACGTTTATTACGTTTGCGTTGATGTCGCCGAGCTCGTCCTTAAGTGAAGGAAGGAGCGGACCGACAACGGAGCCGGGCATCTTTATATCCGTGAACAAATGCGAAGGGATACCGAATTTATCAAACAGCGTCTTCGACCAGTCACGTGATTTGGCGTCGAGAAGCTGACCTGTGGAAGCTATTGTGTATTCCGTCTGCTTTACGCCTGTCAAGAAGTAGTTGAGCAGATCGGGGATGAACAAGAGCTTGTCTGCAGCTGCAAGAAGCTCGGGATTATCTCTCATTTCAACGAAAAGCTGGAAGAGAGTATTGAAATTCATGAACTGAATACCTGTTATGTCATAGATATCCTTTTTGGAGAATATCTTGAATGCTTCTTCCTGAGCGCCTATCGTGCGGTCGTCTCTGTAGTGGACCGGGTTTGTAAGAAGCTTTCCGTGCTTGTCGAGCAAGCCGTAGTCAACACCCCAGGTGTCGATACCGATGCTCTTGATATCACGGTCTTCGGACAAAGCGCACTTGTTTATTGCTTGCTTTATCTCGTGGAATATACGGAGTATATCCCAGTTAAATGAACCGGCAACAGTAACCGGCTCGCTTGCGAAGCGGTGGTTTTCTTCAAGAGTGAGCTTCTCACCGTCAAATTTTCCGATGATGCCTCTGCCGCTTGATGCGCCGAGGTCGATCGCCAGCATTTTTAATTGAGCCATTTTTTCTTCCGTTTCTCCGACGAGCGAATATTTGATTTATCCGTTACTGCCCGTCGTCGGGCGGACAGTACGGTATTTATTTACAAAATAAATTCTCTGTTAAGTTCTCGTAGCTTCTTCTGAGTGAATCGAACGCACTTATACGCACGACATCCTGCTCTGCAAAATGGTATTCGATACCGTTTTTCATAGAAGCATCGACGATGGAGGAAAAGTTCATATTTCCCTCAAGCACCTCGCATTCGGCAGGCACACCGTCGATGACTGTCATATCTCTCAGATGTGTACAGAATATCCTCTGCGCGTGCTTTGATATGAACGATGCGGGATCTACCCCCGCAGTCTGCGCCCAGAACACGTCGAAGGTAAGCTTGAAGCTGTCCTGCGGTGTTTGTGAAAGCAGTATATCCATACCTGTAAGGTTATCGTATTTTTCAAATTCAAATACGTGGTTGTGATACGTAAACACAAGTCCGTTTTCTCCGAGCTTTTCGGCAACGGGTGAAATATCCGAACAAAACCGTTTGAAGCCTTCGGAGCTTCTCGGATACTGCTTCGGCATCTGTGTAATGCCGACCGCCTTTGCGCCGAACTCTTTATGCTCTTCGATTATTGCATCAAGCTGTGAAAACAGTCTTTCGGGTTCTACGTGTGTCAGGACGACCTCAACTCCGCTGTCGCACGACGCTTTTTTTATAACGTCCCACGGAGCGTCGGCAGCGCCCGAGATCTGTGCGTACTTATAGCCTATTGCGGAAATTCGCATCATCGCCGCAGCAAACTGTTCCTTCGTTTTCATATATTCTCTCGCAGTGTACAGTTGTGCGCCGAGCTTCAGCTCTTCCCTTTGTATCATCATAACTCCTTTCTCGGGTATGATCAGAAATCTCTCCACTCATCGGCAATGTTTTCGCAATCCGTAACAAGTCCCGCTTCACACGCCGCTTCGTGAATAAACGTACATATGTCGTCACTCTGTATTGCTTCAATCAACTCGTATTCGCATTTTTCATTGAGCTTGTTGAGCTTTTTCACCGTTTGCTCAGCAAGCTTCATGATCTTTTCATCATCCGGTGCCTTTGATATCGTAATAAGGTTACCTATATAATTTTCAAGGATATTGCCGCACATCTCAACGTCTGCACGCGTACAGCACACGTCGTCAATGTAGTCCTCATCCTCATCGGGCTCTGACATATCGTAGTCTTCCTCGGGAAGTCCCAGATAATCAGCCATTGTATTTACAATTTCGTCTATAGTATCGTAGTAGTTGCTTAGTGACATAATAAAAGATGATCCGTTTCCCGGCCTTACTGCCGTTGGGTAGTTATATTGGAATATGTTGTTGCATATTACATCAAGGATATTATACCAAACTTATATTAAAAATGAAAGTATCAACTTGAAAGTTGGATGTAAAAAAATAGGGTTGGTTTTTTGTCATTTTTTGTGCATAATGCACAAATCACTTGAATTCCACGACTGTGACACCGCTGTCACCCTCGCCGTAGACACCTGCACGGAATGACTTTATGCGTTTATCCGCTTTAAACTCTCTTGTCAGAGCCGCACGAAGTGCGCCCGTGCCTTTTCCGTGTATGACCGTTACTGTCGAAAAGCCGGCAAGCTGTGCTTCATCGAAATACTTATCTATTGCAAACCACGCATCGTCGCCGGTGTATCCTCTCACGTCGATCTCGGGCTTTATGCTTTGGCGCACGATACTGCTGTATTCCGTGTTTTTCGGCGCCTGCACCTTTTGCTTCGGTGCTTTTTTGCCCTCGTTAAGTCTCAGTGATTCGACCTTTACACGGGTCGATATCATACCGACGCTCACTGTAAGATTTCCGCTTTTATCGGGCAGAGTCTTGACTGTTCCAAGCTTACCCAAAGTCATTACGACGACCTCATCCCCGACCTTCAGCGGACGCGGCAAAACGTAGTTTTCGTCGATCTCCTCCTCGATCACGGGGTCGTATTTATCGGAGCTGTCACGCAATTCCTTGCGTACGGCATCTCTTGCCTGCTTTAATTTTTCTCCGAGGTCCTGTTTTTTCTTATACTTTTGCACCTCGGAAAGCTGAGCGAATATAAAATCGCTCGACGCCTTCGCGGAATTAACCATTCCGCGTGCTTGATTTCTCGCTCTTTCAAGCTCTTTTTCGGAGTCCGAAAGCCGTCTTTCTATCTTTGCTTCGGCTTCTTTTTTGTACGCATCGAACTCGTCGCGCATTTTCTGCGTTTCTTCCTTGAGGCGTTCCATTTCGGCACGCTCGGCATCAAGCTTTGATATAACTTCTTCAAACCGTCTGTTTTCAGCGTTTACAGACTTTTTCGCACGGTCTATGATATCGTCGGAAAGTCCGAGCTTTGATGCTATCGCAAATGCGTTTGAACGTCCCGGTGTACCTATTACGAGTTTATACGTGGGTTTGAGCGTTTCAACGTCAAATTCACACGATGCGTTGCACACGCCGTCTGTATCTATCGCAAACGCTTTAAGCTCCGCATAGTGGGTCGTGGATGCGCAAAGTGCGCCCGTTTTTCTGACAGCTTCAAGCACGGATATGGCAAGGGCTGCGCCTTCTATCGGGTCAGTTCCCGCGCCGAGCTCGTCAAACAGCACAAGGCTTCCTTCATCCACCGTATTCATAATATTCACTATGTTCGTCATATGTGCCGAAAAAGTAGACAATGACTGTTCTATGCTCTGCTCGTCACCGATATCCGCCAGGACGTTGTCGAAAACACACATTACGCTTTTTTCATCTGCGGGAATATGAAGTCCCGACTGGTGCATAAGTGCGAACAGTCCGAGAGTTTTAAGGCTTACCGTTTTACCGCCCGTGTTAGGTCCCGTTATGATGAGCGAATCAAACTCACCGCCGAGCCTTATATCTATCGGCACTGCCGTATCACGGTTTAAAAGCGGATGACGTGCCTTTTTCAAGTCAACTCGCTTTTCTTCCGAAAGTATGGGGGATACGCCGTCGGTCTCGACTGAAAACCTGCCTCGTGCAAACACGGCGGCAAGATACGTCATATTGTAGTAGTCAAGTCTGAGTGCTTCGGAATATGCCGCTGTATCTGCCGAAAGCTCGTACAGTATTCTTTCGATCTCCGATGCCTCTTCTTTTTCAAGGACCTTAAGCTCATTATTTATTTCAACGACAGCCATAGGCTCCGTGAAGAGTGTCGAGCCTGTGGAGGACGTATCGTGTACAAGTCCCTTTATCTCGTTTCTGTATTCGCTTTTTACAGGTATAACGTATCTGCCCGAGCGAATCGTTATTATGTTTTCCTGCAAATACTTTGAATATGACGGTGACGTTATATATTTTTGCAAAACGTCACGTATTCTGCTGTTTGCGCCCCTTATTTTTCTTCTTATCGTGCCGAGGTTGGGGCTGGCATCATCCGACACCGTATCCTCACTGACGATAGCTTTCGTTATTTTATCTTCAAGAAATTTATTCGGTATGAGTCTTAAAAACACCTCATCGAGCACCGTTTCAAAATTCCTGTCCGTTTTGAAATAATCTATAAGCCCTCTGCAGGTGCGGAATATATTCGCCACCTCAAGCAGCTCCTTCGGTGTAAGCACCGCACCCTTTTCGGCACGGCTGACGTGCTCGGATACGTCTCTTATACTTCCGAACGACGGCGTACCTTTGTACGTTATCAGCCTGCGGCTGTCAGTCGTTTCCGCCTGAAGACGTGCCACGTTATCACGGTCGTACGTTGCTTCAAGCTCAAGACACAGCTGTTTTGCCCCCGGCGTTTGTGCGCACGAGGCAACTTTTTCAAGTATTTTATCAAATTCGAGGGTTTTATATGCCTTCAAAAATCTTTCTTTTTGCATATTAAATTCCATCCTGCCGCCGTGCGGCACAAAAAAGTTAAGCGCAGATCCTTATCAGTCTTTTACGCTTTTATAAAAATCAAGTGAGTCGAAGCTTCTTTCAAGGTGATGAAGCAGATATTTTTCACAAGCAGTCACAAAGCATCCGACATCCTGTTCTGCCAAAGTATATGAAAATATACGCTTCGGCTCGGCGCATACTATATATCTTATCGCCGCTATTGCAGATGCGCTCAGCGGACATATTACCGACGCCGTACCGTTTTGAGCTTCTTTTTCTTCGTTTTGCTTTTCCTTACAGCCGTCGCATATAACAGCACCGTTCATAACGTCAAGATATCCGCCGTTTGAAAATCCGCCGCCGCAGAAGGCGCACCCCGATATATCGGGAGTAAATCCGCAAATGCACGCCGCTGTTATTTCAAACGATGCTTTTACAAATCTTTCGTCGTATTTTCCGCACGAAAGAGCGTACAAAGTGTTCAAAAGCAGAGGCAGCAAGAGCTCGCCCTCGTCTTCTGTAACAACGTCGTCGCACACGGCGCACGCATACCCTGCAAGAGCCATGGCGGAAAGCGAACAGCGCAGATCGAAAAAGCTGTTGTAAAGCTCCGCTTCACGCAAAAAAGAGAGCTTTTCTTCCTTTCTGACGCTGAAATTCGCATAGCAGTAAAGGGAGGTCGATGACATAAACTTACTGCCCGTTTTCCTTGCGCCCTTTGCCAAAACGGATATTTTTCCGTATTCCTTACATAAAACGGTTATTATTCTGTCGCTTTCTCCGCTGTTTGCACACCGTATAACGACACCCGAAAAGGAAGCAAACACGGCATTATTCCTCTCGGAAGCCGAAGTTTTTGGCAGCCGCTACGCTGTCACGCCAATTTTCCTTTACCTTTACCCAAAGGTCAATGAACACGGGCACGCCGAAGAATCTTTCCATATCTTCTCTTGCGTACGTTCCGATGCGTTTGAGCGATGCGCCGTTTTTGCCTATTATGATCCCCTTGTGCGATGCTTTTTCGCAGAATATCTCCGCGCGTATACGTATCATTGAGCCCGTTTCTTTAAACTCTTCTATGACGACTGCCGTGCCGTGGGGAATCTCGTCATCAAGTGTGCGGAGTATTTTTTCTCTGACTATCTCAGCCGCTATCTGTCTTTCGGGCTGGTCTGTTATCATATCGTCGGGGAAGAACCAGCGTTCCTCAGTCATATATTTTTCAGCCGCTGACAAAACGATATCAACGCCGTCTGCTTTAAGTGCCGATATCGGAATAACGTCGGCAAAATCCATAAGTGCGGAATATTCTATTATCGCCTGTCCGACCTTTTCTTTGTTGGATGCATCGACTTTGTTTATTATCAGTATGACGGGAATACGCTGTTTTTTGAATCTCTCAACGAGCATAAGCTCCGTTTTATCGGGGCTTTTGCCTGCCTCCGTCATAAAAAATATACAGCTTGAGCCCGTTATCGAGCCGACTGCGTTTTTGACCATTATGTCACCGAGCTTTGTTTTTGCCTTGTGAACACCGGGTGTATCGAGAAATACGAACTGCGTTTCGTCTTTTGTAAGTATTCCGGTTATACGAGTTCTCGTCGTCTGCGGTTTGCTTGACACAATAGCTATCTTTTCGCCCAAAAGCGTATTGAGAAGCGTCGATTTACCGACGTTTGGTTTTCCTATTATCGTTATAAATCCAGATCTTTTCATATAAATCCCTCTATCAACCGAACATATACTCTTTTATAACTCTTTGTCTTGCGAACATTTCGTCTTCATCTTCCTGTGACGTTTCGTGATCGTATCCGAGAAGGTGAAGTGTTGAATGTATGCACAAGAACGATATTTCCTCGCCTACGGAATGTTCAAGCTCTCTTGCCTGCTTTGCACAAACGTCGGCGCAAAGCACGATATCACCGAGGTTGAGTCTGCCGGAGGAAAGGTCGTGCGCTTCGTATTCGCCGTCATACATGGGGAAAGAAAGCACGTCCGTTTCCTTGTCTTTATTTCTGTGCTCACGGTTGAGTGTGCGTATCTCATCGCTTGACACGACTGACACCGACACCTCGCACGGTGCTTCAAAATCCTCAAATATGAGCGTTGCCTCTATTGCCGCACGGATCATAAGCTTCAGATCCTTCGTAAGCGGCAGTCTGTTTTGTCTGTTTTCTATAAATATTCTTGTTTTCATAAATTCTCCGTTTATTTGAAATTGCCGTTTCTTTTCACACGTGTGTACTTCACCGCACTTTGCGTGTTTGCCTTTTCTTTTTCATACTTTTCGTATGCAAGTATTATTTTTTGTACGAGCTTGTGGCGCACAACGTCTTTTTCGGTGAAGCGGTGTATTGCGATATCTTCCACACCTTCAAGTATTTTTATCGCCTCTTTAAGTCCGCTCCTTGCGCCGTTCGGCAGATCCGTCTGGGTTATATCGCCCGTAACGATCGCTTTTGAATTGAACCCCAGACGTGTCAGAAACATCTTCATCTGTTCGGGGGTCGTATTCTGCGCCTCGTCAAGTATTATAAACGAGTCGTCAAGCGTACGTCCTCTCATATACGCAAGAGGTGCTATTTCAATAGTCCCCTTTTCAAGATATTTCGCATAAGCCTCAGCACCGAGCATTTCATACATTGCATCGTACAGAGGTCTTAAGTACGGATCTATCTTGTTCTGAAGATCACCCGGTAAAAATCCGAGCTTTTCGCCTGCTTCGACAGCGGGACGAGTCAATATTATACGGTTTATCTCTTTTCTGCGCAGTGCCTTCGTCGCCATGGCAACGGCAAGAAACGTCTTTCCCGTTCCCGCAGGTCCTATACCCATTACGACTGTGTTATTTTTTATTGCATCGACATATTTTTTCTGACCGACCGTCTTTGCCTTTATAGGCTTTCCGCGAGTGGTTATACAGATACAGTCATCGTCGAGCGTTTCAAGCTCTTTTTCGTTGCCGTCAGTCGTCATGGATATGGCGTAATCGACGTTTTGCTCCGTTATGTTATCGCTCAGACGTGAAACACGCAAAAGATATTCTATTACGTAGGCAGCTTTTTCGACCTCTGCGGCATCGCCCCTTATAACGACTGCGTTTCCGCACGTTTTATCCGTATCGGTATTCATCACCGACACACCGAAGGCTTCTTCTATACGCGATACGTTGATGTCGCACACACCGAAAAGCTTTGCCGTCTGCTCAGCGGTGTCTGTCAAAATAATTTTTTCCTGCATATTTTACCCACCGTATTATTATTTATAATTATAATAACATATTATGTTTCAAAATTCAAGTGCTTACACAAATAATCACGCAGTTACGGTGCATTTACGGTGATTTTTTCCTCCTTCGCTATGCTGCATATCACGTCAAGTGTGCACGATATGATGACTTCGTCTTCCGTTTTTTCGGTTTTCACCTCACGGCTCAGCACTTCGCAATCACAGCTCAGCTCGTTCAGTCTTTCAAGATACAGCATTTTTGCACGTCTGTGCATCTCGCCGTCACTCAAAACGACGTCTTCGTATACGTATTCACGGTACGTCGTTTCGGTAACGTAAACGGGGAGCGTGACAGATGAAAAAACCGTTATTTTCCTTTTGTTTACCGCGGTATCGCAGTTTTCATATTCTTCATCTGCGCCCGTTGTCATTTTCACTCCGCACACGGAATACTCCTTTTGTGTGTACTGTCTGCCCGTATAGACCTTTTGTTTTACATTTCTCGGATACGAAACGGAAAAGCTTTTTTCAACCATAGCAAGCACGTTTCCCTTCGCTCTTACGACCTTCGTACCGCTGTTTTTCGTTTCGTCAAAGCCGGATATAAGAAGCTGTCCTTTTTCGACAGTCTGACCGACGAAGCAGACGGAGTCCCCCGAATGGACTTCAAGACGTACTATTTTTCCGTCATCGGAGGCTATGATGTTGGAAGGAGCGGTGCTGTCATCGGGAATGGTTCCCGTCACTCTTTTTTCGCTTTCCACGTATGCTACCGTTCCTTCAAAGGTTATTGATATGTAGGAAAATTCGTCCGTTGCCAAAAGCGCACGTATCTCTACGATATCCTCGTCGATTTCCGGAATGTACGATCCGGGCTCAAGTCCCGCTTCTTTCAGCAAAGCTATGATTTTTTCTTCATTTTCTTTATCCTGCACCTCTATATCCCACACGAACCTCATAGAGATACAAACACATACAACGCAAAAGACGGCACCGAAAACAAGCCCTATTCTGTTTTTACGCCGAACAAGATAAACGAGCAATCCTTTTTCATTTATCCGCTTACAGCCTTCAAGATATTTTTCGGCTTTTTTCAGCTTGTGCCGTGCTATAAAAAATCGGACGTTTTCGCCGTCGGAGCTTACGCCGAAAAACTGAATTTTATTATCGATAAGGCTGTTGAAAACGTCTGCCGACAGCTTTTCGGGGCAGATATATTCAGCATATCCTATCAAAAAATTGACAATACCGTTCATACCTCTCCCTTTTTAACGTACGAAAACGATTCGATGGTTCCGTTTACGGAAAACACGTTTTCGGATATCACACACAGTTTAAGATCCTTACCGCATATGACGGCGCACCGTCCTTTGTATTTCACGTCAAGTGTGATGCGGTCTCTTTTATAGTCGGTTATACGCAGCTTACCTTCCATTATAAGCTCACGGTCGCCGTTTATGACGACAGACGGGGGCTTTGAAAACAAATCTGTATCTTTCATTCGGTTAAAAAACCTGCCTTTCGTTACGTATAATATTAAAAAAGGCGAAATATTATTACATAAAAGGGGTGTGAGTATGCAAAAAACAAAGGTGCGTTATTTAAAAAGATATGCCGTGTGTGCTGTGCTTATACTGCTCGTTTTCATTTTTTTCACGAAGAGCAGCGTGTGCGCATCAGGAGCAAAAAAAGGGATATATTTTTGTATTGACACGGTGATACCTGCGGTCTTTCCGTTTGCTGTAATATGCAAGCTCCTCGTTTATTCAAACGCATTTTACGGACGCGGGATATTTTTCCTCGGCGCCGTATGCTCAAGTCCTTGCTGTGCTTCCATCGTATGCGATATGTACAAGGAGGGAAAAATCAACAAAAAGACGGCGGAGACGCTTTCATCATACACGAACAATCTCACACCGACGTTCGTTACGGGTTTTGCGGGTTCGTACGCCCTTTCAAGTGCATACAAAGGCTTTTTGATATACGTTATATGTATTTTTTCTTCATTTTTGTACGGACTGCTTTTTAAAAAAGATATAAAAAAGGCGTGCGGCGAGCTTTCTTTTTTTCCTTCATCATTTACAAAAGCCGTAACGGAAGGGGGAAAAAGCGTTATTTCCGTATGCGGATACGTTGTATTTTTCTCGGTCATATGCGAATTTTTGTCCCTTTACATAAGCACACCGACGACTGTGTTTTTCATCACTTCTTTTCTCGAAATAACGACGGGAACAGCAAACGCGGCGATGATAAGAGGGATGATATCCGAAAGACTGCTTTTTGCCGTTTTGTCTTTTTTCGTATCGTTCACGGGAATATGCACTCAGCTTCAGGTGATATCACAACTGCACGCGGCATCGCTTGACTGTATTCCGTTCATCGTTGGAAAGGCGGTACAGGGCGTTCTTTCTTTTGCGATATCTTATATCGTTTATGGGATTATTTTCGGATAAATTGTAGACATTTGAAACAAAGTGTAGTATAATTGCAAAAGAATAAAAAAAGGAAACGTGCCATGAAAGAAAAAAAAGAGATAGAAAAAATATGCGCTTACTGTGAACATTCACGTGATACGCAGGATTCCGAGTATCTTATATGCTCAAAAAACGGCATCGTGCACGCAATGTACAAATGCCGTAAATTCGTGTACGATCCGATAAAAAGATCGCCTAAAAGTCCTGCAAAAAACTCTCCTTCACTTGAATATATAGACCTCGGTTCAAACGAATAATACTTTTTTCGCCTTTCTTTCACCCATTGCATATACTGTAATGCGGCACAAGAAAGGGGGGATCGTATGAACGGTAAAAGTATAATCGCCGTAAGCTCCGTCACCTACGCGATGAAGGGTGCGGATCTTCTGGCAAAAAACAAAATAAAACGTCGTATTGTGAAGCTGAAGCCCGACGAAACGAAAAGAGGCTGTATGTACGGAATTTCCGTGTCATCCGATGATACGGAGAACGCCGTGAGGATACTCAGGGCGGGGGCTGTTGACTATTCCGAGATAATACGTGAATAACACGGTATATCTTGACAACGCCGCAACGTCATACCCGAAGCCTGCGTGCGTATACAAGGAGGCTATGCGGTGTATGAAATACTACTGCGGAAATCCGGGGCGTTCATCGCACAAAATGTCGCTTTACGCCGCAGAAAAGATCTACGAATGCAGAACGCTTTTATCTGAATTTATAAACTCGAAATCGCCTGAAAACGTCGTTTTTACACTCAACACGACCTATGCGCTCAACATAGCGATAAAGGCGGTGCTTAAGCACGGCGACCACGTGATAGTGGGAAACGCGGAACATAATTCCGTGCTTCGTCCGCTGTATGCACTAAAAAAAACTCACGGTATAAGCATTTCAAAAGTAAACGTCTTTGCAGACGGCGACGAAACAGTATCAAAAATATCGTCGCTTATAACGCCGAGGACGCGTGCCGTTATTTTTTCCCACGCAGGAAACGTCATACCGTACGTTTTGCCTGCAGAAAAGATCGGCGCACTATGCCGAAGATTCGGGATATTTTTCATACTCGACTGCGCCCAAAGCGCAGGAGTATACGATATAGATATGGAAGGGGCACACGTTGACGCCGTGTGCTTGCCGTCGCACAAAGGACTGTTGGGAATACAGGGAGCGGGTGCTGTTTGTTTTTCCGATCTTGCGGCGTCTTCTTTTTTAAAGACCTTTGCCGAAGGCGGCAACGGCACGTCGTCATTTGATGCATCAATGCCTGATTTTCTGCCGGAAAGGTTTGAAGCCGGCACACTTCCGACGCCTGCCATAGCAAGCCTTCACGAGGGTATAAAATACGTAAGGAATCTGGGAACGGAAAATATAAGGCAAGCGAACAAAGCCCTTTGTTCGGAGCTTTGCGGCCGTCTTTCAAGCTTAAAAAACGTAACGGTATACAACGGTGAAAGAATGGGAAGCACAGTCGTTTTCAACGTATCGGGGCTTTCTTCCGAAGACGTCGCATCATCGCTTTCCGACAGAGGCATTTGCGTAAGAGGCGGTTTTCACTGCTGTCCCGACGTGCACAGATTTCTGAACACGGAAAGCACGGGGGCAGTACGTGCAAGCTTCAGCGTTTTCAACACAAAAAACGACGTTGACGCCCTTTACACGGCAGTAAGATCAATTTCGGAAAATATATGACAAAAGGCAGAAGCGTATGAACGTTTCTGCCTTGGTTTTTATAAAAAACACAGACGTGCCGAAGATCGACACGTCTACATTCGTTTGTAAAAGAATTACTTGTACTTGCGCTTTCTTGCCGCCTCGGACTTTTTCTTGCGCTTTACGCTGGGCTTTTCGTAATGCTCCCTCTTACGGAGCTCCGTGAGAACTCCGGAACGTGCGCACTGTCTTTTAAATCTGCGAAGAGCGCTATCAAGCGTTTCATTCTCTTTTACTCTGACTTCTGCCATTAACAATCCCTCCCTTCGCAATCGAACATCTGCAAAATATTATATACCGAAATCATCAAATTGTCAAGTATTTTTTTCGATTTTTTTCAGAAAATGCGACAAAAATGTGACAGTATATTACTTTACTACGATATTGAATATTTTTCCGGGTACGTATATTTCCTTAACGACCGTTTTGCCTGCAAGATTTTCGGCAATTTTTTCGTTTGCCATAACAGCCGCCATAGCCGTTTCCTTATCGCAATCCTTGGGAATTACGACGGTACCTCTCATTTTACCGTTTATCTGAACGCCTATTTCAACCGTGCTGTCCACCGTCTTCGCTTCGTCGTATTCGGGCCACTTTGCATAAGAGCAGAAGCCTTCGCCGCCGAAGTATTCCCAAAGCTCCTCACAAAGGTGGGGTGCAA
Organism: Eubacteriales bacterium; assembly: GCA_045545665.1. Lineage (GTDB taxonomy): Bacteria > Bacillota > Clostridia > Oscillospirales > CAG-272 > RGIG7213. Next base: position 65,511 of record JAZQBL010000013.1, read on the forward strand.
AAGGACAAAGAAGTACAACGAACGTCATAGCTTCGTCCTTTGTAAGATAGCCTACGTCGGATATTTCGTTAAGCAAGCTCATCATAGCCGCGATAGCCGTGTTGAACTTCATATTGTCGATATCCTCTGTTACCTTCTTTATCGTCTTATGGAACGATACTTCAAGCTCCTTCGTTACGCCTTCTCCCTTTACCATATCGGGAAGCGATGCAACTCTTTCCAAAAATCTCTTACAGCCCTTGATGCTTGCCTGCGACCAGGGTGCGGACTTTTCAAAGTCACCTATAAACATTTCGTAAAGGCGGAGAGAGTCTGCGCCGTAATCTCTTACGATATCGTCGGGATTAATTACGTTTCCTCTCGATTTCGACATCTTTTCGCCGTTTTCACCGAGTATCATACCGTGTGCCGTACGCTTCTTGTAAGGCTCTTTGCAGGAAAGTACGCCGATATCATAAAGGAACTTTGCCCAGAAACGTGAGTAGAGCAAGTGTAGAGTTACGTGTTCCATACCGCCGTTGTACCAGTCAACGGGCATCCAGTAATCGAGTGCTTCTTTAGCCGCAAGTGCGTCGTTGTTCTTCGGATCGCAGTAGCGCAAGAAGTACCAGGATGAACCTGCCCAGTTAGGCATCGTATCCGTTTCTCTCGTTGCGTGTCCGCCGCAGTTGGGGCACGTCGTATTCACCCAATCCGTTGCTTTTGCAAGGGGAGATTCGCCCGTGTCGGTGGGTTCGTATGCTTCAACGTTCGGAAGCGTCAAAGGAAGCTGATCTTCGGGTATCGGCACCCATCCGCACTTTTCACAGTATACGAGCGGTACGGGCTCGCCCCAGTATCTCTGACGTGAGAATACCCAGTCGCGGAGCTTATAGTTCGTTTTCTTTTCGCCTATGCCCTTTTCCGTCAGGAATTTGATTATTGCTTCTTTTGCCTCTGCTACCTGCATACCGTCAAGGAAGCCTGAATTTACCATCGTACCTGTTTCAACGTCCGTGAAGGCTTCGTTCTGAACGTCACCGCCTGCAACGACCTCGATTATGGGAAGATCGAATTTCTTTGCAAAATCCCAGTCACGTGTGTCGTGTGCGGGAACCGCCATAATTGCGCCCGTGCCGTATGTAGCCAAAACGTAGTCGGAAACGAATATCGGTATTTCTTTGCCGTTTACGGGGTTTATCGCCTTGACGCCGTCAAGCATAACGCCCGTTTTGTCCTTTACAAGCTCCGTTCTTTCGAAGTCGGATTTCTTTGCGGCATCTTCCTTGTATTTGATTATCGCATCGTAATTTTTAAGTGAGTTTTTCCATTTTTCAACGAGTGCGTGCTCGGGAGCTATGACCATATACGTTGCGCCGAAAAGCGTGTCGGGACGTGTCGTATATACCGTTATCGTATCGCCTTCGGTCGTTGCGAATTTGACCTCTGCGCCGTACGAACGGCCGATCCAGTTTATTTCCTGTGTCTTTACTCTTTCGATGAAGTCAAGGCCTTCAAGGTCGTCTATAAGTCTGTCCGCATACTCCGTTATCTTGAGCATCCACTGGCTTTTTACCTTACGTATTACCTCGGATCCGCAACGCTCGCAAACGCCGTTTACGACTTCTTCGTTTGCAAGAACCACCTTACACGAAGTACAGAAGTTAACGGACATTTCTTTCTTATATGCAAGTCCTTTCTTATAAAGCTGCAAGAATATCCACTGTGTCCACTTTACGTAGTTGGGGTCCGTTGTGTCTATTTCACGTGACCAGTCAAAGGAAAGACCGAGCATTTTGAGCTGTTTTTTGAACTTTGCGACGTTTACCTCGGTTACCTTTGCGGGGTGTATCTTGTTTTTGATAGCGTAGTTTTCCGTCGGAAGACCGAAAGCATCCCAACCCATCGGGAAAAGGACGTTATAGCCCTGCATACGCTTTTTACGCGAAACTATATCAAGTGCCGTATAAGGACGGGGATGTCCTATGTGAAGGCCCTGTCCTGACGGATAGGGGAACTCGATAAGTGCGTAATATTTGGGAAGCGTGTAGTCGTTTTTCGCTTCAAAAGCGTGGTTTTCTTCCCATCTGTCTTGCCATTTTTTCTCAATGCCTGTGTAATCGTACTTCATTATTTTATACCTTTCCTGCAATTATTCTTCTTTGTTTCCGTCAAGCTCGACTGCATCGCCCCAGAGCTTGTCAAGCTTATAAAATTCTCTTGCCGATTTTATAAAAATATGAACTATAACGGATGAAAAATCAAGAACGCACCATTCGCCTCTGCCCATACCGTCAGTATGTGCCGGTGGTGTGTTGCAAAGTGTCATCTGATATTCAAGCTCGTCGGACAGAGATTTTACCTGCGTCGTTGAATTTGCCGTACAGATAACGAAATAATCCGCTATTACCGTGCGTGAATGTACTTCAAGCAGTTTTATGTCGCCGCCCTTTTTGATATCGAGTATATTCACGATCTTATCGGCTATTTTTTTGGGTTCAGCCCCTGTAAGGTCTTCGGGTACTATCTGAAGAGAATCTTCTTTTGCCGTTTCGAATATGTTTTCCATCATATCACCTTTCTATCTACCGTTTGTTTTTGTTCTTCAAATCCGATAAACGTAAGCGGGTGTATAAACGCACCCTTGTTCTTTAAATTCCTTACTGTATTATCGTAAGCCAAAAGCACCGCTTTGTCAAGATGCTTTTCAATATTTTCGCCGTTTCGTTTGTTAAAATAGAAATCATTTAGTGTTTTACACGCCTCGTGACGCCTCTCGGGTTCAATATAATCCGACAAAAAGACTATTTTTTCACAAAGCGTCATACCGCCGCCGCCTGTGCAGTGCTTGCTTATCATACCGCACACGTCGTCATCGACCATTAAAGGAAGCTTTTCCTTTGCGTACGGTGCGCCGGTTATCTGATGAAGCACCGACGGGGATCTGAGCTCGTTTTCCGTAAGCTCAATACCGTATTTTTGGCAGAGTGCCATATGTTCTTCCGTCGTTTTTTCTTTCGTTATATCGTGAAGAAATGCGGCTGTGACTGTTTTTTTCGTGTCACTTTCCGAAAGCTTCAGCTCACAGCATATGCGGTACGCTGTTTTTGCAACCGATACGACGTGCGAAAGTCTTTTTTCCGTAAGCTCGTCTTTTACCGCGCCGTAAAGCACGTTTATATGATCAAGTTCTGTAAAGTCCGTTTTTGTACACATAGTCAAGCACTTCCTTTGTAAGACTTTCCGATACGTCCCGTCCGTCCTTTATTCCCTGTCTTATTTCCGTTGACGACATGGGGTAAGGGGAAAACTTCGGTGTCATTATACGTGCGCCGAAGCGCTCCTTATATTCTTTCTTTTTGCTCTGTATTTTTTCATAAAGCTCCGTGCCGTATTCTCTCGGAAAACAAACGACGGTGCAAAGAGAAAATATGACTTCCGGCTCTTTCCAGGTATCGAGGCTTAAAAACATATCGTCACCGACGAGCAAAAACAGCTCGTTTTCGTCATTTTTGAAGTGGCGGAGCGTATCTTTCGTATAGCTTATACCCTTTTTTTCTATCTCGTAGCCGCTGACCGTTGCTTTTTTTATTTTCCCGAATGCAAGCTTTGCCATTTCAAGGCGCAGATTCGGGTCGTCATCGTCGCGCACCCGTTTATGCGGAGGCGACCAGGTGACCGTCACCAGAAGCTCGTCAAGCCTTGCGCACTTTATAAAATGCCTTGCCGCTTTGATATGGCCGATATGCGGAGGAGCAAACGTGCCGCCGTATATTCCTACTCTCTTTTTCGTCATTTCGGCAGAATTATGCGTGTTTCACGGCGTTTTTTATCCTGTGTTTCACGGTATATGACAAACTTTCCGCCAAGCACGGAAACGCCGTCGGCGCCCGTCTTTTCGCACACGATATCGCACGCTTCCCTTGCTGTATAAAGGGAGTTTTCAAGAACGTGGATCTTGACGAGCTCGTGAGCTGTAAGCGCATCGGATATCTGTTTTATCATATTTTCACCGATATCGTTTTTGCCTATCTGGAATATGGGAGCCAACGGCTGCGCCTTTGCTCTCAAAAATGCTCTTTGCTTTGAATTTAACATAATTTCTCCAACCTTTCGGCAAGTGCTTCTATCGCTCTTGCTCTGTGGCTTATTTTATTTTTATCTTCCTTACTTATTTCAGAAAACGTCTTGCCGTACGGCGGATAGTAGAAAACGGGATCGTAGCCGAAGCCGCCGTCACCGCTTCTTTGCTCCGTTATTATTCCCTGTACCTCGCCTTTTACGCAAAAGCTTTCACCGCGGGGGAACACACAGCACATAGTGCAAACGAACTTTGCCGTTCTTTTTTCGTACGGTATATCCTTTAATTTTTCAAGTATTTTGTTTATATTCTCGTCATCGCCGCCGCCCGAATATCTTGCCGAATATATACCCGGCTCACCGTTCAAAGCATCAACGCACAGTCCCGAATCGTCTGCAATGCCGATATATCCGAGCCTTGCGGGGACTGACGCTTTTATTTTTGCGTTTTCTTCAAACGTTTTTCCGTCCTCGATTATCTCCTCCGTATATCCTATATCGGCTAAAGAAAGGATCTTCACGTTCGGGAGCTTTGACGAAAGGATCGCCTCAAGCTCCGCTATCTTCTTTTTATTGTTTGATGCAAGTACGAATTCCGTCATTCAAAAAGCGCCCTTACGAAATCATCCGCTACGAACGGCTGCATATCGTCTGCCTTTTCTCCGACACCGATATATTTTACCGGTATGCCGAGTTCTTTCTTTATTGATATCACGATACCGCCCTTTGCAGTACCGTCAAGCTTTGTCAAAATAAGTCCCGTTATTTCAGCGGCATTTTTAAATTCTTTAGCCTGAATTACGGCGTTCTGTCCCGTCGTTGCATCAAGCACGAGAAGCGTTTCGCGTGCGGAGTCGGGTGCCTCGCGGGATATGACTCTGTTTATTTTTGCAAGCTCGTCCATAAGGTTTTTCTTATTGTGAAGTCTGCCTGCCGTGTCTACGATAAGCACGTCCGCTTTCTTTGATTTTGCCGCATTTACGGCGTCGAACACGACTGCCGCAGGGTCTGAGCCCTCCGTATGCTTTATGATATCGACACCTATTCTGTCAGCCCATATCTGAAGCTGGTCGATAGCCGCCGCACGGAACGTATCAGCCGCCGCCAAAACGACCTTTTTGCCGTCCGCTTTGAGATTGTTTGCTATTTTTGCAATAGATGTGGTTTTACCGACACCGTTTACACCGATAACGAGTATTACCGAAAGAGGTGTTGAAAGGTCGAGCGTACCGCTTTCTCCTATCATTTCGGCGATTATCTTTTTAAGCTCCTCGTAAACGAGCTCACTTTCCGTTATTTTCTGAGATTTTACCGCATAACGGAGCTTTTCAAGTATCTCCTCCGTTGCGCCGACGCCGACGTCTGCCGTTATGAGTATCTCTTCAAGCTCGTCGAAAAGATCCTCGTCGACTTCTCTCATATTTATAAAAAGGTCTTTTACTTTGCCGAAAAGTGCATCCTTTGTTTTTGAAAGTCCTGCTTTGAGTTTGTCGAAAAATGCCATTTTGATTTCCTTTCTTTATTCAAGCTTTCCGATTTTCTGTTCTATCTCGCCTATATCAACGGAAAGTATCTTCGATATTCCCTTTGTCGGCATCGTAACGCCGTAAAGTCTGTCGGCTGCTTCCATCGTTCCTCGGCGGTGAGATATGAGTATAAACTGTGTTTTTTGCTTATTTTCGGTAAGATAGTCCGCAAAGCGGTCTACGTTCACCTCGTCAAGCGCCGCCTCTATCTCATCAAGAAGGATAAACGGAGTGGGGTTTACCTCAAGCAGCGCAAAGTACAGTGCTATTGCGACGAACGACTGCTCTCCGCCCGACAGAAGCGAAAGACTCTTTACGATCTTTCCCGGAGGTGCGACGTTTATATCTATTCCCGATTCAAGTATATTATCGGGCTCAGCTATCTTTATTTCCGCATGGCCGCCGCCGAAAAGATGCGTAAACACACGTCCGAAGCACACGTTTATTCTCTCTATGGCTTCGGTGAAGCTTGTCTTCATCTCCTCGTCAAGCTTGAATATTATTTCTTCAAGCTCTGCTTTTGCCGCTTTGAGGTCGTCCGTCTGCTTCAGCATAAAGTCGTATCTTTCCTTGACCTCTTTGTATTCCTCGGCGGCGTTGACGTTGACGTGTCCCAAAACTCTTATCTTGTTTTTGAGTTCCGTCTGGCGTTTTATCTGCTCGCCTCTCGATGAAGGTGTCACCGTTATGCTGAGCGTTTTTTCTTTCGCCTCGGAATACGTAAGCTCATATTCTTCATAAAGGGAATTTGTGAGCTTTTCACGTTTTTCCTCGGCACTCGTAAGCTTTGTTTCGGCGGAGGTATACTCACGGAACATAAGCTCCTTTTTATGCGCCTTATCTTTCTCGGCGCTTCTTGAAGAATTAAGCGCTCCTTCAAGCTTCAAAGCCTGTTCGGACAAGGAGGATATCCTCTGTCTTACCTCTTCTATCTCTTTGTCGAGTCCTTCCGCACCGTCGCCCGATTCCTTCGCAACGGCTGTGTTTTTTTCAAACGATTCGGCAAGAGCTGTAAGCTTTTCTTCGGCTTTGTCAAGTCTTGCTTTTACTTCTCTTGCTCTTTCGTTAAGCGATATGCCCGTATCGTTTACGCTTTCCGTTTCCTTTGCGTTTTCGGCAATACGGATATCAAGGACGGAAAGCTGTGATCTTAACTGTTCCTGCTTTTCGTTTTCCTTTGATATTATATCCTCTATAGCTTTTACCTTTTCGGCGTTTTCGCTTACGGTATCGGAAAGAAAGGCAAGTCTTCTTTCGTTTTCTTCCTTTTCCGCCTTTCTTCTTTCCGCCCTCTTACCGATGTTGTCTTTTTCCTCTTTAAGCTCGTTAAGACGTGCGCTGTCACGGTCTATCTGCGTTTTAAGCACCTGAAGCTGTGTGTTTTCGGCGTTGAGAAGAGAAGTAATGATAGACGTCGAATTATCTGTATCAGAGGCGCTTTTTTGATATTCTTTTATTTTTTCGGTAAGCTCTTCAAGTTCTTTTTGGAGCTTTGCCATCGTTTGCTTGCCCTGGGATATCTGTTTTGTCAAGGTGTCGATCTGCGTATTCCTTGACAGCATTCCGCTGTCGTTTCTTGCAGAACCGCCCGTGTACGAGCCGCCCGCATTGATTATCTGACCGTCAAGGGTAACTATTCTTATTTTGTGGTCGTATTTCTTTGCAAACACGGATGCTTTATCCATATTTTCAAAAACGACCGTTCTGCCGAGCAGATTTCCTATTATTCCTTTGAATTTTTCATCACAACTCACCAAAGATGATGCTATCCCTACGTAGCCGTCGTTTGACGAAAGCTCCTTTTCGTTATAGGAAAGATACATCGGGCGTATCGTTGATACGGGGTAGAACGTCGCACGGCCCGCACCGCTTCTCTGCAAATGGCGTATTGCATCCTTTGCCGCATTATCGTCCTTTACGACGATATTCTGCATAGACGCACCGAGTGCCGTTTCGATTGCCGTCGTGTATGTCCCTTCAACCTTTATAAGCCTTGAAACAGGACCGTACACTTCACCGCATACAGAGCCGTCCTTCGATCTTATATTGCCCTTTTTATATTCTTCGACAACGAATCTTACGCTGTGCGAATAGCCTTCGAGAAGCTCCTCCATTCGCTTCAGGTTGTCAACTCTGTGATTTTTTGAGGATATATCTATATACACCTCGTTTATTTTTTCACGGAGCTTTGACGCTTCAGCTTCAGCCATAGCTTCTTTTTCTCTTATTTTTCTTGCGGAGTCGGCGCTTGTTGCAAGCTTTTCTTCGTATCCTGCTATCACGCTTTCCGCCTTTTGCGCTCTTGCGTTTATGATGTCAAGGCTCTGCTGTCTTTGCGCTATTTCAGAGTCGAGTGCGCTGTCCTTTGCGTCGTCCTCGCCGCCGCCCGTTTCGGAAACGGAGAGCTTTATGCGGATATCCGTTATTTCTTCTTTTATCCGCTCTGTTTTTTCATTTATTTCATCGACGTTAAGGCTTTTCTCTTCGATATTCTTCGTCGTACTTTCGTAGTCGGAAAATACCTCCGCGCGTTCTTTTTTAAGTGCTTGAGCCTTTTGTTCAAGCTCTTCTGCCGTTTTCAGTTTTTCTTTTACCTTGAGGCAAAGCTCGCCGTATTCTTCATTTGCCAGACGTCTGTTTTCCTCGGTCTGTGCTTTGTCGGAGGCGATATGTTCAAGCTCTTTGAGCGCCACGGTCGCCGCGTTGCTTTTTTTGAATTTTTCCTCCGTAAGAGCTGAAAGTCTTGCGTTTTCTTCCTCTGTTTGGCGCTTGATCTTCGTGGTTTCAAGCATCAGCTCTTCCGTTTTTTCTTCAAGTGAGGAAAGCTCGCCTTCGGCAAGCTCAAGCTCCGTTTTGTAAAGCTCGTACGTGCCTCGGAATTTCTTTATCTCCTCGGCGAGCTGTGTCATATCGTACAGCCACAAAGCGATATCAAGCTCTTTTTTCTCCTCGTGAAGCACGAGATATTTTTTAGCCTTTTCCGCTTCCTTTTCAAGCGGTCCGACACGTCCTTCAAGCTCACCGAGTATGTCAAGCACACGAGACAGGTTATCCTCCGTTGCGGCAAGCTTTTTGGCACTTTCGTTTTTTGAGAATTTATACTTTGAAATTCCCGCCGCTTCTTCGAATACGCTTCGTCTTTCTTCGCTTTTTCTCGATACTATCTCCGCGATCTTACCCTGACCGATGACGGAATAGCCTTCACGTCCGATACCCGTGTTCATAAACAGTTTATGTATATCTTTAAGGCGGCACGCCTTTCCGTTTATAAGATAGTCGCTGTCCCCGCCTCGGAAATATCTTCTCGTTACGGTGACGGTATCGTAGTCGATATTGAGCCGTCCGGCAGGGGACGAGTTATCAAGGCACAGCGTTACCTGGGCAAACGTACCCGGCTTTCTGCTTTCGCATCCGCCGAATATGACGTCTTCCATTTTCGTGCCTCGTATATTTCTTGACGATACTTCACCGAGTACCCAGCGCATAGCGTCGGCAATATTTGATTTTCCGCTTCCGTTAGGGCCGATTATTACAGTTATTCCTTCGTTAAACGAAAGAGTCGTTTTTTCGGGAAAGGATTTAAAGCCCTGAAGCTCTATTGATTTTAAATACACGCAGTCACCTCCTTGTATCGGGTACTACTTTTACGTTTATTTCATAGGGGATGATGCTTTCATCCTCCACAACTTTTAATCTGTACAAGCCGTATTTTTCACAAAGCTTTTCTTTGTTTTCACACCTTATTCCGACGGCTTGCGAGGTATGTTTTTTTGAAACGTACACAGTTACAAACGAATTTTTCAAGGTATCTGACGTGTACTTTTCAAGCTCTTTTTCAATTTTTTCAAGATATATCGCACTGTCCGCAGAAAGCCCTATTGACGGATCATAGAGTCCTGCGAAAATATCCCCTTCGTCGGTAAGGTTATCCTGTGCCTGAAGTCCGAGTCTTATGACGGGGACGTTGTTTTTTATAAATATTTTTTTGACTTCTTTTGCTCTTGATACCGTTTCTTCGTGTGAAGGCGGTACGTATTCGCCGTTTTTCGTCATTTCGGCAAGAGCCGTTTCCTTAAAAACGACCGTCGGATATATCCGTGCGCCGTCAGCTTTGCAGGCGCATATATCGTTTGCCGTTTTTATTTCGGAGTCAAGCGAGGCACCCGGCAACGACGTCATCATCTGACCTATGAGTTTAAAGCCTCTTTGCTTTACTGCCTTCATTGCCGAAACGGAATCGTGTGCCGTATGCCCTCTTTTACAAAGCTTCAAAACTTTATCGTCCGTGCTTTGTATGCCGAGCTCGACCGTTGTCATACCGTAAAACGATAGTATATCGAGTATTTCGCCGTTTATATAGTCGGGACGTGTTGAACAGCGCAGGGAGGCAACGTCTCCGTTTTTTACGTATCCGTGTCCTATTTCAAGCAGTTTTATCATAAGCTGTCTGTCGATACCCGTAAAAGAACCGCCGAAAAACGCAATTTCACGCTGTGCGCCCTGTGTTGTTGCAAGCACGGCTTCTATTTCGGGAATTATGGAATCTGCATTGAATTCCGGGGTATTCGTTATTTTTCTCTGATTGCAGAACACACAGTCATTCGGGCATCCGAGATGCGGAATAAATATCGGTATGTTTACGTGCTTCATTCTTTTATAACACCGAAAAGAATAAGTGCGTTGTGTGCCGCCTGCTGTTCGGCACGTCTTTTCGACTTACCCTGACCTTTTCCGACGACTGCTCCGTCAAACACGGCATCGACAAAGAAAACTCTGTCGTGGTGCGGTCCTTCTTCTCCCGTCACGACGTATTCAAGCACCGCCTCGGGGGATTCCTGCACGAACTGCTGTAACACCGTTTTATAATCGACGTTGCTTCCGGGTTCTATGTGCTTTTCTATTTCGGGAATTATGAGCGGATACAAAAACTGTTCTGCGGCACTTCTTCCCCCGTCTATATAGACGGTTGCCAGAAAAGCCTCAAAAGCGTCTGCAAGTATTGATTTACGCTTGCGTCCGCCGTTTTGCTCCTCGCCCTTGCCGAGCTTTATATGTGAGCCGAGGTCAATTTTCTCCGCAAGTGTAAACAGTGTTTCCTCGCACACGACAGCCGCTCTCGTTCTCGTCAGCTCCCCTTCGGGAAGATTCGGATATTTGAAAAACATATATTCGCTCACGAGGATACTGAGCACGGAATCACCGAAAAACTCAAGTCTTTCGTTACATTCGTTCTTTGTTTTTCTGTTTTCGTTTGCGTATGATGAATGTGTAAGGGCAAGTGTGAGGTAATCCGTATTTTTGAACGTGTACCCACACGTTTTATAAAGATCGTTTAAATTTTCGTTGTACATAATCTCATTAAATACATTCCGTTTATTCGTTTTATGTTGGATCTGCCGCTGATAATTTCAACGGTATATTATTGACTACGAAAGAAGATCCTTTACAGAGTCTATATATTCAAGCGCACGCACGGCGTAATAATCGTATCTGCCTTTTTTGCCGCCTTTTACTTTTCTGTCGGGAGGAGCTATCAGACCGAAATTTGCATTCATCGGCTGAAAATCCGCACCGTTATAAGATGAAACGTATTTCACCATAGCGCCGGTTATACAGACGTCAGAAAATATCACAGGCTCTTTTCCGTCTGCAAACCGTGCGGCGTTTATTCCGCAGACAAGTCCCGACGATGCCGACTCAACGTAGCCTTCAACACCCGTCATCTGTCCTGCAAAAAACAGTCCGGGGATGTTTTTCACCATATACGTGGTGTCAAGAAATCCGGGAGAATTGAGGTACGTATTTCTGTGCATAACTCCGTAGCGGAGAAATTCCGCATTTTCAAGTCCCGGGATCATCGAAAACACTTTTTTCTGTTCGGGAAAAGTCAGATGCGTCTGGAATCCGACTATATTGTACATCGTCTTTTCAAGATTTTCCGCACGGAGCTGTACTGCCGCATACGGCTCGCGTCCCGTTTTGGGATCCGTAAGTCCGACGGGCTTCATAGGTCCGTACAAAAGCGTTTCGAAGCCTCTTTTCGCCATTACCTCGACAGGCATACAGCCTTCGAAAACGGCGGGATCTTTTTCAAACCCGTGAAGGTTTGCACATTCCGCACTTACAAGTGCGTTATAAAACGCTTCGTATTCTTCCTTCGTCATCGGGCAGTTTACGTAAGCTGCCTCTCCTTTATCGTACCGTGACTGTTCAAAGACCTTTTCACGGTTGATACTTTCCGCAGACACTATCGGTGCTGCGGCGTCGAAAAAGTGAAGTCCGTCACCGGCAAGCGCCATTATTTTTTCGCTGAGTAAATCGGACGTAAGCGGTCCTGTTGCGATAACGGTTATCTCCCCTTCGGGAATGCTTGTGACTTCTTCCGATATTATTTCGATATTTTCGTTATTTTTTATTTCGTCGGTTATGAATTTCGAAAATTTTTCTCTGTCGACTGCAAGGGATGCGCCCGCCGGCACGCTTGTGTTATCTGCGGCACGCATTATCAGAGAATCGAGTCGGCGCATCTCCTCTTTCAAAAGCCCGACGGCGTTGAATATCTGCAAGGATCTCAAAGAGTTCGAGCACACAAGCTCAGCGAACGTATCGCTTTTATGAGCAGGCGTTTTCTTGTTCGGCTTCATTTCGAAAAGCCTTACCTTATGCCCTCTTTTGGCGCATTGATACGCCGCCTCGCATCCTGCAAGGCCTGCGCCTATTACGTTTATATACGAGCTGTTCATTTGCATTTTTCGTTAAGGCATACGTATTCGTCGGGCTTTTTGGCAAACATCGTCATACCGCACTTGGGGCATTTTTCCTTTGTGGGTGCGTAGGACGTCGTAAATTCGCACTTCGGTGCGTTTGCACATGCGTAATATTCACGTCTGCCGTGCTTCTTCTTGACTATATTTCCGCCGCATCTGGGGCAGGGTGCGCCCGTCGGTTCTGCCTTCTGGACTGTGTTTCTGCACGTCGGGAATCTTTCGCAAGCGTAAAATTCTCCGTACGGACCGCTTCTTATGACCATCATAGCGCCGCATTTTTCGCAGACCATATCAGTCTTTACGGGTTCTTTCTTTTCTTTTTCGGGAACGACGTTGCCGTTTTTATCTATTTTCTTCGTGTTTTTGCACGCAGGGTAGTTCGGGCAAGCGGCAAAATCGCCGAATCTTCCCGATTTTATAACCATTTTTGCACCGCATTTTTCACACGTGATGTCCGTTTCCTCGTCGGCATATTTATATTTTTTGCCGTTGACGGTCTTCTCGGCCTTTTCAAGCGTTACGCTGAAATCACCCCAGAACTTCTGAAGGACGTTCTGATACGTTTCCGTTCCGTGGGATATATTATCAAGCGAATCTTCCATATTTGCGGTAAATTTATAATCGACTATACCGGGGAAGAAATCCGTCATAAGCTGTGTTGTGACTTCACCGAGTGAGGTAGGTGCCAGCGCTTTTCCCACACGCTTTACGTAATTTCTTGCAACGATCGTCGTGATAATGGGCGTAAACGTACTCGGACGGCCTATTCCCATTTCTTCAAGCTGTTTGATGAGCGATGCTTCCGTAAATCTTGACGGCGGCTCCGTGAAGTGCTGTTTTTTCGTAAGGCTCAAAAGCTTCAGCACGTCGCCTTCGTTGACTTCGGGAAGCTTGACGCCTCTTTCTTCATCAACGCTGTCCTCGGTTTCCTCGTAGATCGCCATATAGCCCTTGAATTTTACCGTATATCCGCTTGCTCTGTAGTTGTATATCTGTGCGGTAATATCAAGACTTACCGTATCAAGCTCTGCAGGTGCCATCTGGCTTGCAACGAATCTGTCCCAGATGAGCTTATACAGCTTATACTGATCGGATGAAAGCTTATCTTTTATGAGCTTCGGGGGAAATTCAAGCGACGACGGACGAATAGCTTCGTGCGCGTCCTGCGCTCCTGCCTTCGCCTTAAAAACTCTCGCCTTGCTCGGAAGGTATTTTTTGCCGTATTCACGGTCGATATAGTCTCTGAGATTTGACAAAGCGGAATCGGATATACGCAAAGAGTCCGTTCTCATATACGTGATAACACCCTGCGTTCCGCCAAGCTCTGCACCGAGGTTTATACCTTCGTAAAGCTCCTGTGCGACCTTCATCGTTCTTTGAGAACGGAAGTTGAGCTTTTTAGCCGCCTCCTGCTGTAAAGTAGAGGTTATAAACGGAGGCTGAGGATTCTTATACTTAAGAGTCTTCTTTACCGACGTTACGGTGAACGGCTCACGGCTTCCCTGTTCGACCGACAGTGCTTCTTCTTCGCTCGTCACTTCCGTTTTCGTGCCGTTTATGCCAACGAAACGTGCGGTAAACACTTCGTTTTTCGCAGTTTGAAGCTCGCTTTCGATAGTCCAGTATTCCTTCGGAACAAATGCTCTTATCTCGTTTTCTCTGTCAACTATTATCTTTGTTGCAACAGACTGCACTCTGCCTGCGGAAAGTCCGCTTTTTACGGTCTTCCACAAAAACGGGCTGAGCTTGTAGCCGACTATTCTGTCGAGAATACGGCGTGCCTGCTGTGAATCGACAAGATCCATATTGATCTTACCGGGATTTTCAATAGCACGGCATACGGCTTCCTTTGTAAGCTCGTTATATGTCACTCTGTGCGTTTTTTCCTCATCGCAGTCAAGCGCCGTGGCAAGGTGCCAGGCTATTGCCTCTCCCTCGCGGTCAGGGTCGGTTGCCAAAAATATTTCGTCAGCCTGCTTGACTTCTTTTTTCAGAGAATTTATAAGCTCGCTTTTATCTCTTATATTGACGTATTTTGCTTTGAAGCCGTTTTCTATATCGACTCCGAGCGTACTTTTCGGAAGGTCCTTGACGTGGCCGACGGATGCGACCACCTTATATCCCGAGCCGAGATATCCTTTTATCGTTCCCGCCTTACCGGGTGATTCTATTATAACAAGTTTTGACATTTACGCCATTCCTTTCTTATTTTCGATCTTCATTTTATCGAATATATACCGCCTGCGCTGACGGTAACGTATCCGAGCATTTCAAGCTGAGTGAGGGTAAAAAGCACGTCAGCGAGTAAAAATTTATCAGAAACGAGTGCATCTGCCGATGCAGGTCCCGTTTTCATAAGTTTTATATATACTTCCTTACTTACCCCGACAAGCTCATCGCTTCTGTCGATTGGTTCGGGATATTTTCCGAAGCTGTTCGGGTTTATCTTTTCCGCCGTTATCGGTTCAAATTCCGCAATATTTGACGGCATTTTATACAGTTTGCTTTTCATTTTCTCCAAAGCCACCGTTTCTGGAAATACGCTTTCAAAATTCGCAAGTGCATCGTACGCCTCCGTCATCGGAAGTGCTCCGGTCTTGAGCAGATAATTACTGCCCTCGGCGTACGGATTCGTAAGCGTTCCCGGCACTGCGTAGACACGTCTGTTGAGATTTTTTGCGATCTCCGCAGTTATCAAGGCACCGCTTCCTATCGGCGCTTCGACGACGGCAAGCGCCTGCGACATTGCCGCTATAAGTCTGTTTCTTACGGGAAAATTGTCCGCCATCGGCTGAGTTCCGGGGAAGAACTCCGTCACGACCGCACCTGCGCCGTTTCCTATACGGTTGAACAAAGGTGCGTTTTCGGAAGGATACTGCACGTCAATACCCGAGCCCATAACGGCTACTGTTTTACCGTCTCCGTCAATAGCTCCCGTATGCGCCATGGCATCTATCCCTCTTGCAATACCGCTTACGACGACACCGCCGCCCGATACTGTTTCAAATGCAAGTCTGTGCGCCGAACGTGCGCCGTCACCGCTCATTTTCCTCGTACCGACTATTCCCACGTAAGGAAATACAGATGCTTTCGGAAGCTTGCCCTTGCAGAACAGCACAACAGGGGGATCTTCAAGGTCGTGAAGTCCGACCGGGTATTCATCATTTTCGCACGTTAAAATACTTATGCGCTTATTCAGACAGTATTCACAGACCTTTTCGGAATATTCGAGAGATTTTCCGAGAAGCGGCGAGATCTCGCTTACCGTAAAGCCTTTTTCAATATAATCGTTTTTTGATGCGCCGTATATCTTTTCCACAGTACCGAAAGCGGAAAGAAGTCTTTTGGGCAGAGTATGTCCCGCCTTGTACTTTCCCGCAAGCCATACGGCAAGTAAAATGTCGTCCATACAAATTCCCCTTAACTGAAGCTTTTGCCCATCTCCCACATTATGATCGAGGCGGCAACAGCCGCATTCAACGATTCTGAATGCTCTTTTATCGGGATGATAACGCATCCGCTGCACAGAGATATAACGTCAGGTGAGAGCCCAGAGCCTTCGTTTCCTATAACAAACGCCGTTCT
Organism: Eubacteriales bacterium; assembly: GCA_045545665.1. Classification (GTDB taxonomy): domain Bacteria; phylum Bacillota; class Clostridia; order Oscillospirales; family CAG-272; genus RGIG7213. The sequence continues at coordinate 81,448 of JAZQBL010000013.1, forward strand.
TTCATCTATCTTTACGTCCGTTATATCCGTGCTGTTTTGGTGAAGGGCTGCGGCGTATACCGAAAAATGTGCCCCCTTCAATTCTTTTATCGCTTGTTTGGTGTCCGCCACTATGATGTTTTGGCTGAAGGCTGCGCCCATTGCCCCTCTTTGCACCTTCGGGGAATATATATCGGCACAGTCGGGTGAGGCAATTATGAGTCCTATTCCGAATGCATAAGCGCTTCTTATGGCAGTACCCATATTTCCGGGGTCTCTTATGCTGTCGAGTATGACGATACCGCCCTTGATCCCGTTGCATAATGAATTATTATATATATTAACAAGTTTTTCGGAGCTGTCGGTTCGTTTAAATACGCAGAGGATGCCGTCGGGTGCTTCCTCTCCGCTCATTTTCTTCATAACGTCGGCGCTTGTTTTATAAATCTCTGCATTTTCTCCGACCGTTTTGAATATATTACCGCAAAACGCTTCGTTCTTTTCAAGAAAGGTATCCGTTACGAAAATGCTTTCGGCTTTCATATTTGCAAGCGAAGCTTCCTCTGCAAGCTTTTTTCCGCAAACGGTATATTCGCCGTATTCCTCACGGTATTTCTTTTGCAAAAGCTTTGATATACGGACAGCCTTCGGATTGTTTTTGCTCGTTATCTGTTCCATAACTACCCCTGTGACATTATAGAATAATTAATATAATATCATACGTAAAATATTTTTTCAAGTGCAAACTAAATTTTTACATATTGCACATAAAAATTTTTCTTTTATTTTCCCACCCTTATTTTGTTAAAACGGCAAAAAACTTATTGACAACCGCATAAATGTATGTTAAAATAACATAACTTGTATTTTTTTATATTAATATTGAGGTTAGTTATATAGATGATATCAACGAACGACGTTTCCTTGCAATACGGCGGCAGAGTGCTTTTTTCGGGTGCGGATCTCGTATTCACAAAAGGCAACTGCTACGGTATTATCGGCGCAAACGGTGCCGGAAAATCCACATTTTTGAAAATACTTTCCGGGGAGGTTGAGCCGTCAAGCGGCACTGTAACGGTATCCCCCGGCGAAAGAATATCAATCCTAAAGCAGGACCACTTTGCTTTTGACGAATACACCGTAATAAGAACGGTGCTTATGGGAAACCCCGAGCTTTGCGAGATCGAAGACGAAAAAGAAGCTCTTTATTCGAAGGAAGAAATGACGGACGAGGACGGCATGCGTCTTTGTGAGCTTGAAACAAGATACGCCGAGCTTGACGGATATTCCGCCGAAAGCGAAGCGGAGATACTTCTGAACGCTCTCGGTATTCCGAACGACCTTCACTACTCTTTGATGAAGGACTTAAACGGCGATCAGAAAGTGAAAATACTGCTTGCACAGGCACTTTTCGGTTCTCCCGACATACTTCTTATGGACGAGCCGACGAACCATCTTGATTTAAAAACGATAGCCTGGCTTGAAGATTTTCTCGTCGATCTGCACAGCGTCGTCATCGTCGTATCGCACGACCGTCACTTTTTAAACAACGTCTGCACGCACACAGTCGACGTTGATTTCGGCAAGATAACGATGACAGTCGGCGGCTACGACTTCTGGTATGAATACACTCAGATACGTCAAAGACAGATGAGAGAACAAAACAAAAAAGCCGAGCTTAAAGCAGCCGAACTTAAAGAATTTATCGCGCGCTTTTCTGCAAACGCTTCGAAATCGAAGCAGGCAACGAGCAGAAAAAAGCTTCTCGACTCGCTCGACTTTGCACAAATGCCCGTATCTTCAAGACGTTTTCCGTACGTTGCCTTCAAGCCCGAAAGAGAAGCGGGAAAGGATATGCTTACCGTTGACGGTATAACGGCCGAAGTCGGCGGAAAGACGGTTCTTGACAACGTAAGCTTCACTCTGCGTCCGTGCGAAAAGGTCGCTTTCGTAGGCGATCCCGTTTCCATAACAACGTTTTTCAAGATAATAAGCGGTGAGCTTACACCGTCATCGGGTACATATAAGTGGGGCGTTACGACGTCACAGTCGTATATGCCGTCGGACAACTCCGAATACTTTGACGGACACACCGAAAACCTGATAGACTGGATAAGAAACTGCAGTGATCTCATTTACGAAGCAGACGTAAGGAGCTGGCTTGGCAGAATGCTCTTTTCCGGTGACGAAGCACTCAAAAGCGTCGGCGTTCTTTCAGGAGGAGAAAGAGTGCGCTGTATGCTTTGCAAAATGATGCTTTCCGGAGCAAACGTTCTCATCCTTGACGAACCGACGAACCACCTTGACCTTGAATCCATTGCGGCGCTTAACGACGGACTTATCCGTTATCCGCAAACCGTTCTGTTTACCTCTCACGACCACCAGTTCGTACAAACTATAGCAAACAGAATAATTGATCTTACCCCCGGCAGCTTCTACGACAAAGCAACGACGTACGATGAGTATGCCGCGGAAATGCTGTAAAAGAGGTATGTTCTGTTTCTTTTACGACAATTATTTGAAATTTGGAGATAGAAATGTACAGTATAAGCGAATTCATTGACCGCGCTGTATCCCTCGAAACGACCATAAAGCTGTGCGACGAATTATTTTCGGAAATGAAAAACAGCTTTAGCAGGATCCCGGAGGAGCGCGAACCGAGACTCTCGGATTTTTCAAGAAAGACGTATTTTTACCGCATAGAGAGCTATAAATTCTCTATATTAGGAATAATCGCCGCTGTTATAATATCGACGGCGCTGTATTTTACAAGCGATATGTACGGCTTCGACCCGCAGATTCCCTGCCTTTTGGTGTTGCTGCTCGGAGCTTCCCTCGGGCTTATCGTTATGGCTTTCCGCAGAAACAAGGAAAAATTGATGCAAAAACGTGCAATGACCCTGTACAAAAACGCGCTTGATGATTATTACGCAAAGCACAAGCTTGACACGTTTACGGCTTCAATGAGAAGCGCAAATATTCTTTCGAGCTGCGAAAACAAACTGCTTGATCTCAAAAACGAGACTTTTGCGCTGTTGGGCAAAGCTTACGAAAAAGAAGCCGTGCCTATGAGAGCGAGAAACTTCAAGGTGATGTGCGCCGCACTCGTGCGCTCTTCAAAGGAAACGGAGCATCAAACGGTAAAGGACGTTTTAATGAAGCTTGACGAAAACGATTACAAGCTTTCAAAATACGACTCGCTTTGCGAAAACGTAAAGAAAGTTACACAGCAGACGTGCTCGAATATGACCTCGGACGACCGCTATACGGAAATGGAAGAGGTTATAGACGACATAATTAAAAATTGTTCGGAGCAAAATGAAAAAATAAAATTATTTTTAAATCAAGAAAGGTAGTACTTATGAAAAATTTTTTTTCCAAAGCAACAGCCCTTTTGATCGTAGCAACACTCATTTTGTGTGCGTTGCCGCTTTCAGCATTCGCAGCAGATGCGAACTGCCCCATCATCTTCCTTCCCGGTGTAATGGGTAGCCGCCTGTACACGTCCGACAAAGTATTTAACGATTTCACACGCGTTTGGGATCCCTCGATCTTCTTCATCACAAACTTTGCCGAACAGCTTAAGACAAAGACACTTTACGCAGCACCTCCCGTAAACGCAAATGACCCCGACGTTAAAAGAGAATACGGTACTTTAGACACTTATAAAAACATCATAGACGCTCTTTGCGAAGCATTCCCCGAAAGAGAAGTTTACTTCTTCTCCTACGATTTCAGACAGAGCAACAAGGATTCTGCCGAAAAGCTCAACGCTTTCATTACAGAATCGGGATTTGACAAGGTCGATCTTATTTCCCACAGTATGGGCGGTCTTGTAGTTGCCAACTACGTTGATATGTTCGGTTTTGACTGTGTCAACAAGATGGTCTCCTGCGGAACACCTTACATGGGTTCAGCCCAGATGCTCAACATCGCGTTCGGTGAAGATCTTCTTGCTACAAAATACTCCGAAGGAATCGAAGGAATACTCCTTCAGATAGCTGACTGCATCGTTTCCGGTCCTTTGGGAGTTGACAGAGAACTCCGCACGTCCCTCCGTGCATGTGCTGAGCTTCTTCCCTATCAGGCAAGTGTTAAACAAGAGCCGATGATGAAGTACATAGGCAACCAGTCAAGCCTTATCAAGCCGATATTCCTCTATATGCCCACAAGCCTTAATACGTATAAGACGCTCTGCAACGACCTTTTCGGTGAAGAAATGTACACCGAGGCTTCAGCGGTACAGAACAACCTGTACAAGAACGTATACGGCGATATCCTCGCATACGACGGTGCATACTTCGTTGTAGGTGCTGAACAGTCAACGATCAAAACGATATTCTACAGCGGTGAGGGCGACAAGCTTAACGCTGACAGACTCAAGCACACATCAGGTGACGACACCGTAACGTTTGAATCTGCAACGATGCTCGGAGCAATGCTTAAGATCGATTCATCACGTTACTGCGTACAGCCGACAACACACGGCGGCACGGCAGGCAGTGAAAAGACGGAAGCTTCCGCACTTTGCATTGAATACGTAATAGACGTTCTTGCAGACGGCGTTTCCGACGTTTCATCCGCAGCATAATCAACTTTCGCAAAGCGAAAATATCACGCTGACTTTAGTCAGCATATCACTGAACAGACAAAAAGAAGAGAAGACTCGTTAAAACATACGAATCTTCTCTTTTTTTGTTGTTAGTGGGGCACTGCCCGACTGCATTTGTACATACAAATGCGATGCCGGTTCTAACACACTTTGCTTTTATATGTTAGAATAAAACTTCGCTAACACCATTACACTTTCCTCTGTCGGGGTATTTTCGGTATGATATTACGTTATTTTGTAAGTTCCGCAAGTGTTTTCTTCAAAAGCGTTGATGACGTACCCGTAGTATAAGGAAAGTAAATTATCTCAACGCCGAACGGTTTGAATTTTTCTTCAAGCTCGTTGAAAAGCGGTGAACCTTTCCAATCGTCTCCGACGAACATACGGTCGAATTTATGCTCCTGCCAAGCGGCAAATTTATCTCTGTGGGTCTGAGGCACGACACGGTCCACGTATTTTATCGCTTCCACTATCTGTACTCTTTCCTCGTATGATATTACCGGAGTTTTGTTTTTATACTGCTTTACAAGCTCGTCCGTGCTCACACCGACGATAAGATAGTCGCACATTTCCTTTGCCCTTTTTAAAATATTGAGATGTCCTATATGGAATAAGTCAAATACGCCTGTTGTGTAACCGATAACCATATCAACTATTTCCTTACTTTGTTATTTTTTCTATAATTTCAGCAACTCGTTCGCACGCGCGTCCGTCTTCAAAGTTACCGATGTTTTCAAGAAATTCTTCCGCTTTTGCCGTATATTTTTCCGCTTCCATATTTAAGATGCACTCTGACAGCTCACTGTTTGTAAGCGCATAAGGAAACGGCAGATCTTTTATATCAAAATAGAACCCTCTTTCCGAGGAAAGATACTTTTCCATATCCGGTACGTACAATACACACGGCATCTTGCGCACCGCCATATCGAACATACACGAGGAATAGTCTGTTATAAGCATATCGCAGGAAGCGACAAGCTCTTGCATATCGGGATAAAACGTAGCATCGTATGCACCGTTGCAGGGGGGCGTTACCTCCTTTGCGACGTTCGGATGAAGCCTGTACATAAACGCCCATTTTTCGTTTGTCTTTTCTTCAAGGGCATCAAGGATGCCTTGTGCATCTATTCCGTGAAGCTCATCACAGTCGCCGTCACGGAAAGTAGGTGCGTACAAAACCGTCTTTTTTTCTTCATCGAAGCCAAAAAACGAGGAAACTTTCTTTCTTATCGGCAAATTATCTTTGAAAAATATATCGCTCCTCGGCGTACCGCTGTCAAGCACCTCGCCGTCGTACCAGAACGAATTTTTGAATATATCACTGCTGAATCTGCAGCCCGAGATTATAAGATCGCACTTTTTGGAATCTTCTTTTGAATTCAGAACGTAATCCTCTCCAAGCGCCTCGGCGGCATCGCCCTCTATCTTTTTAAGCCGCAAAGAGCTGTGCCAAGTTTGCAGATAAAACTGACCTTTTCTTTTATTGAAGTAATGGATCTTTCCCGTTCTTATATTTGAAATGATGATCTTTGCGGTTGAAATTTCCTTAAGATACTGTATCGAAAAATACGGAACGCATCTTACGCCGTCGGGAAGTCCCTCCGGCTTTTTTTTCTGTGAATCGTACACCCATACGATATCGTATTTGCCGGGATACTTTTCGCAAAGGTATTCCGCAATATATTTCGGACTGTCGCCAAAGCCTTTAAAAACGCTGTTCCATGCAATTATTTTATTCTTTTTTATCGGGTAAAGGCGATAAAGCGCCATATAAAATTCGTGACGCAACTGTTTTATTTTCGCAAGCATATTCATCTTTCGTACTTGATAAGATACGCAGCCTTTCTGAAAATTCTTATGAAAATATTGTATTTATGAGTTGAAACAAACGACGAAAGCTTCGGTGATATCATCGTAAGGTCGAAATAATATCTTTCATCGGGTGACAGAGAATCTTTGTACGCTTTTGTCTTTTTATAATCCGGTATGCGCTGTTTGACGCTTTTTTTCACGTCGTAAAGCTTGCATATCTCCTCTTTTTCAAAATCGGAAAGGCACGTATATAATATATTTGCTCCGCTCATAACCAAAAACTTACAGTCAACTGCATATTTGAATTTTTCGTAAAGTCCTTTTTTTACGCAGTCGTCAAAAATTTTGTCAGTAAGAGGTATACGCTCGTACCTTCTTTTGTCCTTTTTGTTTCTCGTTGTTGAATTGGGGCTTTGATAATAGTAATAAAACGCACCTTTTGTCTTGCTTATTTTCTTTGCACAGAGTCCCGAAATAAAGTTGAAGTGCGCATCTTCAAAGAAAAGCTTTTCGGGAAAAAACAGCTCGTTTTCCAAAAGGAAAGAGCGTTTGTATATTCTCGTCCAGAACATACCGTATTTTTTTAAAAACGCTGTCGTTTTTTCCTCGTTCATTTCGCCGACGTCATCCTGCGTATACTGCAAAAACACTTCGTCTTGCACACCTTCATCGGTGAAAACACAGTAGTCTCCGCCCGAAAGATCTGCCCCGTTTGCATTTTCATAAAGGGCACGGCACATATCGTTATGTATAAAATCATCGCTGTCGACAAAGGCGATATATTCGCCCTTCGCCTCTCTTATACCGACGTTTCGCGCGCCGCCCTGACGAAGATTTTCGGGCAGATATATGCCGCGGAATTTATCCGGATACTTTTCGGTATACTGTCTTATTATTTCAGGGCTGTTGTCCGTTGATCTGTCATCTATTGCAATGATCTCCGTTTCTTGCAGCGTTTGTGATATGCAGCTGTCGAAGCATCGGTGCAAATACGCCGACGTATTGTGTACCGGGATAACAATACTGACTTTTACCATTTTCCCTCCGAAATGCAGTTATTAAATTCATTTTATCATATAATCATAAAATAAGCAACAGTATTTTGTAAAATGCCGAAAAATAAAACTCACGTCATTTTGCTTGTTTCGTAAGTTTTGAAAACGAAAAGCTGTATGAGCGCATAATGTCCGTGATCAAATAATTATAAAAAACGCACGAAATTCATAAAGAACTTTGTGCGTTTATTTTATATATCTCCTTCGCATTAATATGTACAGTGTAATTATTGCGGAAAGAGCGGCGACGACGAACAGACCGAAAAGTATGTCGCCTGTGTGCGGATTTTGTACGTTTTCCGATACATTTTCAATACACTCGACAGGAACATTCTCTGTTGCAAGTGCCGTTACGGAAGCAAACAGAGTGAAGAGCAGTGAAAGAACTGTCAAAATTAATATTAATTTCTTCATATCTTGTTTTCCTCCTTTTTTCTTCTTGTTTCATTTTAGCACATTTTTTCGTGCTTGTCAATATCTTTTTAAAATTTTATCAAAATTGGTTAAAAAATATGTAATTTTTACTTTCATCAAAGTTTATTTTACTAAATAATTGATTGATTTTTTGTCAACATAAATAACACAAAGACTGATATAATATATTCAACTACATTACGGGAGAAGTTTATGAAAACAGTTCTCATTACAGGTGCGTCGGGCGGAATAGGAAGCTGTGCTGCCGCGCTGTTTGCAAAAAACGGTTACAACGTATTTATACAATATAACAAAAATGAAAAAGCGGCGCTTGAGCTTTGCGAAAAAATAAAAAGCGAAGGCGTGGGCGTCTACGTCTGCCGTGCCGATATAACAAACGAGGAAGACGTACGGCGCATGGTGAGCCTTTGCGAATACAAATTCGGCTCACTTGACGTTCTTATCAACAATGCGGGAATATCCGAATTTGCCGTTTTGGAAAACATAACGTCCGAAATGTGGGACAGAATGATGAACATCAACGTCAAGGGTATGTTTTTGCTGACACGTGCCGCCCTCCCTCTTTTACGTGAAAGCCGCGGAAAAATAATAAACGTCTCGTCCATGTGGGGGATTGCGGGTGCTTCCTGCGAGGTGCATTATTCATCTTCGAAAGCCGCCGTTATCGGCTTCACGAAGGCGCTCGCGAAAGAAGAAGCGCCGTCGGGAGTAACAGTAAACTGTATTGCTCCCGGTTTTATAGAAACCGATATGAACGCATCCCTCTCGGAAGATGCCGTAAATGAGATCATAGAAAAAACGCCCCTCGGCAGAGCGGGAACTCCGTACGACGTAGCTTCTGCCATGCTGTTTTTATCCTCAGACGGCGCTGACTTTATAACAGGGCAAACGCTGTGCGTTGACGGCGGATTTATACTTTAAACAATACTCTCCATTAGCAGACACTTCGTAAAGAAGTTCCTCCCAATTTCTTTTTATATTAAATATGACACTTTCGGCTTGAAAGTGTCATAGTGGGTTACATACTTTAAAATTATACCTATCTCAAAGATAAATGTAATAAGTGATATGTCAGACAAGTCTCACAGTTTTATTTTGCCTTACGGCAAAGTGATATTAAAACCTTTGGTTTTAGTTTTATTATATTCGCTCCAAAACTGCCGAAGGCAATTCACTTGGACGAAGTCCAAATATAACTGAGGCGTACTTCCTTACGAAGTGCGCCTCTTTCGGAGATCTTTTTGTTTTTTTGTTTCATTTTTTCTTTTTCGGTGAAAGATATAGTATAAAACGAAAGGGGAAAATACAATGAACATTCGCACAGATATGGCGCACGAGCTGCGCGAGGAATACATGAAGGAATATTCAAAAGATCACGAAGGTGAGCCTGACGGAATAGAATGTGACGTTTACGAATCACACGGTATAAAAACGACCAAAATCCGTGTATTTAATCAAAACGGCTCGGATATTCTCGGAAAGCCTGTCGGAAATTACTATTCCATGGACGTCGGCAAGCTTTGGCTGGCTGATTTTGATAAATTCAAGCATGCCGCAAACGAGCTTGTAAAAATAATATCATCTCTTTGCGACGTACACTCCTCAGTGCTTGTGGCAGGGCTTGGGAACAGATATATAACGTCCGACGCCATAGGACCGCTTGCCGTGAACAATCTTGTCGTATCTCACCACGTAAAGCAATACGAAAGAAAAATATACGATTCGGCAGGACTTGGGGACGTATCGGCTATCATCCCGGGGGTCCTTGCACAGACGGGAATAGATGCCGAAAAGCAGATAAAAGGAGCAGTTGAGATGCTGAAGCCGTCAAGCGTTATATTAATAGACGCTCTTGCCTGCAGAAGTCTTTCATCACTTACAACGACCGTTCAGGTAACTGACACGGGGATATCCCCGGGAAGCGGTGTCGGCAACGACAGGGGTGAGCTTTCCGAAAAGACATTCGGTGTAAAAACCGTGTGCATCGGAATACCGACCGTAATTGATGCAAGAACGCTCGTGCGTGATGCGCTTGAATGTTGCACCGTTATGAACGATGATAAAAAGGAGTCGGTAATAAAATGCGCCTATCCCGAAAGCGGCAGTTACGTCTGCCCGAAGGATACCGACGTTGCGGTAGATGAAATGGCACGTCTTGCGGGCTACGCCGTAAACAAAGCGTTTCACAGAACGCTTTCGTATGAAGAAATGATGTATATGTAGTCATAAAAATTCCGTATTTTTCATATAATGTACCGTTAATAAAAGGAGAAGGTATATGAAAAATACGGAATTTGATTTTAGAAATGTGAAAGAAAACACAGAAGAAAACAGAAAAAAGGGCGCAAAACGTCAGGCGGTATACAAAGCTTTCAAAACGTACGGGATATATCCCTTGACACTTTTTTGTCTTTTGTTCGGATTTATCTTCACGGTCGAAGACGGAATAAGTATGGTTATGAAAAACATCTCCGTAACAACGTCTCAAGACGTGCAAACGTATCCCGCAGAAGAAGATACCGTCGTGCAGGACACACTCGGCGAAAACAAAGACGTGTTTGAATCGCCGTACGTAATGGGGCTTGACGACTCCGAACCGCTTGCCTTTACCGAATATTACTACCTTAACCGTGACGTTCTGCCGGATAATATATACGGCTTCAACTACAACCTCGTACCCGAGGGACATCTTGGAATAATCCCGATATCGCTTGCAAAGGATCACGACGGTGAGGAGCTATATATAAAAAACGGTTCTTCTTACGATATCGACACAGACGATTATAAAAACTTCACTCTTCCCGAATATGAAGAAACGGACGAATATACCGTTTTGATAGTCCACACCCACGGCACGGAAGCATACACCCCGGACGGAGTGCTTTCGGACGATCCCGACGACCCTTATTCCACACGGTCATCCGATAACACGGAAAACGTCGTTTCCGTAGGTGCCGTTATGGATGAAATATTTGAAAAAAACGGCATAAAGACTCTGCACTGCGATATTGCGCTCGACACTACCGTGGACGATTACAAAAAGGCATACACAGCAAGTAAAAAAATAATAAAGGATGCCTTGGATGAGCATCCTTCGATAAAATACGTTTTCGACGTCCACCGTGACGGACTTCTGCTTTCAAGCGGAGAAAAGGCAAAGGTAATCTGTGAGGTTGACGGAAAGCTCGCCGCACAGGTAATGTGCGTCGTCGGAACGGACAGCCTCGGTGACGATCACGAAAATTGGGAAGAAAACCTTTCCTTTGCCCTGCTTTTACAAAGAACTCTTGAAGAAAAATACACCGATCTGTGCCGTCCGTCAAACATCAAGAAAAGCACGTACAATCAGCAGTACACGCCGTACAGCTTACTGCTTGAAATGGGTACTGACGGAAACACCCTGGAAGAAGCGCAGTACACAGCCGAAATAGTGGCAAAAGAGCTGTGTCTTCTCATAAAGGGAGATCAATAGAGTCCTTCGCCCATTAAGAACGAGTATATGAATTTATAAAGATGCTCGGGGTTTTCGGTAAAGTTTTTTTCCATTCGCTTTGCCTGAAAATCCGTTTCGGCATTTACAGTCACGGAGATGACACGGTTGCCTCTTCTGAATATCTGAAGTTCAAGGTCAACTGTGTCGTCTTCTCTTGCTTTAAGCGCTGTTTTAATTTTCGTCTTGCTTTTATCGAAAGCCAAAAACTGCATGGCGTGGCGTATTCCGTTTTCACGAACGTAGCCCGATATATCGCCTTTCAGCGTTCTTGCGATAAATTCACCCGACGGGGTTATTTCATACATATCCCCTTCTGTATTTTTTACGAAGCCTGCTTTTTTAAGCTCTTCAAATTGGTCGATAAAATCGTAGTTGCTTACGAAATCGTCCTGCAAAACGATATCGTTTATCTGGGAATATTTAAGCGGAAGATCCACGTAATTCATAAGTGTAAGTATGTAAAGCTTTACGTCAGCCGGTTCTTTAAGTTTCAATTTTTCTACCTCGCGGAACATTAAAATAATATACGGTAACAATTTTATCACAAATTTGAGCAAAAATACAATATTTTGCTGTAAAATTAGTAAATTTTTTTTGAATATCTATTGACATTGTTAAAAAATATGATATAATGTATATAAAGATATTGACAAGATGTGAAAGGGGCGGGAGTAACGTGTGCCGCGAATCTGATGTTACGCTTGCCAAAAACGGCGACAAGGATGCATTTGTAAGACTTCTTGAGGCATATACGCCGCTTATCTCTTCACTTTCAAGCCAGTTCTATTCCGATGATACGTCAGCAAACGTCGGTATGGACGACCTTATGCAGGAAGCAAGTATCGCCTTTTACAACGCCGTGCTTTCGTATACGGAAGGAAAAAACACCACGTTCGGTCTTTATGCAAAGATCTGCATAAGAAACCGTCTTGTATCGTATATGCGCCGTATGTGCGTCGGCATCGACGTCAAGACCGAGGATATCGAAAAGCTTATCGACTCGTCCGTTGCACCGCAAGCGGACGGTCCGCTTGAGCTTCTTATATCCGAGGAAGAAGTAAAAACGATGCAGGAGAATATACGCTCCGTTCTTACAGATTACGAATACAGCGTATTTTCCCTTTTCGTTCAAGGAACGGCAGTATCCGAAATAGCGTCAGAGTTGAATGCGGGTGAAAAATCCGTGCACAACGCGATTTCAAGAGTCAGAAGCAAGCTTAAAAAAATGTATTGACAATTTATGTCCTGGTAGCTTAAGCAGAGCGTTGATTTTCAAAGGTGGCGGTCTGAATCCGTCCGGGGGCAAAAAAAATATTTTTATCCAAATTAAAGCGAGGTAGCAAAACATGTACGAAGACAAGAAGTTGGTTTGTAAAGACTGTAACGAAGAATTCATCTTTACAGCAGGTGAGCAGGCTTTCTATGCAGAAAGAGGCTTCCAGAACGAACCCCAGAGATGCAAGAGTTGCCGTGATGCAAGAAAAAATGCAGGCAAGCCCCCCAGAGAATATCACACGGCTGTTTGCGCTAAGTGCGGCGGAGAAGCAAGAATTCCCTTCCAGCCCAGCAACGACAGACCTGTATATTGCAGCGAATGTTTCGCAGCAATGAAGAACGCTGAAGAATAATTCTTTACCGTTCCAAACACCTTTTTCAAAATTTTTAATAAAGATGTTTACAAAATTCGGCAGAGATATTACATCTCTGCCGATTTGTGTTATAATAGGACAGTAAAGATCAACGACTGCCGAAGGTTACCCTTTGAAAGTCAACAGATATAATTCAACCAAAGGAGATAGCTTATATGGGAAAAATTCTCGGTTCCTGGAGCGGAATGAGAAAATATCTTGAAGAAGATATGCTTGCACAGTCATTGCAAGGCAGAATAAGATACGGCTGTACTTCTTACACAGGAATGGATGGATGCCGTTTTTTTGAAGTATGTATTGATAAAAAGCAGGTAAAGCGTTTCTCCTGGGAGACCGTAAACACGTATTTTATCGACAACGGATACAAAAAAAATTCCTCTCCGTACGGCATAGGTGAGTATTGGGAAGGATTTCATTCTCTGCTGAAAAAATACCCCGTAAGCGAACGTACGGAATATACCGACGAAGAATTTTGCAACGCCTTGGAAACATACCGTAACCAAGATATTCAAGAAAGCATATTTTCGGGCGATCCTATCGTCAGAATGTTTGCAATTCTTGACAGGAGAACAGGAAAAAGAACCCTGCAAAAATTACGACCTTCTATCGAAAACGGTCCCCAATGGCTGCGTCAATTTTACTTATTAAGATCAAACGCAGAAACCACCCCAGACAGACTTTGACTATCTGTTGGGGGTGTGATTTTTATTACAAAAAACTACTTTTTATATCTCGTTTTCTCAACCCGTTACAACGGTAAAATAGTTTTCCAAAAGCTCCGACGGCATATTGTAAAGCACAGTGCCCTCATTTGTATCGTCACGTATGCACAGATAAAGAGTATCTTCTTCAAGATAGTATTTATCTTTAAAATATCGAATCCCCGCCTTTGCCTTTATGGGATCAAGCTGTGTTCCGTCACATTCGGGCGGCAGATATTCCCAAAGCGTATGCGCCGCCGTGGGTATCCAAGCGGAATTTGACGTATGCGCCTGCAAGCACTTATACACATCGCCTTCATACACTGCCGTACTGCCTGTTGCGTATTGTTTATTTTCTTCCCAAGCAGGAAGAGATGAGCTTATTCGGTTAAGCTCATTTGATGTCAAAACCTCGGAAAGCATCTGATTTTCAGAAGTACAGAGCTTTTCAAGCACCTTCATTTTTTCGTTATACGCATACACCGCGCGCTTAAGTCTTTGCATTATGCCTCACCCCCTTCTGCCAGGAGTGTGAGCTGTGTTTTAAGCTCTTCTATATCGCTTTTCAGCGAATCTATGACGAGAATCGTGTCGGCATTGTAAGATACCTCAAACGGTACACGGCGGACGTTTATGTTCACTTTTGGAGCATCAAAGATTATTTCTATCGGCGATACTTTATCAATGAACGGTTCTGCATATTCGTAATAAACGGTTATATCGGTACCGTTTTCGATCTCTCGTTCGATAAGCGAACAGAACTGTGCTTTTGCATTTTCATCATCAAGTTTTTCATTCCCGTATGCAAAATACATCGTTCCGTCGTCATAGTAACAGCCGTTTTCACATTCGCCAATGGAGTCACAACGTACGAAATGCGTGCACAGCGCGTTCGTTCCCTTTTTGCCGCGGGGATACATTTCAGATGTATCCGTGAAAAAATTTGTATTTTTGTCCGATACGTTTACAGGTGTCACATCATAAGCAAGAGAGGCGCAATTTCCGCTCACCTCGTCAACAAGAAACAGTTTACCGTCGATCTTTTTGAATTTCGCAACACCTACTCTGTGAATTATTTCACCCTTTAAAATGTCGTACTCGTCCCTTGTTTTATCATCAAGAGAATATAAATCCACTTCTTTTTCAAGCGTTATATATTTTGAACCGACAAAGAGCCTCGTCGGCTCCTGTTTTGAAAAAGACGAAGGGCTGTCGGGAGATTTTCCCAAAGGCGGGATCGTTTCCTGCGTTCCTCCAAACAAACTGAAAGTGAGAAACTTTGAACCGACAAGAACATTTTTAAGAAGCGACGAAGTCGTCGATCCGTCGTTTTTTACGTTTACTCTGTAGACGTTGGCATAATTTACGGAATGCTCGTAAAGCTCTTTTGCAAGCTCCTGACGCTCAAGCTCGGCTTCTTTTCGTTTTTCTTCCGCAGCCGCTCTTTCTTTTTCTTTTTCGCTTACAGATAATACACTGTCCGAAAGCGCAGACTGTTCGTTTTTCAGTTCATCATAGCAAGAAACGAGCTGTAAATATACGTCCTCTACAGGTTCTGCCGGCGTACCGTTCGGTGTCAGAATACTGCTTCGGCACGGTATTTTTGCAGGGGCGGTCGTGCGTACTGCAGGTGCGTATACGCCGAGATATACAGCAGGCGGCGATATTATTTCACGCGGGATAAGCACCGTATTGTTGTTCGGCAAAATAACGTCAACGTAATTTTTTCCGTTTGTAAATCTTACCGTTTTCGTTACTCCGTCCCACTCTCCGTCAAATGTGAAATGCACGGAATAATCCGAATTGTCGCATATAACGGGATCCGCTTCGTTCATTTGTGTAAGTGTTTTGTTTTCGATTTTAAAATCAAATTGCATTTGTTCCTTTCCATCGGCAAGTGCCGATTTTTTCGGGCGGAAAGCGAACATATGTTCTTTTTTGATTATACCACAAAACTCTTTTTTTGTCAATAGAAATCTCAAAAACGCCCGCTTGCCGAGTTTAATTGCTCGGCAGCAGCTCTTCATACGCTTTTATTATTTTTCCGCGTGTTTCGCTTTTGCACCGTACGAGCGGCAGGCGCAATTCGTCCGAACACACCCCGATATGCGCCAAAAGCGTTTTGATCCCGATTGGGTTTGTTTCGCCGTTCAGCGCACTTATCAGCGGATAAATCTTTTCAAATTCCGCCTTTGCTCCGTCCGTGTCGCCTAAAACAAATTTATCGCAGATCTTTTGCATCTCGCACGGCAAAGCGTTCGAAACAACGCTGACACACCCCTTAGCTCCCAAAGAAAGAAACGGCAGTATAAGATTATCGTTTCCGCAGTATATATCACATCCCGAAAGGCTTGTAAGCTTTTCGGTTACGTCATTTATATCGGTGGATGCTTCTTTAAGCGCACTTATATTTTCATGCGCGAAAAGAAGCTCTGCCGTTTTGCACGAGATATTAACGCCCGTGCGTGACGGTACGTTGTACATCATCAAAGGTATGTCAAGTGCCTCTGCTACGGAAAGATAATGGCGTATAAGTCCTTCCTGCGGAGGTTTATTGTAATACGGCGTTACGGTAAGTATACCGTTTACGCCTATTCTTTGCGCTGACAGTGCGGAGTTTACAGCCCCCATTGTATCGGCACCTCCGCAGCCTGCTATAACAAACGTCCTGCCGTCGGCGCATCTTACGGCAAAATCAAGTATTTTTTCTCTTTCCAAAGGTGTTACAGCAGGGCTTTCGCCCGTCGTGCCGAGTATAACTATTCCGTCTGCCCCTGCTTTTATCTGTCTGTTTATAAGCGCTTTGAAAGACGGATAATCCACCTGTGTATTTGTAAAAGGTGTAACGAGTGCGCTTATCACACCTTGCGGAAATCTCTTTTTATCTGTATAGTTCATTTTGCACCCCGTAATAAATAACAGTTGAAATTTTCACATAATATCAATATAATATGAAAATCCCTTATATATTTTATTCGGGATACTTTTAATTGCCAATCTTAATTTTCGAAGGGGAGCAAATGAATAACGACGGACTTTCAACAAAGGATTATTTTTACCATCTGCCCGAGGAGCTTATAGCGCAGTCGCCGGCAGAAAAAAGAGATGCCTCTCGCCTTATGTGCGTTGACAGAAAAACAGGAGAGATATCGCACCGCATATTTCACGATATAAAAGAGTTTCTCGTCCCCGGAGACGTACTTGTAATAAACAATTCAAAGGTAATTCCCGCAAGGATACTCGGTGAAAAAAAGAAAAAAGAAGGCAGCGTATCTGACGGTGCAAAAGTCGAGCTTCTTTTGCTCAGGGCACGCGGTAACGACGTATGGGAATGTATCGTTCATCCCGGCAAGCGTTTGAAGGTCGGTGCTGAAATGACCTTTTCGGGAATACTTGAAGCCACGATCGAGGAAGTGCTTGATAACGGCAACAGAACGGTAAGCTTTAAATACGACAAAGAAAAATACGGAAATATATTTGCCGTTTTGGACAAGGTCGGAAATATGCCCACGCCGCCGTACATAACGAAAAAGCTTGAAGACAAGAGCAGATACCAGACGGTCTACGCCGACAAAAACGGCTCGGCTGCTGCCCCCACAGCAGGACTTCATTTCACGAAGGAGCTGCTTTCAGAAATCGAAGAAATGGGTGTCAAAGTCGTGCCCGTAATGCTTCACGTCGGACTCGGCACGTTCCGTCCTGTAAAGGTCGACAACATAAAAGAGCATAAAATGCACTCGGAATACTTTGAAATTTCCGAGGAAAGCGCAAACATAATAAACACGGCAAAAAAGAACGGATCGAGAATAATTTCCGTAGGTACGACGTCGACCCGTGTGCTTGAAAGCGCATCGGATGACGACGGCACTCTTCACGCAATGAGCAGGGACACGGATATATTTATTTATCCCGGGTACAAATTCAAGGTCGTGGACGGACTTATAACGAATTTTCACCTGCCCGAAAGCACCCTGCTTATGCTCGTATCGGCATTTTCATCAAGAGATATAATGCTTAACGCATACGACGTTGCTGTAAATGAAAAATACCGCTTCTTCTCCTTCGGAGATGCGATGTTTATATGTTAAAAATCCAACACGTAATGCACACAATAACAGTGTTTATGTGAAAATCACAACATAATATGTTGACAGATCGGGCATAATATGATATACTGTTATCGAAAGGAGTTGATATTATGTCTAAAGTATCTACGAACATCAGCCTTGATGCCGAAACCAAAACAAAAGCGCAGGCGTTGCTTGCCGATCTTGGAATGGATCTTTCTACCGCTGTAAACATTTTTCTTCGTCAAATGCTTTATGAAGGCGGAATTCCGTTTTCCATTACCAGAGAAGTTCCCAACAAAATTACTCTTGAAGCGATGAAAGAGTCGCAGGAAATGTTCCGTTCTCCCGAGAAGTACAAGAAGTATGACAACGTAGACAGTATGATGGAGGACATTTTAGGTGAGGTATGAGATCATCCCTTCCAATCAATTCAAGAAGGACTTAAAATTAGCGCAAAAACGCGGATATGATCTTGATAAAATAAAAAAGGTTATTACTGCTCTTGCAAACGGCGAAACACTTGAAGCAAAATATCGTGATCATTTGCTTACCGGTGATTACGGTGGGTATCGAGAATGTCATATTCAACCGGATTGGTTGTTAGTATATCAAATAAACGGAGATCAATTGATATTGTTCTTGGCTCGAACGGGCACACACAGTGATTTGTTTTGAGGTTTGCCGATTGGTTTGTGCAATCTTACCAATCGGTAAAATCTTATATAACATCACCATCATGGATTCGATGTTGATCTTATAGAAGAATTACGGAATTTAAATAATGAAAGATATGAAGATTTTGATTTTCATATCTTTTTATTTTGCTTTCTTTCGGTTTTATGTTTAAAATCGGAATTTTTAAGAAAAAATAATAGCAGAACATAATCAAAAGGAGAGAGCAAAGTGATCATAAAAAGAGGAGATATCTTCTATGCGGATCTGTCACCCGTGATCGGAAGTGAACAAGGAGGGCTTCGCCCCGTTTTAATAGTACAAAACGACGTCGGAAATAAATTTTCACCAACCGTTATTGCCGCCGCAATAACGAGCAGAGTATCTAAAACGAAACTGCCGACACACATCGGAATATACGCTGACAGCTACGGGCTTGCAAAAGATTCCGTCGTACTGCTTGAGCAGATACGCACCCTTGACAAGCAACGTCTTAAAGAAAAGATGGGGCATCTGGACGAGGACGTGATGGAGCAAGTGAACGAAGCGATATCCGTAAGCTTCGGACTTTCGGAAAGCAACCTGAACAACACTGCGATCTCTTAAGGTGCAAAAAAATGATAAATTCAACGTCCATTGATGAAAAAATACGTTTTTTTGATGACGCTTTAAGAATATCCGAAAGCTTTGATACCGTACGCAGAGATATAATAGCGTGCAACGTGCGATGCAGTTTTTATTTCGTTGACGGTCTTACCAAAGACGAGGTAATGTTGCGGATAATGGATCTTTTCATGAAGCTGAAACAGTTTGATACAGCTTCCCTTTCATCCCTTAAAGATTTTTACGACACCTATATACCGTACGTGGAAGTTGAAAGCGCACAAAGTGAACAGCACGTAATCACGGGCGTTCTTTCGGGGATGACGGCGATGGTCGCCGACGGTATACCCGGCGTTATCCTTATAGACTGCAGAACGTATCCCGTACGGGGAATAGAAGAACCCGAAAACGACAAAGTGCTGAGAGGCGCGCGCGTCGGTTTTGTCGAAACACTCGTTTTTAACGCCGCACTCATTCGCCGCCACATAAGAGATCCGAAACTCACGATGAAGATAAAGACCGTCGGCACCTCTTCAAAAACAGATATAGTGCTTTGTTATCTTGACGGAAAGGCAGACAAAAAACTGCTTGAAAATATAGAAAAAAAGCTTGATGAAATAAACGTACCGGCTCTTTCATTATCAAGTGAATCGCTCGCGGAATGTCTTATAAAAACGCGCTGGTACAATCCTTTTCCGAAAATACGGTACACAGAACGCCCCGATGCGGCATCGGCAAGTATTATGGAGGGAAGCATTATCGTTTTATGCGACAATTCTCCGTCAGCCATGATCCTGCCGACGTGCATATTTGATTTTTTGCAGGAAACGGACGATTACTATTTTCCTCCCTTAACAGGCACGTATCTTCGCTTCGTGCGGTGTTCGGTGTTCTTTTTAACGGTATTTTTGTCCCCTCTTTGGTATCTTCTGATAACGCACGACGAATATATTCCTCAATGGCTTGACTTTATCCGAATCGAAGAGCTATCGGGACTTCCCGTAATAGTACAGCTCTTTTTGCTTGAATTTGCCGTTGACGGCTTGAAGCTTGCCGCGCTTAACACTCCGTCAGTTCTTGCGGGAAGCTTTTCTATAATAGGCGGGCTTATACTCGGCGACTTTGCCGTCAAGGTCGGCTGGTTCGTCCCCGAAACGATACTTTACACAGCCTTCGTCAGCATCGCAAATTTTGCACAGCCGAGCTACGAGCTTGGATATGCATTCAAATTTATGCGCCTTATCCTGCTTTTGCTGACGGCTTTGTTTGAAATTTGGGGATTTATCGCAGGCGTCATTCTGACGATCGTTCTTATATGCACGAACAAAACGGTACAAGGGCAAAGAAACTATCTTTATCCGCTCGTACCGTTTAACAAAAAAGCTCTCACAAGGCTTTTAATAAGAAAGAAATTATGACCCGCACAGCTGTAATGATCACAGTTTTCATTTTTTTGTTAAAAAAACTTTTCCGAGCTTTCGTTCGGAAAAGTTTTTTATTTCACTGTTTATTGCCGCCGTTATACAAAGTATAGTACGTTCCTTGCTGTGCTATGAGGTCGTCGTGTGTTCCTCTTTCGATTATTCTGCCCTTTTCAAGCACCATTATAACGTCGGAATTTTTAACGGTTGAAAGTCTGTGAGCTATTACGAAAACCGTTCTTCCCTTCATAAGACTGTCCATACCTGCCGCGACTATCGCTTCGGTTCTCGTGTCGATGCTCGACGTTGCCTCGTCAAGTATCAGCACGGGAGGATCGGCAACTGCCGCACGTGCTATTGCAATAAGCTGTCTTTGTCCCTGTGAAAGGCTTGCGCCGTCTGCCGTGAGCATCGTATTATATCCATCAGGCAAATGGCTTATAAAGTAATCTGCATTTACAAGCTTTGCGGCAGCCACTACTTCCTCGTCCGTTGCATCGAGTCTTCCGTAACGGATATTATCCGCAACAGTACCTGTGAAAAGGTGTGTATCCTGAAGCACGACACCGAGTGAACGGCGCAGGTCCGCTTTCTTTATCTTATTGATATTTATTCCGTCGTAGCGTATCTTACCGTCCTGGATATCGTAAAATCTGTTTATAAGATTCGTTATCGTCGTTTTACCCGCACCCGTTGCACCGACAAAAGCCACCTTCTGTCCCGGACGTGCATAAAGCTTGATATCGTGAAGAACGATCTTATCATCTGTATAACCGAAGTCGACGCCGTCGAACACGACGTCACCTGCTAAAGGTGTGTACGTAACGCTTCCGTCGGCTTTATGCGGATGGCGCCAAGCCCATTTGCCTGTACGCTCCTTTGTTTCAACGATCTTGCCGTTTTCTTCCTTACAGTTGACAAGAGTTACGTATCCGTCATCCTGTTCTGCCGGTTCATCAAGGAGTGCAAATATTCTTTCAGCACCCGCAACTGCCATAATTATCGAGTTTATCTGCTGTGATATCTGCGATATCGGCATATTGAACGTTCTTGTAAACTGCAAAAACGGAACGAGCGAAGCGACGGCAAATCCGCCGACGCCCTTTATCGCCATAACGCCGCCGATGATAGCCACAAGCACGTAGTTCAAATAACCGAGGTTGCCCATTATCGGCATTACGATATTTGCAAAGCCGTTTGCGTTTTTCGTCGTCATATAGAGCTCGTCGTTGAGCTTTTCAAACACTTCCGTCGCCTCGTCTTCGTAATTAAAGACCTTGACGACCTTCTGTCCGTCCGTCATTTCCTCTATATAGCCGTTGACTGCACCGAGGTTTTTCTGCGTTGCACGGAAGAATTTTGCACTTTTTCCGCCGAGGACTCTCGTTATTATAACGGCAAAGAAGACGACGGTGAGAGCAAGAGCTGTCAGAAGCGGTGAAAGGATGAGCATTGATATCACCGAGGATATGATAGTTGCAGTCGATGATATAAGGTTCGGTATACTCTGGCTTATGAGCTGGCGGAGAGTATCCGTATCGTTTGTATAAACGCTCATAATATCGCCGTGGGAGTTTTTATCGAAATATTTTATAGGGAGCTTCTGCATATGTTCAAACAAGTCGTCACGGATCTTTTTAAGTGTACCCTGGCAAACCGTTACCATCATTCTGTTTGAGCCGAAGACCGACAAAACGCCGATGCCGTACGCCCCTGCGACCTTTGCAAGCTCCTTTAAAAGGTCGTTGAATGTGGGAGTCGTTTCGGGTGTTTTCATCATAGGCTCGATGAAGTCGGCAATAAGTGTTTTAAAGAACATCGTTCCGTACGCTGTCGTTACGGCACTTGCGATAAGGCATATGAACACGAGCAAGCACAGCACGGGATAATCGGATATAACGAAGCGCAGCACACGCATCACCGTGGGAATGGGATTTCGTTTTTTCATTTTCATATTATTCATCGAAATCAGCTCCCTTCATCTGTGATTCGTATACTTCACGGTAGATATCGTTGGTTTCAAGAAGCTCGTCGTGTTTGCCGACGGCATTTACCTTTCCTTCGTCAAGCACGATTATCATATCGGCATCGCACACGGAGGATATACGCTGAGCGATGATTATTTTCGTAACCTCGGGGATATATTCGGCAAACGCTTTCCTTATTTTTGCATCCGTCGACGTATCGACAGCACTTGTCGAGTCGTCAAGTATGAGCACCTTCGGGGACTTAAGAAGCGCACGCGCGATACACAGACGCTGTTTCTGACCGCCAGATACGTTTGTGCCGCCTCGGTCGATGACGGTATCGTATCCGTCGGGGAAGGACATAATAAAGTCGTGTGCCTGTGCCGACTTACACGCCGCTATCATCTGTTCGTCGGTTGCGTCCTTGTTGCCCCAGCGGAGGTTATCCTTTATCGTACCGGAGAAAAGGACGTTTTTCTGAAGGACCATGGAAACGGCATCACGCAAAGCCTTTATGCTGTAATCCCTTACGTCGACTCCGCCGACCTTGATACATCCACCGGTTACGTCGTAGAGTCTTGGAATGAGCTGAACGAGTGTCGTTTTACCGCTTCCCGTACCGCCGATAACGCCGACGACAGCACCTGAGGGAATGGTGAGGTCTATATGCTCAAGGTTAAGATTTTCTTCATTCTTGGAATAGGAGAAGCAAACGTCGTCGAATACTATTTCGCCGTTTTTGACTTCCGTTACGGGTTCTTCGGGGTCCTTTATATCTATTTCTTCGTCAAGCACCTGCATGATACGCTCAGCAGATGACTTTGACATCGTCATCATAACGAACACCATAGATATCATCATAAGGTTCATAAGTACGTTTATGGTGTAAGAAAGGAAGCTCGTAAGATCGCCCGTTGACATTTCGGTACCGTTTGAATTTACGATTATGTGAGCACCGAACCAGCATATGAGTATCATACACACGTTCATTGTAAAGTTCATAACGGGGCCGTTCATAATGACGACCTTTTCGGCATTTACGAATCCCTTGTATATGAAATCGGATGCTTTGTGGAATTTTTTCGTTTCGTATTCTTCTCTTACGTACGATTTTACGACACGCACGCCCGTCAGGTTTTCCTGCACGCTTTCGTTGAGCTTGTCGTATTTTTCAAATACGAATTTGAATCTGGGGAATGCTTTGGTTGCGACTATCGCAAGTATGCTGCCCAAAAAGAGTATTGCGAAAATATACATTATCGACAGCTTTCTGTTGATACGGAACGCCATGATGAGCGCCATTATAAGCATAAGAGGCGCGCGCACGCATATACGTATCATCATCTGAAAGGACATCTGCACGTTCGTGACGTCCGTCGTCATTCTCGTTACAAGTCCCGACGTTGCAAATTTATCCGTGTTTGCAAACGAAAAGCTCTGTATTTTTTTGAAAATGCCGAATCTGAGATTTTTTGCAAAACCTGCGGAGGCTTTCGACGCCGTCATAGCACCCGATGCACCGAAGGCAAGCGAGAGCATCGCCATAAGTATCATCAGAAGTCCCGTTGTAACTATGTGGTTGATATCGCCTTTTTCAACGCCGTCGTCAATGATCGATGCCATAAGATACGGTATCATTATTTCAAGTGCGACTTCGCCCATAATGAGCAAGGGCGTCAAGAGCGTGATCTTTTTAAATTCCCCGATGTATCGGGCAAGCTTTTTTATCATATCGTCTTTTCTTTCCTTTCATTTTTTTCAAGTAACGTAAGACGGTCTTCAAGAGTGTCAAGAAGCAAAAAAAGTTCTTTTTTCTGTTCTGCCGTTATCGCACGGCAAAGCTCGTTTTCAACTTCGTTTATCGTATCCCGCATACGCAAGTCTGCCTCACGGCCTGCAGAGGTGAGGCGGATACGCTTGAGGCGCGCGTCCTTTTCATCGGAGCATCTCGTTATCAAACCGTTTTTTTCCATGAGCTGCAATATTGTCGTAACGGAAGAACGGCGGATGCCGAATTCACGCTCTATATCCTTTTGATACACCGGTTCATCCTCTCTGTGTACCAAAAAACAAATTATCATCGACTGCATATGAGTTACGCCGTATTCCGATATCCTGTTGTCGATATATCTGCGCAAATGATTTGACACGTTGCCAAGGCGCTTGCCTATATGCTCTGTGTGCAAAAATATCCCTCTTTCTTTTGTTAGTTTTCTAATTATTCTATATTAATTGTTTTTTCGTTTCAATATATTATTATAGTAATTTTTGTGAACAAAGAAAAGTTTTATTAAATATTTTGTGTATACAAAAACATCCCGTCTTGACTTTTTTCGTCATTTGATATATCATATAACCGTGGTTTAAAAAAGGAGTATCAAACATGGCTAAAAAAACAAAAAAGACCCCTTGGGGACTTATAAAAGCATACCTTAACAGAGTATTTATAGACGGGCTTTCGGGAATGGCGCTCGGGCTCTTTGCGACGCTCATCGTCGGCACGATATTAAAACAGCTCGGTGAATATATCCCGGGGGACATCGGCATCATACTTGAAAAAACGGGTGCTGTTGCACAGATAGCAACAGGTGCCGGCATCGGCTGCGGTGTTGCAACGAAGCTTTCTTCGAAGCCTCTGGTCGTTTTTTCAGCCGCCGTGTGCGGACTTGTCGGTGCGTTTGCCTCAAAGCTCCCGTATATGAGCGGTGTGTCGCTTTCAGGTCCCGGCGATCCTCTCAATGCGTTTATTGCCGCATACGTTTGCGTTGAGATAGGCGCGCTTATAGCGGGAAAAACGAAAATAGATATAATCCTTACCCCTGTCGTATCCGTATTTTGCGGAAGCTTCATCGGATTTGTGACCGGCGATGAAATAGCAGAATTCAACGCATTTTTGGGAGGTCTTGTTGAGTACGGCGTCGAAGCACGTCCGATACTTGCAGGCATCATCGTTTCCGTGCTTATGGGAATGTTTCTGACGCTTCCGATAAGCTCGGCAGCAATAGGTGTCATCCTCGGTCTTTCGGGAATTGCCGCAGGTGCGGCAACGGTCGGATGCTGTGCCAACATGATAGGCTTTGCCGTTATAAGCTACCGAGAAAACAAAATGGGCGGACTTCTTGCCCAGGGACTCGGCACAAGTATGCTCCAGATGCCGAATATACTAAAAAGGCCCCTCATATGGCTGCCTGCGATAATCACAAGCGCCATACTCGGACCTTTGTCAACTGTCGTATTTAAAATGACGAACACTCCCGCCGGCTCGGGAATGGGTACGGCAGGTCTTGTAGGACCTCTGCTTTCGTTTGCCGATATGACCTCAAACGGAGAATCCACAGTATCCGTGCTCATAAAAATAGCTTTGATGTACTTTATCCTTCCCGCCGTTTTAAGCCTTGCAATATCCGAAGGAATGAGAAAAGCAGGCTTTATAAAGCAGGGAGATATGAAGCTCGACTTGTGATCAATGCGCTAATTTCAAGTGAATACGTGCCGTATCGGCTATCACGTTAAGATCGTACGTTTTGTTTTGCCAGCCGCCGAAGGTAAGTGTAACTTCCTTCGGCATGCCCTTTTCAAGCGTTACGGTCTTATTTGACGTTTTGGCAAACTCACCGTCTTCGTTTTGCGGCACTGCCTCTATCTTAAGCGTTATATCTTCTTGAGAGGTAACGGTAACGGTTATGGAATTCACATCGTTTTCGGGTGTTGCGTCGCTGCCCGTTTCAATGCTTTTTATATCAAGGGAAAGCGTCCCTTCGTCTTCAAACACACGTTTAAGCTCGACGTTCGTTCCCGAATACGTACCGTAAAGCGTGTTCCTCGGGTAGTACATCCAAAGCTCGTTTAAAAGCTGTACAAGCTCCTCGCTGTAGGAAAGCACGTCACCCTCCGTGTAATGCCCTTCGACTGTACATATTTCCTTTTTTTCGGGTGATATACGGTATATTTTACCTTCCGTTTCTATCCAGAACGTGCCTTCGGGTGCTTTGCAAATCTCGGACGGCATAAAGCTGAACGCCTCGTCTGTGATCTTTTCGCTTTTTTCATTTGTCGGTGTAAGTGAAAAAAGCATATTTTTAAACGTACCGCCGTATTTCCCCTTTATTTCTTTTTTTCTTACCGAAAGAGGATCTCCCGCACAGCTCAGAAGAAGAAAGGACGCTTCTTCCGCTTCATCATCTTCGTTTGACGAAGTGTCCGTATCCGTATTTTCAGCAGTGGTATCTGCCTCTCTGCTTACAAGCTCATCCTCTTTATAGTATATATTTTCTTCCGATTCGTTCGTGTTTTGTTCCGTATTGCCGTTTCCGCAGGAGGAAAGTGACACGGCAATTGCCAGAAGAAACAAAAAAATTCTTACGTATTTTTTCATAAAAGCTCCATTTGTATTTTGTATTATATAATATACATTATTGATCCCGTTTTGTCAAGTCGCATATACACCGCTTAAAATCGGTAATTTTTGTTAAATAAATGTTAATTAACGAAAAAACACTTGACTTTTTTCAATACCGTGATAAAATGGTATTGTTCGTTAGCACTCAAAGCGCACGAGTGCCAAAAACGGACAATTAACAACAAAATTCGGAGGATAATTAAAATGACTATTAAACCGCTTGCAGACCGTGTCGTAGTTAAGATGGTCGAAGCTGAAGAAACAACAAAAAGCGGAATCATACTTACAGCATCCGCAAAAGAAAAACCCCAGATAGCAGAAGTCATCGCTGTCGGCCCCGGCGGCATGGTTGACGGTAAAGAAGTAAAAATGACAGTTACCAAAGGTGCAAAGGTCATACTCAGCAAATATGCCGGAACAGAAGTAAAATGTGACGGCGTTGAATACATTATAGTCAGAGAAAGCGATATTCTCGCTTGCGTAGAAGACTGACAAACAGCAAAAATCAAGAAAGGAATAAACAAATGTCTAAAGAAATAATTTACGGCGCAGACGCAAGAGCCGCTCTTCAGAGAGGCGTAGATCAACTTGCAGATACAGTAAAGATCACACTCGGTCCCAAGGGCAGAAACGTAGTACTTGACAAAAAGTACGGCGCTCCCCTTATAACAAACGACGGTGTCACGATAGCTAAAGATATTGAGCTTGACGACGCATTTGAAAACATGGGCGCACAGCTCGTTAAAGAAGTTGCAACAAAAACGAACGACGCAGCAGGCGACGGTACGACAACAGCAACTCTTCTCGCTCAGGCTCTCATCAGAGAAGGTATGAAAAACGTAACGGCAGGCGCTAACCCCATGGTAGTGCGCAAGGGTATTGCAAAGGCAACCGATACGGCAGTTACAGCTCTTATCGCACAGTCCAAGAAAGTAAACGGAACGTCCGATATCGCAAGAGTCGGAACGATCTCCGCAGGCGATGAAGTTATCGGTAACCTCATTGCAGACGCTATGGAAAAAGTAACGTCCGACGGCGTTATCACGGTTGAGGAATCAAAGTCGGCTGAAACGTATTCCGAAGTCGTTGAAGGTATGCAGTTTGACAGAGGATACATCTCCCCCTACATGGTAACGGACACAGACAAAATGGAAGCCGTTATCGACGATGCTCTCATCCTCATCACAGATAAAAAGATCTCAAACGTTCAGGAGATCCTTCCCTTGCTCGAACAGATCGTTCAGGCAGGTCAGAAGCTCGTTATAATCGCTGAAGACGTTGAAGGCGAAGCACTCACAACGCTCATTCTCAACAAGATCCGCGGCACGTTCACGTGCGTTGCTGTCAAAGCTCCCGGCTTTGGTGACAGACGTAAGGAAATGCTCAAGGATATCGCTATCCTCACAGGAGGTGAGGTTATCTCCTCCGATCTCGGACTTGAACTCAAGGACGCATCCGTAGCACAGCTCGGACGTGCAAGACAGGTCAAGATCAACAAGGACAACACGATAATCGTCGACGGTATGGGCGACAAGGGCGAGATCAAAGCGAGAGTCAACCAGATCAAAGCAGGTATCGAAACGACGACGAGCGACTTCGACCGCGAAAAGCTCCAGGAAAGACTTGCAAAGCTCGCAGGCGGCGTTGCAGTTATCAAGGTCGGTGCGGCGACAGAAGTTGAAATGAAGGAAAAGAAGCTCCGTATCGAGGATGCTCTCAACGCTACAAAGGCAGCTGTTGAAGAAGGTATCATCGCAGGCGGCGGCGTTGCGTTCCTTAACGTAATTCCCGCTGTTGAAGCGCTTCTTCCCTCTGTTGACGGTGATGAAAGAATAGGCGTTAAGATAGTTCTTAAGGCTCTTGAAGAACCGATCAGACAGATCTCCGCAAACGCAGGCTTTGAAGGCTCTGTTATCGTTGACAAGATAAAGAACAGCGGAAAGATCGCATACGGCTTTGACGCTTATGCAGAGGAGTACGTTGATATGCTCGAAAAGGGTATCGTAGATCCTACAAAGGTAACACGTTCCGCACTCCAGAACGCAGCATCCATCGCTTCCACGGTTCTTACAACGGAAGCTCTCGTTGCTGACAAGAAGGAAGAAAACCCCGCACCTGCAGCAGCACCCGGCGGAATGGGCGGTATGTATTAATAAACCGTAAAGGCAGCTAACCGCATAACTGAATAAAAAAACGGGTGTTGTCCGCAAAGCGAACGGCACCCGTTTCAATCAAATATAAAGATTATTCTGTCAGTTCCGCATTCGTTTCTTTCAGTGCGGAAAGATATTCGCAAGGGTCAACGGCCGTACCGTCTTTTCTCACTTCAAAATGCAAGTGCGGTGCGTCGGAAAGCTCAACGAGCGTCGTTTCACCGACACAGCCGAGAGCACGGCCCGCATCGACCTTGACGCCCTCTTTTATGCCTTCGGCAAGCTGTTCGTTAAGGTTCTGATAGTATGAAACGAGTCCGTCACCGTGGTCTACCTTCACGGTCATTCCCATCATAGGGTCGTTATATATCTTTGATACTGTGCCGTCGGTAAAGCTGTATACGGGCATACCGGGTTCGGCGTATATATCGACACCTGTATGAACTCTGTAATCGTTCATCGTTGCCGAATACACGGGCAGATCTTTCGAGAAGCTTTTCACAACGCTTCCGTCAGTCGGCATAACGAATATTTTGGGAGTTGAAACGGGTTCGTCCTCTGTCGGGATATCCTCGTTTGCAGGTTCATCCGTAATAACAAGCGTTTCGGGCGCTTTCGTTTCATCGGGGATAATAACGGGGGGCTTTACCGTTTCCTGCGGTCTTGTCTGTACGCTTTGCTGTGTAGTTACAGGCGTGTCCGTATCAACGGGCGGTTTGTTTCTGTCCTTGCGCTTGTTTATTGCCGTTATTACGGATATCACCATAATAATGACAAGCATTGCCGCAAGCACCGTGTACAGGATCCTTGCCTGCTTTTCAGAATTTCTTTTTTCCATATGCAACATCTCCGTTTTTTTGATTTACCCGTACGGGTTGTATGAAATATTTTCACCATATAACGAGGTTTTATACACCCAAATACCAAATAACAATAAAAGAAAGGATGTTTTAAAATGAGTGAAGATGTAAAAAAAGGCGGTATATCCGTCGATATCGAACATATTTTCCCTATAATCAAAAAATGGCTCTATTCCGAGAAAGAAATATTTCTCCGTGAGATAGTATCAAACGCAACGGATGCCGTAACAAAGCTGAAAAGACTTTCTTCCCTCGGTGAAGCCGATTTCGGAGGCGAAGAATATAAAATAACCGTAACTCTCGACAAGGGTGAAGGAACGCTCACCGTTTCCGACAACGGTATCGGTATGACGAAGGACGAGCTTGAAAGATATCTCTGCCGCATCGCTCTGTCGGGTGCTGTTGAATTTATACAAAAGTATGAAAACTCCGAAAAGGATTCTTCAAGCGAGGGTATCATCGGTCATTTCGGGCTCGGATTTTATTCATCCTTTATGGTAAGTGACACGGTAACGGTTCAGACAAGATCGTATACCGGCTCTCCTGCTGTAAAATGGGTATGCACAAGCGACGGTGACTACGAAATATTCGACGGCGACCGTGAAGAACACGGAACGGACGTAATAATGAAAATAACCTCCGAGGAAGCGGAATATTTAAACGAAGGCAAAATAAGAGAAATACTTTCAAAGTACTGCTCGTTTATGCCCGTACCGATATATTTCGTCGTCGAGGGTGAAGAAAAAGAAGAAAACGAGCCTGTAAACGACCCCCACCCCCTCTGGCAGAGATCCGCTTCGGAATGTACGGAAGAAGAATATAAGCAGTTCTACACAAAGGTGTTCAACGATTACAAAGAACCGCTTTTCCACATTCACATAAATGCCGATTATCCGCTTAATTTCAAGGGAATACTGTATTTTCCCAAGCTCAACCACGAATACGACTCTCTCGAAGGTCAGGTAAAGCTTTATTACAATCAGGTATTCGTTGCGGATAATATAAAGGAAGTAATTCCCGAATATATGCTTATGCTCAAGGGCGTGCTTGACTGCCCCGAGCTTCCCTTGAACGTCTCAAGAAGCTATTTGCAAAACAGCGGTTACGTTTCAAAAATATCGGCTCACATCGTAAAGAAGGTTGCCGACAAGCTTAATTCGATGTTCAACACCGAAAGAGAGAGCTATGAAAAGCTCTGGGACGATCTCAAGACGTTCGTCGAATACAGCTCAATAAGAGATAAAAAGTTCCACGACAGGGTTAAAAAGTGCGTTATTTTCAAGTCCGCAACGGAGGAAGGAAAGTACTACACGCTTGAAGAATATCTCAGCGAGGCAAAAGAAAAGCACGAAAACACCGTTTATTACGCAACGGACGTAACGACGCAGGCACAGTATATTTCAATGTTCTCAAACGAGGGAATAAATATAATCCTCCTCGACCGTATACTTGACACGCAGTACATCCACACAGTTGAAACAGACAACACGGACGTAAAATTCGTAAGAATAGATGCGGACGTAGCCGCAGCTCTCAAAGGCGAGGGCGAGGCTGTGGAAAACGAGAGCATCACAGCCGTTTTCCGTAAGATAAGCGGCAAAGATGATCTTAAGGTCACCTACGAGTGCCTCAAAGACGAAAAGACTCCCGCGCTCATCAATATAAACGAGCAGTCACGCCGTTTTGAAGATATGATGAGAATGTACAAAATGGACGGTATGCCCGATATGCCGTCAGATATGACGCTCATTGTAAACACGAACAGCTCGCTTATAGACAAGCTTGCGAAAGTCATAACGGAGGACGAAGAAAAAGCCGAAAAGCTTGCAAAGCAGATATATACTCTTTCCCTTATTGCACAGCGTCAGCTTACCGCAGAAGAGCTTAAACAGTTCCTCGACGAAAGCTTCGATATGCTTCTCAATATATAAAATAAAAATTCAAAAACCCCTTCCTCGGAAGGGGTTTTTACCTTATATTCGGAAGGAGCATGCCCCTGTCCTGCCTAAAAACTCGTTATTTTATCGGCAGTGTTTTGCAAACTCAGGCAGTATCGGCTTTCGATGCCGAGTACGTATCGCTACGAAACAGATGCCGATAGAACCATGATCGTAATTCTTTATTCTTGTGTTTTTTCGGAAATTATTTTTCCGTATTCACTTTTTTATTTGTGTTCTGCTTTTGAAAATTTTTCATAAGCCAACTGCATAAGTGTGCGTTCCGTTTTGATATCGGCTTCGTAGGGATAGTTTTTTGCACATTTTTCAAATTGAGCCTTTATTTTCTCTGCTTTTTCTTCATCTTCATTACAAAGCAGTGCGTATGCGTACTCCGTTCTCATAACGGTCGGGTACGTTTTCATAGATTTCATAAAGTTTTTCTCCTCTTTTGTCAGAAAAGCATCAACTGCATCTTTTCTGTTTTCGGAAATAAGCTCTATATACAATCTGTCGCATATCATAAGATTTTTATGAAGACCTACTATACCGCTTTCCATTTCCAAAAGGCGCTTCATAAGGGCATCCGCTTCTTCAAAGCGGTGCTGCTCCGTATAGCGGTTTGAAGCAAAAACAGCGATGGGGGCTATCATTACATTTTTCATCTGCTCGTCTGTGGGAACTGTGAAAAACTCATCGGGCATATCCTTCAGGGCAACGCCGTCCGATGAAAGTGAGCTCATCATAAGCTGCAGCCAAAATCCGCGCAGGGCGTCTTTATCACGTCCAAGACTTAAAGCGTTATATCCGTCGTTTGGCACAAGCGTTCCTTTAAGCGGTATACCGTTTGCAAGCGCAAAGCCTATACCGATCACCGTTAAATACAGAAAAAACGGCGACAAAAACTCAATATGCGGCATAAAAAGATAGAGGCAAAGCGACACGGCGGAAAGTATAAGGTTTAAAAAAGCTCCGCCGTAATTGTATATAAAAACGGGTATTTTACCGTCTTTCATTTCAGGCGGTGTCATAAGGCACTGTCCGCCCATACCTGCTACATTTTGACGGCAAAATCTTATTTTTCCGTTCGTTTTCAGAATAACGAAGCCGAAAACATTGAACGATTTGAATTTATATCCCGACAAAAGACCGAAAACGAGGTGTCCTGCTTCGTGTACTATCAACTGCACAGTCAAGGCAAGATACATAACGGCTAAAAGCAGTATGAATTTTATAAACGAATCTTTTGCCGAAAGTCCTTCCGTTTCGGAAGCCATAAGCTCACCGCACACGGCAAAAGCTATGATATAGATGAAACCGAGCAAAATATCAGCAATTTTACCCTTCTTTTTTTGTTTTTCTTTTTTCATTTCCAATTACTCCAAAAATCATATTTATTGTATTATATATTTTTTGTATTAATATGTCAAGATTTTAACTTGTTTTTTTGTTTTATCCGTGATATAATCATTACAGTAAATGTCAAGGAGTGAATATTTTGAAAAAAATTATTGCATTTTTACTTATGACGTCTTTTCTGTTTACGTGCGGATGTTCAAGCGATCCATCCGACACCTCACAAAACACGAAAAAAGAAAGCGAAACACTTTCTGCCGAAACTTCATCGGAAACGGTAATTGAAACCGAAACGGAAAAAGGAGATGATAACGTGCCAAGAGAAAACCCCGTACTTTATCAGATAGCGCCCGACAAAAATATGCTTCTCAACTGTTACGTAATAAAAACGGCAACAGGCAAGCTTATAGTCATAGACGGAGGCGGTGCGGGCTCTGATATCAACAGCGGCTATTTGTACGAAAAGCTTCAGGAAATAAGCGGTGAGAAAGAACCCGTTATAGAAGCGTGGTTTTTATCCCATATGCACGACGACCACGTAAGAGAATTTACCCTCATCGGCACAAACAAGCGCAAAAAGATGACGGTAAACAACGTCTATTTCAATTTCCCTTCAAGAGAATTTATGAATACGTCGGAGGGCGGAAAATACGCTTTTCTTTATGACGAGCTTGAACAGTCGTACGACAGATTTATGGGCAAGGGTGAATTTGCAAAGACAAACGCCAAAACCGCCTTTGAAGGGGACGTAATCGACATCGACGGTATAAAATTTGAAATCCTTATGACAGTTACCGACGAAGAAAAAGAAACGAACATCAACGACACCTCGATGATATTCAGAGTAACGATTGAAGGACAGACGATCCTGTTTTTGGGTGATGCGTACCTTTTCCAGAGTCAAAGACTTATTGACAAGTACGGCGATGACCTCAAGAGCGATATGGTGCAAATGGCGCACCACGGACAGAACGGCGTGTCAAAAGAAGCATACGAAAAGATCGCACCTACACTTTGTTTGTGGCCTATCCCGATCTGGGTATATCAGAATGCACAGGGTGTTTACCAGACGACCGAGGTTCGCAACTGGATGGCGGCTATGGGTGTTAAATACCACCTTGTTGCAGGGGTAGATCTTACGCAGTCGCTCACCTTCCCCGTTGATTTTTCCACCCTCGAAGAATTTGATATAGAACCGAAATAATTTAAAAAAATCACGTTGATCAATATAGTGAACCACATAATCAGTTTGGAGAATTGAGTGTATTAAGCAATGAAGCATAAAATTTTCAGTTGTCTGTTAGGTATCATAATTGTGGTTTCTATGATATTTGCTGTATATTATGGAAAAGCCTTCGCTGTATATCATGAATACGGGTACAGCAACAATACCACAGAAACAGTGTATTTTTGTTTTACTGTTATTTCGGGGATGACATCCATTATGACTATTGCTGCATTGGTTTTGCACATAAAAGCAAAAGAAGGAGCATGGGTCGATGCGGTATATATATTTGCCGCAATTTTATGCATTCCTGTTATTCTGTGTACGATGGTTTGGCTTTTACATTGGGTCGGCTTTGATTTTCTGCCGCCGCCACAAAGCTAACGAAACGGTTTCGTATTTGGGATGATGGTTCGGAGATGCCACTTTAACAAATAGCAGTAGTAAGGAGAATTCTCTTTAGTAAAATTTCGCATTTTGATATTAGCAACCGGTCGAATGATGATACCAAGATGATACCGACGTCTTCTGTGGGATACGATCTTGAAGTTAATATAAAGAAAAATCCGAGTCAGATGACTCGGATTTTTGATTTATTTATTTTATAACTTTCTTTACGTTTTCTTCCACTGCTCTTGTGAGGAATTCTTCGACCGTCATCGTACCGATATCACCTGCCGCTCTTTCACGGACTGCAACGGAGCCTGACTGCATTTCCTTTTCACCTATAACGAGCATATAGGGTATCTTTTCGAGCTGTGCGGCTCTTATCTTATATCCTATCTTTTCGTTACGCGTATCGCACTTTACGCGGATGCCCGATGCGGCAAGCGTTTTTCTTACTTTTTCTGCGTATTCTGCCTGATCGTCGCCTATCGGGAGTATTCTTACCTGCTCGGGTGACAGCCACAGCGGAAGTGCGCCTGCATACTTTTCAAGCAAATAAGCGATCGTTCTTTCGTAGCAGCCGAGTGACGTTCTGTGAATGATGTAAGGATACTGCTGCTGACCGTTTGAATCCGTATACGTCATATTGAACTGACGTGCAAGCATAAGGTCGACCTGGATAGTTACGACCGTATCCTCTTTGCCGTGTACGTTCTTCATCTGAACGTCGAGCTTCGGTCCGTAGAATGCCGCTTCACCGACAGCCTCGGTAAATTCGAGTCCGATATTGTTAAGGATATTTCTCATAAGGTTTTCGGACATATCCCATTCCTCGGGAGTGCCGATATATTTTTCACGGTCGTTGGGGTCCCACTTGGAAAGGCGGTACGAAAGGTCGCCTATAAGTCCTACGTCCGTCATAACCTCTTTGAGAAGCTTTACGCAGTTTTTAAATTCTTCTTCAAGCTGGTCGGGGCGGAGTACGAGGTGTCCTTCGGAGATCGTGAACTGACGTACACGGATAAGCCCGTGCATTTCGCCCGAATCCTCGTTACGG
This sequence comes from Eubacteriales bacterium, assembly GCA_045545665.1. Lineage (GTDB taxonomy): Bacteria > Bacillota > Clostridia > Oscillospirales > CAG-272 > RGIG7213. The sequence continues at coordinate 117,291 of JAZQBL010000013.1, forward strand.
AAAAGCGTCGACGTTTCGGCGTATCTTATGGGGAGATCCTTATACGAGTGCTTTTCCGCAAGGTATACCTGGTACTGGAAGGGGCACGTCATAGGACGGAGTGCAAGCACCTCGCCTTCAGCTTCGGGATCACCCAAAACGAACATACCGTCACGGTAATGGTCCCAGTGTCCCGATATCTTATAAAGGTCGGATTTAGCCATAAGAGGAGTTTTCGTCATAACGTAGCCGTATTCGTATTCCTCTTTATCCTGAACGTAGCGGTTGAGTATCTGGAAGAGCTTCGTTCCCTTCGGCATAAGGCAGGGAAGACCCTGACCTATGTATTCGCTTGTCGTGAAGTAACCGAGTTCTCTGCCTATCTTGTTATGGTCGCGCTTCTTTGCTTCTTCGACTGCCGTAAGATAGTCGTTAAGCTCCTGCTTTGAGGGGAACGCAACGCCGTTTATACGCTGAAGCATCTTTTTGTTTCTGTCGTTGTCGTGATATGCACCCGTACACTGTATAAGCTTTACAGCCTTTACAGCACCCGTCGAAAAGAGGTGAGGACCTGTACACATATCGACGAATTCGCCCTGACGGTAGAAGGAAAGAACGGCGTCATCGGGCAAAGAATTGATCTTTTCAACCTTATACGGCTGATCCTTCATAAGCTCAAGCGCATCTGCACGTGAAAGAACGGAGCGTTCGATCTTGAGATTTTCTTTGATGATCTTATTCATCTCGCCCTCTATCTGCTTGAGTATATCGGGTGTGAAGGATGTTTCACAGTCGATATCGTAGAAAAATCCGTTTTCCGTGGACGGACCTTTATCAAGCTTCGCATCGGGGTAAAGGCGGAGGACTGCCTGTGCCAGAATGTGCGATGCCGTGTGGCGGAATATAAGCTTTCCTTCTTTATCGGCAAACGTGAGAAGCTGTATTTCACAGTCTTCCTCGATAGGCTGTGTAAGCTCTGCGGGTGTGCCGTTGCAAAGTGCGGCAAACACCGTTTTGTCGATAAGCTCCGATGCTTTTGCCGCATCGTAGATCGTTACCGGAACGTCCGAGGAGAACGTTTTTCCGTTTGAAAATTTTACGTTTATCATTTTTTATCTCCTTTAATTATTCTTTTCTTTATATATGTTATAAGTATCGGTAAATACGGAATTTAAAAATTCATCCTCCGTATATTCCCTTAAATAATAACCGTCGCTTGTGGTAAGATACACCTTTATCGTTTCGCTGTTTCTCGGTATATCGTACTGAAATTTATTGCTTATCTTTGAAAAAGTATCAAATTCGCCGTACGCAGCTTCGATGCATTTTCCGTTGAGCTCGGTATCTGCTTTGAGTTTGCGCTTTTTGGCATCTGACGAAAACGATACTATCTCGTCTTTCTCCGCATCAAATGAGTAAAAATAAGCAATTCCATCCGTTTTTTCGTAGTCGGCTTCTTCAACCGTTACGATATATATTTCAAAAGGCACTTTTCCGTCTTCGAGCGTTTCTGCGCTTTCGTAATATTCGTAATAAGAAAATATGCGTTCTGCTTTTTTTTGTGTATACACCTGTTCCGGCGGTGCGGGGAGGGGCTTTACGAACTGTACGTACAAAAGTCCGCCCGTTAAAATGAGCACTGCCAGAATACATATCAAAAGTGGCTTTATTGCCGATTTCATATTATCTCCGTTTCCGCCTTACGGCTAAAAAAACAAAACGCCCCGAGGAAAAATCCCTCGGGGCGGTAATTCCGCGGTTCCACCCGAATTTGTAGCTCTTTACCGTATAACGGCGGTGCCGTGCCGTCATTTCCTACGGCATTAAAGTAAAGCGGTGTCCCTTTTGTTTTACCCCAAGCGCTCCTCTCAGCTGCAGAGCTTCTCTGTACATGGAATATAACGGGCTTCTTTACCGAAAAAGATCATTTTCTTTTGTTGAGATTATACTGTGATCGGGGATTTACTATTTCTCTCCAATCAAGATCGCCTCTTTCAAGGGCGCATATAAGCACCTCTGCCGTTGCGATATTCGTTGCAACGGGAACGTTGTGTATGTCACAAAGTCTGATAAGATCAAACGATTCTTCTGTATTTGCTTCGGGCTTCGTATCTCTGAAATAAAGCAAGACGTCTATTTCATTATACGCTATACGGGAAGCTATCTGCTGTTCGCCGCCGTGCTCACCGGAAAGCAGTCTTTCTATCTGTAAGCCCGTGGCATCTGCGATATATTTGCCCGTGATACCCGTGGCGCAAAGATTATGTTTACTTAAAATTCCGCAGTATGCAATGCAGAACTGCGCCATAAGTTCTTTTTTTCTGTCGTGTGCGATAATTGCTATTTCCATTGGGATCCCTGCCTTTCTTCTTTTTAGGCAAACTGACTGATCATACTGTCAAAACCTTTTTTCTCTTTATCTTTTTAACTCCCTTAAGTATGGGTACGTATCTTTCCCCTGTTTTTTCGGACACTATTCGCTGAGCGATATTTTTGAAAGCTCTGTGCGATACAAATCCGTCGTTTGAAGCAAGTATTCCGCGTTCTTGCGCGTATACGAGCTTGACGTCGTAAGGAACGACACCCAAAAGAGAAACTTTTGCCGAATCTATTATATCTATCATTCCTGCGCGTTTACCGTCAACAACTGCCGAATAGTCGAAATTATTCACAATAAGACGCGGTGAGACGTTTGCATCCTCGCACATACGTGCGCTTTTCTGTGCCCCTCTCAGAGATGCGGGGGTGTGTGATGCTATTACCATTGCCTCGTCTGATGCTTTGAGCGCACATTCAAGTGCGAACGTGTCAGCACCCGCTGTGTCCAGAATGACGTAGTCAAGTCCTTCGTCTTTTGCGAGCTGTCTTAATTTTTGTGCAAATTCATCCGACGTAAAGGAATCGGAAAACTCATACGGCGCACCGAGGAAAAACAAATTCTCCGAACGCTTATCCGTTATTTTTGCATCGTTATACTGCCGTCTGCCCGAAAGCACGTCGCATATATCGAACAATACGGAATTTTCATATCCCATAATGAGATCGAGAGAGCGTACGTCAAAGTCAAGATCGCACAAAAGCACACGGCATCCGTACAGCGAAAGCTGATATGCCACGTTTGCGGCAACCGTTGACTTTCCGACTCCGCCTTTTAATGACGTTGAAAGAATTATTTTTGGTTTGTTCATATGATCACCCGTCTTTACGTACACTCATTTTACCACATACAGACTCGTTTTGTCAATAACAATTTTTCAAAACACTAAAAATCACGGTTTACGGTAAGTGCTATGAGAAGGTCCGTACTGTCGTCCGACGCCGACTTGTTGTTTATCACCTTTCCGCATTTGTCACACTTGTGCGTTATGACAAAGCCCTTTTTGGCATCGGGTTTTGCGGAAACGGGACGCATAACGCCTTTACAGTCAGATGCTCTGTCGCCGGGGTTTACGTCAAGGTGCAGCGAACATAAGCACTTCGGGCAGTGATTTCTCGACGTATAGCCGAGTGGCGGCACTTCGCTTTTGCAGTTTACGCACACAAAGCCCGAATCGTTTTTGGAAAATCGTTTAGTTTGCATAAATCAAACCCTTTTGAATTAAAATAATGTTACCTTGTTTTATTTCTATCAAATATGATCTTTAATAATTTACCGAAAATATTGACATTCACCGAGCAGTCGCCTTATTCTACGCCGATAATACTGACGGTTTTGGGAATATTTTGCGCCGTTTTCATTCTCGTTATAACGCTTTCACTTATCGGAAAGCTCAGAAAATGATCAAAGCAATGCTTCATCCATAAGCGGAAGAGCCTTGAACGCCGCAACGTCGAACGAAGAGACGTTTTTGACGTCTGTCTTTGAAAACAGTTCTTTTTTCTTGATATCAATGATATCGGCATCAAGCTCGGAAAAGAAATTTTTGTTTATTTCTTTTTCATAGCCCTTGTCATCAAGGGCGTATTTTTTTATTATGTGTATTCCGTAAGCACTTTCAACAGTGCGTACTTCGCCTTCCTTCATCTCAAACGAAGCGTTAAGGAAGTTTTCTTCGTACGCCGAATCCTTCGTAAGGAAATAGCCGTCGGTGTAATACGTCATACCCTCGTCTTCGTTGTACTTTTCGATAAGCTCTTCGAAATCGTCACCTGCCAAGGCTTTATCGTATACTTCCTTCGCAAGTGCCTTTTTTTCTTCCTTTTCTTTGTCGGTGAGTTTTTCCGTTTTATAATAACCGGTCGACGTGTCAACGACACGTTCGCCCTCGTCGTCAAGTACGTATTTGTCAACCGTGTTTACAAGCACGTGCTTTACTCTTACGTAATTTTCTTTATAATATTCTTCTCTTTCGTCCTGTGTCACCTTGTGCGTGCCGTTTTCGCCGAAAAGATAGTCTTCAACCATTGATTTTTTTATTTCAAGCTCATATATTTCCGAAAGAGCTTTTACATTCAGCTTGTATTTCGCAAGCTCCGTATTGAGTGCCGAGCGGGAGCCTATCTCATCTATGTCACCGTCGATAAACGAATCGACCGATTCTTTTATCTGCTCTTCTGCTCCTTCTATACTGCCCAAAGAATTTTCGTTGTATATATTAAGATACGCAACAAGCTCCGTTATGTACTGCTCTGCCTGTGCTTTCGTAAGGTCGTAAAGCGTTTTGTCTTCGACGTCCGTGTCCCAGAAATCTTCCGTATACGTTTCAGCACTTACGCTTCCGTAGCCGATGAACGTATTTAAAAATTTCGTTTTGTAGTACGCCATCCAGTATGAATACTGCTTCTGCGTTACGCCGACGTCGTTACAAAAAACGACGTTTTCCGCCTTTTCTTCTCCGCACGAGCAAAGCCCTGACAAAAGAGCTATAACAATAAATACCGAAAAAAGTTTTTTCATATATTTCTCCGTTTATCAGAACAGGTAAGTCCAGGATTCGCTGTATATTACTTCATCTATGGGATATTTGCTTATGACCTTATCGTTTACGGAGATCTTGTCAAAATAGCTCATAAGCTTATTTTTGAGTTTTTCTTCTTCGACAAGCTCGTCGAAATTCGTAAAATCGTCTTCGTTTTCAGTGTGGTCGTAGCCGTTTTCATCAAGCTCGATACGGTTTATAAGATGCAGACCGTAATCCGATTTTATAAGTCTGTATTCGCCTATTTCCATATCCTTGACAGCATCGAGAATATCGGGAAAATAATTGTCCTTTGACGTCGTGAGCTTGTTGAAATAGTGTCCGTAGGGGTATTTTTCAAACGAAAGCTCCTCGGTATTTTTTATCAAAAGGTCGTCAAAGTCCTCTCCGTTTTCGGCACGCTGTAAAAGCGACTGCGCGAGTGAGAATTTTTCGTCCCATCTTTCGTCGCTTATTTCTTCGGTAACGGCGTATCCGTCCTTATCGAACTTTATTTTTCCGTTTTCGTCACGGACGAAATCGACGTCCATTATGTATATCTGCTTATAACGGCAGTAGTTTTCGTTGTAATATGCGTTTCTGTCCTCGGCATTTACAACTTCCTTTCCGCTTTCACCGTACAGATAATCCTGCACAGCCTCTGCTTTTGCGTTTGAAAGGAATATTTCGTACATATCGTCAACGGAAAGCCCCAGCTCCTTCATAAGCTCGTCTTTTTCAAATTCTTCCTCCCCGCCGATACCCAGAAGCAAACCGTCTATCATCGACTGAGCCTCTGTTTTTTTCGCATCCGTCAGGGTAAGGCGGTACTCGTCAAACAAATATTCGGCAACGAGCTTCGTCTTTATAGCCGTCAACGTTACGTCCTGGAGATAATCGGCAACGGTGACACCGTTTGACGATGAATTCCAGAATTCCTCCGTATCGTCCTCCCCGAAGGTATATATCCAATACGGTCGGTAGCAGGACATATAGTAAGCAAATATCTCCTCTTCCATAGTGACGGAGCCTATCTGCAAGGCGTAATCTCCGACCATCTTTTTTATTTTAGCGCACGATACGCAGGAAAAAAGCATAACGGCGGCAAGTGCGGTACAAACAGCTTTTATAATATATTTCTTCATTTTCGAAGCCTCCGGATCTGATTATAACTTTTTTTATTATATCACACCAAAACCGTTATTTCTATATATAGGTGATAATTTTTTTTGAACTGTTTAAATATGCAAAAACAACGAAAAAGGCGTATTGACAAACATTTTTTCCTGTGATATACTTGAAGTATAATATTTGTAAATGAGGTACAGATCTATGATAAAACCGCAGTTTTCGTTTTTATATGACGGCAAGCCTTACGACCCAGAGGTAAACAAGGATATAAAAACAACGCTTGAAGTAAAAAAATACGACGAATTTGACGCTGTTGAATGGACCGTCTGGTACGAAAACGTATCCGACAAAAACAGTGGCACGCTTTCCGAAATAAAGGATATCGACGCCGTGCTCACGTTGCCCGAATACGTTCACGAATTTATGGGCAACAGATACACGGAGGAAGCGCCGAAGGTCATCTGGACGCAGGGACTCGTTGAAGGTGAAGCGTATTCGTACGACGATGCACGTTCTGCCGAGGAATTTTCATATCATACGAAATATTTCTTCAACAAGGGCGTTACTTACAGCTTTGAAAACGGTGAGGGCAGATGCTCTGACGAGGTTATGCCGTTTTTCGAGGTTGCTTGCAAAGACGCAGGTTACATCGTTGCACTCGGTTGGACGGGAAGCTGGATAGCAACGCTTTCAAAGGAAGATGAAGGCATCCGCTTCAAGGCAGGTCTTCACTATGCGGAATATTATCTCAAGCCCGGCGAAAAGGTAAGAGGTGCGTCCGTTCTCGTTATGCAGTATTCCGAAAAGGACGATCAGTACAACAAATTCCGTGATCTTATGTGGCAGCAGTACACGCCCAAATGTCTTACGAAGGAAAACCCCGGTCTTCTTGCAAACCTTTTCTGGGGAAGCCTTCCCAGCGACGAGATGATAAACCGCATAAAGCGTTTCCGCGAAAACGGCGTTGAGTTTGATCAGTACTGGATAGATGCGGCTTGGAACGGCAAAAAGGCAAAGAGTGACTGCAACTTTGACAGCATCTGGGCTGACGAAGTCGGTGACTGGGAAGTAAAGCTTGATGCTCACCCCGATAAATTTCTTGACGTCGTTGCCGAAGCGAAAAAGAGCAACGCGGGCTTTATGCTTTGGTTTGACACGGAAAAGGTGGCGAAAGTCGCACCGATAGCATCCGAGCATCCCGAATATTTCATAGACGCGGGCGAAAGCTATCTGCTTGCAAACTTCGCAAAGAAAGAAGTAAGAGATTATTATTACAACATACTCAGAGAGCACATAAAAACACTTGATATCCGTTGCTACAGACAGGACTTCAACTGCACACCCGATATTTTCTGGAAAGCGGCTGACGAAGAAGGCAGACGCGGTATTACGGAAATATACCACATTCTCGGTATGTACGAGCTGTGGGATAAGCTCATTGCAGAATTCCCCCACCTTATAATCGACAACTGTGCATCGGGCGGAAGAAGAATAGATATAGAAACCCTGAAGCGTTCGCTTATGCTTTACAAAACGGACTATCAGTGCATATTCAACCCCAACCCCGACGTAACGAACGTACACAACACAAACGCATCCCGTCTTTTCCCCGTTACGGGCTGTTCAACGAAAAAGAAAATGGATACGTATGCGGCAAGAAGCACGTATTCGGCAACGTGGGGCATAGGCTCGTATGCAACTATCTTCCACTCTATGACGGATGAAGAAATGAAATGGCTTTCGGGTGTCGTTAAAGAATTCAGATCAATCCGCAGATTCTTCCCCTGCCATTTCCACAACTTCGGCTCTGACAGCCTCGACCTTACCTCGTGGGTGATCTGGCAGTACCACGACGTTGAAACAAACGAAGGAATGATTATGGCATTCAGACGTGAAAAATCTCCCTGCTGTACGGCAAAAATATCCCTTAAAGAGCTTGACGGCGAATACACCTTCACAAGCCTTGACACGGGCGCATCATTTGTCGGCGGCGCAGATCTTACGATAGAACTTCCCGAACAGTATTCCTCAACTATCATTACGTACAAGAAATAATCAAATAATAAAGTGGCAGGCTCAATTCTTTGAGCCTGCCACTTTGCTATTCGCTAAATTGGAATTTGTCGATTCACTTCTACCTGGCAATAATCGTTATTTTTTCTTCCATATTAGGTAAATACCTACAATCGCTCCAATAAAAGCAACTGGAGATAACCTTACAAAAAACCACTCAAATGCATGAAGAAGAACTCCGACAACGGCTATTTCAGGGTCACTGTAGTCCCACGCTAAATATGGGCTACCAAAAATAATTAAGAGCATCCAAACCGCTATTATGGCAACTGCTAATAGGCTAAAGAACACTGTTAACTTTTTTCGCTTTGCGTTTCTACTCAGAGCAAGTTGCAAATTGATGATTTCCAATTTTTCAGAAATCACCTTTAAGTCATTTACTTCTGTCTGTTCAACAATTTCTCCAAGCAAAACACTTACAGGTGTGTCGAGTGCTTCTGATAAAGAAATCAACATATCAGAGTCTGGTACCGACAAGCCTTGCTCCCATTTTGAAATTGTTTGGCGAACCACATTTAACTTGACAGCAAGTTCTTCTTGGGATAATCCTTTTGATTTTCGGACTGCCCTTATGTTTTCACTCAACATGAGGAATACCTCCTTTCTTTTAGTAGTCACCTGTATTATATCAAAGTGTACCCGTTGCTACAAGCAACGGGTATTAACATTTAGGTTTGCAACTGAAATTAACAGACCATCAAATTCTTATTTATCGTTCTATTTATAGCCGGTTTAGCCTTTGTATTACAAAGACACGGGGCAAAGCCTGTATTTCTATTCTTCTGAGTATAGTTCATCATAGTACCAACGTATAGGATTTTCATATATGTACTTCACGATCTCCTCATAGTCCTCTCGACCTCTGATAATATGATCGTGAAAGCCTCGTTGCCATACGTTTTCACCGTATTCTTTATTGCAAAATCTTTTAAATGTCGATACAAAATGTGACACAAATGAGGTCTGTTTTGTAGGGGTCGACGTCCTCGGCGACCCGTCATCGCGAACGAATAACAAAAAATGTATATGGTTCGGCATAATAACGTATTGATCTACGGTTATATTTTAATAAAATTCATTCATTTGTTTTATATGTTTATCCGCAACGATTCCGTGCGGTAATAATTCCATGTTTTTCTACAATACGGGATAAGATCTGCCGCCTGCCTTCCGTACACAGCGTTATAAAATACGCTCCCGTTGTGTTATAATCAAAATTTTTTAACCTTGTAGGCTTCCTTTTCGGTAATTCTTTTTCTTTATCCACATTCATCACCCGTTCTATTGTATCAAAAATCGGCAGAGAAAACAAGTTCTCTGCCGAAATTTTATGCCCCTGCCATTTCTTCTGTCGAGAATGCAGAAAGAATGAGCGGATTTTTTATTTATTGCGTATTGTTGTTGGAAAATACGTCTGCCACTTCGCTTATCGTAATGTAGGCGTGGTGGTCGATATCGTGGACAAGCTCCTTCATTCTTACGACCTGGTAACGGTTGACGATAAAATATATCATCGTCTTATCTCTGTTTGAATAACCGCCCTTTGCATTGAGGTACGTAACGCCGCTGCCGAAGGTTTCCGTCAGCTTTTCACAGACCTCTTTCGGTTTTTCGGTAATGATAATGGCGCATTTTGCCCTGTCTATACCGTCAACGATAAAGTCAACGGCTTTAAGTGCCGCCGTATACGCAACGATCGAATAAAGCGGCAGCACCCAGCTTTTGAGTATAATCCCGCAAGCTATGTAAAGCACCACGTTATATATCATAACGAACGTGCCGACCGTTATACCGAGTCTTTTTGCAAAGATTACCGCCATAACTTCAACACCGTCCATAGCGCCGCCGTAGCGTATTGCAAGACCGCTTCCGATACCCGATATCACACCGCCGAACAAGGCGCACAATAGCAGATCCTCGCCCGCAAACGGAGATGCAACGCTTACGTCAACGGGTAAAACGTCCGTGATGATCCACGATGAAATTGAGTAGATGAACACGGTATATATAGCGTACACCGTAAATTGCCATCCCTGTCTTTTAAGTCCGAACAAAAACAGAGGAATATTAAGCAGGATCAAAAATACGGAAAGTGTCAGATATTCGGGTGTCAGACGGTCCAAAAGCATAGACGTACCTGAAATTCCGCTGTCGTACAAGTTTACCGGCATCAGAAATACCGTTATACCGAAGGCATTTACTATACCTGCAACTGTCAGCATCAAAATATTCGTAAGCTTCAACTTTCTTTCTCTCACTCCTGATCCTCCGTAAATATTTTATTAAACGTATTCAAGCTCCGTAAAATCCTTTATGCAAAGTATTGCATCGGGATGTTTTATTCCGCTTATGGCTACGACCTTCATACCTGCGTTGAGTGCGGCGTTTATTCCCGCTATAGAATCCTCAAACACGACACATTCGGAAGGATCAAAGCCGCAAAGCTTAGCCACCAGCAAAAACAGGTCGGGCGCAGGCTTTTTGGCAAGCGGTAAAGAACCGTCGCATATGACCTTGAAATACTTATCAAGCGAAAGATCCTTTGCTATTTTCGGCGCAAATATGCTTGATGAGCCGACACCGCACGGCACGCATCTGTCGTTTGCATAATTTAAGAAAGGTACGATACCGCCGACGATATCGTCTTCTGAAAGATCTTTCGTTATTTCAACGTACGTGTTTTCTTTCGTATCACCGACGTTTTTTCTGTCATCGTCGGTGAGTGTCATTTCCGACTTTTCGGCAATATAGTTTACGATATAGTCACGGCCCGTGCTTTTCAAGGGCAGATATTCTTCATCGCCTATATGAACGCCGTACGGCTCGCCGCCTTTATTCCAAGCTATAAGATGGTATTTTTCCGTATCTACAACGACGCCGTCAAAGTCAAAAATACAGCACTTGAAGTCATGAAGAATACCGTTTTTATCCTTTATGCGGACACGTTTTTTATAGCTTTCTTCAACAAGACGTGCAATCTCAAGGTTTGCCGAAGCGACAACGCCCTCGTCGCCGAAGGAATATTCCTCCCCCTCGAGGTTCGTTATGACAGCCCCCGCCTCTTTACATATGATAACGCCGGGAGCTATATCCCAAAGGTTTCTCGTTATAACGACCGTACAGTCCGTTTTGCCCATTGCGGCATATGCAAAATCAAAGCAAGCCGCGCCGAACATTCTTATTTTAGCTATTTTGGGGTACAAAAAGCCCATTGAATCGTGCTGCCTTTTTGCAACGGCATCATCCATATGAGAATAGTCGCCCATGCTTGCTATGACGTTGTTCAACGTAACCGTTGAGTTTACGTGTATTTTTTCACCGTTTCTGTACGCTCCGCAGTCCTTTTCGGCATAAAACAGCTCGTTAGTATGCGGCAGATAGATCACACCCAGAACAGGCTCTTTATCAACGAACAAAGCACATTGGACACCGTGCAGACACACGTTTCTTGCCATATTGCACGTGCCGTCTATAGGGTCTATCACCCAGACTCTGCCCGCAAGTTCCTGAGTCGATGACGTTTCCTCTCCGTGTATTCTGTCGCCTTCGTATTTTTTAAGTATTTCCTCCGAAAGATACTTTTCGATGCTTATGTCGATGTTCGTCACAAGATCGAACTGCGATTTCTGCATCACCGTTTCAGCACCGTTCGATGCGTATTTTTCATACGCCGAGCGTATCTTTTCGGTTATAAATTCAAGTTCGCCCGTGTATTTCATATCAAAGCTCAAATCCTTCGCCGTAGCCGTAATGCTCCGCAACGTAATCTACGTCCTTGTCACCTCTGCCCGAGAGCGTTGCAAGAATAGATCCGCCCGTCGTTGCGTGTTCCTTTGCATATCTCATTGCAAAAGCAACTGCGTGCGAGCTTTCAAGTGCGGGTATGATACCCTCGTAGCGTGACAGTGCAAAGAACGCCTTTACAGCTTCTTCGTCATCGACTGTGACGTAGTTTACACGTCCGCAGTCGTGCAGATATGCGTGTTCGGGGCCTACGGAAGGATAGTCAAGTCCGCTTGCTATCGAGTAAACGGGAGCAGGCTCGCCGTTTTCATCCTTGAGCATAATGCTTTCAAATCCGTGCATGATACCGGGTTCGCCGTACGTCATTGATGCCGCGTGGTCTCCGAGGTTGTGTCCCTTACCCAAAGGCTCGATACCGTATATATCGACGGGATCAGCCAAAAATCCCGTAAACGTACCTATTGAGTTTGATCCGCCGCCGACGCACGCCGCAACGGCATCGGGCATAATACCCGTCATTTCAAGGAACTGCTCTCTTGCTTCGTATCCGATAACTGACTGGAAGTCACGTACCATCAAGGGGAACGGGTGCGGACCTAAAACAGAACCTATGCAGTAGATCGCGTCCTTGTATTCTCTCATATATGCGTCAAACGCCGCATCGACAGCTTCTTTAAGTGTTTTAAGACCGTGTGTTACGGGAACGACTCTTGCACCGAGCATCTTCATTCTCGTTACGTTGGGCGCCTGCTTTGCAATATCGACCTCACCCATATAGATATCACATTCGAGTCCGAAATATGCCGCCGCAGTTGCCAAAGCAACACCGTGCTGACCTGCGCCTGTTTCGGCGATAAGCTTCTTTTTGCCCATATATTTAGCAAGAAGTCCTTCACCCATGCAGTGGTTGAGCTTATGTGCGCCCGTGTGGTTGAGGTCTTCGCGCTTAAGATATATCTGGCAGTTACCTATCTTATTGGAAAGTCTTTCGCAGTGGTAAACGGGTGTAGGTCTGCCCTGGAATTCCTTACGTATGCGGCGAAGCTCGTTTATGAACTTTGCGCTGTGGCAGATAGCCTGATAAGCGTCGCCTATTTCTTTAAATGCCGGCTCAAGCTCGGCGGGAAGATAAGCACCGCCGTATCTTCCGAATCTGCCGTCGGGTGTGGGAAATTCCTTCGAATACGTTACAAAATCTTTATAAGTTTTCTTGTTATCCATGATATTTTACTCCTGTTTTATTTAAATATTACGTTTTCAATATTTTTTAATGTAACTGCACACGCCATCGTTTTGAAAAAATAAACATATATCCTCCCAAACAAAAAAATTCCTGTCCGAAATAGGACAAGAATGACTTCCTGCGGTACCACCTAAATTAACGAAAAAATTCGTTCCCTCTGCCGTACACCGTTATGTACGCACCCTTTTAACGGTAGGTTACCGTCAGCCATTACTCACGTTAGTTTTCCTGCTGCCCTCATAAGCCCATTCGTCAACCGTTTCGCTGCGGCATTTCACCACACTGCCGCTCTCTGAAAGCTACGCTGACTGACTACTATTCTTAATCAAAGGTTTCAACTATTATTGACATTATACACCCGGGATGCGGTTTTGTCAATACTTTTAAAAAATAATCTTGACTTACTTCCTCCTCGGATGTATAATGAAATTAAATAATAAAGAAGAACGGTAGAAAATTATGATGGTACGTCCTTTAGCTGACAGAATGCGCCCGGAGGATTTTGACGACATAGTCGGTCAGGAGCATCTGTTCGGCGAAAACGGTTCGCTTCGCAATATGATACGGTCGGGATACATAACCAATATGATATTTTACGGCCCTCCCGGAACGGGCAAAACGACGAGCGCGAACATAATAGCAAAAAAATCAAATATGACGATGTATAAGCTCAACGCAACGACAGCATCACTTGCAGACGTCAAGGAAATCGCAGAGCAAACGTCATCGGCACTCGGCGAAGGCGGAATACTTCTGTACCTCGACGAGATACAGTATTTCAACAAAAAACAGCAGCAGTCGCTGCTTGAATATATCGAAGACGGCAGAATAACTCTCATCGCATCGACTGCGGAGAATCCTTTCTTCTCGGTATACAGCGCCGTTATTTCACGAAGTGCGGTGTTTGAATTCAAGCCCGTAAAGCCGAAGGAATGTGTAAAAAGGCTCAGAAAAGCTCTTGACGTGCTAAACGGAGATATAGGATGTGACGTTACCTGTACGGACGGTGTGCTTGAGTATATAGCATCCGTTTGCGGAGGTGACGTAAGGCGTTCTATCGGAATGCTTGAGTACGTAAGATACGCCGCAGACGGCGAGATAACGAAAGAGCTTACCGATAAATTCATTCCCGACACAATGAGAGGTCAGGGAGCTTTCGCAAAAGACGGCGACGGACACTACGACCTGCTTTCGGCTTTTCAGAAGTCGATAAGAGGATCCGATCCCGACGCATCTGTTTTTTATCTTGCAAAGCTGCTCGGAGCAGGTGAGCTTTTAAGCGTCGTGCGCCGTCTTTCGGTGATAGCATCGGAGGATATAGGTGCGGCGTATCCGCAGGCAGCGTCAATAACGTACGCCTGCTGTCAGCAGGCACTGTCGCTCGGGTTGCCCGAGGCACGCATACCGCTTGCAAACTGCGTTATAATGCTTGCAACGTCACCGAAATCCGTAACGGCACTTGAAGCGTACGATACGGCAGCGGCAGATATCGCAAACGGACTCGGCAAAAACATCCCGTCCCATCTTCTCGACAGCCATTATGCAGGGGCGGAAGTGCTCGGACACGGACAAGGGTACAAATATCCGCACGCATATGAAAACGACTATATCCCCCAGCAGTACCTGCCCGACGATATCAAAAACAAAACGTATTACACGTACGGAACGAACAAAACGGAGCAAGCCGCAAAAGCGTATTGGGATAAGATCAAAGAGAAAAAATAGCCCTTCTCTGCAGTTGTAATGAATTTAAAACCGATCGGTGCATATTATCACGCACCGCACACAGGGCTTGCCCCGCCGAAACGAACACCACAGAATGCACATCATCGAAAAAACAAATCTGAATAACTTAAAACTACCCCTGCAGATCAGAGATCTGCAGGGGTGGTTTTGAGTTTATCGCATTTCCTTGTCGAAAAAGTGACGTGCGTCGCTTATTGCATCGGTGATTATTTCGGGAAGGCCGCCGCCTTCTCCGTCGTTTACCGTATCGCTTTCCTTCGTCGTTTCTTTTTCGGTAACTCTGTCGGTGACCTTCTCCGTCGCTTTGTCGGTAACTCTGTCGGTTACGGGTGTTGTTGCCGGTGCTTTCGTTGTCGTACTGTCTTTTTCGTCTTTTCCGCAGGCGCAGACCGAAAGCGACACTGCGGCAGCGAGAAATATCAAATAAAGTTTTTTCATTTTTAAATTGATTTCCTTTCCGAAGCGCAGTGTCTTTTTACTGCGCCGAAGATAGTTTTGCCGAAAAAAGTCATCATATGCGTTTTTTTCATTGGAAAATCGAGGTTATTTCGCTTTGCAAAAAAATTTACAAAATAAATTTACGATAACTATTGACAAAACGCCACCTGTTGGATTATAATAAATCCGCTTGCCCTATATGGGTAAATAATTGATTATGTCGGTGCTGTAATCGGGGCATCTGTATATAATTATTCCGCTTATTACAAAGGAGGTTCCAAAATGCTCAGAACATATCAGCCTAAAAAACGCCAAAGAAAAAAGGAACACGGTTTCAGAAAAAGAATGAGAACCGCTAACGGCAGAAAAGTCCTCAAGCGCCGCCGCGCTAAGGGCAGAGCAAGACTTACTTATTGATTCTTGCTTGAAAAGTTGCATTTCGGGGCTGTTGGCATCCTGTCAATAGCCCTCCCCTCGTTCTTCAGAACGGGGGAATACTTTTTTTATAAAAATTTGTACCGAGGCAGGTCTTGGTAAATGAAGCTGTACGCCATCAAAGAAAACCATTTGTTTTCAAAAGTATATGCGAAAGGCAAAAAAGCCGTAACGCATACCGTTTGTGTTTATACACTGCCCGATTATCACGCAGCACGCTTACAGCGGGCGCATCCATTAAAATTGAGGATCAACCGTGTCGGTTTTACCGTCACGAAGAAGCTCGGATCGGCACCTTCTCGCAACAGGGCGAAAAGGGTAATGCGTGAAGCCTATTACAAGGCTCAAAAATTATATAACATCAAAACGGGAAAGCTTATCGTTATCGCCGCAAGACAGGCTGCAACGGAAGCAAAGACAGACGAGGTGTTCAAAGATCTCATCTGTGCGTTTGAAAAGACGGGACTTATATAAATGAAATACGTTTGTATGTTCATAATAAAGCTGTACCGTCGCTTTATTTCACCATTGAAGCCGCAATGCTGTCGGTTCACACCCTCATGCTCGCAATACGCGTATGAGGCTTTTTCCAAACGAGGTTTTTTCGTGGGTCTATGCTTAAGTGTTTGGCGGATACTGCGTTGTAATCCCTTTTGCAAAGGCGGTTACGATCCCGTACCCGAAAAAGGCAAAGCCCCAACAGCAAAGAAAAATGAGGAGTAAGGCATTAAATGTTCGATTGGGTTGCCGAAATACTTAAATATGTAATGATATTTTGCGATAAAATATCGTTCCATAACTATGCGCTTGCACTTTTTCTGTTTGCCCTGATAGTAAAGATAATTCTTTTCCCGTTCGGTATAAAGCAGCAGAAAAACCAGGCAAAATCCGCACAGCTCCGTCCCAAGGAATTGGCGATACGTAAAAAATACAAGGGCCGTACGGATCAGCAAACACAGCAAAAAATGACAATGGAGATACAGGAAATGTATCAAAAGGAAGGCTACAGCCAGTTCGGCGGTTGCCTGCCCTTGCTCATACAGCTTCCCGTACTTTATTCACTTTATGCCATTATCCAGAATCCTCTTTATTACGTCTGCCGTTTTTCAACAGCTCAGATAGAGACGATAACGGAAGCGTATAACCGTGCTACAGGCTATATAAGCGGAGTCGTAAACTCAACTTATACCGCTGCCATCAACGTATTGAGCTACGTAAACAAAAACGGCGCACAGCCGATAATCGACCACCTTCCCAAGGACGGTATCGTTCCCGAAGGTGCTGTCAGTGCAAGCGGTGCTGCCATAACGGATTGGAGCACTTTCTGTGCGGATATCGCCGAAAGACTTTCCTCTCCCGACCTTCCCAACTTCAACCTGTTCGGAATATTCGACCTCGGTAAAGCACCGAACGTCGCATCGGGTATATATCTTCTCGTTCCCGTCGTCGTATTTTTGGCGATGTTCGTAACAATGAAGATACAGAAGAAGTTTACCTATCAGCCTATGGCGGCAGAAGGTACGCCGAACGTATCCATGAAGATGATGGATATAATGATGCCCGCACTTTCGGCATTTTTGAGCTACAGCTTGCCTACGGCACTTGCTCTTTACTGGGTATATCAGAACGTACTCGGTCTTGCACAGCAGATCATACTTGCGAAGATTATCCCCATTCCGAAGCTTTCCGATGAAGAAATAAGACAGATGCAGAAGGAAGCCGAAAAAGAAGCGGCGGCAGCACGTAAAGCTCAGATAGCTGAGAAGAAAACAAATCCGAAACGCTCGTTGCATCACATAGACGACGATGAGGAAGACATCCCCAGACGTAAAGGCGATGACAGTATGGAGGACGACTCCGTATTCATCAAGAATAAAGAGAAAGAAAAAAACAAAAAGATAAGCAAAGCAGAGCTTAAAGACGATAAAAAAGATTCTGACAGCGAGGAATAATTTTTAGTCCATATATATTGGAGAAATTTAATGAAAAAGGAACTTATTGCAGTCGGAAAAACGACGGAAGCGGCTGTTGCGGACGCATGTTCGCAGCTCGGCGTTGAATTGTCCGACGTTACCTACGAGGTCTTAGAAGAAGCGAAGAAGGGCTTTCTCGGTATGGGTGCAACACCTGCAAAGGTCAAAGTCATCTACGCTGTATCCCCCGTTAAGACAGCGGCGGAATTCATAAAGACACTCATTGAAAATATGAACCTCACCGCCGAAGTAAAGGTAGAGGAAAACGAAGACGGTGCTTTGATAAGCATAAGCGGCGACGATGCCGGCGTGCTCATCGGTCACCACGGCGACACGCTTGATTCTTTGCAGTACCTCACGAATCTCGCCGCAAACAAAAAAGACGGCGCAGATGATGAACGTGTATACGCAAGGATCACGGTCGATATAGAAAATTACCGTGCAAAGCGTGAAGAAACGCTCCGCACACTTGCAAGAAGAACAGCCGACAGAGTAAGAAGAACGAGAAGAAACGTAACTCTTGAGCCTATGTCCGCTCAGGAAAGACGTATCATCCATTCCGAAATACAGGATATTGAAGGTATAACCACCTTCTCCGTCGGTCAGGAATCTAACCGCAAGGTCGTCGTTGCCATCGACAAAAAAGCACAGGCATAACTTATAAAAAACGATCTCCCGCAAGCCAAACGGTCTGCGGGAGATTTTCAATTTATTAAAATTTCAACTATATCGCCCATACGTTGATATAGGTCGCCGAGGGCGCCGACCACTACATCTCCATTGTTCATCTGAGGGAGAATGCGTGAATCCGCCCTACATTTATACGGGCTGTTGGGACGGTGCTTGTTTTATGTATTTTTCACAGAGAGAAGAAAGCGGGCAGACTTCACACGCAGGTGAGCGGGAAGAGCATACTTCCCTTCCGAAAAGCACGAGTCTATGGCAAAAATCGGACTGCTCTTCGGACTCTACAAGCTCACGAAGTATCCTTTCCGTTTTTTCCGGTGACGATTTTTCGGGACAAAGTCCGAGTCTTGCGCTTATTCTGATACAGTGTGTATCGGCAACTATTGCAGGCTTATCGTATATATCCCCCAGAATGAGATTGGCAATTTTCCTGCCGACGCCGGGAAGTGTCAGAAGCTCCTCCATCGTATCGGGCACTTTTGCGCCGTATTCGTTTATTATCCTTTGCGCCATTCCTTTAAGGCTTTGCGCCTTCGTTTTGTAAAGTCCGCAGGAAAATATGAGTTTTTCAATTTCGGAAAGCTCGGCGTTTGCCATTGCGTACACGTCGGGTATATATTCAAACAGCTTTACGCAGACCTCGTTTACACGAGCATCCGTACACTGTGCGGACAGTCTGCCCATTACGAGCAGCCGCCAGGGATCTTCATTATACTCCAGCGCACACAATGCCACCGGGTATTTTTCTTTTAATTTTTCCACGCACAGCGCGGCTTTTTTCTTTTTATCCATATTTTTCTCCATTACGGCATTGTGAAATTCAAGATCACGTCTCAATTTCAAACCAGAAAACAGAGCCTTTTCCTTCACTGCTTAAAACGCCGTATGTACCGCCGTGAAGCTCAATTACGCCCTTGACTATCGAAAGACCGAGTCCTGTGCCGATGCTTGCGCGTTTATGCGCTTTATTTTCCTTATAGTATCTGTCCCAGATATTTTTGAAATTTTCTTCCGATATTCCGCATCCCGTATCTTCGACCTCAATACGGACCGTGTTTTCACCCCTGATCTGTCTTACCGTTACACGTTTATCGTCGCCCGTATAATTTATGGCGTTGTTTATGAGATTGTACACCGCCTGTGATATTTTAAGCTCGTCAGCGTTTACCGTTACGTTTTCGCCGTGCTCGAACACTATTTCGTATCCCTCTGCGGCTTTCATTTTCGAATATCTCGATACTATTTCAACTATCGATTCCGTGATATCAAATTCCTCTTTATTCAAGGAATCCATTCCCGATTCTATTTTTGACAGCGAGAGTATATCGTTTACGAGTCTGCGGAGATGCTCCGCCTCGTCTATTATGACCTGCACGTTTTCGGGTGTATTTTCTCCCGGTATATCGCGCATTACCTCACCGTATCCCATTATCATCGTAAGAGGTGTACGCAGGTCGTGGGAGACGTTTGCAATAAGCTCACGTCTTAAGCCGTCAACCTTTGAAAGCTCCCCTGCGGCATAGTTCAGCGTATCGGAAAGCTCCTCTGTCTCCTTGAAGCCCTCGCCGTTGAAGTCTGCCCCGTAATTACCGTCGGCAAGCTTTTTTGCGGATTCGTTTATCCTTACTATAGGTGTTGACAGCTTTCTTGAAATATAAAGTCCGCCACAGACTGCTATTATTATGAAAATAATGCTCATCACCGTAAGCTGATTCGTTATTGTTTTTACCGTGGAATCAACGGGTTCAAGCTCTGCGCTCACCATTATGTAAGCTTTTCTGCCGTCAAGCATATACGTTGATATGCTGTATATAAAGCTTTGTATCTTCTCTTCCGTGACCGCGTTGTCGTTTTTATCGGGACGTCCGAAAAACGGCGGCGGATCCGTGTCGTGTATTTTTATCTTCTCGGTATGCCGTCCGAAATATTCTCCGCCCTCTTCTTCCGTTTTATATACGTAATAGCGTACCGTATCGTCATTTTTGAGTATACTGCCGTAGGATACGGTCTGTATATAATTCAGCACGCCGTTACCTTCAAAAAGCACCTTTATATCGACCGATCTTTCATCTGCCTGTGCATCGACCGTATCGGTTATATTTTCGGAATTTATATTTTCTTTTACCGTTTGCGCTGCTTTTATTATTTCTTTGTGGACTGCCGTTTCATAGAAGAAGTCAAGCAAAACCACCTGAAATATCCAGACAGTCAGCAAAAGCATTGCGGCAAACACCATAGTGTATACGGTTATTTTTGTTCTTATCTTGCCTTGTTTTTTCGGTTTGGAGCTTTCTGTGACCATCGTCAGCCCTCGAACCTGTAGCCGACACCGCGCAGGGTGACTATGAAACGTGCGTAATCGCCAAGGCTTTTACGCAAAAGCTTTATGTGAGTGTCGAGCGTTCGGTCGTCGCCGTAAAAATCGTACCCCCACACCTCTGTTATAAGCTTTTCACGTGTTAAGGCAATGCCTCTGTTTCTCACAAGATAGAACAAAAGGTCGTATTCTTTCGGTGTCATTTCCACCTTTTTTCCGTCAACGCATACGAGTCTTGCGGTAAAATCCACCGTAAGTCCTTCAAGGGTAACTATATCTTTGCTGACAGAGTCGTCGCTTTTCTTCGTTCTTCCGATAACGGCGGCGACACGCATCATAAGCTCCTTCGGTGAAAAGGGCTTTACGACGTAATCGTCCGCTCCCACTTCAAAGCCGTGTATTCTGTCGTACTCCTCACCCCGTGCCGAAAGCATTATAACGGGTGTGTTTTTTCTTTTTCTTATTTCTTTTGATGCTGAAAATCCGTCAAGAAACGGCATCATTATATCCATTATTATGAGGTCGTAGTTGTTTTTCTTACATTTTTCGACAGCCTGCATACCGTCGGACGCCTCATCCGTTTCGTATCCTTCGAATTCGGCGTATTTTTTTATAAGCTCACGGATCTTGTCCTCGTCGTCAACAATAAGCAATTTATACATAAAGCACCCCTTTTCCATACGTGATCATTTTAACTCTTGATTGTGATAATTTAATGACGGCAAACTGAATATCATTCCGTTTTTTTCGGCTTGTAGCCGGAAAGCGGATTTTGTTTCGTTGCCCTTTCCACGTCCTCGTTTACGACGTGTGTGTATATCTGTGTCGTATTGAGCTGTTCGTGGCCGAGTATCTCCTGTAAAACTCTTACGTCAACTCCGCCTTCTCTGTACATAAGCGTTGCCGCCGTGTGGCGCAGCTTATGCGTTGACAGATTTTTGTATTCGTATCCCGCATCGGCAAGATACTTTTCGACACGCTTCTGTACGGCGTTGTTTGATATCCTTTTTTGTCTTGTTGACAAAAACAGCGGATGCTTACCCCGTTCGACACACGTGACGTTGCATCTTTCCTCAAGATACTCGACGATAGCCTCCTTGCAGGCGGGGTTTATGTAAACTATACGTTCTTTTCTTCCCTTACCGAGCACGTTTATACGTGTCATTTCGCCGTCGAAATCCTCAAGATTTATCATAACAAGCTCCGAAAGCCGCATACCCGTATTCAAAAACAAAAGTATCATTGCGTAATCACGCCGTCTTGTGCATGACTTTACGTCGGCGGCTATGACGTCAAGCAGATGTGCGCTTTCTTCAAGAGTTAAAAATTTCGGGGATGACATTCGGATAAACGCCCCTTCGATATCCTTTACGGGATTGTTCTTGCATATATGCACGGCAACGGTCGCATACTTGTAAAGTCCTTTCAAAGCCGACATTTTTCTCGCAAGGCTTCGCGCCGATATACCTCTTTCCTGACGCATATACATCTGATAGTCGTAGACCTCCGTCACCTGAACGTTTTCAAGAAATTCACCGTTTACACAGTTAAGCTGTATATTTTCGAACTCTTCACCGAAGACGGGAAGACCTTGTCTGTTTGCTATGATAAATTTAAAAAATATACGCAGATCGCATATGTATTCATCGACCGTCTTCTGCGTTCTGTTCTGGCTTGTCAGCTTGTACGCTCTGAAATCACGCAAAACAGGGGACATAACGGCATCTGCGATAATTCTGTCACTTGCCAAAAAAACACCTCTTTTCGAAATTATTATACAAAATTTCAAAAGCATTGTAGTGTACAAAATGTAATTTGTTTTTTAAAATTGCTGACAGTGTAATAATTGTTAATAAACAATCCCAATAAAATTAACTGATATTTTCAGAAGCTGTGTTATAATTAATTGTTAAACAGTCGTATTCCGTCTGTATTCAAAACATTTTCAGGAGGAAATGATGAAAAAAAACAAAGAAAATCTGCTTCTGCGTGCTCTCATCATCGTATTTATTTCACTTACAGCAGTTCTTGCAATACTTTTGGGAGTGGTTTTTGCAATAAAACCCGGAAACCCGATAAAAACTGTAATAGAATACGTGCAAAACGGTTTTGAATTAGACCCTGAGGCAACGACTCTTTCTGTTGATACAACAGTCTATACGGATGAATCCTCCTCTCCGACGGAGGAAACGGAAGCAAACAACACGCCGTCATCCAAAGAAAACAGTGATACATCCGCCCCTGCCGAAGATACCGAAAAAGATACGACACAAAACGGTATAACAGACTCGGATGCTCCGACAGAGGATACGGAAACGGAAAACGAGTCTGCAAAGGACACAGAAAAGCTCCCGGAGGATACCGAAATCATCCCCGTTACGACTGCGCCGTTTGATGAAAATCCCGATGAGATAACCTCCGCCGTCACGACCGAGCCAAGCATTCCGACAGATCCCGACGACCGTGTAAACGATCCCGATTATTTCAAGGATGCACTTTTTATAGGGGATTCCCGCACGGTAGGATTTTACAGCTACGGAAACATCGAAGGTGCGACGTATTTTGCAAGAACGTCAATGAACGTGGCAAACTGCTTCAAAGAATCACCTGCAGAAACGGGAACGGGCAACTATGATCTGACACAGCTTTTGCAAAAATACACATACGGAAAAATATACATATTGCTCGGTATAAACGAAATAGGCTATTCGACGTCCTGGATAGAATCAAGATATCTGCAGGTAATAACACGCATACAGGAGCTTCAGCCGAATGCAATAATCATAATACAGTCAAATATGCACGTTACGGAAGCGAAGTCCTCCGTCCCCGACACACCCTTTAAAAATGAAAAGATAGACGAGGTAAACGCCCGCCTTGTCGCATTCGCCGACAATGAAAAAATATTTTATCTCGACACTACCACGCCCTTTGACGATGCCACGGGAAATCTAGACACCGCATATTCAAGAGACGGCGTACATTTTAACGCAAACGGCTACAAGGTCTGGCGCAACTACGTTTTACAGTACGGAAAAAGGTAAATATGGAATATAAGGTAGGAATATATACGCTCGGCTGCCGTGTGAATCAGTACGAATCATCTGCACTTGCAAAGCTTTTTTCGGATAACGGATTTTGCATAGCACCTTTTACGAAGCCGTGCGATGCGTACGTTATCAACACCTGCACAGTTACGGCGGAAAGCGACAGAAAGTCGCTTAAAGCCGTACGGAGAGCCGCATCATCGGGTGCCCTCGTGGCTGTGTGCGGCTGTTCTTCCCAGCTTGATGCAAATCGGTATTTAAAAGCCGGTGCTTCATTTGTTTGCGGAACGAGAAACAAGCTTGAAATTTTTAACTACATAAAAAACAACGTCGGGAAAATTGCAGAAAAGGCAGTAAGCACGCCCGAACCATCCTCCCTGCCTTACGAAAAGATGCACGGCATATCGACAGAAAGAACGAGGGCATACGTCAAAATACAGGACGGATGTGACGGTGCTTGCACGTACTGTGCGATAAAAAACGCACGCGGAAAGTCCGTTTCACGTGACAGAGATGACATACTGAGTGAAGTGAGGGAGCTTTCCTCAAGCGGTTTTTGCGAGGTCGTTCTCACGGGAATTGAAACGTCGTCGTACACAGATCTGCCCTCTCTTGTAAAGGAAGTTGCCGAAATACCCGACATAAAGAGGATACGCCTCGGCTCGCTCGACCCGTCGTTTTTAAGGAAAGACACGGCAGAAGAGCTATTGTCGTGCGAAAAGCTCTGCTGTCATTTTCACTTGTCCGTTCAAAGCGGTAACGACAGAATACTTGCGCTTATGAAACGCAGATACAATTCTTCGATACTTCGCAGAAATATCGAAAATATACTGTCTTTAAACGGTGATTTTCGTTTCAGCTGTGACATAATAGCGGGCTTTCCGACGGAAGGTGATGAAGAGCTTGAAGACACTGCAAGCCTTTTAAGAGATTATCCGTTTGTTCACGCGCACATTTTCCCGTATTCGGAAAGAGCGGGCACGCCTGCTTGTGTAATGCAGGGTTCTCTCGATATACCGACGAGAAAAGCGCACGCGGAATATCTTGATAAAATAAGCAAAGAAAAGGCACACGGTCTTATATCGCGTGATGCGGAAGAAAAAAAGGCGCTTTCCGTTCTTTTTGAAACGTATAAAAACGGTGTACTTTGCGGTCACGCCCTCGATTTTACGGAGGTTTATATGCTCGGCAAAGAAAGCCTGAAAGGAAAGATCGCATCCGTCAATGCAGACCGTGTTGAAGACGGAAAACTGTTTGTGAGATAAGCTATGGCATTTTTTACTAAAGAAAGATCTTTTTATAAGACGTTTATATCTCTTTGGGGCGTTCTTGTTTTAAACAACGTCATCGTCCTCGGAGTAAACCTTGCCGACAACATTATGCTCGGCGCATACAGCGAGCCTGCCTTATCGGGGGCAGCCGCATGTAATCAGCTTCAATTTATATTTCAGCAGGTGATATTCGGTCTCGGTAACACCGCCGTGCTTTTAGGCAGTCAGTACTGGGGAGAAAAAAAGCTGAAGCCTATAAAAAATATAGCCGCATCGGCTCTTATTTGCGGTGTGCTGTTTTCGCTTGTACTGTTTATATTGACGTCCGCTTTTCCGTATCAGACGGTCGGAATATTCACGAAATCAGAGGTCATAAAGCAGCAGGGTGTCGAATATCTTTCCGTAATAAAGTACACGTATCCCGTATTTGCCGTAACGAACATACTGCTTGCCTGCCTGCGCTCGGTTGAAAGCGTGAAGATAGGCTTCCGTGTTTCCGTTATGACTCTTATCGTCAACATCTCGCTCAACTACGTGCTCATTTTCGGAAAGCTCGGGTTTGAGCCTATGGGTGCAAAAGGTGCGGCAACAGCGACGCTCATTTCAAGAATTGCCGAGCTTTTGTTCGTCGTCATCCACATAATGTTCATAGAAAAGAACCTGAGGCTGTCCTTTGGCGATATGGTAAAGACAGACCTGTCGTTGTTTAAAAAATATGCGCTGTCGTCCGTGCCGTTCGTGCTTACCGACGGACTTTTCGGCGTTTCCACCGCTTTACAGACCGTTATTCTCGGTCATATGTCAGATGCGGCAATAGCGGCAAATTCCGTATCAACAACGCTTTACCAGGTGTTGAAGGTTGCGGCGATAGGCTCGTCCGCCGCCTCCGCCGTCATAATCGGCAAAAGCATCGGACAAGGCAAAAGCCTTGATAAGATAAAGGAATATTCAAGGTCACTGCAGGTCATATACGTCGGTGTCGGACTTGCCACGTCCGTTTTGCTTTTCTTACTCCGCACACCGATAATAAGCCTTTACAATATTTCAAGCGAGGCTGTAAGCCTTGCCGACGGATTTTTACTCGTTCTGTGCGTAACGTGCATCGGTACGGCATATCAGATGCCGACGAACACGGGTATCGTGCGCGGCGGCGGAGATTCGAAATTCGTATTGAAGCTCGATATCGTCGCCATCTGGTGCATAGTTTTACCTCTTTCGTTCTGTGCGGCATTCCGCTGGCACTGGCATCCCATCGCCGTAATTGCGTGCCTTAACGCCGACCAGGTGTTCAAGTGCCTGCCCGTTTTCATCAAAGCAAACAGCTATAATTGGGTAAAAAAGCTTACTTGACAAGATAAAAAAGCAAGAATAAAGCGGACTTCTCATAAGGAAGTTTAATTTCTCCTTGTAGGGACAGGCGTCCTCGACTGTCCGTTAAGATATATTTGCGCCGCAGAATACAAAGAGTATCCCGGACAGATTTTCAAGGTCTGTCCGGGTTCTCATATCATTAAAAAGCCAAAACACGATATCATTGGTTTGTGTTGATAATATTTGCAATCTCTGATATCAAATGTTCTTTTGAGGTCAACACGCCCTTAACTGCAAATTTCTTTTTGTTAATTATTACAATAGTGCAATTCGTCTGAAATTTTAATACAATTCTTTTGGTTTTGTTTCTGCAAACGGCTCGAAATTTTCCATAAAACTTTCCACCGCCTATAAAAATGTACCCCGTTACTTCTTTCTTTGTATAACGGGTTAACTGATCGAAAAATTCAGCATAACTACCAAGGAATATATCATGTAATACAGAACAATATACGCTATTTTTGCAGTAGGTCAAATAGAGAAATTCAATCTTTAAAATAGAGAAATCTGTGATATATGATTGTAACAAAAAGCAAAGGATTGCAATTGGTATAGCAACCCATAATTCACGTTCAAAGCACATGGGAATCCAACATAACAACAAAATCAAATACTGGAATATAATAAATATTTTGCGTCCAAACTTTGATGTAAGACCTTGTCCTTTGCGCCACGCTTCTTCACGTTCTTTTTTGCCCCAAATTATCTTGTCAGAAAAAAAGCGATTTGTTCTATTATAGTATTCGATATAAAAATCTTTTCTTTGCATTTTGCAACTATCCTCCTACTGTGTGATGTCTACACTTGGAATTTAATCGCGCAAGTTTCGCCTTTGTATTACAAAGGCATAGAGCAAAGCCCATGCCCCTAAAGCTGTACGAACGCTTCAATAGGCTCCCTCCGGGAGGGAGGCTTTTCGTTAGCCTCATTATAACACAAATCGGCAGAGAAAACAAGTTCTCTGCCGAAGCTTTCGTGCTACTAATTCTCCGCTAAGAATGCAGAGAAAAAAGGAAAAACTTTTATTCTTGCTTTTTGTTTCAACGCAGCCGTACGGTTGCGTTTTTTTATACTTTTACTATTCCGAATGCTTCCAGAACGGAGAAGATGAGTATGAAAACGATGCAAACGGGTGCTATATATTTTATAACTACCGTAAAGAGCTTGCGTGCTTTGAATGCTCCGCCGATCTCCGCTTCCTCGATTATTGCCTTAGGCTTGATGACGTAACCGATGAATATACACGTTGCAAGTGCAACTATCGGCATAAGAACACTGTTGCTTGCAAAATCAAATAACGTGAGGAAATCCATTCCGATAAGCTTTATTCCGCTCCATATACCGTTACCGAGCGAGGACGGAACGCCGAACACGATGCATATGCCCAAAACGATGAAGCAAGCCGTTTTTCTCTTTATACCGAATTTATCGGTGAATATCGAAACAACCGTTTCCATAAGAGAAATCGAGGACGTAAGTGCGGCAAAAAGTACGAGCAGGAAGAAGGCAACGCCGATCATCTCGCCGCCCTTCATTGAGTCAAACACCTTCGGGAGCGTTACGAACATAAGTCCGCGACCTTTGTTAAGCGCCTCGGCACTGCCGCCCGAAAAAGCAAATACACCGGGAACTATCATAAGTCCCGCAAGAAATGCTATGCCTGTGTCAAATATCTCTATCTGTCTTACGGATGATTCGATATTGACGTCCTTTTTCATATACGAGCCGTACGTTATCATAATGCCCATTGCAAGTGACATCGAATAGAACAGCTGTCCCATTGCGGCAAGCACCGTGATTATTGAAAACTGTGAAAAGTCGGGCTTTATGTAGTAGATAACGCCTTCCCAAGCGCCGTCCGCCGTCATGGTATAGATTGCGATAAAGAGCGTTAAAACGACGAGGATGGGCATCATTATTTTACTTACCTTTTCGATACCCTTTTCAACGCCGAGCAAAACAACGAGCGCGGTAAGTCCCAAAAACAGCGCAAACCAGCCGATAGGCTCACCTACGCCGCCTATAAACGACTCAAAATATCCATCAACTGCCGCCGCCTCACCGTGAGAGGTGAGAAATACCGAAAGATATTTTATGACCCAACCGCCTATTACACAGTAATAAGGGAGGATTATTATCGGAACGATGGATGCCAAATATCCGACGAATGAAAATCTTTTATCGAGTGCTTTGAATGCACCGACAGCACTAAGCCCCGTTTTACGTCCCAAAGCTATTTCTGCCATCATCAAGGCAAAACCGAACGTAACAGCGAGGATAATGTACGTAAGCAGGAATATACCGCCGCCGTGCTTTGCGGCAAGATACGGAAAACGCCATATGTTTCCGAGTCCGACAGCGGAGCCTGCCGCTGCCAAAACAAAACCTATTTTACCTGTAAAACTACTTCTGTTATTCACGAAAATCTCCTTTGCTGAAAAAACTCCATATATTATTACACAAAAATTCAAAAAAGGCAATAGGAAACGGAAATTTTTTTAAATTTTTCTCATACCTCTTGACAAATCATACTATGCGTGATATAGTATTATGCGATAGGAAGTGTGACGTAAAGTCTTATTCATTTTATCCTATACAATAACAGCTCACGTCTCGGAATTTAAATTTCACAAAGTGCGGTGCCGCCGCCCGGGCGGCGAAATGGAGGTCGATATGGATATTCAACTCAAGCGGGGATATATTGAAATATGCGTGCTGGCTTCGATGCTGAAGGAAGAAACGTACGGATACAAGCTGATAAAGGACATCGAACCGATAATGGACATTTCAGAATCAACGCTTTATCCGATACTAAAACGGCTTGAAGCATCGGGGTGCGTAAGTTCAAGGACGGCGGAATACAACAGCCGTCTTCGCAAATATTACTCGATAACAGACTCGGGCCGTGAAAGAATACGGGAATTTTTATCGGACTGGCAAGATATAGAAAAAACTTACAACTATATAAAGGAGGAGTGGGAAGGATGAATAAAAAACAATTTCTTGAAGCCCTCGGCGCATCACTGAAGGACGTAAAAAAGGAAGAAAGAGAAGAAACGCTTGCATATTACGAGGAGATAATTGCCGACAGGTGCGACGGCGGAATGAGTGAAGAGGAAGCGGTAAGCTCCCTCGGCAGTATAGACGATATCGTGCGCCACGTTTTGGAAGATGCACATTTTGAAGAAGAAGCAACGAATGAAAGAGTAACTGCATGGGATTTTGTAAAAGCTCTTATCGTCGGATTTTGCATCGTATGTGCAAACTTATGGGCATGGGAGCTTGATCTTATGATGTGGGTAAGCGGTATTTCGGTCGTCGTTTTCGGTTTACCGAACATTGCAACCTCAAGTGCAATGTACGTCGGATGCGGTATTATCATGTGTGCTTTGGCACTTGCGCTTTGCGTACCGTGTGTAAAATTCACAAAATGGTCGTTTTCACAGATAAAAGGGTATTTTTTCAAGATAAAATCATTCTTTGAAGGACTCGGAGGTAACAAGTAATGAAAAGATCAACTATCGTTTTATTAGTCGCCCTTGTTATGTTTTTGTGCGGTGTCGGTCTTACCGTTTACGGTGCCGTAGCACAAAAAGACGCTGTCGGTACTGCAGTAACGGACGAGCTGAGTGTCGGTGAAATAAACAGAATCGACATTGACGTGCTTGCATCATCCGTTGAAATAAAGCCTTCATCCGACGGTAAAATTCATCTTTCATATGAAAATGCGGTATTTTGCAGATACACTCACACAGTCAAAGACGGCGAGCTTAAAATAGAATGTAAAGACGTTATTCCGCACGTGTCCTTCGGTGTAACGACGTCAAGCAAGGTAGTTTTACTCATTCCCGACGGTATGAAGGCAAATATCGAAGCTGAGCTTGATGCAGGTGTATTTACGCTTGAAGATCTGACGCTTTCGGGCAAAATAGACGTTGAAAGTGATGCAGGTAACGTAACGTTCAAAAACGCAAACGCGGAAGGTGTTTGTGCAAAGACCGACGTCGGAAGTGTTAAAATAAACGACTGCAAATTTGCATCGTTCGATGCGGAAACGGACGTCGGAAGCATAAACGTTGACAGTCTTGACTGCCGTGTTACGTCACTTTCAAGCGACGTCGGAAGCATAAAGGGCAAGCTTTGCGGAAAGCTTGAAGATTACACCGTATCCTGCAGAAAAGATATGGGCTCTTGCAACGTATCCGACAGAGTCGGCGGTGATAAAATATTAAAAGTCAGCACCTCCGTCGGCAGTATCAACATCACCTTTACCGAGGAATAATTGTAAACTTTTTAATAGAAGTATTGACAAATCACGTCTTTCGGGTATAATGGTCGTAAGTTGATAAAATGCGTTGATGAGAAGGAGTACGAAAAAAACTCTGTTTCAGAGAGGGACGGGTAGGTGCAACGTCCTATAGAGCTTTTCGGAAGGTAGTCTCGGAGCGGCGGCAAGAACGGGCAAAGCCTTATTAGATGCCGACGGGTGCACAGCCGTAAAGACGTGCGGCGGCTTTTCGGCTGCGTAAGGTATCACGGTAACGCCGTGGTATGAAGTTAGGTGGTAACACGGGAATCCCTCGTCCTAATACGGACGGGGGATTTTTTGGCCTTCCCCAGCGGGGGAAGGGGGACCGCTTTAGCGGTGGATGAGGTGTAATATGATTCCTTACAACAAAAAACTTGTATCAAATGCAAGAGAACTACGTAAAAATATGACACCCGAAGAAAAACATTTATGGTATGATTTTTTAAAGCGACTCCCGTTAAACGTAAAACGTCAACATAATATTGAAAATTACATTGTTGATTTTTATATTGCAAAAAACAAAACAGTGATTGAAATCGACGGTATTCAGCACACCTCTTCCGAACACAAGGAAGCCGATAGAAAAAGAGATGAAGATCTTGCAAAATGGGGAATTACCGTGTTAAGATATTCCAATGACAGCATAAGAAAAAATTTTCGTGTTGTATCGGATGATATTTTAAAAAAATTGGGATTGGTTTATGAGGATTTAAAGGTCGTGGAGAGGTAACACCTCATCCACCGCTAAAGCGGTCCCCCTTCTCCCACTGGAGAAGGCTATATATACGATAATTAATTGAAAGGATATACAAAATGAAAGAGATCGAAAAGACTTACGACCCGAGCAAGGTCGAAGACAGACTTTACAAAGCCTGGTGTGACGGCGGTTACTTCACACCCGACGTAAATGACGGAAAGCCTGCATTTACGATAGTTATTCCGCCTCCAAATGTAACAGGACAGCTTCACATGGGTCACGCCCTTGATGAAACGCTTCAGGATATTCTTATCCGTTACAAGAGAATGAAGGGCTTTTCCACCCTTTGGGTTCCCGGAACGGACCATGCAGGTATTGCAACGCAGATAAAGGTCGAGGAATTTTTGAGAAAGAACGAAGGTCTTACACGTTACGACCTCGGCCGTGAAAAATTCCTTGAAAGAGTATGGGATTGGAAAGCACAGTACGGCTCCACCATCATCCGCCAGCTTCAGAAGCTCGGTGCTTCCTGCGACTGGACACGTTTGCGCTTCACGATGGACGAAGGACTTTCCCGTGCCGTACGTGAAGTATTCGTAAACCTTTACGACAAGGGTCTCATCTACAGAGGCTACAGAATAATAAACTGGTGTCCTCACTGCCGTACGGCGTTGTCCGATGCCGAGGTTGAATATTCCGAGGATGCAGGTCATTTCTGGCACATCAGATATCCCATCAAGGACAGCAACGAGTATCTGACTATCGCCACGACACGTCCGGAAACGCTTCTCGGCGATACTGCCGTTGCGGTAAATCCCGAGGACGAAAGATATACGCATCTCGTCGGCAAAACGCTCATTTTGCCGCTCGTAAACAGAGAAATACCGATCATCGCCGACGACTACGTTGACAAGGAATTCGGTACGGGCTGTGTTAAGATAACACCTGCGCACGACCCGAACGACTTTATGGTCGGTCAGCGCCACGACCTTGAGATAATCAAGGTAATGGACGACGATGCAAAGATAAACGAATACGGCGGAAAGTATCAGGGTCTTGGCAGATACGAAGCACGCAAGCAGATCGTTGCAGACCTTGAAGCCGAAGGATATCTTGTAAAGGTCGAAGCACACAATCACAACGTCGGCAAGTGCTACCGTTGCGGCGACACAGTCGAGCCTTTGACGTCAGACCAGTGGTTTGTAAAGATGGGTCCGATGATACAGCCCGCAATAGATGCCGTAAAGGACGGCAGAATAAGCTACGAGCCCGACAGATTCAGCAAAATATACATCAACTGGATGGAAAACCTCCACGACTGGTGCATTTCCCGTCAGCTCTGGTGGGGACACAGAATACCTGCATTCTACTGCGAAAAATGCGGTAAAATGACTGTATCGAAAACGGATATCGACGTATGTCCCGAATGCGGCGGCGCAGTTCATCAGGACGAAGACGTGCTTGACACGTGGTTCTCCTCCGCACTCTGGCCGTTCTCAACGCTCGGCTGGCCCGACAAAACGCCCGATCTTGAAAAATACTACCCGACAGACGTTCTCGTAACGGGTTACGATATAATCACGTTCTGGGTATCGAGAATGATATTCTCCGCAATGGAGCATATGAACGAAATACCGTTCAAGCACGTATTTATCCACGGTCTTGTAAGAGACGCGCAGGGCAGAAAGATGTCGAAATCTCTCGGAAACGGCATAGATCCCTTGCAGATAATCGACAAATACGGCGCAGACGCACTCCGCTTTGCACTTGCTACGGGTAACTCACCCGGAAACGATATGCGTTTCTCGGACGAAAAGATCGAAGCTTCCCGTAACTTCTCAAACAAGATATGGAATGCGGCACGCTTCGTGCTTATGAATCTTGACATTGAAAAGATCGAGCTTCCCGAAAAGTCCGAACTCAGAATTGAGGACAAATGGATACTTTCAAAGCTCAACAGACTTACGAAAGAAGTATCTGCAAACCTTGAATCGTTCGAACTCGGCGTTGCCCTTTCGAAGCTTTACGACTTCATCTGGGACAACTTCTGTGACTGGTACATTGAGCTTCTGAAGCCCCGTTTCAACGACAAGGGCAGCAAGGATAACCTCGTAGCTCAGAACGTCATCGCTTACGTTCTTACCTCTGCTCTCAAGCTTTTGCATCCGTTTATGCCGTTCATCACGGAAGAGCTTTACCAGGCACTTCCCCACACGGACGAAAGCATTATGATATCCGCTTACCCCGAATACGACGACGCTTTGAATTTCCCCGAGGACGAATCGCGTATGCAGTCACTTATCGCCGCTGTTAAGGCTGTAAGAAACAGACGCGCAGAGATGAACGTACCTCCGTCAAAGAAGGCTACGGTATTCATAAAGAGTGAAAAACACGATGCGTTCAACGAAACGACGTCGGGCTTCTTCACAAGACTTGCATCGGCTTCCGAGGTCGTTTACACGGATGAATACACGGGTGAGGATGCAGTTTCCATAATCACGGACGACTGTGCTATATACATTCCTTTGTCCGAGGTCGTTGACTTTGAAAAGGAAAAGGCACGTCTTGAAGGCGAGCTTGTAAAGACTCAAGGCGAGATAGACCGTCTTGAAAAGAAGCTTTCAAACGAAGGCTTCGTTGCAAAAGCGCCTGCGGCAGTCGTTGAAGGCGAACGTGCAAAGCTGAAAGCTTACAAAGAAAAAGCGGAAAGCATCACGTCTGAGATCGCTAAATACAACAAATAATAATTTATCAGACATTAACTGTCCCATACTCTAAAAAACCTTGATATTACTGGGTTTTTCACCTATTACAAACTCAACTGTTATGTATTTTCCCTTGTTTTTGCCCTTATGAGCGAAAACAAGGGAATCTTTTTTACATCTAACCGCCAACGACCTTATCGAACAGTCTTGCGGAAGTACGCTTTGCTTTCAGAAAACCTCAAGCTTTATGTACATTTCGTGAGTCAGCGTCGGTATGGTGGCAACGCCTCCGTTATCCTCTGAGAACAATTCGCTGCGTGAAATTCCCATAAAGGAGACGGTCGCACTACCGTCCGAGCAATTTATGCGAGGTTATGTCGATTTAGCGGAGATCAGGGCTAAATATATGCTGTAATGAGTACGTTTTTTGTCCTATTCATAGCACTTTATGTTCGCTTCAGCACTTTTTTGAAAAAAGTTTCAAATTTTTTCGGTTATCTTACTCCTCGTTCTGTCAGTACATAGAATAATCGAGCAAACGTCTTTCAACGCGGAGTGGTTTACTCTCAATATAAGTAATGATCGATTTTGGTCAAAAAGTCAAGGGATAGGCTCAACTTTTTTTCGTTTTAAATTGGAAACATTTTATGACGAAAATGCACGTCCGACATTACCGCCGAACGTGCTGTGTTATATCGTGTTACGAGAATTTTTGAAAATTTTTCGTCAACAAACAGATTATTTTTCTCATAGAATGCGACACCTACTATTGCTCTTTTACCAACGTCAGCTCATAGACCTTGCCAACCTCGGCGGTGCCTTCGCCACCGATCAGCGTCAGCTTGTCCCCATCAACTGTATAGGTGTATTGGCAATCGGTAACGTAGTCCAGGGCAAAATCAAGGTACAGAGTACCATCCTCTGCTTTGTATGTAAATTCAAAGTGATTGCTGCCGTCGAGGCACATACAGCCCTTACCCTCGCCGTCAAACTCATACTCAGTGTATTGGTCGTAGTGCCATACACCGGAAAGGTCTGCATTATCATGATTTTTATCTGCACAGCCTTTGCAAATCAAAACAATAATCAAAACCGACACGACAAGAGCGAAAACGGATGCAACAGCAATTTTACGCCGGCGTGCTTTGCGCTTTTTTGCACTCATTCGTTTAGAAGATAAGTATCTTCCCGGACGAGCTGTTGTTCGAGCCTGCTGTGTAGATTGCCTTTGTGTTGGGTTGTTTTCATTGCCTTTATTACATATTTCTAAGAATTCGTTGTATTCTTTATCTTTGTCGTTCACTGATTAAAACTCCTTGCTTTCTATACTCTCTCCAAAACGGCAAAGCGAACTTTGCCGCTTTGGAGAGAGACTATCCGATCACGGATAGTCTCTCGATAAGTTACCAAAGAAGACTCGTTTTCTTGGCGTGAGCGTTCAAAAGTCCGACGTCACTGATGGTAATTCGTGTATCACCATTTACGTTGGCGCAATCAAACTGATAGCCCTCCAGGGTAGAAACCTTCTTGGCGTGAGCATTTGCCAAACCAACGTCGCTGACGTTAATTCTGCCATCGCCGTTGATATCGCCCTTAAGGTGGATCTTGGCATCCCGGGTAACGTCATTGGTACCGATAACTACGGTATACTCACGAGCAACGTGGTTGTTCTTCACTACCCTTAGGGTGTAGGTGCCGGCTGCAACGTCTCCGATGGAATATGCGGCGGTGTTACCCTGTACGATCACCTCGTAATCTGCCTCGGAGTAGCCTTCGGCGATCAGCTGGATAATGACGTTATCGGTCTCGCTTCCGAAGCTGGTTACGGTACCACTGACGAAGGTAACGCCCGGCATTTTATAACCACAGTCTGCACAGATGCCGCCAACAAAGTCATGCCTTGCCCGGCCTGTATGGCTTTCATCCGTTTGACATACACGGGCGTGATGGGTTTCGCTTATAGCTTCCCACGCACCCCAATCGTGACCCGCACGAACGGTGAGTCTTGCTACATTGAAGAGCTCGCTCACGCCGTCAAGTGAAACGGCACCGCACATGGTGCATTCGTAGTGATCGAGACAACCCTTCTCTGTGCAGGTCGAATCGGTTCCCGTAACAGGTACCCAATCGTGGGGTATCTTTGCGATCTTTGTCTTTCTCAGAAGAACCTTTTCGCAACTCACGCAGGAGAACTCTATCGTCCATCCAACAGAGGTACAGGTAGGAGCGACCGCGGGAGAGGTAACTATACGTCCGACGTGCTCGTAATCGGTATATTTACCCTTTACGACTATCTCTCCGCAAGCCGTGCAGACCGTGTCGCCGCTGTAGCCTCTCTCGGTGCAGGTTCCGTCTTTTTTACCTACGTTATGCTGCAGCTTCCATGCAGGGTGATCGAGCTGAGGAGTTACTTCACCGTATTCCTTGACGTAATTACAGCAGGTATATACCCAGTCGCCCGTGTACCCGGGATGGCCGCAGGTCGCCTCGACAACGCCGACGAGCTTGAGGTACTTCTCATCAAAATACTCGGGATCGTTCACATGATCCTCCTCGGCGCACTTGATCACTTCGCCCTCGACCTCAACCCAGAAATCCCAGTCCTTGTACTCTTTGAGCTCATCTTTCGCGGGCTTAGGCATTCTGAAATACCAGTATTCGCGGCTGTCATCGGCATCGGGAGCGTGATAGGACATAGGAAGCAGAGTCCAGGTCTTGCCCTGATCGAAGGTTGCGTATGCACTGAAGGCGGTAGTAGGATCGTCCTGAACGTTCAGGTAGGTTCCGGGGGCGTACTCGTTAAGGCGGTAGATCTTTACGAGCTGATTGAGTCTTGCCGCATACGTGCTCAGAGTACCGCCCTTGATAAAGACGGAATAAGCGCCCTCTTTATATGTCTTGTCCTTGGAATACCCGCAAACGCCGCACTCCAGATGCATAACACCCTGGGTATAAGCGTTGCCTTTAATTACCCACTTGCTGTTATAAGTATGCGAATAGGATTTCGTAGCCTCGCAGCCGGGGAAGAGACAGTATGCATAGTGATACTTGCTGTCGGTTTTTCCGTACTCTCCGTAATATGGAACGTTGGTAGAATCGCCGTCAATATATCCGTTTTCATTGATGTAATCCCAGTCGTAGAAGACGTGGGTATGAGTCTGGCGGGGGATGGAACGGGTCTGATAGTAGCCGCATCCCTCAAGGCAGGGTCTGCGCTCAAGGCCCGCCGTGGTAGCAGTAGCGGGTGTTACGGTCTCCCATTCGTCCTCAAAAGTATGAAGGGCAGCCTGATTCATGGAGCCGTATCCGCAATAGCAGACGCCCCAATGCTTGTATTCATTATAGCCGACCTCTTCCCAGGTATGAACGTGGGGATCGGTCTCCTTATCGAGCCTCATATAGTAAACGAAGCCGCAGTCAAGGCAGGTACGTGTCTTGTAGCCGTAATAATCCTTTGTCGGTATAGCACCGGGCTCCCAGCCGCCGTAATTATGCTTTATTTCTTCGGAAAGCTCGCTACAGCCCTCGCCGATACAATAGCTCTGATGGTAGTTGGAATACCAGCCTTCGATGGTCTGCACTTCGCCGTCGATAAGGCTCTTGAACGCGAAGGAAAGCTTATCAATAGCAGAGAGCCTATCGGAGAAGCAATGCTCGGTCGTGAGCGTTGCCGTTTTGCTGTTCATTCTGCCTTTTGTATTCGCAACTAAGCAGAAGAAGGTAAGCTCTACGTCGCATTCGGTGGGGATCCAGACGGTAAGATAGGGAGTGTTATAGCCGCTGTATTCCACGATATCATCATAGAAAAAGTGAGTATCCGCCGTGATGGTTGTCGCCGTCGAGGAATCTCCATAGCGAACGTACCACTGATAAGTCAGACCCTCGCCAACCGCCTTGACGCTGAAGGTCACGGTGCGGTAAGCCATATCATCCGCGGAGGCGTCGTTGACCGGGACGCTGATATCCACAGGGTTTCTGACGATGTTCGGTCTGCCGTTGCTTCTGGCACCGCAGATCGTACAAATATTACTTACGTAGTTATGGGTATGTGCGGTTCCCGTATGTCCGCAGTACTCAAAGCAGGTACCGCATACGGTGCAGTAATGCTCGGGCCACTCCCAGTTGTTCATACAGATACCGTGGTCACAGCCGTAATCCTCGCTGCGTACGGCACAGCACTCGAGACAGAGAAGATCGCCCGCGCCAACGCAATCCTCGCAAGCCTCGCTGTCGTGGAAGCAGGCGCCGCAATCCTCGCAGAAGTGGCTGTCGTAATCGGGATCCTCGACGCAGAGTCCCTCCGAGCATTCGGAATAGCTCTCGCAGCAGTCGATACAGATACCGCAGAGCTCGCACATATCCACCTCGTCATAGCAGGTGCCGCAATCGTAGCAGAAATGATCCTCCCAATCGGAAGAGTATACGCAGTATTCGCCGCAGGAGCAGCCCTCACTCTCGGCGTAGTAGATGCAGCACTCGGTGCAAAGTCCGCAATCGGCGCAGAATTCAAGCTCGGTGCATCTTGAGCATCTCTCGCACTCCTCGCAGAGGAATTCCTCGGCGCAATCGGCGCAATGCGTTCCGTCTCCGCCGTCGGCGCACCAATCCTCGGTATGCAGACCGCAGGTATCGCAGTGATACCCCTCATCCAAGGCACAGTCGTAACAGAAGGCACAATCCTCACAGACCTCGCCCATATGACATTCCAAGCAGTTAAAGCAGTGATAGTTGTTGTTTATACAGCAGACAATGCACTGAAAACACTCCTCGCAGAAATTATCGGGATCCTCATAAAAGCATTCGCCGCAATCGTTGCATACCAGATAAGCGCAGTCAGCGCAGTGGTTCGACTGACCGCTCGAATATGGGTGACTGGGACATTGATCCACGACGTCCAGACATTCCAAGCAGATTTCACAGTGAGTACCGAACTCCTGGGCACAGAGACCGCAAAGAAGACACTCTTCGCACAGATCGTCAGCGTGCTTCAGACAGGAGTTGCAATGCTCTTCCGAGGAGCCCCAGCAATCCTCGCAGAGCTGGCATTCGGAGCACACATAAGATAACTCACCGTAATAGCAGGTCTCGCAGCCTATACAGATATAGTCGATCATACACATATCGCAGTGGTTATTGCTGCCGCCGAATTCGTATTCGTGTACCGGGCACGACGTTGCTTCCATAAGGCAATCGCCGCAGGGACAGTGTGAGCCGATGCTTTCGATACAGTCATCGCAACACAAGCAAAAGCTGCATATCTCGTCGACGTGATTTTTACACATAATACAGTGATTCGGGTGATCGACCTGACACACGGAGCACACGCCGCACGTATCACAAAGCTCGTCCGAGGGGAATGCACCGCTGCATTCCTTGCAATGGTGCTGTTCGTAGCAGTCGCTCGCGTCCGAGTTTTCGGAGCAGTGGGGTCCGCAGTCGCAGAGCCAGTCGTCAAATCGGTAGCCGCCGCAGAATTCGCATTCTGTGCCGTCCTCGTAGCCCGCAAAGGCGGGGATCGCCGCCGTGGGTAAGAGGCCTACCAGCATTACCATAGCCAGTAGGGTACTAAAAATTCGTTTTGAAATCTTATGTTTCATTGTTTCCTCCTTCGGGAAAGTTTTTTCTGCCATACAAAGAGCAGCAATGCATTCCTTCGTTGTATGGCATACAAAAGAATGCTGTCTGTGTTAACTCTCTCCAAAACGGCAAAGACTCGCTTT
>JAZQBL010000014.1:0-37064 GCA_045545665.1 Eubacteriales bacterium
CAGCGAACAAAGGCAGCCTACGAGAAGGCGCTTGAGGAATACGAGCTGGCTCAGAACGAGATCCTACACTTGACCGAAGAACAAAAGAAGAAGATCGTTCTTGAGGACTATGACTTCTTTATCTGCAATCTGAAGACGTTAACACCAACTGAATCCCGCATTTACGAGCTGTATTTGGAAGGCAAGACAGCGCAAGAAATTGCTGCAATTCTCGGCATTCAGGAAAACACCATGAAGTATCACAACAAAAACATATACGGCAAGCTCGGTGTTTCCTCCAGAAAACAACTTCTACGTTTTGCAGCATTAAAACAGCAGCAGGATAAGAAGGGAGATTCGAACACATGACACTGGAAGCACGACTCAACAAAATCATTGCTGAACAAAAACTATCGAAGCGAGAATTTGCCAAGCGTGTCGGTATGTCAGAAAATTACCTTTATATTCTGACAAGCAACAGCCGCCCGGGCACCAAGAGGAACAAAACTATCTCCCCTATGCTGGCTAAGCTCATTGGCATGGAGTTCGGCTATGATCCTGAATGGATATTAAACGGGGAAAAAGAATAAAAAGAAAAACTAAACCTCTGCATCCAAAAAATGCAGAGGTTTAGTTTCAATAGATTTTCGTTATAAAAAGTCCTCGTCGGGAACGAAAGCACCTTCCGGCTTGTGGAAGCTGTAAATTTCTTTGCCGTTGGCTGTTCTTGTGTTATCAGTTGTTATATCTGCATTCCGCCAAACTCGATCGTAATACATACGGTTCCAAGTGTGCCGATGTGCGCTGTCTCTATAGGATACACCGTCAACGGCATAGAAAGGGATATTTTGACTGCGGCAGAACGTGACGAACAGATGCGCAAAATCAAAGCAAAGTCCTTGCTTTGTTCGCAGTGTCTTGCGAACATCAAAGTATTGGAAGAGTGGATAACAGCAGATTATATACTACTGTGACATAAAAGAAAATCGGTTCGGATTTCGCCTGCAATGTGACTGCAAATAATTTGGATCTTTCCACGATAAGTCCTGAATTCATTTGTAAATTCACATTTCAACAGTTCGTTTCTCAAATCTAAAACATAAGATTTTGATGATTCTTGTCCTTACTTTTACCCTTATAATCTCTCAGAACAAGGATAAAACAGCGTAACACCGTAGATGGGTTAAATGAGTTTTTGCGAAAAACCCTTTATTCAAGGCGCTTTTAGAGCATTTTACTGTATGTTATGAATAAGCAATAACACCTCAAAAAAATCTTGCTGTTCAAATAATAGTTTATAAAGCATTAAAACACCGCCGAGTGAATAATATTCTATCGGGGGTGTTTTTTTGTCTTTTATAAACGATCGTATAATTCTTCCCCTGCTTCCTTTGATAACCGTGATCTGCGGCGGATATTTCCTTTTTGCAACACGTCTTTTGAAGCCTTCGCGCATAAAAAAAGCCGTCGGCGCTCTTTTTAAAAGAAGCTCTTGTGACGGTATATCTCCGCTTGCGGCTTTGAGTGTTGCTTTAGCCGGCACTCTCGGTGTCGGCAACATCGTCGGCGTTGCCGTGGCAATATCCATAGGCGGTGCGGGGGCAGTTTTCTGGATGTGGGTGAGCGCTGTTTTTTCTCTCGGCTTGAAATATGCCGAAACGGTGCTTGCCGTAAGGTTCGGAAAGGATGAAGGCGGCAAGCGTGTCGGAGGCCCCATGTATTACATATTTTTTGGGGCAAATTCAAAAAAGCTTTCGTATTTTTTCTGCGTTTTATGTATTGCTTCCTCGCTTGCATCGGGCTGTATCATACAGTCAAATTCGGCATCGCGTGCCGTTTTCACCTACGGAATACCGACGTACGTAACAGGCGGTGTGCTTGCCGTTTTATGCGGTGTTATCGTGATCGGCGGAATAAAGAGCATAAGCCGTTTTACAATGGCATCTATCCCCGTTATGACGTCTGTTTTTATGGCTTTTTCGCTTTTTATAATCATCTCAAACGTATCCGCCGTTCCGGGCGTTATAAAGAATATTTTCTCCTGCGCCTTCGGTCTTGACAGCGCATCGGCGGGGATCGGCGGGTATTCCATAGCACGGGCGGTAAAGCACGGTGTTGCAAAAAGTGCGCTTTCACACGAGGCAGGTGCGGGAACGTCCGCC
Organism: Eubacteriales bacterium; assembly: GCA_045545665.1. Taxonomy (GTDB): domain Bacteria; phylum Bacillota; class Clostridia; order Oscillospirales; family CAG-272; genus RGIG7213. The sequence goes on from JAZQBL010000014.1 coordinate 2,142, forward strand.
ATATCGCACGGCGCATCAAATACAAAAAGCCCTGCGGAGCAAGGCTTTTTGGGAATGTTTGAGGTTTTTGCCGACACGGTCATAATGTGTACAGTAACGGCTTTCGTCATACTTATTGCATATCCCGATATCACCGTTTCCGACGCTTACGACGGAATAGCAATAACAAACAGCGCATACGGATATTTTTTAGGTGACACTGCACATCATATAATTTCGGTTTGCGTTGTGTTTTTTGCTTTTGCAACGCTCATCTGCTGGTCGTATTACGGTGTTAGGTGCATCGAATACATATCAAAAAACAAATTTTTTTCAAAGCTTTACCTTTTCGTATACTGCATTTGCATATTCATAGGCTCATCCGTATGCACGGAATACGTCTGGCAGCTCACGGACTTTTTCACCTGTGTGCTGATCTTTCTGAACGTACCTGTAACGCTGAAGCTGCGTAAACACGTCATATACGAAACGGAAAAATATTATTCGCAATAAGTTACGATAAATCCGTCGGTGTTATTGCCCGAAACGGTATATTCCGCAAAGTTCGGAACGTAAACGTCCGTTACGTCACCCGTTTTGCGTGTGTAATAAACGTAATACGTTTTACCGCCGGTAAGCACCTGCAAAGGCGCTGTTACGGGGAACTTTTTGATATATGAAATATACTCTTCAAGGCACAGATCATTCTCGTGCATATACACGGAATGGGGCATACCGACGTATCTGAAATGGTTGCCCTCGGATATAATTCCCGTATACTCGGTCTTATTGCCCGGATACCTCATTATAAATCCGTATTTATGATAATTATCGACTATGAACGGTGCGTACTCTTCTGCATTTTTTGCATACGAAAGCGACGTGCCGTCATCAAGATACAGCTTTACGTCAAATGCATATCCCGTATGATGGTCGGAATATCCTGCAAATTCGTAATATCCGCTGTCTTCATCGGAAGAAACCATGGAGTTATAAAAATCCTCCTGCTGTTGCTTCGTGCGGTACCCTGCCGTCACCTGCATTATTTCAAGCGACGTTTCGGAATAAAACGCATCTGTAAGCCTGCCTAAAGCAAGGAAAGCATCTCTTTGCAAGGTTATCTCCGAGCTTGAAACAGTATATCTGCGGTCCTTGTTGTTATAAAGATTAACAAGAGATACGCTGTCGGAAAAAGCGTACGCATTTTCTCTGTTTACAAGCACGAGCGGACCTTGTGTAAGTTCGCTTTCAGAGCATTTGATAACGTCATAACGTGAGGTATCAAGCACCGCCTGCGTTTCTTTATCCTCTTCTTCCGTTGCGGGTACATCGTCCGTTGTAACGGCAGACGTGCCGACGTCCGCTTTTTTATCGTTCGCCATATCACGTGCAATTACAGCGCAAAGGGTCACGATTATAAGAACGAGTAAAACGATAATTACCGTCGTTACGACAGACGTGCCGCTGAAAGCCTTTCTGTAGGCTTTTTTGTTCATTGCGGCACGCCGTCTTTGAAAACTTTTTTTAGCCACTTTTAATTATTTTACAATTATTTTGCGTTTACCTTGGGAAGCGCATCTTTTCTTGAAAGATTGAGTCTGCCTCTGTCATCTGTTCCGAGGAACTTGACAGTTACCGTGTCACCTACAGCGACAACGTCCTCTACCTTTTCGGTGCGCTTGTTGTCAAGCTTTGAAATGTGAACGAGTCCTTCCTTACCGGGTGCTATTTCAACGAATGCGCCGATAGGAATTATTCTCGTTACGGTACCCGTGTAGCAGCAGCCTACCTCGGGCTCGAATACGATAGCGTCGATCATTGCCTTAGCCGCATCACAGCTTGCCTTGTTTACAGCGAGGATGAATACGGAGCCGTCATCTTCGATGTCGATCTTCGCACCCGTTTCGCCTGTTATCTTCTGGATCGTCTTACCGCCTGAACCGATAACCTCACGGATCTTGTCGGGGTTGATCTGCATTGATATCATCTTGGGAGCGTATTCGGAAACCTCGTCACGGGGTCTTTCGATAGCCTTGAGTATGATCTCGTCGATGATATAATCTCTGCCCTTGTGAGTTGTAGCAAGTGCTTCTCTGATTATTTCGGGTGTAAGGCCGTCGATCTTGAGGTCCATCTGAATTGACGTGATACCCTTGTGAGTACCTGCAACCTTGAAGTCCATATCGCCGAAGAAGTCTTCAAGGCCCTGGATGTCTATCATCGTCATCCATCTGTCGCCTTCTGTGATAAGACCGCAGGAAATACCCGCAACGGGAGCCTTTATCGGAACGCCTGCATCCATAAGTGCAAGGGTTGAACCGCAGACGGATGCCTGCGAGGTCGAACCGTTGGAGGAAATAACCTCGGAAACGAGTCTTATGGAGTAGGGGAACTCTTCAACGGAAGGAAGAACGGGAACGAGTGATCTTTCGGCAAGAGCACCGTGGCCGATCTCACGTCTGCCGGGGCTTCTTGACGATTTTGCATCGCCTACGGAGTAGCCGGGCATATTATAGTGGTGCATATATCTCTTTGATTCTTCTTCGTCGATACCGTCAAGTATCTGCATATCGCTGATAGAACCGAGTGTTGCAATAGTGAGTACCTGTGTCTGTCCTCTTGTGAACATACCGCTTCCGTGTACGCGGGGAAGAAGCTTTACTTCCGCATTCAAAGGACGGATCTCGTCAAGGCGGCGGCCGTCAACACGTTTGCCCTCGTCAAGGAGCCAACGGCGTACAACGAACTTCTGGAGCTTGTATATACACTCGTCCATCATTGCGTGTGAGTCGGGGTATGCTTCGTCGAACTTTTCGTATACTGCGTTTGTAATTACGTTCAGAGCCGCGTCACGTACCTTTTTGTCATCCGTGTCGAGTGCTTTCTTTATGTCTTCGATGCAGAACGCTTCAATAGCATCGTAAAGATCGTGATCGACGTCGTGCTGTTCGTATTCGAACTTAGGCTTGCCGACTTCCGCAACGATGCTGTCAATAAATGCGCAGAGCTTTTTGATCTCTTCGTGTGCAAGAAGGATAGCGGCGAACATATCCTCGTCGGATATTTCCTTAGCGCCTGCTTCTATCATAACTACCTTCTTTGCGCTTCCGGCAACGGTAAGCTCAAGGGTGCTTTCTTCTCTCTGTGCTGCTGTGGGGTTGATGATGAACTGATTGCCAACCATACCTACGAACACACCGCCGATAGGTCCGTTCCACGGAATATCGGAGATGGAAAGTGCAACGGATGCACCGATCATTGCGGCAATTTCGGGTGAGCAGTCGTGGTCAACGCTCAAAACCGTCAAAGAAAGGTTTACGTCATTGCGGAGATCCTTCGGGAAAAGAGGACGGATAGGTCTGTCGATAACACGGGAGGTAAGTATCGCCTTTTCCGTAGGCTTGCCCTCACGTCTGAAATAACCGCCGGGAATTCTGCCGACAGAATAAAGTCTTTCCTCAAAATCAACGGAAAGGGGAAGAAAATCAATTCCGTCACGGGGCTTTGCGGATGCAGTAGCGCACGCAAGGATAGACGTATCCCCGTATCTTACCAAACAAGAACCGTTTGCAAGACCTGCCATTTTGCCCGTTTCGATAACGAGAGGACGGCCTGCAAGCTCATAACTGAAAGTTTTGAAATTTTCGAACATTTTATGCTCCTTTAAAATAGTTATTTGAAGAAGATTGTGCATAACATTTAATTTCACACATAAAACCGGCGTTTGTGTGCAAAATTAACTGCTATACACCAAACCCCTCCATTATTGTATTTTATCACAAACTATTGGAGACATTCAATAAAAAATTATTAATGTTAAATTAATATTTTTCAAAGGCGGAATATTTTTTTACAAAACCCCTTTACAAAAATCAAACCGTGTGATATAATGCATCTTGGTATGGCGTATACGAATACACGGCTTACGGGAATAAGGCACTTGCCAAAGGTGCGTTTCACCCGCCGTATTCCTTGTATTTCGAATTTATTTATTTGAAAGGTGATTAAACAATGCTTAAAGATCAGAAGCAGGATATCATATCCACATACAAGCTCCACGAAAACGACACAGGTTCCCCTGAAGTACAGATAGCTATTCTTACAACAAGAATAAACACACTTAACGAGCACCTCAAGGTAAACAAGAACGACCACCACTCAAGACGCGGTCTTCTTAAGATGGTCGGTCAGAGAAGAAACCTTCTCGGCTACCTCCAGAAGAAGGATATCGAAAGATACCGTGCTATAATCGACAAGCTCGGAATCAGAAAGTAATAAAACAAAGCTCCGTTTGCCATACACGGAGCTTTTTTTGTTTGTTTTTTCTTCTCCTTCGACCGCAAACATAATATTGCTCGATTCATTTAATGTATTTTCTGTTTTATTATTAATATTTATGGTACAATGTAACATAAAATTCATATTTTTTTGGTACAATTTATCGGAGTTTAAATATGAAGATAGGAAACATTGAATTAAAACACGGAATATTTTTGGCGCCTATGGCAGGCGTTACGGATATTGCCTCAAGAAAAATATATAAGAAATACGGTGTCGAGTATATGACGACGGAGATGGTCTCGGCGGCGGCTATGCACTACGGCGACAAAAAAACGTATGAGATAGCAAAGCTTTCGAATGAAGAATTTCCGTGCGCCGTTCAGATTTTCGGTCACGACCCCGATATGATGGCAGAAGCGGCACACGCTTTATCACGTCTTGAAATACCGCCGTGCGCCATTGACATAAATATGGGGTGTCCCGTTAAGAAGATAGTATCGGGTAATGACGGCTCGGCTCTTATGAAAAGCCCCCTTTTAGCTGGAAAGATAGTCGAAAAGACAGTGTCTGCCTGCGATATTCCCGTCACGGTAAAAATACGTGCAGGATACGAAAGAGGAAACAAAAACGCCGTTGAAATAGCAAAGACAGCAGAGTCCGCCGGGGCGTCTGCCGTATGCGTACACGGCAGAACGAGAGAGGATATGTACATCGACGGCACAGTCGATTACGATATCATAGCCGAGGTAAAAAGCGCATTGAAGATACCCGTTATCGCAAACGGCGACATAATGTGCGCCGACGATTTTATCCGTATTATAGAATACACAAAGTGCGACGGCGGAGCTGTGGGCCGCGGAGCGCTCGGTAATCCGTTCATATTTGAAGAAATAAAGGCAAGGCTGGAAGGTATAAGCTACACACCGCCGACAGCGGAAGAAAGGCTTATTGCCGCAGGCGTTCATATGCGAGCGCTTGTTGAGGAAAAAGGACAGCTCGGTGTTTTTGAATCGAGAAAGCACGCAGGCTGGTACACAAAAGGCATACGCGGCGGCAGTTCCGTAAGAGAAAAAATAAACCGTGCCGACACAGCCGAAGAAATAGAAAAGATACTTGCCGATGCAATATCCCGTATAAAAGACGGAAAATAATCCTACGGAAGGAAATTTTAATGAATCAGACAGAGTTTAAGAAAAACAATCCGCTTTTTACAAAATGCAAAAGCGCATTTTTCAAGGTTGCGGATTCGCCTAAATTATATCTTGTCGCCTGTTTTTTGATACCGCTGCTTATAATGTGGCTCATATTCATCGTAAGAGGTGTGTATCCGTTCGGTGACAAATCCGTTCTGGTGCTCGACTTAAACGGTCAGTACGTGTACTTTTTTGAAGGTATGCGTGACGTTCTGCAGGGTCAGTCGTCCCCCTTTTACACGTGGTACAGATCGCTTTCGGGTGAATTTTCCGGAATTTACGCCTACTACGTTGCAAGTCCGTTCACCCTGCTTACCCTGCTTTTCCCAAAGGACGGCATAACGGAAGCACTTCTTGCAATAACGCTTTTGAAATGCGGAAGCATGGGCTTCACGTTCGGATATTATCTGCATAAAACGAGAAGATCGACCCCTCTCAACGTAATAATGTTCTCGTGTATGTACTCTTTGTCAAGCTACGCATTCGTACAGGCGATGAACACGATGTGGATGGATGCCCTCATCTATCTGCCGCTTATTTTGCTCGGTCTTGAATCTCTCGTTGACAAGGGTAGATTCAAGATGTACACGATATGTCTTGCGCTTTGCTTTATCGCAAACTTCTATATCGGATTTATGGTTGCGATATTCGTCGTGCTCTACTTCCTTTACTACTACGTATCACACTACAAAATGGGCGATTTTCCGAGATTTTTCTTCGCCTTTTACAAATGGGCGGCTTTCTCGGTAATTGCAGCAGCTATTGCGGCTGTGATAATTTTGCCGACGTTTTACTCTCTTGAATTCGGCAAAAACGACTTTTCAAACCCGAATTTCACGTTTTCGGCAAAATTCGACTTTCTTGAGATACTGACGCAGATGATGCCGAACTCCTACGACACCGTGCGTCCCGACGGACTTCCCTTTATCTACTGCGGAACGCTTTCGCTTCTGCTTCTGCCCGCTTACTTCCTTACGGACAAGATAAACGGCAGACAAAAGATAATGAGCGGTATATTCCTTGCCGCTATGGTTCTTTCCTTCACGGGCTCGACCATTGATATATTCTGGCACGGTATGCAGAAGCCGAACTGGCTGAACTACAGATACAGCTTTATGTTCTGCTTTTTGGTGCTCGTATTCGCATACGACGCCTTCAGATATTTAAAACCGCATATGTACAGGACCGTCCTCGGAACGGGAGCGGCACTTGCGGGCTTCAGCGTTATCATACAAAAGCTTGTAAACACCGAAACAGGCGAATACGACTGGCTTTACACGAAGGCTGAGGAGTCGGGCGGATACGAACCGGGACTCATTCTTTCAGTCTGGTTCTGGCTTATAATGATAGGCGTGCTCGTCGGAATCATGTGGGCTGTCACGAAGAAAAACAGCAAAGCGGCTCCCATAATACTCTGCTGTGTCGTATGCCTTGAGCTTTTCATAAACGGTGTGTACGATATGTTCAAGCTCCACGACGACGTTTACTATTCGACACGTACAAGCTACGTCCAATATTTCGACAGATGGCGCGGAATAACGGAGGACGTCCAGAAAAGCGATATTTCCCTTTACCGTATGGAAAAAACGTCATTCCGCAAGGTAAACGACAATATGACTTTGCGAATGAGAGGTATATCGGGCTCGACTTCAACTCTCAACCAATCCGTAATAACTCTTCTCAACAAAATGGGTTACGCATCGAAGTCTCACTGGTCACGATACGTCGGAACGAACCCCGTCGGCGACTCGCTTCTCGGCATTAAATACGTTTTGACGGATAAGCCTCAAAGTATGCCGAAGGAATACGAGCAGCTGCTTGAGCAGATAGACCCGACAAGCACCGACGTGACGGATCCCGACAAACTCTACGCTTATATAAACAATTACGCACTGCCTATGCTTTACGGCGTTTCGGACGATATTCTCAAATACAGCTTCAATGCAGAGGACGAAGAAGGAAAGCTTCTCGACCGTACAGCACCCGACATCTTGAACAAGATAGTTTCGGCAATGCTCGGCCGTGACGTGCAGATATACGTCCCCGTCAAAGTTGATAACGTCGACACAAGCGGCGTAAGAGAGGCGTATGCGGGCGGTTACACTCACAAAAAGTACGCTCTGACGGAATCGGGCGGCAAGGGATACGTCGAATACACCTTTACAATGGAGGATACGAGTGATATATACATCCACTTCTCCTCAAACTATCCCAGAAACACGACGCTCCGCATAAAGGATGAAGACCCGACCGATTCAAGAGAATCCTCGTTCGTTTCAAAGGGCTCGTATCTCACAAACGAAACGCACACGATACTGCTTTTGGGTGAATACGAAAAGGGACACGAGATAACGGTTCAGCTCAACTTAAAGGAAAACGACCTTTACATCCACGCAAACGAGGATTACATCTATTATTTTGATGAAGAAGCCTTTGAAAGCGCGATGAAAGAGCTTTCCGAGTGTAAATTGAAGGTAACGGACTTTGACGACGACACGATAAAAGGCACGATAAACGTAACAGACGGCAACACGACGGTATTTTCTTCGATCCCCTACGACGAAGGCTGGACTGTCAAGGTTGACGGAAAGAAGGTCGAGCTTGAAAAAACTCTCGATTCGCTTCTTGCCTTCACCGTTGCCCCGGGCGAGCACACGATAGAAATGAACTACGTACCGCAGGGCTTCTTGATAGGAGCTGTTGCAAGTGTGTTCGGTATAGCGATACTTGTATTTTTCAGCATAGGCGACTACAAAAAGCGCAAGGCGAGAAAAGAGCATATACTCACGCTTCTGAACAGTCCCGAATCGACTTATTCAAAGCATCTTGAACGCGTAAGGCTTTTAAACGAACAGCTTGAACGTGAGCGTATTGAAAAAGAAATGCAAGATGCAGAAGCGGTCACGGAAGAAACAGAAGAAGACGCAGACACATCGGGCGGTGCGGAAGAATGAAAAACTGTGTCATCTACGGCGACAGCATATCGACGACGAATTTTTCACGCGGCGGATTCGAGCAGGAGCTTAAAGACCTGCTCGGAGCCGAAAAAATGATAAATTACGCACATAACGAAGCGGCTCTGTCGTCCGGCTATCCGTATTCCGTATGCGATACGGTGTGCGAAAGTGAGATCCACGACGACGTTGAGCTTATCATCGTCTGGGCAGGAACAAACGACTGGTTCTACGGTGTGCCCTTGGGAGATCCCGACAGCCGTCTTTGCGACAATTTCTGCGGAAGTCTTCGCAAAACGATGCTGAAGCTTTCGGAAATGTATCCAAAAGCCGCAGCCGTTTACGTAACTCCCATATACCGTTATTCCGAATATGAAGGGCAAAGTGTGAAATACGAAGCGTTTGATACGAAAAACGCTGTCGGACACACGCTTTACGACTACTACAAATGTATAAAAGAGGTAGCGGAAAAAACGGGCTTTCCCGTATGCGATATGCGAACACTTTCGGGAATAAACAAATCAAACCATACAGCGCTTCTGCGTGACGGAGTTCACCCCTCCCCCCTCGGCTACAAAAGAATAGCCGCCATATTATACGATTTTACAAAAAAATATATTTTAAAATAAATGGAGATGAAGAAAATGCTTAACATCAGAAAAGAAAGAACGCAAACACCCAAAGTAAAGCCGGATTATGACAATCTCGGCTTCGGTAAATACTTTACCGACCATATGTTCCTTATGAACTACAACACGGAAAAGGGTTGGCACGACGCAAGGATCGTTCCCTACGCTCCTCTTGAGCTTGAACCCTCCGCCATGGTATTCCACTATGCGCAGGAAATGTTCGAAGGCTTGAAGGCGTACAAGACACCCGACGGCGGCGTACAGCTTTTCCGCCCTATGAAGAACATTGAACGTATGGCAAACACAAACGACAGACTTTGCATCCCCCAGATCCCCAACGAGGACGTTTTACAGGCTATCACGGAAACGGTTCTCTTCGATGAAGACTGGATACCCACAAAGGTCGGTACGTCGCTCTACATAAGACCGTTCATCATCGCAACGGATCCTATGCTCGGCGTTCATCCCTCACACACGTACATCTTCTGCATAATCCTTTCCCCCGTTGCGGCATACTATGCTGAAGGCATCAACCCCGTCAAGATATTCATCGAACGCGAATACGTTCGTGCAGTAAAGGGCGGTACGGGTTACGCTAAGGTCGGCGGTAACTATGCGGCATCCCTTAAGGGTCAGGAAAAGGCAAACAAGCTCGGTTACTCCCAGGTTCTCTGGCTCGACGGTGTTGAAAGAAAATACATCGACGAAGTCGGCGCTATGAACGTATTCTTCGTTATCGGCGACGAGGTCATCACACCTGCTCTTGACGAAGGAAACATCCTTCCCGGTGTTACGAGAGCTTCGTGCGTTGAGCTTCTCAAGAGCTGGGGCGTAAAGGTTTCCGAAAGACGTCTTTCCGTTGACGAGCTTTACGAAGCTTACGACAAGGGCGAGCTTCGCGAAGCTTTCGGTACGGGTACTGCCGCTGTCATCTCCCCCATCGGTTCACTTGATGACGAAAACAAGAAGGCACTTATCAACGACGGCAAGATAGGCGCTATCTCCCAGAGACTTTACGATACTCTTACCGGTATTCAGTGGGGTACCGTTGAAGATCCCTTCGGCTGGACAGTAAAGATAAAATAAGCCTTGATATATACGATCACAAAAGGGCAAGAGGGGCTGCTGCGCGATTTTCTGCGTCAGCAGCTTTCTCTTTCATCTTCACAAATAACGAGACTGAAAACCAAGCCGTTCGGTATTACGGTAAACGGAGAAAAAAAGACGGTGCGGTATATTCTCAAGGAAGGCGACGTCTTGCGCCTTGATATATCCGACGAAAAGCCAAGCGAAAATATAATTCCCGTCAATATTCCGCTTGATATTTTATACGAGGACGAGGGAATAATAGCCGTAAACAAGCCCCACGGAATGCCGACGCATCCGTCACACGGTCATTTCGACGATACACTTGCAAACGCTCTTACGTATTATCTTTTCCAAAAAGGGGAAAAATGTATATTCAGAGCGGTAAACAGACTCGACAAGGACACCTCGGGTGTCGTTTTATGCGCTAAAAATGCAGTAGTTGCCGCAAAGCTTTGCAAAACCCTTTCGTGCGGCGGCGTAAAAAAAGAGTACACTGCCTTGCTTCACGGAAAGGCTGCCGATTCGGGCATCATCGAAAAAAACATCAAAAGAAAAGAAGAAAGCGTAATATTCAGATGCGTATGCGGTGACGACGAGGGGAAAAGCGCCGTCACACATTACAAAACGGTAACGCACGGCGAAAAATATTCTTTGGTGAAGCTTACGCCCGTAACGGGTAGGACTCATCAGCTCCGCGTGCATACGTCATACATCGGCACACCCATCGTCGGTGACGTTCTTTACGGGAAGGACGACGGATATCCGCTTATGCTCCACGCATCCTCCCTTACGTTTTTACACCCCGAAACGGGTGAGGAAATAAAGATAACGGCAGATATACCCGAAAGATTTAAAATGATATATGAAAATTCTAAAAAAGATTAAAAGCTATATTCCGACACCTGCACTCATCATATACGGTGTGTTTATATTCGGCCTTATAATTGCGGCAACAGCTAAAAAAAGCGTTTCATTTGCAAATTTCTGGAACGAAAACATTGCTTCCGTTTTCAGGGCAATACTTGCATACTTAACGACGCTTTTGCCGTTTTCTTTAGCCGAATATATCCTTTTGTGCCTGCCTGTGACCGTCACGCTCCTGATCGTGTACGCTTTTAAGCATACGGTATACAGCACACGTGCGACGGTAAGATACGTTGTGAGTATGTTTTCGTGTGCCGCGCTCGTTTTTTCAATACTTTTAATTAATTTTACACCGGGGTATTACACGTCCCCGCTTGATGAAAAATTATCTCTTGACAAACAGCCCGTGTCGGTCGAGGAGCTTTTGCAGACCTCACAGTTCCTTCTGGAGCGGGTAAACGAGGAAGCGGAAAACGTAAGCTATTCCTACGCATCGTTTTCGCTTATGCCGTATTCTCTTTCGGAGCTTGATGACAAAATAAACGACGCATACGATAAAATATGTAAAGAATATTCTTTTATACAAAAGCTCAACACCTCCGTCAAGCCCGTTATGCTTTCAAAGCCCTGGACGTACACACACATAGCAGGCGTTTACACGTTCTTTACAGGTGAGGCAAATATAAACACGAACTTTCCCGACTACACCCTGCCGTTTACCGTAGCGCACGAAAAGGCTCACCAGAGGGGTATCAGCCGAGAGGATGAGGCAAATTTCATAGCCTTTCTCGTTTGTATTGCCTCGGACGATCCGTATATAAGATACAGCGGATATCTTTCCGTTTACGAATATACGTCATCCGCCCTTTATTCAGCCGATAAAGAGGTATATTATACAGTTCTTGCCGATATGGACAGACGGGTGCGGTGTGAGCTTATCGCCTACAATAATTTTTTTGAAAAGTATGAAGATAACACGGCGGCAACCGTCACGGGAAGCATCAACAACGCGTACCTGCAAGGACAGGGACAGACCGCAGGCATACGCTCCTACGACCTCGTAACAGACCTCACTGTTGCGTATTATAAAAAGAATACAAAATAAAAAGATTGGTTTTATCGGATATCTCTTCCGATAAAGCCAATCTTTATTTTTACGTTTATAAACCGTTTTCAAGCGGATTTATTTTATTACGTTTATTCTTACGACGCCTTCGATAGCAGATACCTTTTCGATAACACTTTCGGGAAGCTCGCCGTTTATTTCAACTACCGTATAAGCGTTTTCCTTCTTCGATTTATTGATGAAGTTTTCGATGTTTACATTTGCATCGGAAACTGCAGCAGTTATCTGTGAAAGCACGTTGGGAATGTTCTTATGGAACACGCAAAGACGGAAGTCACCGTTGTGCGGAAGTTCAACGTTGGGGAAGTTTACGCTGTTTTTGATATTTCCGCATTCAAGGAAATCAACGAGCTCGTGAGCCGCCATAACAGCGCAGTTGTCCTCTGCTTCCTCTGTGGACGCACCGAGGTGAGGAATCGCGATAACGCCCTTCATTCCTGCCGTTCTTGCATTGGGGAAATCTGTTACGTATCTTGCGACCTTGCCGCTTGCAAGTGCCTTTTCTATTGCATCGTCGTCAACGAGAGCGTCACGTGCGAAGTTAAGGATAACGACTCCGTCCTTCATCATTGCGATCGTGCCGTCGTTTATCATTCCCTTTGTTGCAACCTTGGGATCGTCGTTTACAACGAGCGGTGTGTGAATGGATATAAAATCACATTCTTTGAATATTTCTTCTCTTGTCATGATCCTGTGAACGTCACGGGAGATGTTCCATGCCGCTTCAACGGAAAGGTACGGGTCACATCCGTATACTTCCATACCGAAATGACGTGCAAGGTTACAAAGAGGTCCGCCGATAGCGCCGAGACCGATAACACCGAGCTTCTTGCCCTTGAGCTCGTGGCCTGCAAACTTGCTCTTGTTCTTTTCAACGCTCTTTGCGATGTCGGGATCATTACTGTTTTCCTTGACCCATTCGATACCGCCGACGATATCACGGGAAGCAAGCAAAAGACCTGCAATTACAAGCTCTTTAACAGCATTTGCGTTAGCACCGGGCGTATTGAATACGACGATGCCGAGGTCTGCACATCTGTCAACGGGGATATTGTTGACACCTGCACCTGCACGTGCGATAGCCTTGAGGTTGTTGCCGAACTGCATATCGTGCATAGCGGCAGAGCGCACCATTATCGCATCGGGGTTTTCAATTTCCTCACCGACAGTGTACTTATCGTCAAACACGGCTGTGCCGCATTTTGCAATTTTATTTAAAAGCTGGATCTTCATAGTTTATACGTTCCTTTCGTTACGCTTTGGGGTTGTTTTTTGCGAACTCGTCCATAAATTCAACGAGCGCCTTTACGCCTTCGATGGGCATAGCGTTGTAGATGGATGCACGCATACCGCCGACAGAACGGTGACCCTTGATGTTCTTGAAGCCGCGCATATCAGCTTCCTTTGCAAACTTCTTATCAAGATCGGGATCGCCCGTTACGAACGTAACGTTCATCATTGAACGGTAATCCTTTTCAACGGGAGCTGTGTAATAGCTCTGTGAATCGAGATAATCGTAAAGAACTGCCGCTTTTTCTTCGTTGAGCTTCTTCATTGCTTCAAGTCCGCCGAGGGATTCGATCCATTCGAATACGAGCTTTGCAATGTAGATAGGATAGCAGGGGGGAGTGTTGTACATCGACTCATTCTCTGCCATTACCTTGTAATCCATAACCGTGGGTATATCCTCACGAGCGGAACCGAGAAGGTCGTTTCTTACGATAACGATCGTAAGACCTGCGGGAGCGACGTTCTTCTGTGCGCCGGCATATATTACACCGAACTTTGAAACGTCAACAGGCTCTGAAAGGATGCAGGAAGACATATCCGCGACGAGCGGAATATCACCTGTATCGGGAATGTAATTGAACTTTGTTCCGTATATCGTGTTGTTGAAGCAGATATGAACGTAGTCGGCGTCGTCACGGAAGTCCTCGCGTTTTACCTGAGGAATATATGTAAAGTTTTTATCCTTGGATGTTGCAACGAGTCTTGCATCACCGTATTTTTCAGCTTCTTTGAGAGCCTTGCCCGAGAACTGACCGCTTACGATATAGTCAGCCTTCTTGTTCTTCATAAGGTTGAGCGGAACGGATGCGAACTGAAGCGATGCGCCGCCCTGAAGGAAAAGAACGCTGTAATTATCGGGGATATTCATTATTTTACGCAAAAGCGCTTCTGCATCCTTGATTATTGCATCGTATGCAGGGGAGCGGTGGCTCATCTCCATAACGGACATTCCCGCATCTCCGCAGCAAACCATTTCTTTTGCTGCACGTTCAAGCACGGACAAAGGCAATGCGGAGGGACCTGCCGAAAAATTATAAACTCTTTTCATTGTTTTATTCCTTTCAAACATAAGTTTGTTATTTACAAATATACGGTTATTATAATCCTTCATCTTCGTTTCGTCAATATCGGTAACAAAAAAATTACATTTTTTATATCATATATTAAATATTTTTTCGGCTTGACAAGCGGACATTTCGTGTTGTATAACGCTTTAAATTTTTCACAATGATTACTTCTCATATTTTTTGCTTTTACAATACAAGACGATAAAACGGTTAAAAGGTTGCAAAAGATTGAAAATATCAGTTGGCAAAAATTCTTATCGTTCTTTTTTACCGGTTTCACCTTTTTATTAAAGCGTTTCGAGCAACGCCGTCTTCAGGCAAAGCCCATACCCCTAAAATTGTACGCATCCAAAGGCTCTCCCTTGGGGAGAGCTCCTGTGATAGCGGGTGAGAGAGTTAAAGTTGAAATCTTTGCCCTCCCCGTTTGCAGTAATGCTTGCGTTACTGCAAATATCATCCTTTTAAAGTGAGAGGCTTCTCGTTAGCCTTATTATAGAAAATCGGCAGAGAAAGCAAGTTCTCTGCCGATTTTTTGTACTTTTATCCTCCGCTTGTAAAGCAGAGAAAGCCGTAGCTTATTTTTCAGAACATCATTCAATTTCAAAGCGTTTTGTGTTTTCGGGCAGAGCCGATTTTTTGGGAAGCGTTACGCAGAGCACACCGTCTGTGTATTTTGCTTTTATCGACGGTGTATCAATGCCGGAAATATCGAATTTTCTCTCGTACGTTCCGTATGAACGTTCCACACGTATGAATTTGTTTTTCTTGTCGGTTTCTTCGTATTCGCTTTTTCTTGTAGCTTTTATCGTAAGAATATCACCGTCTGCTTCAAGAGCGATATTCTCTTTTTTAAAGCCCGGAAGATCCGCCTCGATCACAAACTCCGAATCGCTTTCCTTGATATCCGTGCTGAAAACGTTTCCGGAATATTTTCTTTCAAACATTCCAAAATCTGCAAACGGATCAAAAAACGACATACTTCTTTTCGGATAGGGTTTAACATCAAACATGGTAATACCTCCTGATTTATTGTTTAAATTTGGCACTCGGACATCGTATGTGTCAGTGTTTTGTTCCACTTACGTGTCCTTGATTATTATTATACTCAAAAAGATTAATTATGCGTGTTATTTTTATGTTTTAATTGTTAATTTTAGCACTCTACTCAATAGAGTGCTAAAATCGATGTGCCAAATATTTTTTTCGTATTTTATTGACAAAAACCACATACAATGATATAATAAATCAGTATTAAAAAATAAGGAGATCATACACTATGGGACTTATTAAAGCTTTCACAGGTGCCGGCGGCGGCGTTCTTGCAGATCAGTGGAGAGAGTATTTCTACTGTGATTCACTCGACGCAAACGTTCTTGTCAAGAAAGGCTCAAAGCGCACCTCTTCACGTTCTTCCAATAAAAAAGGCGAAGAAAATATAATTTCAAACGGCTCGATCATCGCCGTTGCAGACGGTCAGTGCATGATGATCGTCGAACAGGGCAAGGTCGTCGAAATATGCGCCGAACCCGGTGAATTTACGTATGATACGTCAACTGAACCGAGTATCTTCTACGGCGGTCTCGGCAAGGGTATCCTCGAATCGTTCAAGACCTTCGGTAAGCGTTTCACCTTCGGCGGCGATACAGCGAAAGATCAGAGAATATACTACTTCAACACAAAGGAAATAATGGACAACAAATTCGGCACACCCGCGCCGATAATGTTCGACGTTGTAAACAAGCAGATCGGTATCAGAAGAACCGTTCAGGTAAGATGCAACGGTATTTATTCTTACATAATCCAGAACCCTGTTCTGTTCTACGCAAGAGTATGCGGAAACGTCGAGGACGAGTTCACTCGCGACCGCATCGACAATCAGCTTAAAACGGAATTCATAGACGCTCTCGTACCTGCGTTCGGTATACTTTCCGAGCAGGAGCTCCGTCCTTCGCAGATCTCTGCAAAGACGAAAGAGCTGAAGGCGGCAATGAACGAGACACTCAAATCCGAATGGCTCGAAACAAGAGGTATCTCCATTGAAAAGATCGCTCTGAACCCCATCACTCTCTCCGACGAGGATATGAAGAAGATCAACGAGATGGAAGATTCCGCATCATACGGCGCAAACGCATTCATGGCAAGCGGACGTATGACGACAGCAACAGCAAACGCAATGGAAGCTGCCGCATCCAACCCTAACGGTGCTGTTAACGCATTTATGGGTATGGGTATGGTCGGCGGAGCAGGCAATGCAGGCTTCGGCGCGGCACAGAACTTCTACAATATGGGTGTTCAGCAGCAGGCTGAAAGAGCAGCCGCAGAAGCTGCCGCAAACGCTTGGAAGTGCGCCTGCGGTGCTACTGCAACGGGTAAATTCTGCCCCGAGTGCGGTGCTAAAAAGCCCGAAGCAAAGGCTGAAAACACGTGGAAATGTGCTTGCGGTGCCGAGGTATCGGGCAACTTCTGTCCCGAATGCGGCGCAAAAAAGCCCGAAGACGGCTGGACTTGCACCTGCGGTAAGGTAAACCGCGGAAAATTCTGCCCCGAATGCGGCGCTAAAAAGCCGTCGGACGCTCCCCTTTACCAGTGCGACAAGTGCGGTTGGAAGCCCGAAGATCCCAAAAATCCCCCGAAATTCTGTCCCGAATGCGGAGATATCTTCAACGA
Organism: Eubacteriales bacterium; assembly: GCA_045545665.1. Taxonomy (GTDB): domain Bacteria; phylum Bacillota; class Clostridia; order Oscillospirales; family CAG-272; genus RGIG7213. The sequence goes on from JAZQBL010000014.1 coordinate 19,281, forward strand.
TAACGACGCAAAATAAACGGTGAAATATGAGTGAAGAATTAAATCACGAAAATATAGCAAGCGAGAAGACGCAGGACGCTACCGACAAAAAGTGTCCTGCCTGCGGCGGTACTGTCGAATTTGATCCGTCAAGCGGCGGACTTGTTTGCCCCTTTTGCGGAACGAAATACGAAATAGAGGCAAAGAAGGACGAAGACGAACAGACCGCGGCAAAAGAGCTTGACTTTGACAGCGTCGAAGCGCGCGGAAACTGCGACTGGGGCGCAAAGAAGAAAACTATCATCTGTAAGATGTGCGGTGCTGAGTCGATATACGACGAGCTCGACTTGTCGAACGAATGCCCCTACTGCGGATCTAACCAGGTCATGGAAGAAAAGGACGTCGACACACTCGCCCCCGGCGGTGTATGCCCGTTCAAAATCGACAAAAAAAGTGCGGGCGAGCGCTTCAAGTCCTGGATAAAGGGCAAGCTTTTCTGTCCGAAGGAAGCGAAGGAAAAGGCAAAGCCCGAAGCCTTCAAGGGTGTCTACATTCCCGTCTGGACATTTGATACCGACACCGACAGTGACTACACGGCACAGTACGGCAAGGAAAGACGTGTACGCAACTCAAAGGGCGAAACACGGACCGTAATTGATTGGTACACCACCTCCGGCACGTACAGAAAGTTCATCAATGACAACCTGCAGATAGCTACAAACCGCTACGACACGGCAATTCTCAAAGCCATACAGCCGTTCAACACAGAGGAAAATCTGCTTTATAAACCCGAATACATAACGGGATTCATTTCCGAAAGGTATTCCGTCGGACTCGACGAATCGTGGGAAAAGGCACGGCGCGACATCGAAAATATACTGCGAAGCGGTATTGCATCCGACGTCAAGAGCAATCATTTCACATCTCACGTACGAAACATTGCTTTCAGCACAGAATACTCGAATATAAAATTCAAGTATCTTTTGTTGCCCATTTGGATATCTTCCTTCAAATACAAGGGCAAGATATACAATTTTATGGTCAACGGTCAGACGGGCAAGGTCGGCGGAAAAACACCGATATCACCTCTGCGTGTCACGATCGCCGTCGTCATTGCAATCATACTGCTCATACTTGCTTGGAATCTTTTTTCAGGCTCCGGTGCAGTCTACGTCGATATGTAATAATAAAGTCAGAAGTCAAAACGGAGACACTTCGCAGAGAAGCGTCTCCGTTTTTATACAAAAAATAACACTTTCGGTTTGCGAAAGTGTTATTTTTTTCAGTAAATCATTTGAAAGACAAATGCATAGATCACTGCAGATCAGTTGATCCATCCAAAAGCGGTATGCCGAGAGCGTCGGAAACGTTGACAACAAGCGTCAAAAGCTTTGACTGATCGATTCCTTCCATCCATTTATCGGGATCGGTCTCCGTTTTCTTATGCTCGGACATAGAGGGTATTTCTTCACATATAACCGTTTTTACAGTAAGCTTTGCTATATCACTGCCGTTTTCCGTAAGTGCCAAAACGGTTTCACCTTCAGTTTCTTTCGCATCTACCTTATAAGTAAGTGCGTATTTGCTTATATCAAAGGCCGTTCCGTCCTTTACAGCCGCAACAAGCATTTCGCCCGGAGTAACTGTAAATTCACCGCTTACAGCATCTTCTTCAAAGATTACGTTTTGATAAGTTACACAAAGAGCTTCTTCACCCTGTATATCCATATCGACGTTGCCCGATATTTTTTTATCTTTTTCGTTTGAAACACCGCTTATTTCGAACATTTCATCGCCGTTTTCGCCAGACATAGAGATCTCGTAACCCGTATCTTTTCCGTCTTTGGCGATTCCGAAGAATATTTCAGTATCGCTTTCTTCATCTTCAAGCGCGACAGCAGAGATACCGCCGTTTTTGTCAGCCCAGACGACGAGCTTTATTTCTTCATCGGAGTCTGCTTCTTCCTTTTCGACATTCTTCAGAGAAAGGCTCACAGATTTTGAGAATTCGTCAAACACTTCAGACGCCGTCAGGTCGCCAAACATCATATCTCTTATATCTGCATCAAGTTTGTCGTAGTATTCCTCGATAAGCGCTTTTATATCTTTGTCGTTTTCCGCTTCCGTCAAAACAGCTTCTGCTATATCAAGCGCAAGTTGTTCTGTGATAACTATCTCGAAGCGTGTCATCTTCTGTGTAACGCCTGATATCGTAAGCTTTTCGTTCGCTCTTTCAACTTCTTTAAGTTCACCGAGAACTATGTCGAGGTATTTTACCAAAAGCTTCTTTACGCCCTTCGAATCGGGGAGGTCCACTTCCGAATTGCGTATTTTTTCAATAAGCATATCCACTTCTTCGGGCATCGTTCCCTCTGTTTCTATGGGAAATGCAAGTGCCGTGTCACCGAGGGCGGGGATAAGCAGGCTTACAAGCTTTTTATCGTAGTCGATACGTCCTTCAACTGTGGCAAGCTCTTTTTCGTCTACGAGAAATTTCAGATCTATTGCAATTTCGTCAGGACCTGTAACACCGACGTAGGATATTTCGGCGTTGCTGATATTTGCACCAAGCCTACTGTTAACGAGTTCTTTCAAAGAACCGGATATTTCAGCCTTCACAGAACCTTCCGCACCTACGGGATTCACACCGTCGGGCTTTATGGAGTTAAATTCATCCATTGCCGAGAAAAGCGGTGAGGAAAGACCGTTAAAGCTCGTTTTGACAACGTAGTCAAAATGCTTTTCGGGGCCTGAGATCTTAGCTATCGTATGTCCTATCTTTCCTGCAAACGCAAACGCACAAACGCCGAGTATAACAGCAACAGCCACAACGATCGCAATTATATTTACAGACTTTTTCTTTTTTGCCGGTGCCGTTTCGGGTGTTGCGCTGAGCGGATTTTCAAGATTTTCGTAGACCGTTTCATTTTGGTTGTTTTCGGGATAATTATTCATAATGTTCCTCCATTACTTCGTTATTGCATTTTTTAAATGCTCTGTTTTATATACTTTACCGTCTTTTACGTATATTTCAATAACGTCAAGGCGGACAAGCTTTCCCTTTGTGCCGTATTCTGCAAGGTACGCTTCGGCACAGTTTATAAGATTTTTTTGTTTTTTTGCATCCACAGCGGACGAAGGACGCCCGAATGCGGGATTGTATTTCCTCGTTTTCACTTCGACGAAGACTATATACTCGTCATCCTCGCATATTATATCGGTTTCGAGGTGTCCGTACCGTTTATTTCTGAAAAGTATGCGGTAACCGCTTTTTTCAAGCAATTCGGCGGCTTTATCCTCGCCTTCGTTTCCTGTTTTCCGTTTATTTGTCATTATTCAAGAACTTAAGAAAGGTCTTTCGGTGGCACGGGCACGGACCGTATTCAAACAGTGCCTGCATATGCGCCTTCGTTCCGTATCCTTTATGCTTTGCAAAACCGTATTCGGGATACATCTCGTCAAGCTTATAACACTCTCTGTCACGGCTGACCTTGGCAAGAATGCTTGCCGCAGCGATCGACGGACTTTTCGCATCGCCCCCTATGACCGTTTTGCACGGAATACTGAATCCGCGTGCGATATTGCCGTCGATAAGAGCAAAATCAGCGCTCGGCGACAGCTTTTCGACAGCCGTATTCATAGCAAGCATAACGGCGTTCAGTATGTTTATCTCATCAATTTTTTCAGGACTTACGGATGCTATTGCAAATGCTGCGGCATTTTCCGTTATAACGTCGAAAAGTGCTTCTCTTTTTTTCTCCGTCAGCTTTTTCGAGTCGTCAAGTCCCTCTATCAGAAGCCCTTTCGGGAGTATCACCGCCGCGGCGTACACGTCCCCTGCAAGAGGCCCTCTGCCTGCCTCGTCTACACCGCAGACAAGCTCGTACCCCTCGTTATTAAGTTCTTCTTCAATATCATATAAAAGTATCTTCCGGTCTTTCAAGAGTTATTCTTCCGATCTTTCCGTTTCTGAATTCTTCAAGGATAACGCCTGCACCGCGCTCGGTGTCGAGAACACCACCGGGAAGCAAAAATCCTCTTTTTTTGCAAATAAGCTCAAGTATCTTTTCGCCGTCTTCACATTCTGCAAGCTTTTCTTCCGTAAGCTTGTATCTTGCGCAAAGAAGCGACGGATAGTTTTTTGCAAGGTTTTTGCAAAGAACTGATGCGATCTGCTCCGGAATGACGACGTCATCTTTGATAGCACCCGTTGCGGCAAGATTTTCACCGACTGTGCGGCTGTCAAACTTGGGCCAGAGGACACCGGGCATATCGAGAAGATCTATACCGATATTCGTCGTTACCCACTGCTTGTTGAGCGTAACGCCGGGGCGGTTTTCGACCTTTGCCGACTTACCCTTTGAAAGCTTGTTTATAAGCGATGACTTTCCGACGTTCGGAATACCGACGATCATCGCCTTTACGTGTCTGCCCGACATTCCTTTTTCTTCGTATTTTGCAAGCTTGTCTGAGAGAGTTTTAGATATACCGTCCTTCAAAAGGCCGAGCCCCGAACCGCTTATGCAGTCGCAGACGATGCACCTTTTGCCCTCTTTCATATAATGCTCGCGCCATACGGCACTTGCCTTTTCGTCGGCAAGGGATGCTTTGTTCATTACGGTTATGACGGGTTTTTCTCCTATGAGCGATGCAAGCTCGGGATTGGCTGAGCTGTACGGTATTCTTGCATCGAGCAGTTCAATGACGATATCGACCGATGCGAGGTTTTCACGTATCAGCCTCTTCGTCTTCGCCATATGGCCCGGAAACCATTGTATTATATCCGTTGGCATCAGTCAACACCGCCAAATCCGGATACGGGGAGAAGTCTTGTGATCACTTTTCCCAAAACGTAGCTTTCTTTTATAGGACCGAACGCGCGTGAGTCGCTTGACACTTGTCTGTTGTCACCCATAACGAAAAGCTCGTCTTCTTCAAGTCTTACAGGATACATTTTTCCTACGAAATTCATCGTCTGTTCGGGCTTGTAAGCCTTGTTGTTTTTGATATATTCCTCGGGAAGGGGAGTAATACCTGCGGCTTTGATATCTTCAAGTGTGTTGTATTTACACTCGGGATCGTCGTAGACGTAGACTGCCCAGTTGGGAAAGTCGATATATACCGACTGTCCGCCCGTTGCGATAACACGTTTTATCAAAGGTTCGTCGTGTATATGTGCGGAATCGGGAGCGTGAAATACTATTATATCACCTATTTCGGGTTCATAGAAAACGTCCGATATAAGGAGGGTATCGCCCGGCTCAAGCGTGTGGAGCATCGAGGTTTGCTGTACGACGGCAAGTCTTCCGAAATACGTAAAAAACACAAGCACGAACGCCAAAGAAAGCACTATGATCTCAAGCCAGTCGAATGCTTCCCTCAAAGCACCGTTTTTCTTTTTTTCGGGTTCTTCGGGGAGATTTTCTTCTTCTGTTATTATTTCGTTGTAATCGTTGTTCATTTCGTGATTCCTTTATTTTTCAATGAAATAATCAAACAGATGCTCGCCTTTGTCAAGGTAAAAGCCCGTTGTCTTTGCAAGATCTTCCGTGAAAGATGAGATACCTGCCTGCTTTTTCGTTGATGAATACATCATAAACGGTACGGGGTCGGATGAGTGAGTTCTTATTTCGAGCGGTGTCGGATGGTCGGGAAGTATAAGTATCTTATAATCCTCGTTACAGTTTTTAAGATATTCATATACAGGGGTAAGTATCTTTTCGTCAATAAGCTCAATGGACTTTACTTTGTTTTCGATCTCTGCACGGTGGCCGCATTCGTCAGGCGCTTCCACATGAACGTAAACAAGGTCTGAGCCGTTTTTGAATTCTTCAATCGTTGCTTGCCCCTTACCTGCAAAGTTCGTATGCACGTTACCCGTTGCGCCTTCAACATCAACGGAACGCATACCTGCACAAAGTCCTATGCCTTTTATAAGATCGACAGCGGATATAACGGATGCGTTTATTCCCCATTTTTCCTTGAAATCGGGAAGCTGAGGCTTCGTTCCGGGACTCCAGAGCCAGATCGAGTTTGCAGGCTTCAAGCCTCTTTTTCTTCTTTCCTCGTTTATCGGGTGGTTGTTGAGCACCTTATAGCTTTCACGGAAAAGGTCGATAAACTGTCCGCCTATCTCGCCTTCGGGAAGATATTCCTTTATCTTTCTGCCGATGATATCGTGCGGACGTGCAAAATTGTAAAGTCCGGGCGCATTTTTCCAGATAAGGCAGTGGCGGTAGCTTATTCCCGTATGGAATTTTCTGAGCTCCGTACCGAATTTTTCATCGATGGCTTTTATAAGCACGTCGGCTTCTTCCGTAGATATTTCGTCAGCGGAATGGTCGAGCATTATTTTTTCGTCGTAATCCTCTTCCTCTTCCGATATGGTAACGACGTTGCATCTGTAGGCGGTATCGTCGGGGTCCATAACAAGTCCCATACTTACAGCTTCAAGAGGGGATCTGCCGTGAGAGAATTCTCTCGGATCGTACGACATAACGGCAAGATTTGCCGTATCGCTTTCTGGAACCATTCCGGCAGGAACGTTTAATACTTCACCGCAGAAGGAGTCCTTTACAAGCATATCCATACAAGGCTTGTTTGCCGCCTCCATAGGAGTTTTATTGCCGAGGGCAGGAACTTTTCTGTCAGCCATACCGTCGCAGAGTAATACAAGATATTTCATATATTATCCTTTCGTCAAAAAGCAATTACAATTTTGTATTTATATAATACATCAAATTATAACGTATTAATATGGATTATAATAAAATTTCCGTTAATTTTATTACCAAAACGCTTTTAAAACGGTGAATATCATATCATTCAAAGCATCGGAGTACTCTTGTTTTCTCTGATGATTTGCGGTATAATAAAACGATACGACCTCTCACTTCGGGAGAATGGTGTTTGTAGTAACGCAAGCATTACTACCGACTGAGAGGGCGATGATTTCAGCTTTCACCCTCTCACCCGCTGTCGTGGGAGCTCTCCCTAATGGCGAACCTTTGGTTGCGTGAAAGAATGGGGTAAATCAACAGTTACAGTCACGCTCGATAAAAAAACAGTATCCTTTCGGACGCTGTTTTTTTATGTAGCAAGTTAAATTATGCTCTTACTTTCTTGCAAACAACTGTGCCTGCAAGTGCGATCATTGCAACAGCTGCGATAACCGTGAAAGCGTCGGATGTTGCGGGGTTATCAGCGGGATCATCTGTTGCAGGGGGTGTAACAACTGCATCGCCGGAAAGAACGATCTTGTCGATAGCGATACCGTGGTTGGGGTCGTCCTTCTTAAGGATGATCTCGCCGTTGTAATCGGAGTCGATAGCAATATCAACAGGTCTCTGACCGTCGTTCCAGAAAGCACCGATCTGAGAAAGCTGAGCTTCACCGATAACCGTGCCGTCTGCCTGGCAAACATAGATCTTGTGAGTGTCTACGGGAGCACCGGGGTCACAGCCGTAAAAAACTGTGATCTTTGCAACGTCAGAAAGATCAGCAGAACCGATGCTTACGCCCTCGCTGCTACCGATGTAAATGATCTTTGTAGAACCGTAGTGTCCACCGTGTGTCTGTGCAGCGGGAAGATCTGCAGCGTTGATCGTTGTGTCAGCGAAAACGCCGAGTGTAAGAACCATCATAAGTGTGATGGCAATTGCAAGAAATTTTTTCATAATTTCCTCCTAAAAATTTTTTCGCCCAATAGCGTAATTTTATTTTATCACAATTATTTTGTACTGTCAACACTTTTTATATTTTTTTACATATGTTTTCCCTGCTTTAAAGAGAAATAATAACTTCGAAAAAATTCAAAAAAAGGATTGACACGGAGAGAACAAAGTGCTAAAATAAATTTTAACAAAGGCTGTGACGAAGAATGAACGGGTAAGTGCAACACAGAGAGTCGGGGAAGCTGGGAGCCGACTTGCAGCGAGCTTGTTTTCTCACTTCCGAGCCGTATATCAACACCGATGAGCGGCGGATACTTTCCGCAATTTGAGTGGTACCGCGAGTGTTTTTCACCCGTCTCAAAGCAAAAGCTTTGTGACGGGTTTTGTTTTTAAAAGCTCATAATTCAGCGTGTGCAATAATAAAGGAGAAAATATAATGATGGACGCAAGTAAATACCGAGTGGGATATTTCCCCGTCGGCAAGAAATATAATAAATGGGTAGAAAAGGATCACGTAGACAAAGCCCCCATCTGGTGCAGTGTCGATATGCGTGACGGCAATCAGAGTCTTGTAATACCGATGAGCCTTGAAGAAAAGCTTGAATATTTCAAGGTACTTCTCGAAGTCGGATTCAAGGAAATAGAGGTCGGTTTTCCTGCGGCAAGTGAAACGGAGTACGAATTTTTGCGTACGCTTATCGAAGGCGGCATGATCCCCGACGACGTATCCGTTCAGGTACTCACCCAATGCCGTGAGCACATTATCAGAAAGACGTTTGACGCCTGCAAAGGCGCACCGAATGCGATAATCCACTTTTACAACTCAGTAAGCGTTGCCCAGCGTGAGCAGGTGTTTAAAAAATCGAAAGAAGAGATAAAGCAGATCGCCATCGAGGGTGCAAGGCTTGTAAAGAGATTAGCTGACGAATACGAAGGCAATTTCCGTTTCGAATATTCCCCCGAATCATTCACGGGAACAGAACCCGAATACGCCCTTGAGGTCTGCAACGCCGTCCTTGACGAGCTTCAGCCGAGCGAAAACAACAACGTAATAATAAACTTACCCGTAACGGTTGAAATGAGCTCACCTCACGTATACGCTTCACAGGTCGAATATATGAGCGAAAATCTCAAGTACCGTGAATTCGTAACCCTTTCCTTACACCCTCACAACGACCGAGGCACGGGCGTTGCCGATGCCGAGCTCGGACTTTTGGCAGGGGCTGACCGTGTGGAAGGAACGCTTTTCGGAAACGGCGAGCGCACGGGAAACGTCGATATAATCACCCTTGCCATGAATATGTACTCACACGGAATAGATCCGTTGCTTGATTTTTCATCAATGACGCATCTTGTCGAAAAGTACGAAAAATGCACGCGTATGCAGGTATACGACAGATCTCCGTACGCGGGCGGACTTGTCTTTGCCGCCTTCTCGGGCTCTCACCAGGATGCCATCGCCAAGGGAATGAAATACAGACAGAAGAAAAATCTTCACGAGTGGTCCGTGCCGTACATCCCGATAGACCCTGCCGATATAGGCAGAACGTACGATGCCGACGTTATAAGAGTAAATTCGCAAAGCGGAAAAGGCGGTATCGGTTATCTTATGGAACACACGTACGGTTACAGTTTGCCGTCAAAGATGCGCGAGGATCTCAGCTATCTTTGCAAGTCCGTATCGGACCGGCAGCACAAGGAGCTGAAGCCCGACGAGATCCTTGCGATATTCACGGAAAGCTATCTGAACGTACAGTGTCCCATCACGGTCACTGATTTCGACTTTATGCGTGAAAACGACACGGTAAAGATAAACGTGACGTTTGAAAAAGACGGCATCGAGACGGAAATGGAAGCGGAAGGAAACGGTTCGCTCAGTGCCGTAAACAACGCCCTGCGCGCTTACACGGGCGAAGAATACACCCTGCAGGTATACACGCAGCACAGTATGCAGGGTGACGGTTCACGAAGCGTTGCCGCATCTTACATAGGCTTACAGCGCAAAGACGGTACGATGTACTGGGGCGCGGGAACTGACACGGATATTATGAAAGCAAACACGAAAGCGCTTCTCAGCGCATTCCACAATATGACGAAGGGAGATAATTAAAATGGGAATGACGTTAACACAAAAGATCCTCGCACATCACGCAGGACTTGACAAGGTCGAGCCGGGACAGCTCATAAGCACAAAGCTTGACATCGTCCTCGGAAACGACATAACGACGCCCGTCGCGGTAAACGAATTTAAAAAGGCGGGCTTTGAAAACGTATTCGACAAAGACAGAATTGCGATAGTATTAGACCATTTCGTGCCGAACAAGGACATAAAAGCGGCAGAACAGTCGAAGACCTGCCGTAATTTCGCCTGCGAGCACTGCATCAGCCACTTTTACGACGTTGGTAAAATGGGAATAGAGCACTCTCTTTTACCCGAGCAGGGGATCGTTACCGCAGGCGACTGCATAATAGGCGCCGACTCTCACACCTGCACCTACGGTGCTTTGGGAGCGTTTTCCACGGGTGTCGGCTCTACCGATATGGCGGCAGGCATGGCAACGGGTACGGCGTGGTTCAAGGTTCCGTCCGCTATCAGATTTAATTTAGTCGGTAAGCTTCCGTCAAATTGCAGCGGTAAAGACGTCATCCTTACGATCATCGGCATGATAGGCGTTGACGGCGCTTTGTACAAGAGTATGGAGTTTACGGGTGACGGTGTCAGATCTCTTTCTATGGACGACCGCCTTTGCATATGCAATATGGCAATAGAAGCAGGAGCGAAAAACGGTATTTTCCCCGTTGACGAAACGACTCTTGGATATCTGAACAACAGAAGCAAACGTCCGCCCGTCATTTTTGAAGCTGACGAAGATGCGGAATACGAAAAAACGATAGATATCGACCTTTCAAAGATAGTGCCTACTGTTGCCTGCCCTCATCTTCCCGAAAACACACGTCCCGCAAGCGAGCTGCACGGTATCAAAATAGATCAGGTCGTCATAGGCTCCTGCACGAACGGCAGAATGGAGGATATGGAGGCTGCTTACAATATTCTGAAGGGCAAAAAGGTAGCCGACGGGGTAAGATGTATAATCATCCCGTCAACTATGCAGATACTCCGTGAATGTGTCACACGCGGTTGGTACACAGCCTTTATTGATGCGGGTGCTGTCGTTTCAACACCGACCTGCGGACCGTGTCTTGGCGGATACATGGGCATACTTGCCTCAGGCGAAAGATGCATCGCAACGACGAACCGAAACTTTGTAGGACGTATGGGACACGTTGACAGCGAAGTATATCTTGCATCCCCTCACACAGCCGCCGCAAGTGCGCTGACGGGATATATCACAGAATACAAGGAGGCGTAAGCGATGAACACACAAGGAAAAGCTTTCAAATACCCCGATAACGTAGACACGGACGTTATCATCCCCGCACGTTATCTTAACACACCCGATGCAAAAGAGCTTGCGCTCCACTGCATGGAGGATATCGACACGGAATTTGTCAAAAAAGTGTCAGCAGGTGACGTTATCGTTGCGGGCAAAAACTTCGGTTGCGGATCATCACGTGAGCACGCACCTCTCGTAATCAAAACGTGCGGTGTCGGATGCGTTATAGCAAAGAGCTTTGCACGCATCTTTTACCGCAACGCAATAAACATAGGACTTCCCATCCTCGAATGTGAAGAAGCGGCGGAAGAAATAGGCGCAAACGACGAAGTGAGCGTTGATTTTGACACGGGAATAATAACGGACATCACAACGAACAAAACGTACAAGGCTCAGCCGTTTCCGCCTTTTATACAGAATATCATCAAAAGCGGCGGACTGCTCAGCTCCTTGAAAGAAGGCGAATAAAATGGTTAAAAACATAGCGGTAATAAAAGGTGACGGCATAGGCCCGGAAATAGTGAACGAAGCACTCAAGGTTCTTGATAAAATTGCTCTCGTTTACTCTCACACGTTCAACTACACGTACGTCGATATGGGCGGATGCGCCATTGATAAATACGGCGATCCTCTGCCCGAAAGCGAGCTTGAAAAATGCAAAGCGTCCGACAGCGTTCTTTTGGGAGCCGTCGGAGGTGAAAAATGGAACTCGGTACCGGGCAATATGCGCCCCGAAAAAGGACTTTTGCGCCTCCGTGCCGGAATGGGCGTTTATTCAAACAACCGTCCTGCAAAGATATGGGGACAGCTTGCAAAAGCATCTCCCTTGAAGCAGGAGATAGTTGAAAAGGGTATAGATTTCATCATTGTGCGTGAGCTTACGGGCGGTATCTATTTCGGCGAACACAAGACGGAAAACGGCACGGCGACAGACGTTCTGGTATACACAGAGGAAGAGATAGAGCGAATCGGAAGAATAGGCTTCGAGACGGCGCAAAAAAGACGGAAAAAGCTTTGCTCCGTTGAAAAAAGCAACGTGCTTGACTCAAGCCGCCTTTGGAAAAAGGTAATACACGGAATAGCATCTGATTATCCCGACGTTGAGCTTTCGGATATGCTCGTTGACAACTGTGCAATGCAGATAGTAAAAGATCCGTCGCAGTTTGACGTCATTGTTACGGAAAATATGTTCGGCGACATTCTTTCTGATGAAGCATCGCAGATAACAGGTTCGATCGGTATGATACCGTCGTCAAGTCTCGGGGCTTCATCCTGCGGACTTTACGAGCCTATTCACGGTTCTGCACCCGACATTGCGGGAAAAAATATTGCAAACCCGATAGGCACGATACTTTCAGCGGCTATGATGCTTAAATACAGCTTCGGTCTTGAAAAGGAAGCGGACGCCGTCGAACGTGCGGTATCGTCATATCTTAATGCAAATTACCGCACGAAAGATATAATGAGTGAGGGAATGACGTGCGTATCCTGCAGTGAATGCGGTGATATTATAGTGAAAAACATCGGATAATACCAAGGTTTTGGACTCAGGTTCACAGTTTTTTTACATTTATCGAAAAATAATTCCCGAAAACACTTGCAAAGTTGGAATACTTATGGTATAATTCGGTTCGTATGAATTACACAGAGAGGGTGAAGAAAATGAAGGAAGGAATACATCCCGAATACAAGGAAGTCACAGTTAAATGTGCCTGCGGAGAAACAGTCGTTACAAGATCCACAAAGGACGACCTTCGTGTTGAAATTTGCTCCAAATGCCATCCCTTTTTCACCGGCAAGCAGAAGTTTGTCGATGCGGGCGGACGTGTAGATAAGTTCAAAAAGCGCTTGAATGCGAGCAAATAAGGCATAAGCTATGTCACTTACGGACAGGTACGGTTTTTCCGCACTTGTCCTTTTGTGTTTTATCACAGCCGCACAGCGGCAGAATGGATAGTTATGGCAGAAGAAAATATATTCAAAAAAACGGAAAATCCGAAGGCGGTGCTTGTTTCCGTCCTTTTAAAGGGCGATGACGAAGCGGAAAACGAAGCAAGTCTTTGTGAGCTTGAACAGCTTCTGAAGACGGCAGGCGGCGAGGTTTTCGGAGTAATGACACAATCGAGAGAAGCTCCCGACGTCCGCACGTGTATCGGCGAAGGAAAGGTCGAGGAGCTTAAAGAAATATGCGAAAACAACGAAATAGCGCTCGTTGTTTTTGACCGTGAGCTTTCGCCATCGCAGATAAGAAACCTCGAAAACGAGCTTGACGGAGTACGTGTTATCGACCGTACGATGCTGATCCTCGATATATTTGCTCTTCATGCAGTAAGCGGAGAGGGTAAATTACAGGTAGAGCTTGCACAGCTCAAATATACGATCCCGCGCCTTTCGGGAAAAGGAACGGAGCTTTCACGTCTCGGAGGCGGTATCGGAACGAGAGGCCCGGGTGAATCAAAGCTTGAATCCGACAAACGTCACTTGAAACACAGAATAGCCGCACTTGAACAGCAGGCAGAGGAGCTTAAGAAGAACAGAACGACGATGCGCCGTCAGCGTGACCGTTCGGGTATCTTTAAATTCGCCATAGCGGGCTACACGAATGCCGGAAAATCGACGCTTCTTAATTTGCTTACGGACGCAGGCATACTTGCCGAAAACAAGCTTTTCGCAACTCTTGACCCGACCACGAGAAAATACACTCTTCCTTCGGGGGATGAGATACTTCTTACCGACACGGTCGGTTTTATAAGAAATCTGCCGACACACCTTGTAAAGGCGTTCCGATCAACGCTTGACGAGGTTGCATTTTGCGACGGTATACTTCTTATAGTCGACGCATCAGACCCCGAATATAAAAATCAGCTTTCCGTAACGCAGGAGCTTTTGGGAGATCTCGATGCGGGCGGCAAGCCGATAATTTACGTTTTCAATAAGATGGACAAAGCGTGTGAATCGTTCAGGCCCTGCTCACCGCACGACGGCGTATACGTCGAAATAAGCGCAAAGACAAACCAAGGTATAGATGAGCTTACGGAAGCTATCGAAAAAGCCGTAAACGAGGGCAAAACGAAGGAAGTTTTCGTAATTCCGCCGTCAAGAGGCGATATCATCAGTTATCTTTACGCAAACGCAAACGTGCTTGACTGCGAATACACGGACACTTCAACCGTGATAACGGCAATTACCGACAAAAAAACGAAGGGCTTTGTAAATAAGTCGTTGAAATGATATGAAAGACGGATACACAACATTAAAGGACTACGGCGTTTCATCATTTACCGAAAAAAAATCGGAGTTTATCGGCTCTGCCATGCCTGTTTCCACAGAAGAAGAGGCGCTGGAATTTATAGCCGAGGTAAAAAAAGAGCACTCCTCGGCACGTCATAACGTGTACGCGTACGTCGTAAGGGAAAATAACACGATCCGCTTCACGGAGGACGGCGAGCCGAAGGGCACGGCGGGAACGATGGTGCTTGAGGTGCTGAAAAAAAGCGATATAACGGATGCAGTCATCGTCGTAACACGTTATTTCGGCGGCATCCTTCTCGGCACGGGCGGACTTGCAAGGGCGTATACGAAAGCGGCAACGGATGCTGTAAATGCGGCAGGTATTGCCGTTATGCGTAAGCTTACGGAATTTGATATAACGTGTTCTTTCCGTGACCACGACAAAATAAAGCATATGCTCGGCAATTATGAATGTAAGATCCTGTCGTCGGATTTCGGATCAAACGTAACGCTTCATATGCTGTCGGAGAATGACACGTATAATAAGATCGCCGCCGCCGTCAAGGAGCTTACAAGCGACAGGGCAACGGTTGATGAAAAAGGCTTCCGCTTCGGAAGCATATAAAAATAACCCGTGTGCAGTTTTATTCGCCTTGCGGCGAGTGATATTGCTGCGCAGTGATATTTGGACTAAAGTCCGAGTGATATTGCCTCCGGCAGTTAATGGCGAATAAAATATAACTGAAATCGTAAGATTTCAATATCACTTTCCGAAAGGGAAATATCACTCTGTGCGAAAAGCACAGAATATCACTATACAAAAAATACTACCCGAAAAAGAGTTTATCTCTCTTCTTCGGGTAGTTTTTTGTCTTATACTGTCACAAGCAGAAAATTTGTGTACAAATTTTCGTTTATATTAAAGATAACTGTCATTAACCCCTGCTCATTTCACACGGGTTATTTAAGTTTTATGAAAAATCAATTATTTCTTCTTCTTCATAACAACTACAGCAGCAACTGCAGCAACAACTACAACTGCAACGACAACAACGGGAAAGATGGGGAAACCGCCGTCTTCGTCTTTTTCGCCGTTTGCAGAAGAATCAGCATTTGTTACAGCGCCTGTAGCAGCATCTGTTGCAGCATCTGTAACTGCGTCTGTAGCAGCATCTGTAACAGCTTCAGTAGCTGCATCTGTTACAGCTTCTGTTGCAGCGTCAGCACTCTTTTCAACAAGAGTGATCTTGTCAACAGCGATCATATGGCCGGGTTCATCCTTTATAAGCAATACTTCGCCGTTGTAATCTGTGTCGATTGCAATTTCAATAGTTCTCTGGCCGTCTGCCCAGAAACCGCCGATCTGAGCGAGCTGTGCTTCGCCGATCGTAGCACCGTTGCTCTTGCAAACGTAAAGCATATGAGAATCAATGGGAGCATCGGGGTCGGAACCGTAGGAAACTACGACCTTGGAAACCTTTGAAAGGTCGAAAGAACCAATGCTTATACCGTCACTGCTGTCAACCTTAATTATCTTTGTCGAATAGTGTGCATCGGTCCAATCAATTGCATTCGGAAGTGCGGCAACGTCAACAGAAATATCTGCTGCGAATACGCCGAGTGAAAGAACCATCATAAGTGTGATGGCTACTGCGAAAAACTTTTTCATGTTTTTCCTCCTATAAAATTTAGTGTTGTCGCATTATACCATATAAAAAAAACGTTGTCAATACTTATTTTTTCAATTCGCGGCGAGCGTTGTGTACTTTTTGTATATAATTTTTGTATATAATTAAGAAAAAATAATTGAAACAGATCTCTTTTACAGCATAAAACGCCTTTGGCGAAAGCCAAAGGCGTTTTAAGAATAATCAGCTTAATTAAGAATTAAACTCTTACTTTCTTGCAAACAACAGCACCGGCAAAGCTGATAACAACTGCTGCGATTACAACAAAAGCTACATCGGATGTTGCAGGGTTATCGGGTGTTGTGTCGGGTGTTGTGTCACCTGCGGGAGCATCGCCTTCAGCGCCTGCTTCAACAAATGTGATAGCACTAACGGACATACCGGGTGTACCTGAACCGTAAGCGATCTTTACAACGCCGCTGTAATCAACGCCGCTGAGGTCGATTTCAGTAGTTCTCTTTGCCAAGCCCCAGTGACCTGTACCGTTAGAAGGTGTGAAAGAAGCGAGAACGTTGTTGTCAGCGTCTGTAAAGTTTACCTTATCAGCGCTTGTGTACGTAGCATCAGCACCTGTGCCGTATTCAACGATAACCTTTGAATACTTGGAAAGGTCGATCTCACCAAGGGGTGTGATGTGGTGGGCGGACATAATCTGGATCGTGTTTCCGTCAAAGTTCGCACCGGTGTGAACGCCTACCCAGGGTGTTGCCTCAGTAGCGAGAGAATCGATGTCGATCTCGAGGTTTGCAGCGAATGCGCTGAGTGAAAGTACCATCATAAGGGAGATGGCGACCGCAAGAAACTTTTTCATATCTGTTTCCTCCTGTTTTTTTGGTAAGATAATTTTAACTCAAAAACGAGCAACAGTCAACTGCATATTTGAAACTTATACAAAAAATATACAAAACATTGTCAAAATCAAATAAACAGAAGCCAAGAGTGCATTTATTGCAATATTTTAGTCTTATATATCGAGCTGTTTTGCGAGAAAATGAGCCGCTGACATGGCTATTTTCAGCTCCGTATCCGTGCACGCACGGGAATTATCTCCGTCGCAGGAAACGACGCACACACAGCCCGAAAGATCGCCCGAGGAAATGATGGGGCAACAGCAAACTATATGATATCTGCTGTCGGGTATCGGATACAGCTTTGCGCTTTCTCCGTTAAAGGAAAAAGTCATGCGTTTGTTCATCAGCTCCTCAAGCTCGTGCGATATTTTTTTGTCCGAAAACTCCTTTTTGGGTATTCCCGAAGATGCGACAACGCAGTCACGGTCGCAAACGACGATGCAAAGCCCTGTCGTTTTGTTGACGGATTCGGTGTAATCCGATGCAAAATTGCCGAGCTGTGATATGGGTGAATATTTTTTGAATATCACCTCTCCGTCCTTTTCGGTGAATATTTCAAGAGGATCGCCTTCGTGTATCCTCATCGTACGTCTGATCTCCTTCGGTATAACGACTCGTCCGAGATCATCTATTCTTCTCACAATACCTGTTGCTTTCATAATATATACAAAATCTCCTTGCTTTACAAATTTGTACTGTTAGTATCTGTAAAACAAGGAGATTTATACTTTATTTGAAAACAACTTTTTCTTTTAAGCGATTTATAGTTATATTAAAATAATTAGTTGCAATACGTGAAACAAATTCGAGTAGTATTGCAGAAACTAATATGGCTATGATTGTTAAAAACCAATTTAAAATCTTATGGGGGGTAACGGTTAAAAGAGTAAACGGACTAAGTATAAATAATTGATGAACCAGATATACATAAAAAGAATATTTGACTGATAACTCAAAAATCTTTTTT
>JAZQBL010000015.1:0-12532 GCA_045545665.1 Eubacteriales bacterium
CGTATGATGTAGGGCGGGGGCTTGCTCCCGCCGTTTCGAAAAATCCGATGAATGATGAATCGACACCTCATCCACCGCTAACGCGGTCCCCCTTCTCCCGCTGGAGAAGGCTGAATGTAAGGTTCGACGTCCCCGGCGACCCGTATGATGTAGGGCGGGGGCTTGCTCCCGCCGTTTCGAAAAAATCCGATGAATGATGGAAATATAGATAACGGAAACGGGCACGCTTTAAATCACCGCATTGCGGTGATACGCCTCCCCCGCGGGGAGACGGGAGGAGGCGTAGATGTTTTATGCAACACGCACTTCTCACCGGGTCTTCCCTTGAAGGGGCAAATCGGTGCCCTATAACTCTATCCGCCCGTTGCGGATAGAATATCACGCTGACGGATAATCGTAGGGGTTAACGTCCGACATACAGTACAAAGGTTAAGAACGGATATTTATGGGAATTATTAACGTACTTGATATAAGCGTTGCCAATCTTATCGCCGCAGGCGAGGTTGTGGAACGTCCTGCCTCCGTTGTGAAGGAGCTTGTGGAAAACTCCATAGATGCAGGAGCAAAAAATATTACCGTCGAGATAAAAAACGGCGGTGTCAGTCTTATAAGAGTCAGCGATGACGGCTGCGGTATGTCAAAAGAGGATCTGCCCGTGTGCGTTCTTCGCCATGCGACGAGCAAGATATCGGGCAAACAGGATCTGAATATGATAAAAACTCTCGGCTTCCGCGGGGAAGCTCTTGCCGCTATTGCCTCCGTATCCAGACTGCGTATCATTACAAAGATGAAAAACGCACAGGGATACGTGCTTGAGAGTCTCGGCGGCAAAGTTGCCGGTATTTCCGAAACGGGCTGTGCCGACGGCACGACCGTGATCGTCGAGGAGCTGTTCGGAAACGTCCCCGCACGCCGTAAATTCCTCAAAAAGGACTCAACGGAGGGTGCGGCGGTCATGGCTGTGTGCGAAAAGGTCGCACTTTCAAACCCCGATATATCCGTTTCGTTCATATCCGACAACAATCTGCGTTTCAGGACCGTTGCCGACGGAAGCCTCAAAAATGCGATACACTCCGTATTCGGACGTGAATTTGCAAAAAATATGATAAGCGTGGAGGGAAGCGCCGACGGAATAGACGTCGACGGCTTTATAGGCACGCCTCAGAACTGCCGTGTAAACAGAAATATGCAGATATTTTTCGTAAACGGCAGATACGTCAAAAACAAGAGCATACAGGCAGCCCTTGAGTCGGCGGTGACGTCCTACATTCCGCACGAAAAATTCCCGACAGCGGTGCTCAACGTAACCCTTCACCCGGGGTTTGTTGACGTAAACGTGCACCCTGCAAAGACGGAGATAAAATTTTCAAACGAAAAAGCCGTGTTTGATGCCGTATACTGCATTGTAAAAAATGCCGTTGACAAAAGCACGAAGCGTCCCACCCTTGAAATGGCGGACATTACAAAAGCGCCCGTAAGATTTACGCCCATCGAGGACGGCAAGGGCGAAAGCCTTAAAAAACGCCAGATATCGTTTGATGAAATAAAAAAAGAGATACCGCAGGAAAAGATCGCACCGAGTATCCCTTTTGAAACCACGACCTCAAAAGAAGATACGGAAATAAAAACGCTTAGGAGCCCGTCTTTTTCATTTTCGGATATAAAAAGGGAAACACCCGAGCCTGTCATATCCCGACCCGTATATGAGATCAAAACAAAAGAGCCTTTCACCCCTCAGCCTATATATGAAATTAAAAAAGAACAGCCCATAAACGAAATAAAAGAAGGCCCCAAAGAAGAAATAAAGCAAACGGAAGAATATAAGCCGACTAAATTACCGGGACAGTACACCCTGCGCGGTGAAATATTCAATACGTATCTCATAGTTGAATGTGAAAACGAAGCGTACATAATAGACAAGCACGCCGCACACGAAAGAATAATATTTGAAGAACTGAAGCCGTCAGTAGGCAAAAAAGCGGGATATTCGCAGATACTTATGATACCGCTTGAAATACCGATATCCGATGAAGAAATGGCGGCGGCAGAAGAATACAAAGAGGAGATAACAGCCTCGGGCTTTTCCTATACGTGTACCGACGGTATGGCGACGGTTACGGAAATACCGTCAAATCTTACCGAAGGTGCGGCGCTCGACTTGTTTATAACGGTTTTGTCATCTTTGGCGGAGGGAACGGGCAACGCAGCCCTTGCACGTGATACGGTATACGAAAAAGCGCTTTATCAGTCATCCTGCAAGGCGGCGATAAAAGCGGGAGAGCTTAATACGCAAGAGGAATTAAAGGCGCTTGTTGACAGACTTATGGCGTGTCCTGAGATAACGCACTGTCCGCACGGCCGCCCCGTTGCGTTTATTATGACAAAATCAAGCGTTGAAAGAAGATTCGGACGAACATAATGAGCAATATGAAATTTTCAGGTAAAATAATAATATCCGACGTTGACGGAACGTACACAGGTTCTGCCGAGGGTATAAAAAGAAATAACGAAGCTATCGAATATTTTAAGAAAAACGGCGGACTGTTCACCTTTGCCTCGGGCAGAGGTCAGCTCGGAAGCATCGTTCCCGAGTATAAAAGCTTAGTAAACGCACCTCTTATACTTTGTAACGGAAGCTACGTGTATGATGAGGCAGTCGGAGAAAAGAAAAACGAAATATGCGTTGACAGCGAGTCTTCATACAAGATCTTGGACTATGTATGTGAAAATTATCCGTCCGTTACGGTGTACGTCAGCTGTCAGAACGGTTATCTCAATTACTCAAAAGCGGAGCTTGGCACACAAGACGGTGTAAAGAGCGTTGACGTTCACAAGAAAGAAAGCACGGGAAACTGGAACAAAATAATCCTTGAATGTCACGAAGACGGCGTCCTTGATAAAATAAGCCGATATATTGACGAAAATGCAAACGGCGTGTACGCAAAGACGTTTTCCTGCTCCGTTTTGCTTGAGCTTTTGTCGCCTTTGGCAACGAAGGGAAACCAGGTAAAATATCTTAAAACACTTCTGGGAAACGTCAAGACGTACTGCATCGGCGACTATGAAAACGACGAAAATATGCTGGCGAGTGCCGACGTTTCGGCAGCGCCCTGTTCGGGACTCAAAAAGATCGTCGATATGTGCGATCACGTCGTGTGTGCGAATACCGAGGGCGCTATAGCAGGCCTTGTTGAGCTGATCGAAAAAGAAGTGCAAAACGAAATGAAGGACAAAAAATGAAATTTTCAGGAAAAATAATAATATCGGATATAGACGGAACGTACACGGGCTCCCCCGAGGGAATAAAAAGAAATAACGAGGCTATCGAGTATTTCAAAAACAACGGCGGACTTTTTACGTTCGCCTCGGGCAGAGTTGCTTATAATATCGGAACTATCGTGCCCGGATACGATAAGCTTATAAACGCACCGTCAATACTTTGTAACGGAAGCTACGTTTACGATATTTTTAAAAATGAAAGATATAACGAAATATGCATTGAGGGTGTCGAAGCAAAGGCTTTTCTTGAAAAGCTTAACGAAAAATTCCCCTCAGTCGGAATACGCATAAACCGCAAAGACGGATATCTTGCAGGCGCGGGTAACGATTACATATACCGTGAGCTTAAAAATTATTTCAACGAGGTCGTCGCAACGGATGTAAAGGATATGCCGACGGACGGCTGGAACAAAATAGTTTTTGCCGCAGAAGACGGCGAGATGCTTGAGGAAGTAAATAAATATATTGATGAAAATATGAGCGGTAAGTTCGAAAAGGCGTATTCCTGCCGCACGATGCTTGAGCTTTTAGCCCCCGGTGCCACAAAAGGCAATCAGGTAAAATACCTTAAAAGATTTTTGGGGAATGTCAAAACGTACTGCATCGGAGACTATGAAAACGACGAAAATATGCTGGCGAATGCCGATATTGCCGCAGCTCCTTGTTCGGGACTTAAAAAGATCGTCGATATGTGCGATTACGTAGTGTGTGCGAATACGGAGGGCGCTATAGCAGGCCTTGTTGAGATGATCGAAAAAGAAGGCTGATATTTATTCGTACTTAAATCACCGCTTTGCGGATATATTGTTACGTGTTTTGTTTTGGCGGGGGATCATAGTGATAAATTCAAGAAAATTTCAGCACTATGATCAGTGTAAGATCCAATAATCTGTGTCCCTCGCCCACCCCCCCAAGTTGCGAAGCAACCGGGCGCGGGACACGCCGCTTTGCGGCAAAATCGAAATTTTTGAATTTCCAATAATATAAGGAGAATTTAAGTGAAGATAATTATTGCGGGAACGGGAAAGGTCGGCGGAATACTTGCCCGACAGCTCGTGCTTGAAGATCACGAAGTAACGCTTATTGACAGCGACAGCAGCGTACTTGAATCAACCGTTGAACAGTACGACGTTATGACAGTCTACGGAAACTGCGCCGTCAAGGACGTTTTGAAGGAAGCGGGAATCGAAGATGCCGACTTGCTTATAGCAACGACGGGATCGGACGAAACGAACCTGCTTTGCTGTGTAACGGCTCACAGTATGAACGGGGAATTACATACGATAGCGAGAATAAGAAACCCCGAATACGGTCAGCAGCTTTACGATATGCGTGATATTTTCGCGCTTTCCATGCAGATAAATCCCGACAAGCAGGCGGCGACGGAGATCGAAAGACTTTTGAAATACCCGGGATTTCTGAAGCTCGACACGTTTGCCAAGGGCAGAGTCGAAATAGTCGAATTGAGAGTAGAGGAGGACAGCAACCTTTGCAACACCTCGCTTTTACAGCTCACGAATAAAGTTAAAACGAAAATACTCGTTTGTACCGTCCTGCGTGACGGAAACGTCATCACTCCCGACGGTAGCTTCATACTTCAAAGCGGTGACAGAATATTCGTAACAGCGCCGACAAATCAGCTTACACAGCTTTTGAAGAACCTCGGAATAATAACGAGAAAGATAAAGCACGTGCTCATCTGCGGCGGAAGCCGTATAAGCTATTATCTGTCGAAAAAGCTCGTTCAGTCGGGTATAGACGTCACGATAATTGAAAACGATATGGAAAAATGCCTGAGGCTTTCGTCGGACTTGCCCGAGGTCAACGTCGTAAACGGCGATGCAAGCTCAAGCTACAGGCTCGAAAGCGAAGGCATTGAAGGATGCGACGCACTCGTTGCCCTTACTGGGCTCGACGAGCTGAATATAATCATCTCCCTTTACGGCCACGCACACAAGGTGCCGAATATAGTCACAAAGCTCGATTATATCGACGACAACAGTATACTTGATTTTCTTCCGCAGAGCAGTGTCGTAACGCCGAAGGAATTGGGCTGTAATACTATCGTAAGATACGTACGCGCAATGCAGAACCAGACAGGGGCTGCCGCCGCCGTGCATTTCATCGCAGACGGAAAAGCCGAGGCAATAGAGTTCCGAATAGACAGAAACACACCGCATTGCTCAGAACCCCTTAAGAACCTCAAGCTCCGCCGAGGCGTGCTTATAGCTTGTATCACGAAAAGAGGAAAAACGGAAATACCCGACGGTAATTCTTCGTATGCTCCGGGCGATTCCGTCATCGTCGTGACAAATACAAGCAGTATAATACATAATTTCAGTGATATTTTTGAATAACCGAGGAATTTTATCGTATGAATTATAAGGTCGTAGGGCGTATCATATCGCAGATACTCGCCCTTGAAGCAGTCTTTATGCTTCCGTCCGTGTTTTTGTGCATCGCTGACGGAAACACAAAGACCTGCATTTCATTCTTGTTGACGATTTTGATAATAGCGGTCGTATCCGTACCGATGTACCTCGTTTGTAAAAACGCAAAAAACACGTTTTACGCAAAAGAGGGATTCGTAAGCGTCGGACTTTCGTGGATATTTATGAGCCTTGCAGGGGCGTTGCCGTTTTATTTTTCAGGCGAGATACCGTCGTTTATCAATTGCTTTTTTGAAATAGTGTCGGGATTTACGACAACGGGCGCAAGCGTGGTCGAAAACGTCGAGGTGCTTTCCCGAGGCGTTCTGTATTGGCGTTCCTTCAGCCATTGGCTGGGCGGAATGGGCGTGCTTGTCTTCTTGCTCGCAATAGCGCCGATGGGCGGAGCATCCGTTCACCTTCTGCGCGCGGAAAGCCCGGGGCCGAGTGTCGGAAAGCTCGTTCCTCAAATGAAAAAAACGGCAAAGATACTGTATCTTTTGTATATCGCGCTGACGGTCGTGAACTTTATATTCCTCATCATAGGAAAAATGCCGGTATTTGATGCCGTTTGTACGGCATTCGGAACGGCAGGTACGGGCGGCTTCGGTACGAGAGCCGACAGCCTGGCATCGTTCAGTCCTTATATACAGGTCGTCTGTACGGTCTTTATGGTGCTTTTTGGGGTAAATTTCAACTGCTTTTATCTGTTGCTTATCCGCAATTTCAAGGGAGCATTTAAAAATGCTGAGATCAGACTGTATTTTTTGGTTCTCATCGTATCGACAGCGCTCATCGCCGCAAATATCTCTTCTATGTACCCAACGCTCACAGAGACCGTCCGCCACAGCGCATTTCAAGTGGCAAGTATCATGACCACAACAGGATTTGCCACAACCGATTTTAATATGTGGCCGTCATTTTCAAAGACCATCCTTCTGTGTCTCATGATAATAGGTGCGTGCGCCGGAAGTACGGGCGGCGGTATAAAATGCGCAAGAATTGTGCTTTTGTTCAAAACGTTTATCAGGGGCGTAAAGCAAACGCTCCATCCGCAAAGAATACAGCGTATCTGCACAAACGGACAGCCGGTCGATGAAAAGGTGATACAGTCAACGGCAGTCTATCTGTGCGTTTATGCGATCATATCCGTGTTGAGCTTTCTTGCAATTTCCATCGACGGATTTTCACTTGAAACAAATGTTTCTGCCGTTGCCGCTTGCTTCAATAACATAGGCCCCGGCTTTGATGCGGTCGGCCCCATGGTGAATTACGGAGGATATTCCGCATTTTCAAAGCTTGTGCTTATCGTCGATATGCTCGCAGGCAGACTTGAACTTTTCCCCATGCTCGTCCTTTTCTATCCGTCAACCTGGAAGAAATAAGAAAAATAAAAAAATCCGTTCTTATAGGTGTGATGTCCTTAACGGAGAATTTGAAATTTCATTTGATCCTTGTTAAAAACCGGCATTGCATTTGTATGACAAATACACTTGGGGGAGCCCAAACCCACTATCAACAAAAAAGAGAAGTTTCGTTTTAATTACGAGTCTTCTCTTTCTTTATGTCTGTAATGCCGACTTCGTCGGCGTGATATTCTATCCGCAACGGGCGGATAAAGTGATGGGGTGTCGAACCTTACATTCAGCCTTCCTGTAGAAAACAGAGTTTTCTACGGGAGAACGGCGGATGTAGTTGCAAAGCAACTACGCGGATGAGGTGTCGATCCATCATTCATCAGATTTTTCCGAAACGGTGGGTGCAAGCCCCCGCCCTACATCATACGGGTCGTCGTGGGCGCCGACCCCTACCGATTTATCTATTATCTATTATCTCATTTTTACTCCACCCTACGTTCCTCATTTTTCATCTACGCCTCCTCCCGTCCCCCCGCGGGGGAGGCGTATCACCGCAATGCGGTGATTTGAACCGTTCGGGATGTCGGTGTTTACGATCATCCGGTAAGTGATATGCTGACTTCGTCAGCGTGATATAGGCGGATAGAGTGATTTAAATCGCCCGCACAGTGCGTAAATTTGTCCCCGTGCAACAAAAAAAGCCCCGTTTTACGGAGCTTTTTTAAGGCAATTAATTAGCCGAGTTTTGCTGTGTTGATCTTGATGCCGGGGCCCATTGTGGAAGCGATGCAAACGCTCTTGAGGTACTGACCTTTAGCAGCTGCGGGCTTCGCCTTAATGATAGCGCCCATAAGTGTATCAAAGTTCTCTGTGAGCTTTTCAGCACCGAAGGAAGCCTTACCGATGGGGCAGTGGATGATGTTCGTCTTGTCAAGTCTGTACTCGATCTTACCTGCTTTAGCTTCTGTAACAGCCTTAGCAACGTCGGGAGTAACAGTACCTGCCTTGGGGTTAGGCATAAGTCCCTTAGGACCGAGAACCTTACCGAGACGGCCGATAACGCCCATCATATCGGGAGATGCGATAACAACGTCGAAATCAAACCAGTTTTCCTGTGTTATCTTTGCTACCATATCTTCAGCGCCAACAAAGTCTGCGCCTGCTGCCTTTGCAGCTTCTGCCTTGTCGCCACGTGCGAAAACGAGCGTGCGAACAGTCTTACCTGTACCGTTGGGGAGAACGACAGCGCCTCTTACCTGCTGGTCTGCGTGACGGCTGTCAACGCCGAGACGTACGTGAAGCTCGATCGTTTCGTCGAACTTAGCTTTTGCTGTCTGGCATACGAGTGCAAGTGCTTCGTTTGAATCGTAAAGCTTTGACTTGTCGATAAGCTTTACGCTGTCTGTATATTTCTTACCTTTAAACATTTCGTATACCTCCCTTAGTCCTCAACCGTGATACCCATGCTGCGGGCTGTACCTGCAACCATGCTCATAGCGGCTTCGAGTGAGCCTGCTGTAAGGTCGGGCTTCTTTGTTTCTGCGATCTTCTGAACCTGTTCCTTTGTTATCTTCGCAACCTTTGTCTTGTTGGGAGTTGCAGAGCCGGATTCAATACCTGCAGCCTTCTTTATAAGAACTGCTGCGGGGGGAGTTTTTGTTATGAAGGAGAACGATCTGTCAGCGTAGATAGTGATAACTACGGGGATTATAAGACCGATATCATTCTTTGTTCTTTCGTTGAATTCTTTTGTAAATGCCGCGATGTTGACACCGTGCTGACCGAGAGCAGGACCAACAGGGGGTTGGGGAGTTGCTTTGCCTGCAGGCAACTGCAACTTAACATAAGCCATTATTTTCTTAGCCATTTTATGTTTACCGATTCCTTTCCGTAGCAGAATATACTATAATTCTGCCCATGTGGTTGTTCGGAAGATGACAGTGAATTTTCTTCCTCCCACATTTACCGCAGTGTTCTGCGGAACGCCTTATTTCAAAGGCATAACGTCGCTTGCATCGAGTTCGATAGGTGTTTCACGTCCGAACATAAATGCTGTAACGTTGACTTTTTTAAGGTCCGGAGAAATTTCCGTGACGACGGCAGTATTTACGCCGAAGAGCACGTCTTCTCTGATAGCGACCGTATCACCGACTGCATAGCCGAGTGATGTGACCTTGCGTACGACAGTATCTTCGCTGTCCGAAAGGTCGATTCCCAAAGCGGCGACTTCTTCATCCGTCAAAGCGACAGGCTTTGAACCGGGGCCGACGAAGCCCGTGACGCCACGTATATTTCTTATAACGTGCCACGTAGCATCGTTCATGACCATTTTTACAAGAACGTAGCTCGGGAACATTTTTGCTTCGGATTCCTTCTGCTGTTCGCCGTCCATCTCCACAACGGTCTCAACAGGGATCCTGACATCTGTGATAACGTCGGCAAGACCTCTGTTTTCAACGATCTTTTCGATATTATCCTTTACTTTGTTCTCATATCCCGAATAAGTGTGAGCAACATACCATTTAGGATCGAGAGAGTAATCGTCCATCATAGCGGAATTACCTCCTGTTTCCGGTGTTATTATTTACCTATGTCGGCAAGCAATTCTACTACTTTAGAAAAAGCAGTATCAAGCAAAAATACGAAAATGCCCACAAGGATCATCGCACCGATAACAACGAGTGTATTGTGCAAGGTCTGCTTAGGTGTAGGCCATGTGATCTTTTTGATCTCGCCTTTGAAATCCTTGAAAACGTTAAGGATCTTTTTGCCGAGACCGGGACCCTTTTTCTTTTCGGGCTTTTTGCTGTCATCGTCTTTTTCTTTGACGGCGGAAACTTTTTCTTCAACTTCGGCAGCTGCGCTGTCGAGTTCTTTGTTCAGCTCTTTATCAGCCATTTTTCCTCCTACGTTTCCTTATTTTGTTTCTTTGTGAAGCGTGTGTTTACGGCAGAAGCGGCAGTACTTGTTAAGCTCAAGTCTGTCGGGAGTATTTTTCTTGTTCTTCTTGCTGTCGTAGTTACGCTGCTTGCATTCTGAGCAGGCGAGTGTGATTTTTTCTCTCATTTCGGCACCTCCTGTTTGATTTAAAGCGCGTATGCGGAAGATGGACGCAAAAACGCTTTATGAAAGCCTCCCTCGGCGGTCTTTTACCGCAGAGGTATCACGAGTTTACCATATTTTTATTTATTTGTCAACCTCAAAGATATCTTTTAAAATAATAACCTAAATATTTTTACATTTATTCTGCGCTTGTCCTCAAGCCGAAGCATGCCTGTACGTTAATTAATGAAATATTTACAAATTGATTTTTCAAAGGGTATTGACATCACGACTGTATAATGTTAAAATATTCTGCCGCATGATGTAAGGTCGGTAAAAAAGACGTGTCTTTACCTTACTCAGCGAGATTATTGAAAGAGAGGTGCTTTTCGTGTTTGCTATAATCGAAACAGGCGGAAAGCAGTACAAAGTATCTGAAGGAGACGTTGTTTTCATCGAAAAACTCGATGTTGAAGCAGGCTCTGAGTATACGTTTGACCGTGTGTTTGCAGTTTGCGGCGACGACGGTATCAAAGTCGGTACTCCCGTTGTTGCAGGTGCAACAGTAACTGCTACCGTTGAGAAAAACGGCAGAGGCAAGAAGATCTACGTTCTTAAGTACAAGTCCAAGAAGAACGAAAAGAAGAAGATCGGACACAGACAGGCCTATACAAAGGTTACTATCAAGTCCATCAACGCGTAAAAAAGATGACAAAGATCGTATTCTATAAATCCGGTGATATCTATTACGGCTTCCGTGAGATCGGACACAGCGGATATGAAGACGCAGGACGTGATATCGTATGTGCGGCTATATCGGCTATGACGATGCTCATTATAAATACCGTTGAAGTATCCATAGGTTCTGATGTTGAGTACAAGATCGACGACAAGACGACGGATATCGAGGTTATTTGTAAAGGTGCTTTGCCGGAATACGAAAGCGACGAAAAAAAGAATTACGCTATTTCCGCTTTGTTACAGGGATATTTTCTCCAGCTTAACGATATGCTTGAGGATTATTACGATTATCTCGAAGTGGAAGAAACACAGAAATAATTACGGAGGAATGTGAAATGTTAAGGTTAAACCTTCAGTTTTTTGCACATAAAAAAGGTGTCGGTTCAACAAAGAACGGTCGTGACAGTGCGGCTCAGCGTCTCGGCGTTAAGAAATTTGACGGCGAAAACGTTCTGGCGGGAAATATAATCATCCGTCAGAGAGGCACAAAGATCCACCCCGGCAACAATGTTGGCAAAGGCTCCGATGATACACTTTTTGCGCTTATTGACGGACGTGTTAAGTTTGAAAATATTGCAAAGGGCAGAAAGTGCGTAAGCGTTTACGCAAACGAAGCAAAATAAGTCTTTAAGAACATATAAAAGATAACGGTTTGGGGCACCCTCTGTAAGGAAGGTGCCCCAACGGGTGTCTCTTGTATCAAAATTAAATAATTGATTTGGGTAAGCGGTGTAGTTATTGGCTATGCCGTTTTTTGTTACACGCCTTTTCAAAGTGTGTAACCCACTATGACACTTTCACGCTGTACAAAGGTGTCAGTGGGTTCAAAAATGCAACTTGTATAAAATATTATCCATAGTCGCATTTTGAAATATCCCATTATTAACATTGCGCTATACTTTGCTAAGACCTGATACTCGACGAAAAGAAAACACGGCAGAGAACAAACCCCTGCCGTGAAACAAATTACACCTTTTCGGTTTTTACATTTACACCTTGTTTGATTGCTTCTTCAAGGAAAGAAACCATAAGGTTAAATACTTCGGTTGTTTCTTCAAACTCAAAGGACTTTTCCTTGTAGAGCATTAAATCTTCAAGGTATTCGGACGGATCTATTTCAGTAATACCGCCGTCCTCCGAAAACACTCCCTCAAATTGATGGTAGTCACGTGTAAAACCTTTCCATCCGTTTCCGTCAAGCGTAGGTGTATCGTAAATATCATCAAAGTAGCCTTCCCAAATGTGAATAGCTTGGTCGGCTTCGATACAAAGAACAATTTTACCCTCGTCCTCGTACCCATCGTAGTAGGTGTAGTTATTTTTTAGGTTTCCAATGTCCATTATCTAACATCTCCTTTTGTTCTTTTGTCGCAGTTCCGTTTTTCCTTGCACGGATAGCCGCCTGCCATTCCTTTTTTGATACCCACTTGTTTTTACCAACAAGTATCTCGTGCTTGGCAGGACGTGCATTTTTACCGTAACCAATACCTGCTTTATCACGCTGAACAACCCAACTATCGCTTTGCTCTTTCGGAGCGTTATGGGTGCGGGTGTGCCAACGGCTTGTATAAGAATAATCACCCTTTTTCCAAGTATATTTAACTTGGTCGTATCCGTTTTTCTGTTCTTCTTTTACTGTAGCAGAGGACGGAATTTTAATAGGTGAACTCTTGGGCAGAGTAT
>JAZQBL010000016.1:0-2119 GCA_045545665.1 Eubacteriales bacterium
TGACGTTAACGGCGGCTCGAAGAAAAGCGGTACGAACGTAAGCACGTACAACTCAAACGGCTCGGAAGCACAGCAGTGGCGTCTTCTTGAAAGACTTCCCGGTCAGTACGTCATCGCCCCCGTTCACGCATCGAACTTTACCGTACTTGATATAGGCGGATCAACATCGGAAGGTAAAAACATACAGGCGTACAAATACAACCACACCCCCGCACAGTTTTTCAACATTCAGGTCCTCATGCCCGATGCTGTAAAAGGTATCGTATTCGATTATGAATACTACGGTGCAAAGTATCCCGATGTTGCAAAGAAATACGGCTCGACTGAAGCTGATCTTTACGAACACTTCGGTAAATTCGGACTTATGGAAGGCAAGCAGGGAAGCCCCGTGTTCAGCGCAAGATACTATCTTGACAATAATGCTTCCGTAAAGAATTCTATCGGTAACCACCTTACGGCGGCACTTATGCATTACAACAACACCGGCAGAAATACAGCAGGTCTTAAAACTGCTCCCCCCGCATATATCGATGACTCATTTGAGGCAACCGTAAACTTCGTGGAAAAATCAACGAATCTCGGTCTTGCATCGACTGCAACGAATCAGGCAAACAATGCATGGAACGTTGAGACCGTAACTCAGTCATACACGGATACAAAGCAGGTGTGGAAATTTACGTACGACTCTGCAACAAGCTCTTACGTTATGACGAACAAAGCGTATCCCAACGCCTCAATTGACGTTTCGGGTGCAGCTATTGCAAATAAAACGAACGTTGCAACGTATACGAACACGGGAACGGATGACTTACACCGCCATATGTATCTTTACGAAAGACTCCCCGGTGAATACATAATATCTCCCGCACATTCAAGCGGTAAGGTCATCGACATAGTTGGCGGAAGCTCAACTCCCGGTACAAACATCGACCTTTATCATTATAACGGAACTTTAGCTCAGAGAGTCAATATTCTGACTTACTTCGATCAGGCTTACAAGTCCACAGTCTTCGATGAAGTATTTTTCAAAAATAAATACTATTCGGATCCCGAAATATATCCGCTTAAAGGCGCAGGACTTTACGATTATTTCTTGAGCAGAGGTATACAAAGAGGAATGCAGGGAAGCCCCGTATTCGACGTATCGTACTACCTTGAAAACAACGCTGACGTAAAGACAGCTTGCGGTGACAACTTCTACGATGCCATCATGCACTACATAAACACGGGCAGAACGGCTAAAAAATACGTAACGGCACCTGCTGCATATTTCGGTGATACGTTTACAGGTACTATCAACAGCACGACAGCTGACGTAAATATCGGTGTTGCAGATGATCCGATAAGTGCAGGCAGTACAACGCACATGGTACAAGCAAGAGACAGAAATGATAGTGCCGATGCACAAAGATGGATGTTTGTACGTAACGAAAACGGCTCGTACACACTTACAAACGTGCTTTGCGGCTCCGTAATGAACACAAACGGCGGTTCTATTGATAAAGGCACTCTCATAAATGCTTTCAAATCAAACGGTTCGATAGCACAGAATTGGTTCTTCTTTGAAAGACTGCCCGGTCAGTACGTAATATCTCCCGTTCACTCATCGGGTACTCTTGTCCTCGGTGTTAAGGGCGGTACTCTTACCGAAGGAACACAGGCAGACCTTTACACCTGCTCTCCGGATCTCACACAGCTTTACGACGTAACTATAGTTGAATATCCCGGTGTTCACAACTACGACGTCAACGGTGACGGTATCGTAAACGCCAAGGACGTTCTTCAGATAGCAAAGCATATGAATAAGCCCTTGATCTATGCGTATCTCACCACCTCGGACGTAAACCGTGACGGTGTGATAGATAATACGGATCTTGATCTTGTTAAGCAGAACATGGGAGAGGAATACAGCATCTGGTATAAAGACCTTACAGCAGATGATTCGTTTACAACACCTCTTTATCCCGCAGAAGCGAAGAAGCACACACTTCTTTCATACGACAATATCCCCTTTGAAACGTACGAAGCCGTATACGCAGGCTTTATGAACAAGGGCTGTGAAATATACAGCGACGATATCAAGGGCGACCTTTACACGACTACTTTCGTAGACGGCGAA
>JAZQBL010000017.1:0-14798 GCA_045545665.1 Eubacteriales bacterium
GCCACCGTACCGTAGACGATGACGGGACCTGCGACGGTGAACATCTTTGCCCCGACGCCCATAACGTAGCCCTCACTTCTTGTATCAAGTGCGGGGGACGTCATAGCGTTTGAAAATCCCGTTATCGGCACGAGCGTTCCCGCCCCTGCGTGTTTGGCGATCTTATCAAACACGCCGAGTGACGTAAGAAGCGAAGCGATAAAAATAAGCGTTACGGAAACGAGGACCTGTGAGGTCTTCTCGTCAATGAAAATTTTATACACGTCAAACAAGGCTTCGCCGAAAACGCAGATCATACCTCCGAACAAAAATGCAAGTGTGCAGTTTTTACCCGTTTTTGATTTTGCCGCTCTTGCTTTTGCGTATCTTCTGTAATCGTCCTTTTGTGTAAACATAATTCCTCCAAAAAAATAATACGGTTTTTCCGTATTATTTTTTGTTTATATTCTGTTTTTATTCAAGATACGACAGATCAAGCGGTAAAAGATCGGGTTCCGGCAGATACATATATTCTTCCGACGTTTCTTTTCCGCGCATAGCTTCCGTAGATTTCGTCTTTTCTACGTATCTTCTCGTTTCTCTTTGAACCTCGACACCGTTTTCGATAAGCGTTTTTTGTCTTTCATACTCATATCTTACGGCGAAGCGGACGAACTTGAATGAATTTATGTTTTTTATTTCGACTCTGTTATGCCCTTTTACCGACACGTTCACGTCACAGCGCAGAGAGCCTTCCTGCATTTTACAATCGGAAATACCTCCTTCAAGCAGTATTTCACGGAGTATTCTGCCGTATTGCTCCGCCTGCTCGGGAGTATGTATATCGGGTTTTGATACTATTTCAATAAGCGGAACGCCTGCGCGGTTGAAATCGAGAAACATACTTCCGTCAGAGTACACAAGCTTTGCGGCATCCTCCTCCACGTGTATTCTTTCAATTCCGACAACTGAACCGTCCGGGAGAGTTATTTTTCCGTCTTCGCACAGCGGTATCCTGCTTTGCGTTATCTGATAGCTTTTCGGCAGATCCGGATAAAAATAATTTTTTCTGTCCCAGCTTGATATACCGTTTATCTTACATCCGAGCAGTTTTCCCGCCTTTACAGCAAGCCTTATTGCATCGTAATTAAGCTTCGGAAGCGTTCCCGGCTTGCCCGTACAGACAGGACATACCCTGCTGTTGGGTTCACCTCCGAA
Source organism: Eubacteriales bacterium (assembly GCA_045545665.1). Lineage (GTDB taxonomy): Bacteria > Bacillota > Clostridia > Oscillospirales > CAG-272 > RGIG7213. Next base: position 1,198 of record JAZQBL010000017.1, read on the forward strand.
GGAATTTTCGCAAGTACAGAACAGCTTTTTTTCTGTATTCAGCTTTATGTGCATTTCAATTCCGCATACAAGCTCATCCACGGCACAATTCCTCCATAGCTCTGCATATTACGTATTCTGCGCCCTCTTTACCGATAAGCTGTGCGCCCGACGGTATACATCCGTACGGAAACGCACCCGACGGAAGCCCTGCAAGGCTTGACGGGCAGGTATAATAATCGGGCAGTGAAAGCTCCCCTCCGAATTTCGGGCAAACACCGGGGGACACGGGTGTCAGCAAAAGATCAAATTCTTCAAATATTTTATCAAAGCTTTTCTTTATTTCGGATACTTTCAAAAGTGCCTCCTCATACTTTCCCGACATAAGATATTCAGCACCTTTTTTTATTCTTTCCTTTACCGTTTCGCCGAAAAGTCTTTCTCGGATATCTGCCGTATTTTCGGCAAAACTGCCTGTATACGGTGATATTTTATCAAAATCTCCGCGCGTGTATCTTCCGAGGTTTGACGATGCCTGAGAAAACGCAACGGTATTATATATATCACTTACGCCGTCAAAAAATCCAAGGTCTGTTTTTTGAAGTCGGACACCCTTTTGTTCAAGCTTTTCCAGCGTTTTTTCAAAATATTCTCTTGATGCTTCATCTTCGTAATAGGGAGCTTCGGGATATGCTATTTTCAGTTTTTCAAGCGGGATACTTTCAAGATACGGTATTTCCCTGCTCGTCATATCCTTTTCGTCTTTACCGGATATTACAGCGAAAACTTCTTTGATATCGTCGGGACACGATGCAATTATTCCTATCCTGTCAAGGCTTGAAGCGTACGAAACAAGCCCGTAACGGCTCACGGCACCGTACGTCGGGCAAAGTCCGAAAACGCCGCAGAACGCCGCGGGAACACGGACAGAACCGCCCGTATCGCTTCCCAAAGCGTAAGCGCAAAGCTCACCTGCGACAGCGGCGGCTGAGCCTGCCGACGATCCCCCCGCGTAATGCCCTTCAAATTTGGGATTTGATACGGCACCGAAGTGCGAAGTCTTTGACGTGTCACCCATACCGAACTCATCCATATTAGTTTTGGCAACGATAACGGCACCGCACTTTTTAAGTCTTGCCACAGCTTCGGCATCGTAATCGGGAATAAAATTTTCAAGCATGGCGGACGCACACGTCATTTTTACACCGTTTACGGCGATATTATCCTTTATGCAAACGGGAACGCCCGAAAGTATGCTTTCTGAGTCATTCGTTTTTTCGTAGGCGCATTTTGTGATGTACGCACCGAAATTATCCTCTTTTAAAGCATCGAATTTTTCTTTACTGTTAATTTTTTCATTACTGTATTTTTTGATCAAACTTTTCATACGACCATTATGACACACTCCCCCGAGCGGTTTGAAACGTATATATTAATAAAATGTAAATTGTACATTATCCTTTGACATTTATCACGGTGTGGTGTACAATATCCATAGAACAAAAAACAACTGCACAGCCGTAAAGCTCACTTTGCTTTAAGAAAGGAAAATAAAATGCTTCATATAGGATGTCATCTTTCCTCCTCGGGAGGATATGAAAACATGGTAAAAACGGCACTTTCGATAGGTGCTGACACGTTTCAGTTTTTCACGAGAAACCCAAGGGGAAGCAAGTCGAAAACGCCCGATATTGAGGATATGCACCGTGCTTCGGCACTTATGAAAGAGCATAATTTTGCTCCTGCCGTAGCGCATGCGCCGTATACTCTCAACCCCGCATCATCAAAGCCCGAGGTGCGCTCGTTTGCTTATGATATATTTCTTGACGACTTGAAAATACTTGAAGATCTGCCCGGCAACTATTATAATTTTCATCCCGGCTCACATCTCGGCGACGGAAGTATTGAGGGTATAAAGCGCACGACCGACATACTCAACCGTGTTTTGACACCCGATATGCACACGACCGTACTTATCGAAACTATGGCGGGAAAAGGCAGTGAGATCGGCGCAAGCTTTGAAGAAATAAAGGCAATTATCGACGGCGTGGAGCTTCGTGAAAAGCTCGGAGTTTGTCTTGACACCTGCCACATCTCCGACGGCGGATACGACGTTATAAACGATTTTGAAACGATACTTGACAGTTTTGATAAAATAATCGGTCTTGATATGCTTTACGCAATACATTTAAACGACAGTAAAAACCCGTCGGGGGCAAAAAAAGACCGCCACGAAAAAATCGGTGACGGCTTTATAGGACTTGATGCGATAAAGAAGATCATAAACTCCCCCCGTCTTTCGGGCAAGCCCTTCGTGCTTGAAACACCCAACGAGCTTGACGGATACGAAAAGGAAATAGCTTTACTTAAAAGCGTATATACGCTGTAATTCAAAAGGCACAGAGGACGTCCTCTGTGCCTGATTTTATTTATCTTTCCGTTCGTTCCACTGTACGAATCCGTAGCTGTCGAGTATCTGGAAATACTTTGCAAGCCGGGGATAAAGGGGTTCTGCCTTTTCTCCGAACTTTTCTTTTACACGCTCGCCTATGGCGGTTATGTCTTCAACACCGTCAGATACGGTCCACACGAAGCTTCCGAACTCGTCAAGATGTATATAGCTTATCTTCGGCTTTTTGAAAAGCTTTTGGGCGATTTTATTGAACAGTCCCTTATTCTCGATATTGAGTGTTACGATCCCGTCCTTTTCATCCCAATTTATACCGTCTTTTCTGCACGGTATCTTATCAAGATAATTGCCTTTTTCTTTCGTTTTCTTCTTCATTTATTTGCGTTTTTTCCAAAGTGAAAACTTCAAAACGGAAAGAACCATAAGAGCAAGCACTCCGAGGCTTATTACGTTACCGACAGCCGTGGGAACGCCTACGTATTCCGAAAGGTCAACCCGCTTGTCTATTCCGAACACCGCAAATACGGCAAGCAATATACCTACAAGGCCTTCGCCTGCGATCATACCCGAGCAGAAGAGTATACCGTCGTTTACGATAGTCTTTTTCTCTTCTTCGTTTCTCTTCATTTTGTCAAGTGCAAGTCTTACAAGACCGCCGACCATAATGCACGCGTTGAGGTGTACGGGCAGATATACGCCGATTGCAAACGGAAGCACGGGAATACCGATTATTTCTACCGTAATACCGATAAATATACCGATAATAACCAGCGTCCAGGGAAGGTTTCCTTCCATAACGCCTTCAACTATCATTTTCATAAGCGTTGCCTGAGGTGCTGCAAGCTGTTCTCCGCCGAAGCCCCACGCCGTATCGAGAAGATAAAGCGTACCGCCTATTGCAAGAGCAGATGCCAAAACACCGACAATCTCGCCTATTTGCTGTTTTTTGGGTGTTGCGCCGAGAAGATATCCCGTTTTGAGGTCCTGTGAGGTATCGCCCGAAATTGCCGCAACGATACAGATTATAGAGCCTATCGCAATAGCGCTCTGCATACCGACAGCACCGACGGAACCCGTTATTTTAAGCACGATAGTAGCCACAAGAAGCGTTGCTATCGCCATACCCGAAACGGGGTTGTTACTGCTTCCGACAAGTCCGACCATACGTGACGATACGGCTGCAAAGAAAAATCCGAATATAACGACGATAACAGCACCGATAAACGTAACGGGAATTGCGGGAACGAGCCAGACGAGGAGAGTAAGAACGAGTATTGCAAGAAGAACTATCTTCATGCTCATATCTTTTTCCGTTCTTGATTTACCTGCAACGACGCCGCTGTTTTTCATTCCCTTCATTGCGCCTGCAAAGGTTGAAATGATAAGGGGAAGCGATTTTACAAGGCTGATTATACCGCCTGCGGCAAGTGCGCCTGCACCGATATATCTTATATATGAGAGCCAGATACCCGAAGCGCCTTCTGATGCAAATATTTCACCGATCGTTACCGTACCGGGATAAAGCACGATATTTTCACCGAAAAGCACGATGAGAGGAATAAGAACGAGCCAGCTGAACACACCGCCTGCAAACATATAAGACGATATTCTCGGTCCGCAGATATAACCGACACTCATTACGGCGGGATATATCTGTGTTCCTATTGCACCTGCAAAGCCCTTGACAGCGAACGTTATCTCACCTGCACACAGCTTAAGGCCGTCGATGATAAATTTGAATATTGCGGCAACGCCCATACCTGCAAAAACGGTAGATGCGTTAGCACCGCCTTCTTCACCTGCCAAAAGCACCTCTGCACACGCCTTTCCTTCGGGATACGGCAGAACGCCGTGTTCCTTAACGATCAAAGCGTTACGAAGCGGAACCATGAAAAATACGCCGAGCAGACCGCCGAGTGCCGCTATAAGCGTTATTTCCACCATTCCGGGCTTTTCCATTACGCCGTCCTTTGCCCATAAAAAAAGAGCAGGCAGTGTGAATATTGCACCTGCGGCAACGGATTCACCTGCAGAACCGACGGTTTGTACGATATTACTTTCGAGTATTGAGTTTTTACGCATTATAACACGTATTACGCCCATGGCGATAACGGCGGCAGGGATAGATGCCGAAACCGTCATACCGACACGCAAGCCGAGATATGCGTTTGCCGCACCGAATATTACGGACAGAAGAATACCCATTATGATCGACGTTACCGTGATCTCGGGAGTAATTTTTTCTGCCGGAACATACGGCTTAAATTCCTTTTGATCCTTCATAAAATTCTCCACTAATATTTTATTTTAATTATTATAACAATTTGTGCAATTTAATTCAAGTGTAAAGGCGTATTTGTTACGAAATGTTAAAAAAGCCAAGTCAGAGACTTAGCTTTTTTTTGTATAATGGTTACAAAATTTTGCAATTTTGCATATAAACTCAAATTCTCACAAAACATATAGCTTTAAATGAAATCGTTCGCTTGCGCTCACGGTGAAATAATTTACTTACGTAAATTATGAAATTTGATGCTGTGCATCAAATGAAATTAAATCCACCCATTCGCCGTGGAGGCCAATTTCGTGCGCCGCAGGCGTATTTCATATTGCGTAGCAATATTTCACCCACCCGTAAGGGTGGATTTAATTGAAAAACCGACAAGTCAAAACTTGTCGGTTTTTCCGGCTTTGGGCTAAAAAGATATTATTGACGTTTTTTGCATATAAATTCGAACTCTTACATAATCGTTAGTTTTTAATGAAATCGTTCGCTTACGCTCACGGTGAAATAATTTACTTACGTAAATTATGAAATTTGATGCCGTGCATCAAATGAAATTAAATCCACCCATTCGCCGTCGAGGCGAATTTCATGCGCCGCAGGCGCATTTCATGTTGCATAGCAATATTTCACCCACCCGTAAGGGTGGATTTAATTGAAAAACCGACAAGTCAAAACTTGTCGGTTTTTCTGGCGCGCCTGGGGGGATTCGAACCCTCGACCTACCGGTTCGTAGCCGGGCACTCTATCCACTGAGCTACAAGCGCATACGGGTACTTTTTCCGTACCCGATTATAATAACACAAAAATGTGTGTTTGTCAATAGAAAAATCAGAAATTTACAAAATTATTGATTAAGATACGATCTTACCAATATATTCAACAGCTCATCTCTGTCAATTTTTCTGATGATACCGCGTGCATTTTTGTAGTTCGTTATGTAAGTGGGATCTTCCGAGAGGATATAGCCGACTATCTGATTTATCGGATTATAACCCTTCTCTTTCAGTGCTTTATACACTTCCAGAAGTGCCTCTTTCGTCTCCTTCTCCTTCTCGTGTGAGATCTTGAAGGTAATTGTTTTATCCGTATCCTTTTCAAGCATCGGCGTAAATACCCCTTTCTATCGCTTATTTGCGACAATTATACCATAAAATTATGAAAATATCAATAGGAAATATCAAGAATTTGATAATTTATATTCGAAAGAATCGACCAAAGCGATAAAACAAGCCTCGATTATATCGTGCGAAACGCCGACCGTCGTCCAGTTTTCCTTACCGTCGGTCGATTCGATAAGCACACGGACCTTGGCTGCCGTTGACGTTCCCGAGTCTATGACACGCACCTTGAAGTCGGCAAGGCGCATTTCCGATATCTGCGGATAGAACACGATAAGCGCACGGCGCAGCGCCGAGTCGAGTGCATTGACAGGACCGTTACCGAGGGATGCCGATATTTCCGTTTTGTCGTTTACCTTTATCTGTACCATAGCACCCGAGGTCATACCGCCGGTACCGGAGGGGTAATCGTCGGTCGTTTTGTAAAGCAACACCTCAAAGCGCGGATTGTATTTATAAAACGTCCTTTCAAGCAACAGCTTGAGCGATGCTTCCGCCGCCTCGTAGTGGTATCCGAAATGCTCCTTTTCTTTGAGCACTTCAAGTGCTGTAAGAAGCTCGGGAGAATTTTTATCGACATCGGGCATTATTGCCCTTACGTGATCCAAAAGTGTGTTTCTGCCGGACATTTCGGACAGCAAAAACTTTCGTTCGTTTCCGACGAGTGCGGGGTCTATATGCTCGAACGACGACGCATGCTTCTTCACGGCATCGACGTGCATACCCGCTTTATGATGAAAAGCATTTTTTCCTATGTACGGTTTATTCGGTCTTATTCCGACGTTCGAAATTTCCGATATTTTATTCGCCGTCTTTTTCAAATTCTTCATTTCGCAGGGAAACTCAAATCCGTACTTGAATTTGAGATTGGGAAGTATGACGGAAAGATCAGCATTTCCGCATCTTTCGCCAAAGCCCAAAAACGTGCCCTGTATCTGTCTTGCGCCTGCTTTTGTTGCAAGTATTGAGTTTGCAACGGCACAGCCCGTATCGTCATGGAAATGGACGCCTATTCTCGTATTCGGAAACGCAGAGCATACCTCTTTCGTTATTTCGTACGCTTCGTACGGCATCGTTTCGCCGTTCGTGTCGCACAAGCAAAGCACGTCGGCTCCCGATTCTTCTGCTGTTTTCAAAACCTTTATGGCGTATTCTTTGTTTTCGGAATATCCCGCATAGAAATGCTCGGCGTCAAATATCACCTCTTGTGCGTAAGACTTGAGATACTTTACCGTTTCTTTTATCAAAACGAGATTTTCCTCCTCCGTTATTCCCAGAACGTTCTGTATATGGCTTACGGAGGTCTTTCCGAATATGCACAGCGCATCGGCGCCCGAGGCTACAAGACTTTGCACGGCGGGATCATCCTTCGGGGACGTACCGTGCTTTGCCGTTCTGCCGAAGGCGCACAGCTTTGCGTTTTTCAGTTTTTCTTTTTTCATCCGCTCGAAAAATTCTTCGTCTTTTGGGTTAGATGCGGGGAAACCCGCTTCTATGTAATCAACGCCGAAATCGTCAAGCGTTTTCGTTATTTTTATTTTATCCGAAACGGAAAAGGAAACTCCCTGCCCCTGCGCTCCGTCACGGAGAGTTGAATCGAATATTTCTATTTTATTCATCTTAAATTATCTTTATCGCAAGATTTTTAACGTATACACCGCCTCTGTTATGGTTCCAGAGCTTGATATATCCGTTTTTATAATACGAAAGATCCGTATCAAGTACGACGCTTTGCGCTGTGTTTTCAAAATTATCCGCACTTGAAAAAACGTTTATGACGGAATATCCGTCAGCATTTACTATACAGAGCTTATAAACGAGCACGTTTGCTCCTTTGTCATCAGCCTGATAGATCTTGATCTCATTTGCAACACGGTCGTCCTCGATGCAAACACGGCGGAATCCGTCCTCGAAGGAAAAAGGCAAAGGAAGCTCCGTCACGCCCTCGTTCCAAGTACCGTTCGTTGCGCCTTTTATCCCCAGAACGCCGTTTTTGAACGATATCCAAAGACCGTTCTGCTCATCTGCTATTCCGCTTTCGGATTCGATACGGAGGCCTGCAAAAAGCGTAAGCCACTTATCGTCTTTTTCCGTTTGCGAGGTTTTGAGTTCAAATTCAAATCTGTACGATTCCTCGGGACCGACGGGGGTGAGGTAGGCGACGTCGAACATTGCAGGCTCGTCAACTCCCATATATCCGTCTTTGTACACGGGTCTTCCCGTTACGGACCAATTTTCGTCATCTGCAAGTATCTGATCCTCCATACTTGCCGTTTCCCAGGAATCATCGTATTCGGCGGGTGCTTCCGTAACGTAAGAGATGACTGTTTCAGCATCTTCCGTTTCAGCACTTGTCGTTACCGCATCATCCGTTTCTTCTTTATCCGTTTCGGGTGCCGTATTACCGATCATACCGACGTTTTCGGCAGTCGTTTCCGCCCCCTTGCCCGAGCAGGATGTAAGCATCCCTGTCAAAACAAGTGCGCATAATATTTTTACAAATGTACTTTTCACGCAGATCTCCTTTAAAATTCCACTATATCACCCAGAATCACGTTCGAAAGTGCGAATCCCTTATCGGTAAAGCTTACCCTTTCGGCATCTTTCATAAATCCGAGTGATACGTATTTTCTTATTTTTTCTCCGTATTCGGTGTCAAAATCTTTTCCTGTTATTTTTTTGTATTCGTCCTTCGATATACCCTCTGTAAGGCGGAGGCGGAGCATTATATATTCGCCCTCGGCTTCCTTTTCTGTCGGGAACTCTTCCTCGCAAAGCACGTCTTTTTCGTTGCGCTTTCCGAAGCAGAAGTCTTTATAATCACCGATGCACGGTGTGTAGGTATACCGTCTTCCTTTATAAAAGGAAGATGATGACGGACCGAATGATATATATTCGTCCCTGTTCCAGTATTTCAGATTGTGACGGCTTTCCATTCCCTTTTTTGCATAATTTGATATCTCATATCGGAAAATGCCGTTTTTTTCAAGCGTATCATTACACAGCGACATCATTTCAACGATCTCGTCTTCATCTGCAAACGGATATTTATCCGCATTTTTGCAAAGCGGTGTTCCTTCTTCAAGCTTCAGCATATATGCAGATATATGCTGAGGGGAAAGCGACAGTGCAAAATCGAGTGTTTCGGAAAACGAGCCGAGCGTCTGATACGGTATTCCGTACATAAGATCGAGGCTTATATTTTCGAAGCCTGCCTTTCGTGCCATAAAAACGATGTTTTCCGCATCGTATGCGGTATTTATCCTGCCCAAAGCATCAAGCTCTTTCTGCACAGCCGACTGCATACCGATACTCAGGCGGTTAAAACCGCTTTTTCTCATTTTGCAAAGGCCTTCGAGGCTTACCGTTTTGGGATTGCATTCTGCTGTTATTTCAGCATTTTCGCAAACGTCAAAGGTATTTTTTACGGCATTCAGAACGTCGCAAAGGCGATCCTCTCCGAAATACGTCGGCGTTCCTCCGCCGAAATAGACGGTATCGCACCCGATATTCTCATACGTATTTATATGCTTTATAAGCGCTTCAGTATACTCATCCGCTGCGGATATATCCGCTCCGGAATAAAAATCGCAGTACGAGCATCTTTTCTTACAAAACGGAACGTGTATATATACACCGACTTTATCACTCATCAAGCTTAAGCACCGCCATAAACGCCTCCTGCGGAACTTCGACCGTTCCGAGTGAGCGCATACGTTTTTTACCCTCTTTCTGCTTTTCAAGCAGTTTTTTCTTTCTCGTGATATCGCCGCCGTAGCACTTTGCAAGCACGTCCTTACGCATAGCTCTTACAGTTTCTCTTGCAATTATCTTTCCTCCGATAGCTGCCTGCACGGGTACTTCAAAAAGCTGGCGCGGTATATTATCCTTCAATTTTTCAACGATCTTTCTTGCTCTGCCGTACGCTTTATCCGTGTGTACTATGAAGGAAAGGGCGTCAACGACGTCGCCGTTCAAAAGCACGTCAAGCTTTACGAGCTTACTTTCATCGTATCCGTCAAGCTCGTAATCAAGCGATGCATATCCCTTGCTTCTGCTCTTAAGAGCATCGAAAAAGTCGTACACTATTTCGTTAAGGGGCAGACGGTAATGAAGCTCCACTCTCGTTGAATCGAGATATTTCATATCGTAAAATACGCCTCGTCTGTCCTGACAAAGGTCCATTATACCGCCGACGTAATCGACCGGGGTCATTATATTTCCCTTTACCATAGGCTCGTACGGTACTTCTATTTCATCGGGTGACGGGTAGTTCAAGGGGTTATCTATGAACACGACCTCTCCGGTGCGCTTTTTTATCTTATAAATAACGCTTGGGGCAGTTGTTATGAGGTCCAGATTGAACTCCCGTTCAAGTCTTTCCTGTATTATCTCCATATGGAGAAGTCCCAAAAATCCGCATCTGAAGCCGAAGCCGAGAGCTGCCGACGTTTCCGGCTCGTACGTTAATGATGCATCGTTAAGCTGTAATTTTTCAAGTGCGTCCTTGAGATCCTGGTATTTTGCACCGTCTGCGGGATATATACCCGAATACACCATCGGCATACACTTTTTAAAGCCGGGCAGAGGCTCAGATGTAGGTCTTTCCGCAAGAGTCACCGTATCGCCCACGCGTGTGTCCGTGACGGTTTTGATGCTTGCCGTTATATATCCGACCTCACCTGCGCTGAGTATGTCCGTTTTGCAAAGTCCGAACGGCTCCATCGTGCCTATTTCGACAACGTCAAATTCAGCGCCCGTGTTCATCATTCTTATGCGCTGTCCTGCCTTGAGGCTGCCTTCCATAACTCTTATATAAACGACGACTCCTCTGTAAGAATCGTAATAAGAATCGAATATGAGGCATTTAAGAGGTGCGTTTTCATCCCCCACGGGGCACGGAATATCCGACACTATTTTTTCAAGCACCGACGGAATATTGATTCCTGCCTTTGCCGATATTGCAGGGGCAGTATCGGCAGGAATACCTATAATATCTTCAATTTCTCCTCTGACACGTTCAACGTCAGCGGCGGGAAGATCTATTTTATTTATGATGGGAACTATTTCAAGGTTGTTGTCCGATGCAAGATATGCGTTTGCAAGTGTCTGCGCCTCAATACCCTGTGTGCTGTCAACGACGAGAAGCGCGCCCTCGCAGGCGTTGAGCGACCTTGACACCTCGTAGTTGAAGTCAACGTGCCCGGGCGTGTCTATAAGGTTTAAGATATACGTTTCACCGTCGGGAGCTTTGTATTCAAGCTTGACGGCACGCGCTTTTATCGTTATTCCTCTTTCTCTTTCGATATCCATATTATCGAGGAGCTGTTCTGTCATATCACGGCTGGCAACTGTCTGCGTATGCTCAAGAATGCGGTCAGCCAGGGTCGATTTACCGTGGTCTATGTGTGCTATTATGCAAAAATTTCTAATTTTCTTTTGTTTTTCAGATGCGTTCATGCGACACTACTCCTATTATAATGGTCATATTATACTATATATTTTCCGCAAAATCAACATCATTTTTATAATTTTAACGAAAAAGTCAACGAAAGCAGATAAATTAACGCTTGACAGAACACATAAAGTAGTATATAATTACAATTGATAAAAAATCAAAGAAAGGAATTACCATGAAAAAACTCACAGCATTATTTCTTTGTCTTCTCATGATCGTGCCGCTTTCGCTTTTCGGATGCAACGACGGTGAAGACGAAACTACCGCTGCTGTTGTAACGGGTGTTGCAGAGCAAAGACTTGAGCTTGACGTTCCCGAGGTTACATTTGACAGTGATTATGAATTTGACATAATCGGTCAGGGTGCCGCAAGTACGGGCTGGACGGCAAGTGACATAATTTGTCCTGAAGAAGACTCCGACGACGTTTTGATACACGCGCGTTATGAACGCTACAAAGCAGTCGAAGACAAGTACGACATCAAGATCAACACATCTCTCAAAGACAGCATTTACACTATCGTATCCGGAAGCTTGAACTCCAACGACAAGAGCTTCGACCTCATATTTATGGATACGTATACGACGTCATCTGCTGCTGCAGGCGACCTTCTTCTTAACCTTTACAACGTAGATTCCATCAACCTCGATTCTCCCTGGTATGACAGAAACTACACAGAAGGTATGTCGATAGGCTCGACGATATATTCATCCGTTAACGATATGACGACGATGGATATGCACTGCACATGGATAATGATGTACAATAAAGACCTTATCACAAAATACGGTCTTGAAGATCCGTACGATATGGTAAAGAACAATACGTGGACGTTCGACAACTTCGTAAAGATGCTTGAAAACGTCTCGACAGACAACGGTGACGGTGTCTGGGACAAAGAAGATACATACGCTTTTGCCGCTCACCAGGGTTCTGCACGTAACTTCTTCTACGGTGCGGGAATGACGATCTGCGGCAAGGACGAAGCAAACTACCCCGAAATAGTTGTCGGTGACAACGAAAACGTCGTTAAGCTTCAGGAAAAGATCGTAACACTGCTTCACAGCGGTAACACGACGCTCTTCGGCGACGGCATTACGGACGCTTTCCTTGACGGACGCGCACTCTTCTTAGCTGAGATCACGGGATATGCAAACACAAAATTCCGTGACATGGAAGACGACTTCGGTATAGTTCCCTATCCTAAGTACAATTCCGCACAGAAAAATTACTACACAACGAACGACCCCTGTATCATGGTTATGTCGATCCCCGCTTTCAGTTACTCTGAAACTGAAATTGACCAGATCGGTACGGTAGTTGAAACACTTTGCTGGGAATCCTACTACACAGTACGTCCCGCTTACTACGAGCAGACACTTGCAGGTAAGGCAACACGTGACGAAGAATCGTACGAAATGCTCGACCTTTGCCGTAACTCACGTCTTTACGACTTCGGTCTGTTCAACCCCGATATCAGCTTGCACAACGCATTCCAGAAGCTTATCGCTGACGACTCCACACCTTATACTTCAACGATCAAGCGTCACATAAAAGATGCTACGCAGGAGCTTAACGATATCATCGCAAAATACGACAAAGCAGACTGATAAGTAAGAATAAAAACTGCAAAGCCATGCGAGACTTCTTTATAGAAGTCTCGCAATTTTATTCATTTTGACAGTGATATCCGAGGTGAATTTATTATGAGATATTTTGTTAACGAAGAAGAAAGAAAGTCATCGGGCAGTACATACTATTTTGAATTTCTGAAAGGCGAATACAGAAACAAACACTGGCTTAAAGATTCTCTTTGTATTCACGGTGACTTATTTGAAGAGCTTTTGCTTTTCCGCCTTTTTGCAGATACTCAAGGCAAGTTTGATTATTTCGGTCCGGATAACGTAATTGAAAAAGACCGTTGGTGCAAAATTGTCGAAAGATCTGAAGAAAACGAAGAATGGAAGCTCGTTATTGAAGAACTTACACCGTGGGCAGAAGACTGTTTGAACAAACACAAATGCTTCACGATCTGCGGCATATGATACAAAAATATCCATTCGCCCACAAGTAAGACCGGTATTTCATCAAGCCATAACCACCGGCGGATCCGATGGCTTGCTCAGCCCTATAAGGGCGTGTTACCGGCGGGGCTTAAGCCCACCGAAGCATTTGTCACTTGCAAACGGCACCCTGCCGCCACAGATGCGGCTACACAGAACCCAAGCCTTCTCCTGCGGGAGAAGGGGGACCACGATAGTGGTGGATGAGGAGTTGATTTGAACATAAAACACCTCATCCGTCAGCCTCGTAGTTGCTTGCAACTACATCCACCATTCCCCCACTGGGG
>JAZQBL010000018.1:0-45366 GCA_045545665.1 Eubacteriales bacterium
TCCCGACGACGTAACAAAGACTCTTATGATGAGAACGGACCCCACGTGGCCCTGCACGTGGTTCACACCCCGCTGTGACGGTGTTGAAGGAAGTCCCTTCAAGACGGCATACGAAGTGATGAATAACTGGGGAGCAAACCACGGTGCTATATCCTACGGACATATCGGAGCGGACCTCATTACGATGTGCTCAATGCTCAGAATTCCCGTATGTATGCATAACGTGCCCACAGAGGATATATTCCGTCCTGCTGCTTGGAACGCATTCGGTATGGATAAAGAAGGCCAGGATTACCGTGCATGCCAGGCATACGGTCCTCTCTATAAGAATATCAGATAATTCAATAAACGATACTTTTACGCCCGAAAGGATAACCCCTTTCGGGCGTTTTTATGTTAAAAAGCGCGATATCCGATTGATTTTTTTGATAAAACGAACAAAGTGTAAATTGTACAGCACAGATGTTGACAAATGTCTATATCTGCGCTATATTATAATCAAGGTAGACGTGTGTCGACAAATAGATCGGTGTAAAGCTTTATTGACCGTAACCGATTATTTTGTTTGATAATTATCACGTTTAAGAATGTATAAAATGTTTTCATTGCCGCTATGCGGACGAAAGGAGATCATTGTGAAAAACGTTACATTATCCGAGGGTGAATGGAAGATAATGAAGCTTTTATGGGCTTCGCCTGATCTTTCACTCCGCGAAATAACAAATGCGCTTGATGAAGAAACAGGCTGGTCGCGTCCTACGGTTCACGTTATGCTCAAAAGGTTGATGGAAAAAGGGGCGATAGGACTTGATGACGGTGTAAAACCACGTAAATATTATTCAATTATAAAAAGATGTGACGTAGCACCCGAGGAAACGGAATCATTCTTAAACCGTGTGTACGACGGAAGCGTCGGTATGCTGTTTACAGCTCTCACGGAAAGAAAGAAGCTTTCGGAGGAAGATATCGCAGAGCTTCGTCGGATACTTGACGATGCAGAAAAGAAAGGGAATTAAACCGTGATCGAATATATTTTATCTGTATCATTACTTATCGTCGCTGTTCTTATCATTCGCGCTATATTTCGCAAAACGATATCACCGAAAGTGATATATGCGTTGTGACTCGTCGTTGTCATAAGAATGGTTTTACCGATATCTTTGTTTGAAGTCACCGTTACGGTTCCCGAATTTTTACATACCGAGCAAAACGGTAACGAAGAACAGAGTCAAACACCGCCGATACTTGAAAACGGTGACAATGAAAATGATTTAACCGAAAATATTCCCATACAGACGTTACCGATAACGCCGATAATACCGGGTGAGCAAGAACAGATCCCACCGGCAGCCCTTCCCACAACACCTATAGCACCGAGTGAGCCTGAACCTGTAATACCGAACAAACCCGATTTAATAGAACCGAGCACCCCCGGGCCTGAGACTCCGATCGAGCCCGAAAAACCCATCAAAAAAACTATTTCTTTTACATATGTCGATGTAATAAACACGGTGTGGCTTGCAGGTGTGCTTGCTGTAGAATGGTGGGTAATATTTACTGCCTCGTCTTACGAGGAAAAACTTCGCAAAAACTGTAAGTTTTATAAAAATATCGGCAGAACGAAAGTGTATATCTCGGAGAGTGCAGATGTTCCGTGCGTTGCGGGGGTTATACCGTCTGTTTACATCACGCCCGAATCGGTAAACAGCGGTAATGATGATCTCATTATGCTTCACGAATATTGTCATATCCGCCACGGTGACCATATCTGGTCCGTTGTACGTGCACTTGCACTTATCGTGTTTTGGTGGAATCCGCTTGTGTGGATAGCCGCCGGTGTATCAAAACGCGATGCAGAGCTTGCTTGTGATGACTCCGTTGCTTCAAAGCTAAGCTATGAAGAACGTATAAAGTACGCAAACATCCTTATTGATACGATTCCACAGAAAAGAAAATACGCTGTCGGACTCGGCAGTGCGCCTATGAAAGAGAGGATAATTATGCTGACGACTGAAAAGAAAAACAAAATATTATGTATCGTTCTTGCGATAATACTTGCACTGTGTGCTGTCGGATGTTCGTTTACTTCATTTGGTGAGAATGAAACAACACAGCAGAACCCCGAAACAGTACCTCCTGCTGAAGATACAGAACCCGACGATACCGATGCTGACACAGAATCCGACGTACAGACAACACAAAAACCTGACTCCGGTGAGACGGCACCGCAAACGGATACGCCGAAAGATTCGGAAGAAAATACAGCGAACGATAATTACAGATTGATCGTAAACGGCAAAGATATAACAGAAGGAAATCATATTTTTATTTACGAAGACGATACAGCGGAACTTCCTTTTGTGGCGGTTATGGAAGCACTGGGGGCGAAAATTGATCGGCAAGGAGATACATTTACATTTGTATTTGAAGATAATACTTTAACTTTGGATATAGGCAAAAAAGATTTCGGTCTCCCCATACCTCCGGGGTCTACGAAATGTATACGTAAGACTTATGACGGTGAAATTGTAATAGACAGCACTTCAGCTGCATATTTTATCGCCGTAAAAATGGGAGCGAATATGAAAATAGACTATAGCGAAAAAACTGTAACAATAGGAACGTGAAAGCAGTTGAAATGCTTGCGATATTGTGATATAATCAAAAAAACGGCAAAGGAGGATCTATATGAAAGACGAATGGTTTATACACGTTGATGACGAAGAAAAAAGATTATTTGTTTCAAGAGAAAAACTAAATCCGAGCGGTGCTTTTTCACCGTGTAATATGACAGCTGATGATGTTGATTATGAAATGAGTAAAGGGAAAAATAAAAAGATCCTTGAAATTTGCGGAATGGAGCAAAAAAGTTTTGAATATTTTGTTGAAAAATACGGAGAAAGTTACGAATATCTTAGTTTTTTCAAATGTCAGCTCATATCTGATTTTTCGCCTCTTGAAAAACTGAAAAATTTGGAGGGTGTCAGTATTTTTTGGAACATTCGCACCAATACTTTGTGGGATATGTCCCAAAATCCAAAGCTTGAATATTTAAAGTTGATCGATACCAAAAAAATTGCATCCGATCCTATTATCCTGCAAAAGGCAAAATACTTAAAAACCGTTGAATTTCACGGCGATATAGACTCTCCGTATCCGATGAAAAGCCTGGAATGGATGAAAGGAATGGAAAAGCTTGAAAACGTAAAGCTTCATCTGATAAAACTTGAAGACAGAAACACGGATGTACTCGGATCCGTTCCGAACTTAAAAAGGTTTGATTTTCCCGCAGGAATGTTTACAACGGAGGAAATTGCGTATATGTGTGCGAAATATCCGCATATCAAGGGAAACTCAATGGGGGCATACAATACCGAAGACGCCATATTGAACGATGTCAGAATTTGCGGATACAGAAAACCGGGACTTGATCTGCCCAAAGGACAGGCAAGACTTGATAAATACATAAAAGAATTTGAAAATTTGGTGGAGAAATATAGATCCGAGCTTAATAACGACGTGTAACAGGTTTTGCAATTAATATTTACTGAAATAGTTGAAATATTGTACAAATTATGGTAATATAAATTATCAAAGCAAAAAGTTATTGAAAGGGAAAAGAAATGAATAAAAAACAGTACGGATTGGATATTACAGATAAAAAGGACCTGGTGGGTATTTGTTATACGATGTGGTTCAATGCCGTTCACGGTATGGGGGACGATCCCGTAACGAGTGCGTTGAACGTAGCCGAGCTTACAGAAAAATACGGCTGGAGTGCCGAATACGGCTTCGGTAACGCAGAGGAACAGCACAACGATATGTACAGCTTCCATTATTGGTCCGAACCTGCACAGGGATATTACCGCAGTACGGATAAACAGGCGCACCGCCGTAATCTTACGATGCTTCAGAATGCAGGTGTTGACTTTTTGGTGCTTGATTTCACATTTGCCGATGAAGGCTCTGTGAATAATAAAGATTTCTGGGATCACCACGTTGAATATTCGTCGATCGCTTTGCTCGATACGATAACGGAAATGCGTGCCGAAGGACTCAAGACTCCCTACGTTGTTATGTGGCCCAATACCGTTGAAGCGTTTGAAGTGTTTTACGAAAAGTTTTACGGCGTTGAAAAGTGGAAGGACTGCTTCGTTTATTGGAACGGTAAACCCTTTGCGCTTCATTGGAGATATAAAGCGACCGAAACGGATAAGTTTACAACGCGTGCCATGTACGGCTTGCAGGAAAAGGTATCGACAGGACAGTGGAGCTATATCGAACCCAATAACACGATAACTGTTTCCTATGATGCAAACGGCGAACCCGAACACGTCGGTGTATCAGTTGCAATGCAGGCGACGTATATGTCGGATATGGAAACGGCGCACGGAAGACAGGGCGGCAGATTCTGGAATTCACAGTGGAAAACGGCGTTTGATGTTCATCCCAAAATAGTTACCGTCACGTGGTGGAACGAATGGTGCGCTCAGCTTTTCTGTGTCGACGGAAAATACGTATTTACGGATAATTTCAATCAGGAATTCAGCCGTGATATAGAACCTATGAAAGGCGGACACGGCGACCTTTATTACCGCTGGTTGTGTGAATACATACGCGCGTACAAGGCGCACGAGAAATGCCCCGAGCTGTTTGAGAAAAATTAAAAAGCATCCTCTTTTGAAAGTGTGATGTTAACAATAATTGGTCGTGCAAATTAGTGTAAATGAACACTTAGTGTTATTTTTGATAAAAATATGCTATAAATAACACACATCGGTGTTTAAAAATCACAAAAGTGTCGACCGGTTTTGTTAAAAATAACATTTTTGATAAAATTATTGCATTTGCTATTGACAAAATGAAAGTGTTTTGATATTATAATTGTAATATAGTTGTTCACGTTTTACCGTGTTAAACAGCTGAAATTATTTTAACTTTCTTTTTGGGAGGAGTTATTTATGGATCTGTCATTACTTGCACCCGTGGGTGCTGTGATTGCTTTGGTCTTCGCTTTGTACAATGCAATGAAAGTGAAAAAAGCCGATCAGGGCAGTGAAAAGGTAAGAGAGCTTTCCAAGTCTATTGCTCAGGGCGCCAACGCATATCTTAAAAGACAGTATAAAACTGTTATAATTTTCTTTGCTTTTGCGTTTGTTGCGTTCCTCGTACTTTCGTTTATTAAACCTGAAGGAAATACACTTATTTCCAAATATACGCCCTTTGCGTTCCTTACAGGAGGTACTTTCTCGGCTCTTTCGGGATATCTCGGTATGAAGATCGCTACAATGGGCAACGGCAGAACGGCAACAGCTGCAGAAAAAAGCCTTAACAAAGGTTTGCGTGTTGCTTTTTCTGCAGGTTCCGTTATGGGATTTGTCGTTGTCGGTCTCGGCCTTCTCGATATTTCCATCTGGTACGTTTTGCTCAGATTCGTTTTTGATCTGACAACGACTGAGATCGGTGCAAATATGGTAACGTTCGGCATCGGTGCTTCGACTATGGCGATATTTGCACGTGTCGGCGGCGGTATCTTCACAAAAGCGGCAGACGTCGGTGCTGACCTTGTAGGTAAGGTTGAAGCGGGTATTCCCGAAGATGATGCAAGAAACCCCGCTACTATCGCCGATAACGTAGGTGATAACGTAGGTGACGTTGCAGGTATGGGTGCTGACCTTTACGAGTCTTACGTAGGTTCTATCGTTTCCGCACTTTCTCTTGCAGTTGCTGCAGGCTTTACGTCGTTTGATAAAATGACACTTCCTTTGCTTCTTGCAGTTCTCGGTGTCGTTTGTTCGGTTATCGGTACTTTCTTCGTACGTTGCGGTGAAAGCACGGATCAAAAAGTCCTTCTTTCCGCTTTAAGACGCGGTACGTACATAAGCGCTATCGCATTTGCAGTCGGTGCATTTCCCCTTATCTGGTTCATACTCGGTAAGGAATATATAGGTATATACGGTGCCGTTGTTTCGGGTCTGCTTGCAGGCGTATTGATAGGTTATTTCACAGAATATTTTACATCAGATACGTATAAACCCACGCAGAAGCTGGCGGCAACTTCCGAAACGGGTTCCGCTACGATAATCATCGGCGGTTTCTCCCTCGGTCTTAAGAGCTGTGTTGCTCCTATTATCATAGTTGCAGTTTCGGTTTTGGTATCGTTCTTCGTTTCCGGCGGCGACCTCGGTGAAGGTATGAATATGGGCTTGTTCGGTATTGCTATTTCTGCCGTCGGTATGCTTTCAACGCTCGGTATCACACTTGCAACCGATGCTTACGGCCCCATTGCGGACAACGCAGGCGGTATTGCGCAGATGGCAGGTATGGATGAAGTTGTAAGAGAAAGAACAGATGCACTTGACTCTCTCGGTAACACAACAGCTGCAACGGGTAAGGGCTTTGCTATAGGCTCTGCCGCTCTTACGGCACTTTCGCTTATCGTTGCTTTCAAACAGCAGATCGAAGCTATGGGTGTTGAATTTGTAACAGAGATCATCAACCCCGTTGTTATTATCGGTGTGTTTGTCGGCGCTATGCTTCCGTATGTATTTGCGGCTTTGACGATGGAAGCTGTCGGAAATGCGGCGCAGAGTATCGTTGTCGAAGTAAGACGTCAGTTCAGAGAAATTACCGGTATTATGGAAGGTACGGCAAAACCCGACTACAGAAGATGTGTTGACCTTTGTACAAAATCATCGCTTCACTACATGATCGCTCCTTCGGTTCTTGCTGTGCTTACACCTATAGTTGTCGGAATACTTCTCGGTCCGTCCGGTATTGCGGGTATGCTTTGCGGTGCGGTCGTTTCAGGATTCCTTTTGGCTATCCTTATGTCAAACGCAGGCGGTGCTTGGGATAACGCAAAGAAGTATATCGAAGGCGGAAATCACGGCGGTAAGGGAAGTGACTGCCACAAAGCGGCAGTTGTCGGTGACACGGTCGGTGACCCCTTCAAGGATACAAGCGGACCTTCTATAAACATTCTTATCAAGCTTCTTTCGATCGTATCCATTGTATTTGCTTACATAATTGCAAACTACAACGTGGTCGGTTACTTTATAAAATAAAATTTTGGGCATATCGAAAGGTATGCCCTTTTTCTTTGATTGAATATTTGAAACAGAACATTTTGAAATGCAAATTTCCGTGGAAATAAGATTTATGGCGTAACAGAATTTTGAAAGGGGAAAAACAGTTCTTTTTTTGTTATATTAAGCCGTTTTTTTTCAAAAAAAGTATTTTCGGGTATTGAAATAATTATAAAAATATGTTATATTATATTATAGATATTGTTGCCCGAAAGGAAGGTCGGTTTTTATGAATTACAGTGTTCTTTTTACTCGCCTGTTTTCTTCGGGATATTTGTATACATTTTTGTTCGCCAAAGGTTTTTTATCCTTTGGCGGGTTTTGTTAATACAAAAATATTTGATTTTTCGGAGGATGTATGAAAAAAGTTGCAGTTGTTATGGGATCTGACAGCGACTTTCCCGTCGTTGAAGGTGCTGTAAAAATATTGAAGGAATACGGTGTTCCGTTTGAGGCACATATATTTTCGGCTCACCGCACACCCGTAGAAGCAAAGACGTTTTTTGAAAGTGCAAAGGATAACGGCTTCGGCGTTATCATATGCGCCGCAGGAATGGCGGCACACCTTGCAGGTGCGGCGGCGGCGAATACGACGCTTCCCGTTATCGGTATACCGATGAAGTCGGCAGCGCTTGACGGTATGGATGCACTTTTGTCAACGGTTCAGATGCCGACGGGACTTCCCGTTGCAACAGTTGCCATAAACGGCGCAAAGAATGCCGCACACCTGGCAATACAGATGATCGCTCTTACCGATGATGCACTTGCCGAAAAGCTCGTTTCAGCAAGAGCAAAAATGCGTGAAGACGTGCTTAAAAAAGATAAAGAACTTCAGGAAAAAATATAAGGAAGGTTTTGAAAATGAATAAGAGTTACAGTGAAAGCTACAAGCAGGCAGGCGTTGATATTACAGCGGGATACCGTGCAGTTGAGCTTATGAAAAAGCATATCGCATCGACGACGACGTCGGGTGTTGTTTCAGGCATAGGCGGATTCGGCGGATTGTTTGAGCCGAATATAAAGGGAATGACAGCTCCCGTTTTGGTTTCGGGAACTGACGGTGTCGGTACAAAGCTTAAGATCGCGTTTATACTTGACAAGCACGACACAGTAGGTATAGACTGCGTTGCAATGTGCGTAAACGACGTCGTATGCTGCGGTGCCGCTCCTTTGTTTTTCCTTGATTACATAGCGTGCGGAAAGAACGTTCCGGAAAAAATAGCGTCGATAGTATCGGGTATTGCTGACGGCTGCCGTCAGTCCGGTGCTGCACTTATCGGCGGTGAAACGGCAGAAATGCCCGGCTTCTATCCGATAGACGAATACGACCTTGCGGGATTTACAGTCGGTATGGTAGATAAACCCCGTATAATAGATAACTCAAAGATAAACGACGGAGATGCTATTATCGCTCTTCCTTCAAGCGGTGTTCACTCAAACGGATTTTCGCTTGTAAGACGTGTGCTTCTCAAGGACGAAAAGAATGCGTTTACTCACTCCGATGAGCTTGGTATGACGATAGGCGAGTCTCTCCTTACACCTACGAAGATCTACGTAAAACCTATCCTTGCACTTATGGAAAAGGTGAACGTAAAGGGTGTTTCCCATATAACAGGCGGCGGATTTTACGAAAATATTCCGAGAACGATCCCCGAAGGCTTCGGCGCATCTGTTGAAAAGTCCAAGGTAAAGATACCTCCGATATTCTCCCTTATTCAGAAAGAGGGCGATATTCCCGTACGTGATATGTTCAATACGTTCAATATGGGTGTCGGTATGTGTGTTGTCGTTTCTGCCGAAGAAGCTGACGAGGCTGTAAGAGTCCTCAACGAAAACGGCGAAAAGGCATACATAATGGGCGAAGTAAAAGCAGGTATTGAGGGCGTTAAGATATGGTAAAGATAGCCGTACTTGTTTCAGGCGGTGGAACAAACCTGCAAGCGCTTATTGATGCCGAAAAGTCGGGTATCATCAAAAGCGGAAAAATAAATCTCGTCATATCAAACAAAAAAGACGCTTACGCTCTTACAAGAGCCAAAGAAAACAACATAAAAACAGCTACGGTCATCAAAAAAGAATACCCCTCACAAGCTGATTTTGAAAAAGTGATAGTAACTTTGCTTGAAGAAAACGAAATAGAGCTTATAGTTCTTGCGGGATTTATGTGTATACTTTCTGCGGATTTTACCAAAAAATACGAAAACAGAATTATAAACGTCCATCCTTCACTTATTCCGTCGTTTTGCGGCGCAGGCTTTTACGGACTTCACGTGCACGAGGCGGCACTCGCTTACGGTGTCAAGGTGACGGGCGCTACTGTCCACTTCGTAAACGAAATTCCCGACGGCGGAAAGATAATTGCCCAGAAAGCTGTTGAAATACAGGACGGTGACACACCGGAAGTATTGCAAAAGCGTGTCATGGAAAATGCCGAATGGATAATACTTCCCGAGGCAACGGAAAAAATATGTAAACAAATAAAGGAGAACTGAAATGCAGTTGTACGATATAAAGAAGCTTCTTTCCGAAAACACGTATCCCGGAAGAGGTATAATAATAGGTAAATCAAAGGACGGAAAATACGCCGTTACAGCTTACTTCATAATGGGCAGAAGCGTAAACTCTCGTAACAGAGTTTTCGTTGCGGAAGGGGAAGATGTGAGAACGAAGGCATACGATCCTTCAAAGCTTAAAGATCCCTCCCTTATCATTTATTATCCCGTAAGAAAGCACGAAAACAAGCTTATCGTTACAAACGGCGACCAGACGGATACCGTTTACGAATCACTCAAGAACGGCGGCTGTTTCACACGTGCTCTCCGTACAAGAGAATTTGAACCCGATGCCCCTAACTTCACACCCAGAATAAGCGGTATGCTTACGTTTGCCGACGGTGATTTCTCTTATAAAATGAGCATTTTGAAGAGCGCTGATGAAAAAGGCTCAGCTTGTAACAGATACTTCTACGAATACGAACCGATCTGCGGTATAGGTCACTTTATACATACGTATATGCACGACGGCGACCCCATCCCCACGTTTGAGGGAGAACCCGAAAGAATAGAGATCGACGGTGATATAAACGCTTTTGCGGACATGCTCTGGCAGAATCTTAACGAAGATAATAAAGTATCTCTGTTCGTACGTTACATAGACCTTGAAACAGGTGAAACACAGACCGTTATCGAAAACAAGAATAAATGATCAAGGAGAATAAAATGAAAGAATTTGAACTTAAATACGGTTGTAACCCCAACCAGAAGCCCTCGAAAATATTTATGGACAACGGTGACGAGCTTCCCATTGAAGTGCTTTCGGGCAGACCCGGATACATTAACTTCCTTGATGCTTTTAACTCCTATCAGCTCGTAAAAGAACTTAAAGCGGCAACAAACCTTCCTTCCGCTGCATCCTTCAAGCACGTTTCACCTGCAGGTGCGGCAGTCGGTGTTCCGCTTGACGATACACTCAAGAAGATATATTTCGTCGAAGATATCCCCGGATTTGACGAATCTCCCCTTGCATGGGCGTATGCAAGAGCAAGAGGTACTGACAGAATGTCATCCTTCGGTGACTGGATAGCACTTTCCGACGTTTGCGACAAGGCAACAGCACTTATTATAAAGCGTGAGGTCTCCGACGGTGTTATAGCGCCCGGTTATACAGACGAAGCACTTGAAATACTCAAAGCAAAGCGCAAAGGTGCGTACAACATCGTAAAAATTGATGAAAACTATACTCCCGCTCCTATCGAACGTAAGCAGGTATACGGCATCACGTTCGAACAGGGAAGAAACGATCTTAAGATCGACAGCGATATTCTTTCCGACGTTGTAACGGCAAGAAAGGATATTCCCGAGGATGCAAAACGCGACCTCGTTATCGCTCTCATTACTTTGAAGTACACACAGTCGAACTCAGTTTGCTATGCAAAAGGCGGTCAGACGATCGGTGTCGGCGCAGGTCAGCAGTCGAGAGTTCACTGCACACGTCTTGCAGGAAACAAAGCCGACGTATGGTTCTTGCGCCAGCATCCCAAGACGCTCGCACTTCAGTTCAAAGAGGGAATGGCACTTGCCGATAAAAACAACTGCATCGACGTATACGTATCCGAGGATCACGAGGACGTAACGGGTGATGACGTATGGCAGAACTTCTTTGCAGTACGTCCCGAACCCTTGACACGTGAGGAAAAGAAAGAATATCTTTCAAAGATGACGGGCGTTTCTCTCGGTTCGGATGCTTTCTTCCCGTTCTCCGATAATATAGAACGTGCAAGAAGAAGCGGCGTTGAATATATAGCAGAACCCGGCGGCTCTATCCGTGACGATGTCGTTATCGAGTGTGCCGATAAATACGGAATGGCAATGGCATTTACAAAGATCCGTCTGTTCCACCATTAATATAAGTTTGAGGAATTGAAATGAATATACTTGTTGTAGGCGGCGGCGGCCGTGAACATGCGATAATCAAAAAGCTTAAGGAAAATAAAAGCATAACAAAAATATACGCGCTTCCCGGCAACGGCGGCATATCTCTCGATGCTGAATGCGTAAATATAGGCGCAAAGGATATCGACGGTATCGTTAAATTTGTACAGGAAAACAAAATTGATTTTGCAGTCGTTGCACCCGATGATCCGTTGGTTCTCGGTGCTGTCGATGCACTTCATAAAGTCGGTATAAAATGCTTCGGTCCGTCTGCAAATGCGGCGATCATCGAAGGAAGTAAGGTCTTTTCAAAGGATCTTATGAAAAAGTATAATATCCCCACAGCGTATTATGAAACGTTTAACGATAAAGAATCAGCTATCAAATATCTTGAGTCCTCATCTTTCCCGACTGTTATCAAAGCAGACGGTCTTGCACTCGGCAAAGGCGTTGTAATTGCAGAGGATTTTGAAAGCGCAAAGGCTGCTGTCGTTTCGATGATGGAAGATAAGATATTCGGCGAAAGCGGTTCGAATATCGTTATTGAACAGTTTTTAAAGGGCGTTGAAGTATCCGTTTTGGCTTTCACAGACGGAAAAACAGTCGTTCCCATGGTATCGTCGATGGATCACAAGCGTGCGCTTGACAACGACAAAGGCGACAACACAGGCGGTATGGGTACGATCGCTCCCAACCCTTACTACACACCTGAAATTGCGGACAGATGTATGAAGGAAATATTCATTCCGACTGTCGAAGCAATGAAAAAAGAGGGAAGAACGTTCAAAGGATGCCTCTACTTCGGTCTTATGATATGCGAC
Source organism: Eubacteriales bacterium (assembly GCA_045545665.1). Classification (GTDB taxonomy): domain Bacteria; phylum Bacillota; class Clostridia; order Oscillospirales; family CAG-272; genus RGIG7213. Next base: position 12,340 of record JAZQBL010000018.1, read on the forward strand.
GGAAAACCGTACGTTATCGAATATAACTGCCGTTTCGGAGATCCCGAAACACAGGTCGTTTTGCCCCTTTTGAAGTCAGACCTCTTTGAAATAATGCAGGCTGTCGAAAACGAAACGCTTGCAGAAACAAACGTGGAATTTGACAGCGGTGCGGCGTGCTGTGTCGTTGTAGCATCCGGCGGATATCCCAAAAAGTACGAAACGGGTAAGAAGATAACCTTCGGTAATGTTGACTCGCTTGATGACGTCACCGTATACCACGCAGGAACAAAGATGTCGGAAGAAGGAGAAATACTTACATCCGGCGGCCGTGTTCTCGGTGTTACGGCAACAGCAGACGATCTTAAATCTGCTATTGACAAGGCTTACAAAGCCGCAAATATGATAGATTTTGAAAAGAAGCACATGCGCTCCGATATCGGTGCGACTGCGCTTAAAGCACTTAAATAAGGAAGTTTTGAATATGGTTTACAGAATATATACCGAAAAAAAGCCTTCGCTTTCAAACGAAGCGGCTTCGCTTTGCGCTGAGCTTTCGACACAGCTCGGTATAGCGAGCCTTAAAAGCGTAAGACTTCTCAACAGATACGATGTTGAAAATCTTGACGAGGCACTTTTTGAAAAGAGTATAAACACAGTTTTTTCCGAGCCTCAGCTTGACTACGTCTACAGAGAACTCCCCGAGTACGGTAACTGCTACGTTTTTGCTGTTGAATACCTTCCCGGACAGTTTGATCAGAGAGCTGACTCTGCCGCACAGTGTATACAGCTTCTTACAGGAGCGGAACGCCCTGTTGTAAGAACAGCAAAGGTGTATTATCTTGAAGGTGAGCTTACAGACGAACAGAAGGCGAAAATAGAAAAGTACATCATCAACCCCGTAGAATCGAGAAAAGCATCGCTTGAAAAATGCGATACGCTTAAAGCGATATACGATATTCCCACGTCGGTTGAAACTCTTGACGGATTTATTGATCTTGAAGGGGAAGAGCTTGCGGAGTTTGTTAAAAAATATTCACTTGCAATGGATGCTGATGATATCCGTTTCTGCCGTGACTATTTCAGAAGCGAAAAGCGCGATCCCACTATAACGGAAATAAGAATGATAGATACGTATTGGTCTGACCATTGCCGTCATACCACGTTCTTGACGACTATCGATTCTGCCGAAATAGAAGATCCCGATGTAAAACAGGCGTACGACGCCTATATAAAGATAAGAGCAGAGCTTGGAAGAACGAAGCCCATTAACCTTATGGATATCGCAACGATCGGTGCAAGATATCTTAAAGTAAAAGGAAAGCTTCCGAGAATTGACGAAAGCGAAGAAATAAACGCATGTACTGTTAAAGTTGACGTTGACGTTGACGGTGAGATACAGAAGTGGCTTCTTCTTTTCAAAAATGAAACACATAACCATCCCACGGAGATCGAACCGTTCGGCGGTGCCGCAACGTGTATCGGCGGTGCTATCCGTGACCCGCTTTCCGGTCGTGCATACGTATACCAGGCTATGCGTGTAACGGGCGCGGCTGATCCTCACGTATCGGTCGAGGATACGATCCCCGGTAAGCTTCAGCAAAGAAAGATCGTAACGACGGCGGCGGCAGGTTATTCATCCTACGGTAACCAGATAGGTCTTGCAACGGGCCAGGTCGATGAAATATACCACCCCGGTTACGTTGCAAAAAGACTTGAGATCGGTACTGTCGTAGGCGCCGCTCCCGAAGAAAACGTCGTAAGAGAAGTACCGGCACCCGGTGACGTTGTCGTGCTTTTGGGCGGAAGAACGGGACGTGACGGTTGCGGCGGCGCAACAGGCTCCTCTAAATCTCATACAGCTGAATCCATACACACGTGCGGTGCCGAGGTTCAGAAGGGTAATGCACCCGAGGAAAGAAAGCTCCAAAGACTTATGAGAAATCCCAAAGCGTCAACTCTTATAAAGAGATGTAACGACTTTGGTGCAGGCGGTGTATCCGTTGCTATCGGTGAGCTTGCGGACGGTCTTTATATAAACCTTGACAGCGTACCGAAGAAATATGACGGACTTGACGGTACTGAACTTGCAATAAGTGAGTCACAGGAAAGAATGGCAGTCGTTCTCGATCCTGATGACGTAGAAGCATTTATTGCCATAGCTAAGGAAGAAAACCTTGAGTCGACGATAGTTGCAAAGGTTACTGAAGAAAAACGCCTTAAAATGGAATGGTGCGGTAAGGTAATCGTTGATATCTCCCGTGACTTCCTTAATTCAAACGGTGCTGAAAAGCACATAAGCGTTTGCACTCCCGCAAAGAAAATTACACCCAAAACGGTGTCAGGCTCCTTTACGGATGAATACAAAAAGCTCGCAAGTGATTATAACGTCTGCTCGAAGAGAGGACTTTCGGAAAGATTTGACTCAACTATCGGTGCGGCAACGGTTCTTATGCCCTTCGGCGGTAAGTACCAGCGTACACCTGCACAGACAATGATCGCAAAGCTTCCCGTCGGACCTCACAATACGAATACGGCATCCGTTATCGCATGGGGCTACAATCCTTATATAATGTCTGAAAACCAGTACGTCGGTGCATATCTTTCCGTCGTCGAATCTCTCTGTAAGCTTGCTTGCAGCGGTGTTGACAGCCCCGATATGTATCTTACGTTCCAGGAATATTTTGAAAAGCCGAAAGATGATCCCAAGCGTTGGGGCAAGCCATTTGCCGCATTGCTCGGTGCGCTTACCGCACAGCTTGATTTTGAAGTGGCATCTATAGGCGGTAAGGACTCAATGAGCGGTACGTTTGAAAATATCGACGTTCCTCCCACACTCGTTTCCTATGCTGTCGGCTGCGGTGACTGCCGCAATGCTGTATCGCCTGAATTTAAGAAGGCAGGATCAAAGGTCGTTCTTATAACACCCGAATACCGTGAAAACGGTCTTCCCACGGTTCAGTCCCTTAAAGATAATTTCGCGCTTGTTGCAAAGCTTATAAAGGCAGGCCACGTTCTTTCCGCTTATACACCCGTATACGGCGGCGTTGCTGAGGGTATAATGAAGATGGCACTCGGTAACAAGATCGGTTTTGCATTTGATGCAAACGTGACAATGGACGAAATATTCGGTTATTCCTACGGTAGCTTTATAATCGAACTTGACTGTACGTGTGATATAGGAAAGACACTCGGTTATACAACGGAAGAATACGCACTTTCATATAAAGATGAAAAGATATGTATGTGCAGTGTCGAAAAGCTCTACGAAGATGAACTTGAAGACGTATACTCCTGCAATATCGGCTTCGAAAAGAAAGATATAACGCCTTATTCGTACAAAGCGTCGTCGTATCCGTCACCAAAGGTAGGCGTTGCAAGACCGAAGTTCCTCATTCCCGTATTCCCCGGCACAAACTGCGAATATGATACGGAAAAAGCAATAGTTGCCGCAGGCGGTGAAGCTGAAATATTCGTAATAAACAATATGACAGCATCAGACGTTACGAGAAGTGCGGAAGTATTTGCAGAGAAGATATCATCCTCACAGGTAATATTCGTTCCCGGCGGATTTTCCGGCGGTGACGAACCCGAAGGCTCCGGTAAATTTATCACGGCGTTCTTCCGTAACCCCCTCATACACGAAAAGGTAGATGAGCTTTTAGGTTGCCGTGACGGTCTTATGGCTGGTATCTGTAACGGATTCCAGGCACTTATAAAGCTCGGTCTCGTTCCTTTCGGAAAGATAATAGATACAGACAGCAGCTGTCCTACACTTACGTTCAATACTATCGGACGCCACCAGTCAAAGATAGTAAATACACGTATCGCATCGAATAAGTCACCCTGGCTTTCCGCAACGAATCCCGATGAAATATACGCCGTGCCGATATCGCACGGTGAAGGCAGATTTGTCTGCCCCGAGGAGCTTTTCAAAAAGCTCGTTGAGAACGGACAGATCGCAACTCAGTACGTTGACCTTGAAGGTAGACCCACGTACGATATAGCGTATAACCCCAACGGTTCATATTACGCTGTAGAGGGTATCACATCACCCGACGGCAGAGTCCTCGGTAAGATGGGACACACGGAAAGATACAGCAACGGACTTTACAAAAACGTTCCCGGCAACTACGATATGAAGTTGTTTGAGTCTGCTGTAAAATATTTTAAAGTTTGATCTGTATGAAAAAATTATTGATTAGCTTGTCGGCATTGTCTGCATGGGGCGCTTTCATCGTTATGCTCATAACGATGCTCGGCGGGATAAGAAAAACGCTTCTGTCAGCTGTTGAGCTCACATCCGAAGAAAGACAGCTGATAGAGAAGCTCGGCAATACAACGTGGACGGATTATTTCTTCACGATCCTCACGCTTGTCGTGCTTCTTATGACAGCGGCATTTCTTACGGTGGTAATATTTAAAGACAGAAGCTGTTTTGCATCTGCATCTCATATAACGTCGCTCATTTCTTTACTTATGACGGTCGTATGTATGGATTCAGCATTCAACGGTGACGCCGCGTTGCTTTACAATAACGTACTCGTTATTGTATCGCTCATACTTACGGTGCTTACGTTTGCGTTCTTACTTTTCTATTCGGCGGTTGCCATAACAGCCGATGAATTCAAGAGGTATCTATGAAGATAACAGTACTTGATAAATGTACGCTTACGGTGGGGGATATTGATTTTTCCCCCATCGAAGCGCTGGGTGAGGTGTCATATTACGATCTTTTGCCGCACGACAGGATAGTTGACGCCGCAAAAGATGCCGAAGTTTTGCTTTGCAATAAGGCGGTTATCGGCAGTGATATAATGGACGGCTGTAAAAAACTGAAATATATCGGACTTTTTGCAACGGGATACAATAATATTGATATTGCCGAAGCAAAAAAAAGAGGGATCGTTGTTGTCAACGTTCCCGGATATTCTACGTATTCCGTAGCACAGCTTACAGTCGCTTTCATACTTGCGCACGCAACGTCGCTGTTTGAATATAATACCTCAACTCATAACGGCGATTGGGTAAGATCAAGTGCGTTTTCGTACTTTCCGTATCCAATAACCGAGCTTTGGGGAAAAACTCTCGGTATCTACGGTCTTGGTGCTATAGGCAGAAAGGTCGCACAGTGTGCAGAATCCCTCGGAATGAACGTAATAGTCAACACAAGGACTGTTCGCGATAACGATTACGAATACGTGTCCTTGGAAGAGCTGTTCAAAAGAAGTGATTATCTGACACTTCACGCACCTCTGACGGATAAGAATAAAGAACTTATATGTGCCAAAACACTTTCTCTTATGAAACCGAGTGCGTATCTTATCAATACCTCTCGCGGCGGTGTCATAAACGAGAATGATCTGGCGCAGGCTCTTAATGAAGGAAGAATTGCAGGGGCAGCTCTTGATGTTTTGACTGTCGAACCGATGAGAGAAGATAATCCGCTTATTTCGGCAAAGAATTGCACGATAACCCCCCACGTCGCTTGGGCATCGTACCAGGCACGTGTAAGGCTTATAGATATCGTTGCCGAAAACATAAAAGCGTACCAAAACGGTACGCCTGTAAATGTTGTAAATTAAAGCTTGTTTAAAAGTAATAATTTTATAGCTGAAACCTTGTGGGCTTCTTTCAGAAGCTCACTTTGTTTTTGCGCATCTTTTCCTGCAAATTCATCTGCGAGGATCTTTTTGCAGAGCCTCAAAAAGTCAAGCGATATGCTTCGTGTGCCATGTTTTGTGGATTGATAAAGAAATCCTTCGGGTTTTATTATTTCTTCGGCATACGTCAACCGTTCGCTTGCAGAAAGATCTATTTCCGACATATTGACAAAGCAGATGTATATTACCTTCAAAAGATGTTTTTTGTCGGCTTTGTTTCGTTGCGCATTCTTCTTTTCCTCGTCTTTGTCAAAAACAAAATTACCGCATTTTTTGTAAAGAATGAGCATTTCTTTTATATCGTTTTCTGCATTGTCGGAAAAAAGTCCGGAGTTTATCTCACGGCAGAGTTTATAAAGCTTGTCTTTTTCTTCGTATGTGTGATACATAACAGTATGCACTTCCTTTATTTAATCTTTTTTCAAAGCATAGTTCAACAGCCTGTCAACTGCACTGTAAGAGCCTTGTTCATCAACTGTGAAGCACCCTGCGTGACGTGCGCCTTTTACGGTATATAATTCAAACGGACGTTTTGATGCGTTAAAATTTGAAACACTCATATCATACGGTACGTACGTGTCAAGATCACCGTGTAAAAACAGTATCGGAACGTCACAATTTTTAAGAATATCCTCCGTATTTACCCCGCGGAAATCGCATTTGCATATACGTCCGCAGAAGAAAATGACAGTCTTTCTCATAAAAGAGGGAAGGTGATAGTAGTTTTTAAGTACGTGGTCGAGGATCCTTTCGGGACTGTCAAAACCGCAGTCGGCAACAACGCAGCTGACGGAGTGTGACAACTCGTGATCCTTTAAAGAGAGAAGAACCGTAGCACCGCCGAGCGATATGCCGTGGAGAAATATTTTTTTGAGGCTCGGGAAGTTTTCTTTGATAAATTTATACCAAGAAACGACGTCACGGCTTTCATTTATACCAAAGCTTACGCACGTGCCTTCGGATTTTCCGCACGCACGCTGATCTATAACGAAAACGTCGAAGCCTTTTGAAACGTAGTGCTCGGCTATCGTTCCGAATGCAGTGTGAGCGTCGGAGTCATACCCGTGCACAAGCAAAACGGCTGTGTCCGTATCCTCTTTACACGGCGCGTAATACATTTTAAGTTCAAGACCGTCAAAGCTTTTTATGCTGTAGACTTTGCTTGTTAGCTTTGAAAGTGCGTCTATTCGCTTGATGATGCGCTCCGCACGACAGCGGACATCCTCGCATAATGTGTCGTTATGTAATATTTTTTCATAATCCTGCCGTGTCCGTGTCCTTTTTCGTTTCATGGCATAACGTGCTGCAAAATAACATCCTGTAAAGTAAATAAATACAAGTAGGACGACGGCGGAGAATAAAACAACGTACGGTCTCATTTTCCGCACTCGCACGAGTGCTTTGTTATATCAAGTGAAAAAACACCGTTTTCATCTGCTTTAAATCCGAGGAGCTTTGCAATATCTGCGTTATTACCTTTGTATATGACACGTTTTACTCCGCATATATCAATAAAGCTGACGGCAGACATTCCTATAAGGCGGAGCATATCCGTACTGTTTTTGCCGGGTACGTACGATATTTCGTCTATCGTACCGTATTCACCGTTCAAATAAAACTGGCATGCGGCAGTCAGTACGTCATCTTCATAACCGCCGTAGCAAAAATGCTCTTCATCATATTTTATATTGCATAAATTGCAGATATCTTTTTGTATTTGCTTGTCTTGTATCGGTTTTACGGTGAGCATATCAATCTTCGCTTTCTTTAAGATATTTAACCTGTTTACCCGTAAGATATTTGTATTTTCCGGGGGCAAGGTTGCCGAGCTTTATGTTTCCGACAGCTATCCTTGTAAGTCTTTGTATTCGAAGCCCTGCGGCTTCTGCCATCTTTCGTATCTGTCTGTTTCGTCCTTCAAACAAAGTAAATTCAAGTACCGTCTCATTGTCAGTCAAGCGGATTATCTCTGTTTTGACAGGTCTTATTTTATATCCGTCTATCACAAGGGGACTACGCAGTATTTCGAGTTGCTCATCAGTAATTTTACCTTTGAATTTAACGTGATATATCTTAGGTATTTTGTGTGTCGGGTGGGTAAGGATATTTGTAAGCTCACCGTCGTTTGTCATTAAAAGCAAGCCTTCGGAATCACGGTCGAGTCTGCCTATCGGGTATATTCTTTCGGGAATATCCGAAACGAGATCAAGCACGGTCTTTCTGCCAAGCTCGTCGCTCATTGTCGTTATGTAACCGCGTGGTTTGTTGAGCATAACGTATATGCGGTCGTTTTCTCTTTTTAAAGCGACTTTTTTGCCTTTGTAAGTCACCGTATCGACAGCAGGGTCGATCGTTTGACCGATACCGCAGAGCTTGCCGTTTACGTAGACGAATCCTTTTTTTATATCGTCTTCTGCCGCACGGCGTGAGGTGACACCGCAAAGCGACAGATATTTTTGTATCCTCATTTTTTCCATCAGAGTATAAGATCCTTTATTTTTTCAAAAAATCCACGTTCGTCGTTTGCATATCCGACGGTAAAGTCGGCGTATAACGGAGCTTCGGCAACGGTATTATTGCCGCATTTGTAGATAATACAGCCGATGATCTGGCCTTCTTTTATATCGGGGTAATAAAACCGCCTCATATAAACGATGCGCTTCAGTTCACAGCCGTCTGTCTTCACGGTCGCTGTTATATCTTCACGTGTGTGAGCAGTTACAGTATCGGACGTGCCGCCGCAAACGAAGGAAGAATATTCAAATTGCCCCGCACCTTCAAGGGTTATACGCTTGCAAAGTGTAAAGCCGTAGGAAAACATATCTTTGTGATCGTTCCAGTCGTTTGGGGCATTCAGCGTTACGGCACAAAGCTTTACGCCGTTCCTTTCGCAAACGGAAACAAGGCATCTGCCCGCACTTTTTGTAAATCCCGTTTTACCGCCTGTTATGCCTTCAAATGACGAAAGAAGCTTGTTGTGATTTACAAGCAATCTCGAGTACGAATCGTCAGAGCCTTTAAGCGCCAGCTTTTTGGTGGAGGTGATCTTTGCAAAATCTTCGTTTTTCATACAGTATGACATAAGACGTGCAAGATCGTGCGCTGTTGTATAGTGGTTATCGTCGGACAAACCGTGAGGGTTTGTAAAATGCGTACTTGTAAGACCGAGAGATGCTGCTTTATCGTTCATCATTTCGACGAACTTTTCAATATTTCCGCCTGCTTCAATGGCAAGAGCGCACGCTGCATCGTTAGCGGATTCGAGCATCAGAGCATATAAAAGCTCTTCGACTGAAAATCTTTCACCCTTACAAAGATATATCGACGATCCTTCGATTCCAACAGCTTCATCACTTACCGTCACCACTCTGTCCTGTGGTAAATTTTCAATAACGACAATCGCTGTCATTATTTTAGTCGTGCTTGCCATGGGAAGCACTTTTTTTGAGGCTTTTTCGTATAAAACGGAGTCTGTCTCGCATTCGATCACGCACGCCGATAAAGCTGATACGACGGGTTTTGATATTTCTTTTTCCGTATATATTTCGCCATCGCTCGACGCCGTCGGTAAAACGGAAAAGAATAATGCTGTAAGAAGTGCAATAAGGCCTGTAAACGTATATTTTTTCATATTTACCTCACGTACTTATATTGATCCGTGAAATATATATGAAAAAGAGCGCCTTATTATTACTCAGCCTCGTTTTCCGTATCCGCTTTTTCGATTATATCAGACAAGTCAAGCTCTTCGGCAGGTTCTTCTTTTTTCTTGCTCTTTGCGGATTTTACGATATCCTTGACCTTGTTCACGATATCGGGAGTTTTATTGAGAAGCGACAGAACGCTTGATCCCAGATCGTTTACAGAATCCTGCGGATTGTTCACGCTCATCATTGATACGTCGCCGTCGGGCTTAATAACTATAAATGCAACGGGAGATACTGTAACGCCCGACCCGCCTGCACCTGAAAAGCTGTTTGCACGGTCGTGCTGGTTTTTCGTGTGCTTTCCGATGTAATCAACACCGCCTGTGGCAATGCCGACCATAATTTTTGATACGGGAATGATCGTCACACCTGACGGTGTGTTTATCGGTTCACCTATTATCGTATCTGCTTCAACGATGTTTTTGACATTTTCAAGTGTTGTTTTAAGTGCATCTGAAAATTTTTGTTCTGCCATGGTCGTTATCCTTTCTTTATATATAATCCAGAACTCTGAATATTTCGGGCAATGCCGAAAATAAGAACGTAAACAACTGTCCCGGACGCAGTGTTATTCTTAAGTATATACTGCTTTTTATTTTTTCACTTGTAAAATCGGGGATTATATTTATGTTTTCAGTATCACGTTCATCGTAATTTGTAAACTGAACGAGTAAGGAAAGCAGTGCGTTTATCCCCGCACAAACGGCACCGTAAACGATCGCAGTCTTTGCGGCGTTGTCAGTGCCTATTATGACGTTACAAGATTTTACGTTTATTTTGATGCGTTTTGAGAATTTACCGACGAGTATTGATATTATATCATAAACGTCTGTAACAAACGCAGGTATATCCGTCGGATGCTTGAATATTTCTTTTATCTTCGACGGCTTCTTTTCCTTTACTTTTTGCGGCTTTACTTTCTTTTTCAATATCTTTTTCTGCTTTGCTAAGGCTTTCTTTTCAGCTTTTTTTCTGGCTTTTTCCATAGCCTTAGGCGAGTATTTTTTGATATTGATCTTTTTCTTTCTCGGCGAAAGCTTTATTTTTATGAAAAGGATCTTTAAATAAAGCTCCGTTTTATCTGTACTGCTTATATCAAGCTTTACGGGTATAAGAAGAATAAGGGTGAAAAATATAACGATTCCGAGCAGTATGTATAGCCAGAGCATATCCTTATCCTTTCTTTAAGTTTTACGGCTTTATGACGACTTGACCGTCAACGCCTACAAGCTGATACGGGGGCAGTTCGGAAATATCTGATATTCCGAATATTCTGAGAAAATCGGGGGTCGTTCTGTAAAGGGAAGGACGGCCCGGTGCATCAAGTGTGCCGCAGTTTTCTATAAGATTTTTTTCCGTAAGGGAAGTTACGGTGTACGTGCAGTCAACCCCTCTTACACTTTCAATATAAGACTTTGTAACGGGCTGATTGTATGCAACTATTGCAAGAACTTCAAGTGAGGAACGTGAAAGATTTCCGCCTTTTTTAATTCCGAGTACTTCCTTTACTTCTTCCTTATATTTTTCGTTTGTGCAAAGCTGTATGCTGTCGGAAAGAAATATGAGGATGATTCCCGCGTCTTTGTCGCTGTATTTTTCCTTTAAAAGCTCAAGGGACTCATCAAGCTCGGAGTCTGATATTCCGAGTGATACCATAAGCTTTTCACGGCTTATCGGATATCCTGCGGCAAAAAGAGACGCTTCTATTGCATTTGCCGTTTTTGCAGGATCAAATATCGGTGTAAGTTCATTTTCCATCGTCCATTACCTCCTATCTTGCACAGTTAAGCTCTACGATGATGTCGGACGGATCATAACACGTATTCTCCGTTTCGTGTATAAGTATTCTGTTTACCTTCAAAAGCTCAAGTACTGCCATAAATACCGCAACAAGCTCCGACTTTGACTTACAGGAGTCAAACAAACGGTCGAAGTGAGTTTTACCGCCTCGCTTGAGAGTTTTCATAACTCCGAGTATTTTGATAGACACCGGAACGATCTTTCTTTTTATTATCGGTCGGATGTTGTCAGGCCGCTCACGGCTTTCCTCGGCACGCTTTTCAAGCATACGAAGCATAGCACTTTTTAAAAGTGTTACGTTGTGCGGGCATACGTAACCGCTGTCTGGCGGTATTTCATCCGTTTCCTTAACGAAACGACCGTCGTATTCCTTTTGATATTCGTCGAGCTTTTCTGATATTTCCTTGATGTATTTGTATTCAAGAAGCGCCTGAGCCAAGGCGGCACGCGGATCTTCTCCGTTTTCCGACGGACGGGGAAGAAGCATCTTGCTTTTTATCAGCATAAGCTCCGATGCCATTACGATAAATTCACCTGCAATATCCATATCCATACGCTTCATCTCGTCGAGATAATCCATATATTGCTGGAAAATTTCATTTATCGGTATGTCGCAGATATCGACCTTGTTTTTGTGTATCAAAGATAACAACAGATCAAGCGGCCCTTCAAATACTTCCGTTTTATACGTTAATTCCGTCATACGAGTGTGTTACCGCTTTCTCTGAATATGCTGTAGAATTTTGCAAAGAAAACGTATATTTCGCCTTCCTCAAATCCGGGGATCATAAATATAAGCTTCATAAGTGCATCGGATATAGCACTTGCTATATCACCGATAAATGATGCTCCGAAGAAGAAAATGACGAAAAGAAATACCATTTTTATTATTTCTTCATACTTCATTATACCAAAGTATATCTTGTCGGGAAGAAAGATAAACGCAATGCGGGATCCGTCAAGAGGCGGAATGGGGATGAGGTTGAAAATTCCGAGCATAAGATTTACGATGTGAAAATAGTAGAAGAAAAATCCCGCAAATATAAGTATCTTCGAGGTCGGCTCCAAAACACAGGCGATCACCGAGAAAAGAATAATACCGATAACGGACATGGCGACGTTTGATAAAGGACCTGCAAAGGCGGTAAGTGCCATTCCGTTTCTGGGATTTTTGAAATATCTTGTGTTCACGGGGACGGGCTTTGCCCAGCCTATTCCGAATAAAAGCATACATATAGAACCGATAAGGTCGAGGTGGCGTATCGGATTAAGAGTAAGTCTGCCTAAATTTTTTGCAGTGGGATCACCGCATTTGTATGCCGCAAGACCGTGTGATGCTTCATGCACGGAAAGTGCTAAAAGCATTATCGGAATACGAAATAAAAACATCGTAAGTTCATACGGGTCGGAAAACATATGCATTAAAGAGTTCATTATAAAACCTCGTTTTTGATAAGATCCTCAAAGCTTTCACGCCTTACGGAAAGTCTGTCATTGCCGTCATTTACGATAACTATCGGAGGACGGGGGATCCTGTTGTAATTTGATGCCATGGAGTAATTGTATGCACCTGTAACGAGCACGGCAAGGGTGTCGCCGCGATCCATCTTTGCAACGGCTATATCCTCTGCAATAAGATCTCCGCTTTCACAGCATCTTCCGCAGATGGTCGCCTTGTAGTCTTTGGGGGCGTTTGCTCTGTCGGCACACAGTACCGAATACGGCGACTGATAAAGTGCATATCTCGGGTTATCGGGCATACCGCCGTCTATTGAGATATAGTTCTTGAATCCCGGTATTTCTTTTCTCGTGCCTACGGTGTAGAGTGTAACACCTGCAGCGGCAACGATGCTTCTGCCGGGCTCCATAAATATTTTTGGCATCTTTACGGAAAATTTTTCACAAAGGGAAGTAATACTCTTTGCAATATCGGCAATATATTCGGCGATGTTTACCTCGCTGTGTTCGGGAAGATATCTTACCGCAAAGCCTCCGCCGATGTTGAGTACGTCCGTTTCAAAGCCGTATTTGTCCTTAATATCGGATATAAAGGATATCATGACTTTTGCGGCATCCGTAAACGGCGTCGGTTCAAATATCTGCGAGCCGATATGGCAATGGAATCCGCAAAGCTTTGCATTCTTTTTTGAAAGGGCAAGGGCTGTTATTTCTTCTGCCTTGTTTTCGATTATGGGAGTGCCGAATTTGCTGTCTACTTTGCCTGTGTTTATTGCCTGGAGCGTGTGAGGATCTATTCCGGGGGTAATACGAAGAAGTATCTTCTGCGTTTTTCCGAGCTTTTCGGCGATCTTGTCAACTGCTTCAAGCTCCTCTTTACTGTCTACGACGATATAACCTACGTTTGAGCTTATACCGTATTCGATATCAGCATCCGTTTTGTTGTTTCCGTGGAAGCACGCGCAAGAAACGTCAAAGCCTGCGGAAAGAGCTGTATAAAGCTCACCCGGGGATACTATATCTATTCCGATGCGTTCATCCTTTACTATCTTGTAGATGTCTACAAACGAAAGGGCTTTGCTGGCATAAAGGGGCATAGAACCTTCGGGAAAATGCTTTTCCAAAGCTTCTTTATATATTCGGCACTGACGGCGTATTTTGTTTTCGTCGAGCAGGTAAAGAGGCGTTCCGTACTTTTTTGCAAGCTCAACGGTGTCAGCACCGCCCAATGTCAGATGCCCTTGTTCATTTATTCCGTAACAGTCGTGTAAGTTGTACATTTTAATCTCCATTTTTAAAGCACTTTTCCGATATGTGTGCATATTTCATCAATTCCTTCTCCTGTCAAAGAAGAAAAGGGGATTATCGGTATCCCTTTCGGAATAAGGGGATGGTCACAGAGCGCCTTCAAAGCCTCTGTTCTTTTGGTTTTGTTGAGTTTGTCGGCTTTTGTTGCAACAACCGCAAACGGCATGCGGCTTGAAACAAGCCAGTCAAGCATTATTTCGTCATCCTTTGTCGGACCTACCTTGAGGTCGATAAGCTGAAGAATGAGTTTTATATCCTTCGAGCTTGAAAGATACCCGTCAACAAGACCCGACCAGACAGCCTGATCCTTTGCGCTTCTTGCGGCATATCCGTAGCCGGGAAGGTCTGCAAGAAACAAACGTCCGTCTATGTTGTAAAAGTTTACGGTTATCGTTTTACCCGGTGTTCCGCTGACTCTTGCCAGTGATTTGCGCCTCGTGATACAGTTCAGAAGGGAACTTTTCCCGACGTTTGATCTGCCCGAAAAAGCAACCTGCGGAATACCGCCTGCAGGAACCTGATCGAGTCTTCCTGCTGAAATTTCAAGCTTGATATTGTTCAGATTCAATCTTTTCATTATCTCACCGCAACAGAAGTTTTTTTGCTTCTTTTTTCTTTCGTTACGTCAATGCTGTCAACAAAGCCGAAGCTTGCTTTTTCTATACCGCCGCTCTGATACGCAAGGGCGTTTTTCAAAACGTCATCCGCTGTATAGCATTTTATAAATTCGATATTCTCTCTTACTTCGGGGTCGATAGTTTTGAGATCATCAGCATTGTCAAACGGTATAAGCACCGTTTTAACGCCTGCCGAATATGCCGCGGCAGTCTTTTCTTTGAGTCCGCCTATGGGAAGAACACGTCCTCGAAGGGTTATTTCACCCGTCATGGCAACGTCACGTCTTACGGGAATCCCAGAAAGCTCACTTGCAAGAGCTGTCATTATCGTAACGCCTGCGGAAGGACCGTCCTTCGGCACCGCACCTTCGGGTACGTGTATGTGTATATCTCTGTTTTTGTAAAAATCGGGATCTATGCCGAGCGATTTTGCATTACAGCGTATGTAAGTGATCGCCGCTTTTGCGGATTCCTTCATAACGTCACCGAGAGAACCCGTAAGCTCAAGCTTACCGCTTCCTTCGGGGGCAGATACCTCTATTTTGAGTATATCGCCGCCTGCCTGCGTGTATGCAAGACCGTTTACAACACCGATTTCGTCGTACTGAGAGATCGTTTCCTTTTTCATCTTATGCTCAAACGGCAGATAAGAATCAAGATTTGATGCGGTGATGTTGACAAAACCGACTTCTTTGCTTGCAATAAGCTTTGCCGCTTTTCTCATAAGCGATTCAAGTACACGCTCAAGATTACGTACACCTGCTTCGTGTGTGTAGTTGTCTATAAGAGAATAAAGCGCTTCGTTTGATATCTTGAATAACAAATACTGAAGATCGTAACGCTTCCTCAATTTAGGCAGAAGATGACGGCGAGCTATTTCGTACTTTTCTTTTCTTGTGTACGCATCAAGGCTTATTATTTCCATTCTGTCAATAAGCGGACGGGGAACTGTGTCGAGTGAGTTTGCCGTACAGATGAATACACAGTGCGAAAGATCGACGGGAAGCTCCACAAAATGATCTCTGAAAGATTTGTTTTGTGCGCTGTCAAGAACTTCAAGCATCGCAGATGCAGGGTCTCCGTTGACACTTTGAGCCATTTTATCTATCTCGTCAAGAAGTATAAGCGGATCCATACATTCCGCACGTATCAAAGCGTCGATGATCCTGCCGGGCATAGCGCCTATATAAGTTTTTCTGTGTCCTCTGATATCAGCCTCATCTTTTACACCGCCGAGGGAGGTGCGTACGAATTTTCTGTTCATCGCTTCGGCAAGTGAGGAAGCGATGGACGTCTTGCCGACACCGGGAGGGCCGAGCAGACATATTATCTGATGGCGAAGCTCGGGATTTAATGCCTTTACGGCAATGTATTCAAGTATTCGAGCCTTTACCTTTTCAAGACCGTAATGATCTCTTTCGAGTATCTTTTCGGCTTTTGATATATCGTTCTTAGTCTGTGTGAATTTGTTCCACGGAATATCAAGCACCGTGTCGAGATAATTTCTCAAAACGGAGCTTTCAGCAGAAGCGTAAGGAGATTTTGAAAGCTTCTTGATATCCTTCAAAAGCTTCTGACGGGATTCTTCGTCAAGCTGCAGCTTTTCGACGGATTCCGTGTATTCTCTTATCTCCTCGTCCTCGTCTTCACCAAGCTCCTCTTCGATGGCTTTCATTTGCTCACGCAGGTAGTAGTCACGCTGGTTTTTGTCCATTTGCTCCTTTACCTTTGAACGTATCTTCATTTCAAGTGTGAGAAGCTCAAGCTCGTTGTTGAGCAAAACAAGAAGAGTGTGTGCACGCTTTTCGGGATCAAATTCACTCAAAACAGTTTGCTTATCTGAAATGCTGTGAAGAATATTAAGCGCAATAAAGTCGCAAAGAAGACCGAGGGGCTTTATCGTTTTAACGGCAAAGACGATCTCCTTTGAAATATTCGGCATATAGCGAACGGTCTTTTCCATCACCGCTTGCAATTCACGTATAAGAGCACCGTAATTTGCATCACCTGAAGGAGCGATACTGTCAGATTCTTTTGCGGAAATATCCGCAGTAATATAAGATCTTTTTACGTAGCTTGTGCAAACTGCTCTGTACTGTCCTTCAAAGAGTACTCTTTGTGTTCCGTCCGGCGTTTTTATCGTTTGTTTGATCTTTGCCACAACGCCTATTTCGTAAAGATCGTCACAGTTCGGTTTTTCCTCTGAAATATTCTTTTGCGTAACGAGGAAAACCAGACGCTCCGGTGTGCGCGAAGCCGCTTCTACGGCACGTCGGCAAAGATCTGTCGTCAGTTCAAAATTAACGGGTATCTCGGGAAAAGCCACAATACCTCTTAAAGGTACGCAGGGAAGCACGAGTCCGTCTGTCGGTTGTGTATGGTTTATCATAATATAATCCTTTTTCTGAAATGCTGTGGAATGCTTATAATTAAATATTATTATATAATATATCTTTTGACTTGTAAATAACTATTTATTAATTTTTTCAACTATTACAAGAATAATTCCTTCCTTTACGGATATGCTCGAAAGCTTACCTGTAAAAGCGTTGCTTACTCCCAAGGGAAACGAGTTTGACAGAGTTGCATTTTCAATTTCATATTTTAATCCCGTTTCACGTACGCCGTAAGCATTTTCGGAATATGCAAAAACGGATACGTAACCTTTCATATTTTCTTCAAAGGTAATAATGCCGTTTTTTATCATAAATACTTCCTGCTTTTTTGAAACAAGACGGCAAGAGCATCCGTTTTCAACGGCATACGCAAGGGACTGAATGTTTGCATACGTGTGACTTATCCTATCACCGCCCAATGCACCGACAACGGTGAAATTTTTATACCCTTTTTCCATTCCGTATTTGATGCAAAGCATCGTGTCCGTATCGTCTTTTACAGACGGATACCGTATCGTTTCACACGGTGTTTCGATGTATTCCATAGAATCGAAATCTCCTATAAGAACGTCCGGTGAATATCCTTTTTTTATAAGAGCTTCGTAGCCTCCGTCCGATGCTATGAGCATATCGCCCTCTTTTATTTCAAGATCATCGAAATCCTCACCCGATGCACCTGCTATATAACAAATTCCGCTCATAAAAATAACCTTCCTTCTTTCGGGGTATATAACTGTGAAATATCAAAAAAGACCCCATTTAATATTACAACTTAATTATTTATCGGATAAGAACATTTGTTTAAATTTAATAAAACGGCATAAACCTTTTTTGATGAGTAATAATATAAACGTAAAAGCGTATCGTAAAATGCGCTTATATATTACCGAAAAGGAGAAAATTATGAAAGAAAAAAAGAAGATAGTGTACCCCGAAAGACTTCCGTTCGAAGATGACGACGAGATAGGCTCCGTCGCATCGGCAAATGAATGTACGGGACTTACCTCATCAATTCCAATATACGAAAACGAGGCATCTTCATACCGTGATATTTACAATATCCCCGTAGAGCCCAAAAAAAGAAAAAATGAAAAAAACAACTGAATTTCCTCTTCGAAAATTCGGTTGAAAAAAGGCGGCTGCATTGAATGAGCCGCCTTTTTAGATTATTCTATCGTTATGCGTCCTTCTGTTGAAGAATATACGCTGTCTATCTTTCCGTCAAGGAATTCTGTGAGATAATTTATAAGCATTTCGTAGTCGGACATTCCTTCGTTTATAAGCAAATTGTTATCGTTGAAGAAGGTGTGTCCGCCGCCGCCTGCTTTGAGCAGGTAGTTGTGAGATGCAACTGTGTATGTTTTTTCGGGATCTATCGGTTCATAGCTTCCGTCGGGTGTGACTACCTGGACGTTTTTAACACGTCTTGCATCACCGAGCGATGTCATCATACCGTTGTTGTCAAATTCAACAGTGGAAGCAATTGATGTGTCGATCGTGTATTTAAGTCCCGAAACGTGCAAGAACGAGCCGTTTTCACCGAATGCAGTACCGTCTTTGACGTATTCCTTTTCGGTTGCTACCGATGCAATTTCGAGCGTGTCAAGTATCTCCTGACCTGTCGCTTCTACCATACACAGCGTGTTACCGAAGGGATGTACCGATATCATATCGGCATACGTTATATCGCCCTGTTCGATCGTGGCACGTACGCCGCCGCCGTTTACAAGACCTATATCGGCACCTGCTACCGCTCTGTAAGCGTCAGCACAGAAGTTACCCAAAGGCATCTCGCGGGAACGGATCATACGTATACCGTTTTCATCGTTTATGGAAAGTGTTGTCTCGCTCTTTCCGACAACCGTGTTAAGTTCTTCTTCAAAAGATTTTTTTATGTTGTTGACAAAGGTTTCCGTTTCGGCATCTTTTTCGGAATAATCGCTTATAAGTCCTACCGTGATCTCGCCCGATGATGAGATCGTAAGTCTTCCGATATTGTCAAGCTTCGTTCCGGTTGAAGAAAGGAATACTTTTTCACCGTTTTTGTTCGTTTCTATCTTGCAGGGAATTACACTGTGCTCGTGACCGTCAAGTACGGCATCGATCCCCGTTGTGTTCTTAATAACGTCAACGGAGGAAAAAGGCGTGTACGCTTCCGTGTCACCGAGATGCGTCATAAGTACTACGTGATCTGCACCTTTATTTATACACTCGTCAACAGAGGACTGTATACAGGAGTAAAAAGCTTCCGCACTGTCCGATGTGAATCCGTATACGTATTCACCGTTTTCCTGGAAATACGTCGGTGTCGATGATGAAATGCTGTACGGAGTCGAAACGCCTACAAATCCGACGGAAGTGTCACCGTATTCGATTATTTTGTACGGCTTTACGTCGGAAAGCAGATTTTCCGAGCTTCCCTTATACGTAATGTTGCAGCCGAGATATTCAGCACCTGCTTGCTTTATGAGAGTGTTCAACTGCTGCATACCGTAGTCAAATTCGTGATTTCCGAGTATTGCAAGATCGTATCCCACTTTGTTCATTATGTCGATTACAAATTCGCCGTCAGATACAGTGCCGACAAGATCACCTTGTATAGCATCGCCGCAGTCGACCAAAGTGGTGTATTCCGTAATGCTCTGACAGTATTTCTTGTAAGCGGCAAGTCCTGCATATCCTATGTTTTCGTCAAGACCGCAGTGAACGTCGTTTGTGAAAAGAATAATAATGTCTTCGTTTTTGTTGTTTTTGCAACCGATAAACAAAGTAAAAACGGTTGCAACTGCTAAAACAAGTGATAACAGTCTCAATTTGTTTTTCATAAAAATCTCCATTCTGCCGCAATAGCGGCGATATATGTGCGGTTATGCTGAATAAAACTTCACGCAAACTTTCTGAAAACCGTACAATACATAATAACACAAATTATAAGCATATGTCAATAAAAAATCAGTATATTTACCGCACTTGACACAATTAAATTTGTGATGTATAATAAATCCAAAGGAAGTGAAAGAATGAATTTTAAAAAACATATCATCATATTAACGGTATTAGCACTTGTTTTTGCGCCTTCGTGTGCATCGGAGAAAACTTCGGATACAGATACAACGGTTGACTTCAGCGAATTTTTGCCGAAAACCGAAAAGCTTTTGTTTTCAAACGGTGAAACCGAAAGTGCGCTCATCGGTGATGACACGTACGCCGTGAGATTTTCTTCCGAAAAAGAGCTCTATTCGTTTGAATTATCAGCTTTTTCCGAAAGCGAAAAAGGTTCCGTACGGCTTACTTTGTATAAATGGAAAGGTGATTATCAAACAACTGTCTCGGAAGAAAAATATACAGAGCATTTGCTTTTTCCGCTTTTTCCAAAGGAAGAAGAAGTAACGCCTTTTGTCGTTTTCGCTTTAAGTGACAGATTAGTCGCGGGGGATTATCTTGCGGTATTATCTTCAAACGGAACGGATGCCGAGATCCTGTTGGGTAAAAAAACAGACGATACGAACAGTGGTATCGTCTGCTATAAAAACGGTGTGGAATTTGATAAAGCACCGTGTGCTGTGATAGAATTCAAATGAAACGTTACTGAATAAACAGATCGTCCGTCATAAATTCGGGATCACATGTGAGGTTTATTTTTAATTTTTTATACGATGCTTCCTCGTTTGCGGGAAGCATTTTTGTGCTGTGCGCTTCACTGAAAGAAAGCTCCGGGATCTTTGAAAGTATGAAATCGACCGTCGGATCCATCGTTCTGCAAAGTGACATTGCAATAAGAGTTTCGTGAACGTTGAGCGCTGTCACCTTGTCACCGAGGGATTTTTTCATCGACGTTATCGGTTCAAGAACGGACGGCGGGATTATGTGCGTACCCTTCGGTATATCGGCAAGCACCTTGAGTGCATTTATAAGAGCTGCAGAGGGAGCTGTCAGGAATTCTCCTGCCTTTCCCGATATTATGTGACCGTTGGGAAGGCGGATAGCAACGGCATTTGCTCCGGATGACTTTTCCTTCTTCCTTGCCGCCTGTACACATTCTCTGTACGTTACGTCTATTCCGAGGTCTTGCATAAGATTTTCGATCCTATGTACAACGTCCTTGTCGCATATGCCGTTTTTGTAATCGCAGAACGCTTTGAAATATCTTCTGATAACTTCGTGCTTTGAAGCTTCAATACACGCCTCGTCGTCAATGATGCTGTTTCCCGCCATGTTGACACCCATGTCGGTCGGGGATTTGTATATGCAGTCCTCACCCGTTATTCTGTAAAGGATGTTTTTCAAAACGGGGAAGGCTTCAACGTCTCTGTTGTAGTTTACGGTCGTCGTGCCGTACGCATCAAAGTGATAAGGGTCGATCATATTAACGTCACGAAGATCTGCCGTTGCCGCTTCATAAGCAATATTTACGGGATGCTTAAGCGGAAGATTCCAGATAGGGAACGTTTCAAATTTTGCATATCCGGCTGTAATTCCGCGTTTGTGCTCGTGGTAAAGCTGGCTTAAACACGTTGCAAGCTTGCCGGAACCCGGTCCGGGAGCAGTTACTACAACAAGCGGTCTTGTCGTGGGAACATATTCGTTTGCACCGTAGCCTGCGTCACTTACTATCGTGTCGATATCGTTGGGATATCCTTTTATACAGCGGTGTATAAATACACGCTCGCCTCTTATTTCGAGCTTCTTTTTGAATATATCGGCAGAGGGCTGTTCTTTATACTGTGTGATAACTATCGCACTGACGAAGATGTCAAGCGAACGCAAATTATCAATAAGACGCATAACGTCGGCATCGTACGTAATACCGAAATCGGCGCGGATCTTCTTTCTTTCAATATCTGCGGCGTTGATGATGACGATTATTTCGGTCTTGTCCTTTAACTCCTGCAGTAATCTGATTTTTGCATCGGGCTTAAATCCGGGCAATACACGTGATGCGTGCATATCGTCAAAAAGCTTACCGCCAAACTCAAGATAAAGCTTGTTATTGAATTTTTCAATTCGTTCCAAAATGTGCTGTGACTGTAATTTCACATATTTTTCGTGATCAAAACCGATTTTCATACTAATCTCCATTCCGCCGTCATAACGGTGGTGTAAATGTTTTGTGAAATTTAAATGTGTTTGTTTTCAAACGACCCATTTTTAATTTAAATTTCGGGGCGTGAATTGTTGTTAAACGGTTATGCTGAATATAATTTCACGCCAATGTGTATTTACAATTATATACCACAAAATCGGATTTGTAAATAGAAAATACAAAAAAATATCGTATATTTCGATAAAATGCACGACACGGCATATCAAAAGAAAAAGGACTGCTATGAAAATAACAGTCCATATATTTAGCACCCTGTAAGCACTGCATGGGGGCACGCGGTGAAGCAAGGGTGTAAATACCGTTTAATTATATAATGTCAAAAAACAGAAAAAAGTGCTGAAGAAAGTTGATAATTGAATATTTGTTTACAATTTGTTGATTTATATTTTTTAGGCCATATTCGTTTTTGATCTTTGCAATATTGACTTTTCGGTTAGTTACGTGTATAATTAAAAAAGTTTATACTTTGGGGGCGTAGTTAATGAAAAAACTGTTTGCTGTAATTATCGGCACATTTCTCGTATTTCAATGTGTCGGATGTAATTTCAAAAATGAGATATCGTTTCCTGTGGACGGACTTGAATTGAACTTCAAAGGATTTTCCGTAAACGGTGAGGACGTTCTGGCGTTTTCTTACACAAATAATACGGAATATACAATAATCAGAGCGTCCGTCAATTACACACCGAAAAACGATATTACAGAAGAAAGAAAAAAATCTTTAGCAGTGTGTACTGACGAAGGAGATGACATTTGCGATTTGTCTATCTCAGCTTATAGCCTGAACTGCGTATCGCCGGGCGAAACCTCTGATGTTGTACCGTGTGACTATATAAATTTTGCAGATAACGGAGACTATAAAGAATATTATGACACTTTTGCACCGAAAATGATGAGTGTTACGTACATTGACGGGGATGAAATTTATACCGTTCAGTATGATTATCAACTGGATAAACATATCGTAGCAGAGGAAATGTGCCGCGAAAGATACGAATGGTCAAAAAAAGCACCCGCCAAATATGTTGATATGCCGGAATGTGTTTCCACCGACGTGCTGAACGATAGTGAAAAAATATTTTCTTTCAGCGCATGCGGTATAAAAAAAGCCGTCTTTGAAAAATATACCGAGGATCTTAAGAATAAAGGCTTTGTTTCTGAAATAACCGAAGTCGAAGAAGAAAGCTATGTTTATGAAGCACAGAATGATGACGGAGTGAAAATAACAGTTAAGTTCACAGACAGAAATTATTATGCATCCCCCGAATATATTCTTTGCAGCGTCGTACTGCCTTAAAAAGAATATTCTGTACAAATTGCATCATTTTCATAAAAAATATTGACAAACCGGATTTATTTTGGTACAATGTACCCGAAAACAGCCGTTACGGCGTGATAACAGAAAGGAAATATTCTATGAAGAAAACTAAGTTTTTGAGTGCCGTTGCAGCACTCGGTATGGCATTCGCTGTTTCTGCGTCTGCCGCATCGTACGTGTACGATTTTGAAGAAGCATATGAAGGCGACAGCCTTTCATATCTTGATATCTGTATTGATGCAGGTTGGGAAGAGCACAACGGTTCTCCTTCAAACAGTAGCTTTACGGTAGTTTCCGAAGATAATGGAAATAAGTACGTTACATGTACAGGCTTTGTCGATTACAGATCTGCGATCATTGAAGAAGAATACGTATACAGCCTTGATATAAGAGGATCAGAACATCTTTGCGCTGAAGGTCTTGCGGGATTTTTCATAAGATCTTCCAACCCTAACAACTATTCCATTACGCACAACGGTAATCCCGGAACAGCCAACTGGGATATGAAGTTCAACTTCTATGAATCTGACTGGTACAAGGAAGCAGGCGGCCAGGACGGTAATTCCGGTATCGGCGGCTCTGGTATTCACATAGCTCCTATGGCAAACGGTGTTCGCCTTGTAGTCAAGAGATACGTTGCAGACGGTACAACTGTTGCAAACAAAGATTTTACACTTGCATATCCCGACGGTGCTTCGTGGGATAATTTTGCAAACTACAAGTTCCGTGACAACGGTGAAACGATCGAGATCCTCGTAAACGATACAACTATTGCAACGATAGAACTTTCCAACCCCGGCGTTACTTACGAAGGTGACGGAAACGTAAACAATGATGAATACTACGGCAAGGCTGTAATTAAAGATGCAGCAGGTGCAGAACTCGGTACGATAGAAAACACACGTATCTGTTCTTCTTCCTCAATGCTTGCTATCGGTGTACGTACCAGCCCCGTTGATTTCGACAACGTAAATATCCACACCGGTGAAGGCGTTATCGAGTCCGACAAGAACGGCACACTCATTTCTGAACCCGAAGATACCGAAGATTCTTCAACGAATGCACCTGATGCAGACGATGAAACAAACGCTTCCGCAGGCGCAGCTACAGATGCAGCTACAGATGCAGCTACGAATGCACAGACAAATGCTGCTGATTCCGATTCCACAAGCGGCGATGAAAAGGACGGAATTTCCGGCGGTATAATCGCAATAATCGCAGTTGCGGTAGTTGCTGTTATCGGTGTTGCTGTTGTATTTCTTAAAAAGAAGAAATAATTAAATAAAGCATGGCAATCAGGGAGACGCTTGGCAAAAAGTGTTCTCCCTGCTTTTTTGTATAAAAATTGACACTTCCGGTTTGAAAGTGTCATAGTTGGTTACATATATTTAAAACGGAGCAATATCACTACTGCCGATAGGCGAATATAACACAGGCGCGCTTCCTTACAGCGCGCCTGTATTGTTATGCTTTTTATTACTGATTATAAAAGACGTTTGATTATATCCTCGTACGGTTCAGCACTGAGGTATGCAGGAGGAATATCCAAAACGGTCTTACAGCCCGAAAAGCCTTCCTTGTGCATACGGTATGCAGCACGTGCAAAAGCCGTTATTACAGATGCTGTAAATTCGGGATTGGAATCAAGCTTAAGACTGTATTCGATTATATTGTTGTTTTCAAGGTTAAGGCCTGTTTTTCCGCTTCTTATGACGAAACCGCCGTGGGGAATTGCACTGTGATCTCTTTTGAGCTCTTCAAGAGAAATGAAATTTACAGTCGTGTCATAATCTGCAAAATAGTTCGGCATTTCCTTTATTTCCTTCTCTATTCTTGCTTTGTCGGCGCCGTCTTCGACGGCAACGTAACATTCTCTTGTGTGCTTCTGTCTTGTAGTAAGCTCGGGATTGCTTCCGCTTCTTACAGCTTCAAGCGCAGAATCTATCGGTACCGTGTACTGTCTTGCATCAACTACACCGTCTATTCTGCGTATAGCGTCGGAATGGCCCTG
The DNA here is from genome assembly GCA_045545665.1 of Eubacteriales bacterium. Taxonomy (GTDB): domain Bacteria; phylum Bacillota; class Clostridia; order Oscillospirales; family CAG-272; genus RGIG7213. Next base: position 37,701 of record JAZQBL010000018.1, read on the forward strand.
GCTTACACCTTTACCCCAGAACGTATAATCACGTCCGTCGGGCAGGATAACACCTGCATAAAAACGGTTAAGAGAAAACATACCGGGATCCCAACCCACGGATATCATAGCGACGTTTCCTGATTTTTTTGCAGCGGCATCCACGTTTTTGAAATGTTCGGGTATCCTTGCGTGCGTATCAAAGCTGTCAACGATGCAGAAGTTTTCAGCAAGGGCAGGGGAATGCTCGGGGAGGTCCTTTGCGCTTCCTCCGCAAAGGATCATAACGTCTATCTTGCCTTTGAAATCAAGTACGGAATCCGCAGAACAAACTTTTGCCGTCGGCGTATTTATCTTAAGAGAATCGGGAGAACGTCTTGTAAATACCGCAACAAGCTCCATATCGGGGTTTTGTTTTATTGAAGCTTCAACCCCTCTGCCCAAATTTCCGTATCCGTATATTCCTATTTTTATACTCATAAAAATCTCCATTCTGCCGCAATAACGGCGGTCAAATATTTTGCGGAATTTAAATGCTTTGATTGCAAACAAAAACGGGAAGAACCCCATCAATACCCCGTGATTATATCACAACTTTTTTCTCATTTCAATATAAAAAAATAAATTTGATAAAAATATTGAAAAAAATGAAATTATGGTGTATTATATATGAGTATATATGCTATGAGGAGGTGTGTTGTTTTGAAAAAAGGTCTTGTTTTGGAAGGCGGTGCCATGCGCGGACTGTTTTCCTGCGGTGTTACTGACGTATTACTTGAAAACGGTGTAACCTTCGACGGTATGATAGGCGTGTCTGCGGGAGCCGCGCTCGGATGTAATTTTAAATCTCGCCAAAGCGGAAGAGCGATACGATATAACGTAAGATTTTGCAAGGATAAAAGATTTTGCAGTGTTTCTTCACTTATAAAAACAGGTGATATGTTCGGGGCGGATTTTTGCTATCACGAGGTACCGGAAAAATACGATAAATTTGATTTTAAGGCATTTGAAGAAAATCCGATGGAGTTTTATCTCGTTACAACGAATGTCGAAACAGGTAGACCCGTATATAAAAAATGCAAGAAAATGGATAACAGAACGCTTGAATGGATGCGTGCGTCCGCATCAATGCCGCTTGTGTCCAATATTGTAGAGATTGACGGATATAAAATGCTTGACGGAGGAATTTCAGATTCCGTTCCGCTTAAGTTTTTTAAGCACATCGGATATGAAAAGAACGTCGTTGTACTTACTCAACCCGAGGGATACGTAAAGAAGCCGAATAAGCTTTTACCGATAATGCGTGTCAAATACGCAAAATATCCGAATTTTGTAAAGACTGTGAAAAACAGATACAAAATGTACAACGATCAGATAAAATACATTGAAAACGAAAAGGATACTCTTATAATCCGTCCCGAAGCTCCGCTTCCGATATCACGCACCGACAGAGATCCCGAGCATCTTTTGCGTGTATACGATATCGGCAGGGAAATAGCTCTTGAAAATCTTGATAAGATCAAAAGATTTTTGAACATAATATAACGTAATATTATAAAATAAAAATACCCGAAATGATCGTCATTTTCGGGTATTTTTTTGTGGATTTAAGCGGCACCTGCGGTGCTTTTTTTGCTTTTTTCATTTTGTTTTTTTACGTATACTGCATAAAGCAGACCGCACAGTACGGCAAGAACGGCTGTGATTATGAGTATCAAAGCGGAAAATAAATACTGCTTTTGGGCAAGCGTCTCACCGCAGTACGTTGAAACGAGAATGGAAGGTATTCTCGCAATTCCCGTGACTATCATAAACGGTACGAATTTTATAGGCATAAGTCCCGCAAAATACGTAAATCCATCCTTTGGCGATCCGGGAATGAGGAAGAATAAAAACAGAAGAGTGTAAATGTGAGATGAGCTTTTAAAGAAAGAATATGATTCAAGGTTTTTTATCGGTATAAAAAACTCAACGAATTTTCTTCCGTATTTTTTTGTAAAGAACCAGATGAAGACTGTTCCTATCATATTTGCGGCAAGGCAGTATATCATACCCAAAACCGTTCCCCAGGCATATCCTGCGCCTATTTCAAGCGGCTCGGCGGGAATAAACTTGATCACTGTTTGAATAGTGCGTATAAGTATAAATATGATTTCGTCAAAAGCTCCGAATTTATCGAGCCATTGTCTGAAAACAACAGGGTCGGATACTATCTTTATAATTTCGTTTCCGAAAATGAAATAGCTGATAACACACGCAATAAGTACCGCCAAAAAGCCTGCAAGCATAAGCTTTTGCCTCGGCTTAAGACGCATTATCGCGTGTATTGCACGTGCCTGATTTTTAACTTTTCCCCGTGAAGGGGAACCGGCTTTTTCCACGTTTGGATAAAAAACGTCAAGCTCACCGTTATATTCTTCAAGCCACGGCTTATATTTACCGTTATAATGCACGATAACGGTGTTTTCTTTCACCCAATTCAGGTCGTATTTTTTCTTGTTGTGCTTATATGTACGCTCGTCGAGATTGTAGAGCATCTCATCAAGAAGCACGGATCTTTCTCCGAAGAGAATGTTTGCAAGATCCTGATCTCCCATAAAAAGGACCTGCATATTTTCTTCAAGGGATGAAAGTATCTTCTCGACTGTAAAATCTTTTCTTATTTCGGCAATATTAAAAAGCATAATACCCGAATTCAGATATCTGTTTTTGATACCGAGTCTCATTTTGTTAAACGAGTTTTTAAAGCCGTACGTATGACTTGCGGCGGCTATATATTTGCCGTCAATGTTTGTTTCGTAAAGCTCGTTCAACGGCTTGAGAATATATATATCGGGATCAAGATAAAGACAGCGTTCAACGTCTTTCGGTAAATAATGAAAAGCCATAAGTCTGTAAAAAGATTCTTCCGGAAGTCTTTCAAGAACGGGAGTTTCGGAAAACCATTTTTCCGTTATTTTAATACTCACGACCTCGATCCCAAAAGGAGAGAATTTGCCGTTAAGCTCTTCGAATATTTCATCCCCTATGGACGAATGTGCGATAAAAAGACGCGTACTGTCGTTTTTATGAAAGCGGGCATATGATTCCAACGCCGTCACAAGCGGACGTATGTAATTTTTATCTACGGTAGCCAATAGGTTTATCTGCATTTTGTTATCCCTTCAAATATCAGTTGTTGAAAATATAACGATAGTAGTCCTTTTCAAGTATCCTTGCCGATATTTTAAACATATTGTTTATCTTTGCGTTTGTTGTATCCACGTATTTTTCTACGTCTTCGTCGGATGAAAAAGCCGTTTCATCCGTTACGGTAAATTCTTTCGTTTCGGCATTGTATATTCCGCAGTCACTTATAAATGAGTGGTTTGACATTACGGCAAGCCCCTCGGCGCTTGATAAAATGTCACGTCCTGCCAAAAGACGGGAATCGTATTCAAACCCGAACAGGTTCAGCAAAGTCGGCAAAATATCCGCCGAATAACACGGCTTGTCAATAACAGGGGCGTTTTTCGTCGATTGACAGTACAGCAAAAGACAGCTCTTGTAAAGCTCAAATTCCGTATCTACTTCATGACCTAAAATTTCTTCCCATATGACGTATTCGTCCATTCCGTCGTCTTCAAGACCGTACGGATAGTGGTCCGGCGTTATCATAATGACCGTTTTATCGGCAACGCCTGCCTCGTTAAGCTCGTACAGAAGCTTTTCCATTGCACGATCAAGCTCAATATTGCAAGCGTAATAAGCTTTAAGGGTATCCGAACAGTCAAGATCCTCGACGTACTTCCAGTTTTTTTCAGCCATTGCATTCTTTTCTTTTGAATAATCAAGATGTCCGCTGACTGTCATATAGTATGCGTGAAATTGCTCCTCAGAACTTATGTAGTCGCCGACAGACCCTTCGACCATCTCAAGGTCCGACTGCGGCCATACGTTTTGTACGTACTCTTCAAGACCGTTTCCGAGTCCCTTGAAATCATACCCGATATTCGGATGGGAAAGATTGCGCCTGTAATATGTATAGCTGTTGTTGTGGTATGCGTTTACGTTTTCGCATCCTATAGATCTGAACATATTGCCCAGACAGTACGGCATGTAATTTTCGGATGATTCGTAAAAGCTCCACACACCGGATTTCGGAATGAGTCCCGTCGAAACGATATATTCACCGTCAGATGTTGAAACACCCCATATCGGCGTGTAGAAATTTGTGAAATTGAACCCTTCGGAGTGCATCTTGTAAAGCGTCGGCGTAAGATCTTTGTCGATCGCATACGGAGAAAAACCTTCAGCGACGACTGTTACAAGGTTGTATCCTTTGTACATACCCGTGTATTTGTTTTGCGCTGTGGGCAATTTTCTTGCAAAGTATTCGTTCATTATCTTCAATACTTCGTCGTCTTCAGTCTCTGCAAGAGTTTTAAAGTCGATATCCGTTACGTTGTACGCTTCGTCGGAAGGTGCGATCACCGCCTCGTCTTCTATAATAAGTTCCTGCGGGATTTCAAGAAGATTGTATTTTATATCAAGCAGCTCCGTGTAAAGTACGCCGAAGCTTTCTACAGAATCGTTCGGATCGAAAAGTCCCGATTGAACACTGGCAGTCGACGGTATTACCGATATCGCGCCGATAGCCGTGACGTGAAACACTAAAGACACGGCAAGGCAGGCGTACCACTTGAAATTTTTTAATTTGTGCTCGACTGTTATTTTTCCGTAAAAAATAAAGGTTATAATTGCAGGGATACAAAGAGCGAGCACGATCGGCGCGGATTTGAGTATGGCGTCAAGCACACTTCTCGATATTTTGCCCGACAAAACTTGACCGACTCCGCCCGAGGTGATGGAATAAACGATGAGAAATTTATTGAAAAATCTGTGATAGATCGTTTGCGTTGCGAAAAGAATGAGTAAAAACGTAATAGCGCCGGAAACAAACCATCTGCGGTTTTTCTCTTTAAACAAAAGGGAAATGCCGTAAATAAGAAAAGATGCAGATGCCGAGAACACGGGCATAAATAAAAGACCTATATCAAAAAAAGAATTGCAGGTGAAAAATTTGACCACCAGCTCCATATACACTATCGCTGCAAATAAATATATGAAAGCCGGGATCTTTATATTTTTAATTCGGCTTGCGATATTTACCATTTAAATGTGCTCCTTTTGTTTTTTGTAAACACAAAAAACCGGTATGATATAACAGAGACCCCTCGTTCTGTGTTAAATCTACCATATATGATATTAAAATTCAACGGGTAAAATGATTAAGATTGTTTTAAGTCAATACATTCTACTATTATTATATGATAAATTCTTTATATAGGATGTAAACTTTTCTGCAAGAAACGATAAAATACGACAGGTTTTAAAATACCGTAGCGAAAAGTGCCCCGACTCAGTTATCGGAGGCACATGTCATATGTTTATATAAAAGATCGGAGAAAAGTGCAAAATCCTTTATCGAAAGCTTTTCTCCGCGTATATCACGAGAAAGTTTCATTTCTTCAAGTATATCACCGATAACGTCCTTGCTCACGCCTATATCCGAATGAGATACTGCGTTTGACAGAGTCTTTCTCCTTTGTAAAAAAGCAGCCTTTATTACGTTAAACATGAGCTTTTCGTTTATAGGTCTTACGGGCTTTTCGTCGTATAATGACAATTTTATTACAGTCGAATCAACCTTCGGAGCAGGCATAAACGATCCTGCGGAAACACCGAACAGCTTTTTAACCTCGGCATAATATGAGACCGACGCCGTTATTGAGCCGTATTCAGGTGATCCTGCAGGGGCGCAAAGTCTGTCTGCGACCTCTTTTTGTATAAGCAGGGTAATGCTTTTAAGACGTGAGGAGGATTCGAGCAGCTTCATTATTATCGGTGTCGTTATGTAATAAGGGAGATTGGCGCATACGCACACATCCATATCTTTAAAGTGTGTTTCAATAAATGAATTTATATCAATATCCATAATATCGGAGTTGATGACCGTTACGTTATCGTATTCGGCAAGTGTCGTATCAAGTACGGGTATAAGACGGGAGTCGATCTCAATGGCAACGACCTTTGAAAATCTCATAGCGAGCTGTTCTGTAAGTGTTCCGATGCCGGGACCTATTTCGATGACGCCGCAGGATCTGTCCTCGCAGCACATCTCGGCAGTTCTTTGAGGTACGCTTTCGTTGATCAAAAAATTCTGACCGTATTTCTTTAAAAACGTAAGACCGTTTTCTTCCATCAGTTTTTTTACATAGGATATATCAGTAAGCTTAGGCATATTTTCTCCAAAAAAATTATTGCTTTTTTTAAAAATCATATTGACAAAATAACGAAAAGGTGATATAATCAATCCCGTTGAATTAATTATACCATTAATTTTGAATTTGTCAACAGTTAATTTGCTGGTGTGGCGCAGTGGTAGCGCAATTGATTCGTAATCAATAGGCCGGGGGTTCAAATCCCCCCACCAGCTCCATTTTTTCAATTGAATACTTTTGAGGGAGTAGTTTGCGCGTAAGCGTTTGATAAGTCAACATCCACGGCGAAAGCTTGGTTTATCATTAAATAATGAGACTCGTACATTGTAAAATGTATGAGTCTTTTTTAAATATTCAGGGCATTATAATTTAGAATACAGTAAGAAAGGGTACAAAATGGAGAATTATTTTAAAAGTTCTGACGAAGTTTTGAAGGATCTTGAATCTTCAAAAGGCGGTCTTTCTTCTGCCGAGGCGGAAAAAAGACTTGAAAAGTACGGGAGAAACAAGCTGAAGGAAGGGAAGAAAGAAACCCTTCTGCACAGGTTTTTAAAACAGCTTGCCGATCCGATGATAATTATACTTATCGTCGCCGCTGCTGTTTCTGCAGTACTTGCGGTAATTGAGGATAAAGGCGGCGAAGGCTTTACCGACGTTATAATAATCGGCGCTGTCGTTATTATAAACGCTGTTTTGGGCGTTTTTCAGGAAAGTAAAGCCGAAGCGGCAATAGAAGCCTTGCAGGAAATGACGGCGTCAACGGCAAAGGTAATGCGAAACGGAATGCTTACCCATGTAAAAACGGATGAGCTTGTACCGGGTGATATCATAGTCCTTGAAGCAGGTGACTCCGTTCCTGCCGACGCACGTCTTATCGAATCTGCAAGCCTTAAAGCAGAAGAGGCGGCGCTTACCGGTGAAAGTGTTCCCGTGAATAAGATTGCTGAAGCCTTGCCGAGCGATAAAGACGTATCCCTCGGTGACAGAAAAAATATGGTATATATGGGCTCTACAATCACATACGGCCGTGGTAAAGCTGTTATCACAGGTACTGGCATGAACACAGAGATGGGCAAGATTGCAGATGCTCTTATTCAGACAAAAGATGGTGAAACACCTCTTCAGAAAAAGCTGGCACAGCTCAGTAAAGTGCTCAGCGTAGTGGTTCTCGGTATTTGCGCTTTTATATTTGCATTTACCCTTATCCGCAACGGCAGTTTTGAAGGCAAGGCAATGCTGGAAACATTTATGGTTGCTGTTTCCCTTGCTGTTGCAGCTATCCCAGAAGGCCTTGCAACTGTTGTAACACTTGTGCTCAGTATCGGTGTTACAAATATGTCAAAACGCAATGCTGTTATCCGTCAGCTTACAGCGGTTGAAACTCTCGGCTGTGCACAGATTATCTGTTCTGACAAGACAGGTAC